>NZ_CP134223.1:1853333-2471111 GCF_031599675.1 Paenibacillus pedocola | reverse complement strand
TCAATGTTCCATGCTCCGGAAGCAAGCGGATCTAGTGCATCCTCTAACTTCAAGGCATCCGCTGCCGCACCGGCATTCTTGCCGAGTGCATTTAATGTCCCGACATACTTCGAGCCGCTCACTTTACCGTCCCGGAAGTTATAGCCGACAAGTGCACCCTTCTGGAAATCCGCTCCCGCAGGTGCGGTTGCCGTAAGACCAGGAACATTCGAGTATATAATGTTTAAAGATCCGTCATTATAACCGGCGAAGCCGCCTGTATAAGACCGGGTTGATGATTTGATTCCTGTTGTAGTAACCTTTGCCTGCAGCGCATAGGAGCTGCTGATGCTGGCGTTTCTTTCAACCGCTGCCGCGAAACCGCCGCTGCGCGTGTCCAGCGCCGTATTGGCAATATCACCGGAAGCATAAGCATCGCTAATGCTGTAGTGGTCTACCGATCCGGCAAAGCCGCCGACATAAGACCCCAGCCTGCCGCTGACATTCAAAGCACCTGTAGCATAAGAGTGCTGAATCTGGGCTTCGCGGACATCGGTATCACCCAGAAGACCGGCGAAACCGCCCGCATAAATCGTATTGTCTTTATTGGTATCGTTAATGTTCACTGGAAGCTGTGCATGAGTATAGGTGATCTTAATGTGATCCCCCAATCCTACAATACCTCCGGCATGTATCGCCGGCAAGGAATTTTCCAGAGTCAGAGCAGTCCCTACAGTAATAGACTGGCCGCCTTGGGCAGCAGCTTCAGTGTAATGAATTTCACCGTCAGCTCCCCAGCCGACGATACCGCCAACATTGTACAAGCCACTGGCTTCTGCATTCAGGCTGTTGTTCCCCAATGCATCCACGATAATGCCGTTGCTGTAACCTGCGATACCGCCGGCATTCACAGTTTTCCCGCCGATAACCTTCAGGTCAATTGCCGTATTGGAGCGGTAGACCGATGCATCCGTCATACGCCCTGTCAAACCTCCGGCATAAAGATCCATTGCATTGTTTACTCCGGTTACTGTAATAGCCCCGTTATGGACCTCTGCGAGATAAATACCTCTGTATAGAGGATAGGCTTTGCCAAAGTCAAAGCCTTGGTTCATATCATCGCTGGAGATTGTTCCGGCAATCCCCCCAACTGCTGCTTCACCCGTTTTGGCTGTCGCCGTAATCACTGGAGCGGCTTCTACATCATAGAGAATGGTGTTCCCGGCTTGTCCGGTAATACCACCTGCAGTTACGGTTTCGCCTGGAGCCGAAATTCCACCTTCAAACGAGCCTCCATTCATGGCTACATTTACAGCCTGTCCGGTAATCCCGCCGATCACTGCTTCCAGAGAGTCTTCCGTCGTGACCAGATGAATCTGTCTTGCTGCTGCATGATCAATATCGAAGTTGCTGCCGCCAGCTTCAATATTCAGAGGCAGGATGCCGCCAAGTACGCCTTCTTTCACACCCACGATACCGCCCACTGTACCATTACCGGTCAATTGAACACCGTCGTCTGGTCCGGTGACTGTAATATTCTTGAGCAATGTCCCGGCAGCAGATTGGCCGATCACGCCGCCCAGAATGGAATCATGTCCGCGGGCTTCCAGCGTTCCGTCAGTGAAGCTTACTTCCAGTTCACTGGCCGTTCCGTCGGTGTAAGAACCGATCAGACCGCCCGTGATGCTGTTCATGCCCGTTGAAGTAATCCGGATCTTCGAGCTTACTTCCAATTTCAGGCCTGTTACATTTCCCGACTGTCTGCCGAAGGCGCCGCCAACAACAGCTTGATCAGCAGAGCTGCCGATGCTGCCGTCGATTGTATTCACCGAGAGTGTCGTGGAGGTGACATCGGCTGTGTTATCACCAATAATACCTCCGGCAATTCCGCTGCTGTAAACCGTCTCGATCCGGCTTCCGCCATCCAGGGTCAGCTTCAGCCCGGAGACAGCCCCGGTGTTCTTACCGATAATTCCGCCAACAGTTCCGCCGCTGATCTTGATGCCGCCAAGCAGCTTCAGATCCACATTCGATACCGTACCCAGATTCAGACCGGCCAGAGCGCCGCTGTATTGGTTACCGGTCACGGATAATGGCTCCAGATTGATGTTGGATACCGTTCCTTCTTTTCCGATAACTCCGAACAAACCGGAGTAAGTGAAGACCGGCTGCAGGGTCAGGCCGTCAATCAGATGATTGCCGCCTTCGAGGGTACCTTCAAAGGCATTCTCTTCCTTGTCGCCGATCGGAACCCATTGCTTCGATTGAATATGAATCGGGTTCATGATGGTGATAGTTCTACCTGCGAAGTCGAATTGGTCCACACCGGCAATCGTGCCGTTGACAATTGCCGCGAGGCCGGCTAGTTCCGCTTCACTGGTAATCTGGAAGCCGATAGCATCCTTATCCTTCATGTACCAGTTGATATTGGCATTGACCTCATTGCCGGTATCGCCGCCCGTATTTGCTTCACGGTTCACTTCTGGGTATTTGTAATCCGCATTCAGTGATCCGTATTTCCATGCACTGGTGAAATCCCAGCCGGACAGGTCAGGGAATGCAGTTCTGTCCTTCAATGTAGACGACAGAATGGTTGTCAGCCTTACATGCACGTTCAACCAGCGGTGGTTGCCTTCTGCAAAGTCCGGCAGATCTGTATTGATATTGAGTGAGTCATCTTTAATATAGTAGGTCTTATATAAGAGCTCCTTGCTGGCATTATCATAGCGGCCGGCAAAACCTCCGGCATATGCGCCATTTGTGGCTGATACTTCAGCCGCAGAGTAGGCGTTTGTTACTTTACCGTCTTTAATTCTGCCGATAAATCCGCCGGCATAGGAATTTTCTTTAGTGGCATATACGCTTTTTGCCACGTAGGAGTTCTTGATTGAACCACCGGTCAGCTCACCGATGAGCCCGCCGACATTGGTATATATGCCGTCCGCAGTAACTTTGGATGAAGTATAAGACTGCTCCACCGTACCTGCACTGTTTCGGCCGATTAGACCGCCCAGGAAGACAGACTGGCTTGCTGTACCAGTAGCCTTGCCCGTAATGTCGATATCAACATAAGAGCCTTTGACCTGTCCGGCATTCTCGCCTGCCAGACCGCCTGCCAGTGTACCGGCACCCTCGATGGTCAGGTTGGCATTCGAATAGGTGTAGTAAAGTGTTCCTTTTTCCGTGTTCAATCCGGCCAAGCCGCCGAAGGTTACATTGCTGCCTTTGGAGGACACCGAGATTTTATCCGTAATGCTGTTATTGGCAATCAGGCTGCGGTTTTCGCCGACCATTCCGCCCAGCTTCGAGGAAGGTGCCGTAATCGCAATACTGCCTAGTGTCCGGCTGTTCTGAAGTGTGCTTACCGCTGTTCCCGGGTTTACGGCCGGGTCTGTGTTCCGCGCATCATTGAGTCCGACGATACCGCCAATTGTCGAGCCGCTTGCGGTAGCGTTAGCTTTCAGACTAAGGGCGGAAATATAGTTGTTCATTATAACTGCCGAATTGGTACCCAGATTGTAACCGGTCATTCCTCCGGTTATCACGCCAGGCCCGTTTAAGGTCAGATTCAGAGTTTTGCCGACCAGACGTTCCAGCCTGGACTTGTCGTTATAGCCGACCAGACCGCCGACATAGGCGTTTGCAGCGTCCTTGGTTGTATTGATCAGCAGATTCTCGATATTAATTGCAGTGGTATCCCCGCTGATATTACTGTTCTCCAGGGCTCCGGCTAATCCGCCGACTCTGGCCCCAGCTGCTTTGACCGAGAAACTGACGTAATCCGGTGCTACCGCTCCGGCTGCAGGGTTAATAATATCCGTAGCTGTCGCAAATCCGGCAATGCCGCCGGCTTTGGCATCAACTGCGTTAACCGTTACAACGGTTGCTTCCCCGGCAGTGAATACTGGGGTAACAATACTGGCCCGGCTGGAGGCAGCGTCCGCTCCTTCCGAACGTCCGGCAATGCCGCCGGCTTCGGTACGTTCACCATTAACAATAATGCTCACCGCATTTGCAGTGGCGTCTGTGAGCGATCCCGTGTTATATCCGGCAATCCCGCCAAGCTTCGCATCTGCGCCTGTGGAAGACAGGACAATATTTTCAGCCAGTACATATGGGGCCGCGCTGTGATTCTCACCAAAGACACCACCGGCACGCGCCGATACTCCCAATGCTTTGATCTCAATGCGGTTCGTGTGCAGATGGAGTCCGGTTGCCCGGTTAATCCCGACCGCACCGCCTGCAATGCTATTGTCTGCTTTCAGTTCAATCAGGAAATCATTGGCTTCAATCGGTACTGCTGTTGTCCCGATGACAGCCAGCGCGTTAAGCTCACCCGCTACAGCACCGAAGGTATATCCGCTCTTCCCGCTCTCCGTAATAAAACCTACTCTGGCAGCCTTGCTGCCGATAAGCTCCAGCGCCTTGTCATTGATACCGACAAGCCCGCCCGCTGTGATGTTATCAGCGCCGGCAGCCGGATTCTTAACCGCGGACTCAATCGTTAAGCTGTTGTAGTCCGCAGCTTCAGCATCCCCGGCAAAAGCGCTGCTGATGGTGCCTTGCGCACGGCCTGCGATCCCGCCTATAACACCGCCTTCAGCTGTAGCTTTCAGGTGGATATACTTAACGGAAACCTGGCTAACCGTTCCATCCAGATAACCAACGATCCCGCCGATGGTTCCATCGGAAGTAATCATTGGAGCCGAGGAGAGGTTACCGGCCTGAGAAACCGTAATGGTTCCGCCGGTCTCATATCCGGCGATCCCACCGGTGTACACATCCGCTGTACCGGCAGCATCTATGCTGCCCGTGAAGGAAGCATTGGAGATACTGCCGCCCGTATCGTAGCCGGCAATTCCACCCGTATACACATGGGTGCCGCCGCTGGCTTTGATATGAGCGGTATTCCCATAAGCATTAGCCGCAGGATTATTCAGCACAACTCCTTTGGCTGCATAACCGATTAATCCGCCGGTGTAGATATTCTGTGAGCCTGCAGCCGTTACATCGGCAGCATGAATGTAGCCTTTTGTCCATGTGAACGTACTGTCTGCATAGCCGGCAATCCCGCCTGTATGCACATTGGTTCCGCCAACATTGGTGACAGGAG
Organism: Paenibacillus pedocola; assembly: GCF_031599675.1. Classification (NCBI taxonomy): domain Bacteria; kingdom Bacillati; phylum Bacillota; class Bacilli; order Caryophanales; family Paenibacillaceae; genus Paenibacillus; species Paenibacillus pedocola. The sequence goes on along the minus strand of NZ_CP134223.1, from coordinate 2,466,019 downwards.
CAGAATTGACAAAAGCGATATTGAAGTCGGGACTGGTCACAGTCCCGGTTGCCCCCAGCAAGCCTCCGGCATAGGTGCCGGTTGCTGCCGGTGCTTCAATACCTACTTCTCCGCTGTTGATTGTCGAATCGGAGAACTCTGCCGTATTGTCGATTTTACCGATAATACCCCCGGCATAGACGGTCGAACCGCCATTTGCTGTAACTGGAGCAGTATTGCTGATTACGGTATCCTCATCATTCATCGTAACAGAGCCAACCGTATGCCCGGTGATACCACCTGCATAAATGATGTCACCGCTTATTCCGTTAGCATGTACTGCGCCGTAGTTCGACACCTTCTTGACCTTCAGGCCGCCGGTGTCTCCATAACCCACGATCCCGCCGACAGCAGTCGTACCCGTTGAGGTAACTACGCCATGGTTAAAGGAATTGGCGATGGAGCCTTCCCCCATCCCGACGATCCCCCCGGAATAAGCAGGGTAAGGCGCGCTGTCCGTTGTAATATTCATGTTGTTAGTAATGTCATACACAATACTGATGCCGGCCATCTTGCCGACTGCAGCACCTGCATAGACATCATAGGTAACACTTGTCACACTGATGGAACCGCTATTGGAAAATTCAAACCCGCCTACCGTTCCGTCAATCATATTGCCGACCAGCCCCTGATAGGACAGGCCGTCCTGCACTTTCATCCCCGACAGGGTGATAATAGAGCCCTCAATAGAAATCAAAGTTCCGCGAAACGGATGCTCCCCGGTTCCAATCGGTACCCAGAGATGAGCACCAAGATCCAAGTCACGGTCAATTTCCAAAATCTTACCGCTGAACCCGTTAATCGGGTCCCCATTGGCATCTTTATCTTCGTTTACCAGCTTCGCTACCCCGGCGAGCTTGGCTACATTGTCAATCTTAAAGGTTGTATAAACCGGGTTGTACCATGACGTATCTGCCGCGCCCGACCAGGTCTGCCCATCGGCTTTCGCCATCAAGCCCCCGGCAACCGCTGCGATAGTCAGCACGATCAGCGCAACCGCCAACCCCAGGATTGATTTCTGCTTCATTCCCATCATGCACCACCTTAAATAGTATTGTGATCCTTTACAGTAGGATACCCACACCTGTCATCTCACGGGTGTGGGCCCTGCTTCTCTATTGTTTGTCTGTAATGTACTCATCAAGCCGGATAGCTATCGCAGCAGCTTCCGCACGGGTCAATACGCCCGCAGGGTTGATCTTGCCGTCTGTCCCGCGGATGATTCCGTATTTAATGCTAAGTGCGATCGATTGCTTAGCCCATGCCGGAATCATATCCTTGTCCGAATAACTGCTAAGAATTTGCGTAATCTCAGCATTGCTAAGCGTTTCACCGCCGGCGCTGACCACATTCAGCAGTCTTCCGACCATTGTCATGGCTTCCATCCGCGTTAATGTAGCCTGCGGTGCATATTGTCCGGAGCTCTGTCCAGTGACAATTCCCAGCTCAGCGGCGATAGATACGCTGCGGCTGTACCAGCTGCCTGCCGCCACGTCCGTGAAGTTCTGCTGCGTGAACGGATTGTTCATGAGGCCCGCTACTCTGAGCAGAATGGTAGGCAGCTCAGCACGGGTTACTTTAGCCTGAGGGACAAAGCTGTCAGCCGCCTTACCCATGACAAACAGTTTGTCCGAAGCGTCTTGAATGCTTTGTTCGGCCCAGAAGCCCTTGGCAACATCCTTGAACGCCTTGGTGTTGTTGATAAAGAACAGACTTCCTTCTCCTGTCAACTGGACATCCACATAACTGCCGTTTGCGGCCAGCTTCCAAGGTACTGTCGTCCAGTTGCCGCTGTCATCTTTCAAGACTACAGCGGTTATGTCACCTGCAGTGATACCGGTTGGAATCATAACCTTAGACTGAAGCGCCGGTGTCCATTTGCCCGCAGGCAGATTGACAGCAACAGTTGTCCCGCCGCCTGCAGCCAATACGTTGAAATTCTGAGTCTTGGCAAGAGCCGTCATTGCCTCCTTGTCCGCAGCGGAGTTGTTTCCAACGCTAATCTTAAGCGGCTCTTTCATTCCGGCCAGGTTCTCTGGTCCAATTACAAGCTGGGCTTGTGGCAGACTGACAATAATCTTCTTCTTGGCTGCAATGGCCTGCTCTGCAAAATTCAGGTCAACAGTAATATTGAAGCCTGTAGCCGCAGAATCTGTGCTGCTAATCGTAATATCCCCGCTGCTTTCCCCAGCCTTGCTGTCCGTAGTCACATGAATGATGGCCGTCGTTCCATCCCAGGCAGCATCCACAGGCTGACCATTTAATGTCGCAGCAGGAAGCCCGGTCGGTGTTACCGGTGCAACACCGCCAACAGCGCCGCCACCGCCTCCGCCGCCACCGCCTGTTCCGCCCGGCAGGTTGGAGTAAATAATCGATGATACTTTAGCTGCTGCCATGGCAAGCTTATGGAGCGAAGTACGTTTGGCAACTACGATTACGTCACCCGGTTTTACAGAAATCACACCGTCCGCAGGCAGCATTTCCCAATCGCTCAGATTGGATTCGAATACCGGAAGTACAGCTGCTGTACCTGCAGGGTAGATCTTATAAGCCAATTGCTGGCCGGTCATATCTCCAGAATCAGAGACGACAATCTTCGTATGATCGGTATCCGCGTAGACTGTTTCTGCCGAAATTGTCAGACTGCCCAGCTTCTCAGGCTTAGGTACTGCAACCGTAGCAACGGTATAACCTTGAAGGCTAACACCTTCCGCTACCTTATATTCCCCTTCAATCAGGCTGGAGCCGGTTGACAGGGCGGTAATTGTAGTTACTGGTTTTTTCGTAAGCGTATCGTTCGCTGTTACAACCTCGACAGAATCCCCGGAAGCCACTGAATAGGTGATTTTGCTGAGCTCGCTGTCTTTCACAGCCACCTGCTTATATTTCGTCTTCCCGTTCTCATCCTTGCCGTCTGCCACTTTAAGATAGGCCTTAACCGTGCCGGTCTGGCCAGGCTGCAGGGATGGAACCTTTTCCAAAATCAGAGCCGACGGAACTTCGAAGCTCTCATTCGAGATATCCACAACCGCCGAATTCTCATTGCCGGCCGCATCCGTAGCAGTAAACTGAAGGGCCACTGTAGGTTCGGCAGAATTCACCGCTACTTTGGCGTTAAAGGTTCCGTCATCCGCTACCGGAATTACCGTACTTCCCACTTTAAGCAGAGTATCCTTCGTGGTTGTACCCGCTACAGTAATTGTGTTGCCTGTACCGTCATTGACGGTTCTGGCTCCGGTTGCCGGCTGATCAATATAGAGCACAGGGGCAATCGTATCGACCGTCAGGTACAGCATTGTGACCGAAAGATCCTTGGTCACTGAATTCGTTGCCCGCAGTTCAATCGCGAACGGTCCGTCCGTCTTGAACTGATCCAGCTTCAAGGTGCCCTGGCTTCCGCTTGCGGTATTGCTGAGCGCAACCTTGCCAATCGATTGATCCGCATAGAAGGCTTCAACCGTCACGTTCTTCTGATCCGAAGTCAGGGATAGTGTCTGTTCTGTCTGCTTCGTGAGCAGATTGGTATAATCGCCTGTATCGACTACGGTACCTTGTCCTGTTATGTCCAGATTAGGCTTAACTGGTTTGGGAAGCAGTTTTGTCGCAGCTGCAATCCGGTCAGCGTAATGATAATTCTGATTCTTATCATCTGCCGCTGTCGGAATCGTTGCTGCAGAAACGCCAATCTCATATTCGTGATCAACTTCAAGCCCTACATACTTCACATCCTTCAGGTCCATTACGGTTCCTTCCAGACTGCCCAGCTCCACTTCATCCGTTGTGGACGTTGCGGACCAGCCGCCGATCAGGATCCCTTCGTATTTGCCGGTCGAGGCATTCCAGTAAGGGGCCAGTTCGTCTTCAGTAAATAGGATCTCTCCAAAATTGGAATAATCCTTCATTGTTCCATCCTGCTCACGCTTGGCATCAATGATGTAGCTGTGTTCATAATCTGCATGTCCGGCCTTCTTGGCACCCGGTTTGAAGGAAAGGGCAAACAGTCCGTTCCCTGCCGGTTCAACCTTCACTTCACTCACGTTCTGCGGAGCAAACGGATCAGTGAGCTCAAATTTCTGGGCCGAGGTCTTTGTAGCGAAATTCGCGCTAGATTTCAGTTCAGCACGCAGATAATAATTCCCTTGTCTTAAGAGACCGCGGATATCCTCCTGGTTCCCCATCAAGGTTACATTCGTTACATCAAGGCTGGTGCTGCCGCTTGTAATTCCATTGCTTACACTGCCACCCTGTCCAACTGGAATATCCTTCGCAATCAGCAGTCCAGGGTCACCCGCTTCTAGCACGGCATCGCCATTTTCCAGCGTAGTAGTGTTCTTAGTAACAGCATCTTCTGCCAGATACAGATTAATGGTATCCCCTTCGGCAGCATTGGCTACTTTCCAGGAAGCGGTGAACTTGTTGACGTTCGTGCTGTCCTTAGCCAGGTTAATATCATTCAGCTGCGGTGTAGTTGGTACATTCAGCAGCTTCGTCTTGACAGCGGAAACAGCCGTAAGTGTCCATTTGCCGCCGCTCTTCACCTTATCTGCAGGAACGATGATATAAGCTTTGCGGATATCGACCTGGTCAGGAGAATTACTGGCCGGAATATACTGTGTGAATGCATTGGCAGTAGGGTCTGTATTCGTGTTGTCGAATTTAACCGGGAACACCTTGCCGCTAGCATCCTTCAGAGTGAATGCCGGAAGGTCCTTCGATTCATATTCCATTTCAATGACCGCATTACCGGTTACATTATCCATTGGAATTTCATGCACTCTGCCGCTGTTTTTAACGGTAATGCCGCCTACGCTGACATTGAGTGAACCATTTTCAACCAGCTTCATCTCTTCGTTAATTTCGTGATAAACAATTTCCTGATTCTCTTGTTCAGCCGCCGGAGCTGCTGCTTCTGAGGTTGCCAGAGTCTCTACGCCCTGACCAATAACCATCAGACGCGGTCCCAGCTCTGGGTCATCTACAACCAGATGGATCATGCCTTCCGGCAGTTGATCAGTCGAGGTACCGAATTCGACCCCGCCTCCCCAGTAATAGGTAATTCCGAGCGAGATCAGCAGAACGCCGATGCTGCCCCATACCTTATCGTTATTGACTCCAAGGAACATACTGGACAGCGGCATTCCGCCGACAATCGGTACATCGTTTGGAATCTGTACTTTTGAGCCGATATAGCCTTCAAAATCCGTCCGGTTCTTCTCAAGATTCTGCCCGACGAAGATCCCCGCTTTACCGACAATAATATCCCAGCCGCCGATATCCATCTCCGACTGCACGCGCACGAACCATGGGGTAACCCATTGGGCTTCAAGCAGCGCCTCTGTCAGCATCGGCAGCTTCTCATCATCTTCAGCATCTGCTTTCGCTGAATAATCCAGCTTGCCTTCCACTTTAAGTCCGGTCCGTTTTACAGTCAGGTCTACATCTCCGAAGAAATACGCCGGAGCCATACCGAATCTCAGGCTCACGCCTGCCGATACGGTCAGCGGGAATGGATCATCCTTGCTGCCTCCGGCAATCGTATCGGCCAGTTCACGAACTGCACCGCGGACTCCGGTCAGATAAGTAGCACCGGTAATCAGAATCCCCGGAGAAGGCAGTCCTGCTCCGAAGGCGATGACATCCGGCAGAATCCGTCCGTCCTTTACTTTCTTGAGTGACAGTTCAATCGATACTTCAAGCATATTTTTCAATTGGGCATCAAAAGCAAGCCCGTACTGATTCTCAACCGGCTCTCCGCCGACATCCTGGACATAGTGGGTGACCGTAATCTCACCGCTAGGACTCTTCGGTCCGTCTTCCTTTTTCTTGGCAGCCCCTTCCTTCTTAGGTCCGAACAATCCAAGCTCCTCACCTAAGTCGAATTTGAGCGCCGCGTCAATGCCGACAAAGCCTTTATCATTAAACACAACGTTGTTGATCTCTGCATTAACGATCTTCATCGATAAGGAACCGCCGAAGGAGATACCGCCTTCTCTTAAAATGAAGTCATTAAAAGAAAGTCCGAATCCGTCAATCGAAAAGCTCGGTGCACCAAACAGCGATTGCTTGTTGAAGTATACGTCCTCAATCATCACCTGGCGCAGCGGGTTCAAGCGGTCGCCCACGCCCCCGACGGCCCATTTCAGGCTGCCGTTCTCGGTATCATCTTCCGGGTTCGTATTCTCTGGCGCTTCTTCACCCTCCTCTTCTTCATCTTCATCATCACCGGTGCTTGCGGAAGGAAGATTGTAGTTATCTCCGCCCAGAGACTTGTTGAAGCCGTTGAAGAAGTCCAGTGTCCATTCGCCCTGATGGAAAATAAAGCCGCTGCTCGCCACACTCAGCGTACCGTCCCCTTTAATAAACAGCGTATCAAGGAACGGCATATCATCCGGCTGCGATACTCCGAAAATGTCGAGTTTACCACGGACAAACGCCAAATCTTTTCCTGTGTATGCTACAGAATCATTAATAATTGCCGGTTCAGTCTTCGTATCTACAATAACTTGCTCGTCTGCTTTGGAACCGACCTGCTTGATCATCCCGCGGATGACAACTACCACTTCGCGGTCAATTTCCTCTTCCTCCGCTTCGGCCTCGAAGGCCTCCAGCTCTTCTTCGGAGTCAAACAGTTTGTAATTGTAGAGAGGTGTTTCTTCCAGTGCTTCATCATCCATGAAGTCACTGAGCTCAAATTCCGGATCAACCGCCTTGCTGGCCATTCCGAATACCGCTTTGGTCTTTTTGTATTCCGTTACAGCATTGTAGAGAAACGCACCGTCTTCGAACGGCTCGTCCGGGAACATGCTGTTCAGATCGTCAAGCAGATCCCCGCTCACTGAAGCTCCGTTCGCGATTCCGCTGACATCTACCAGCTGCTTGTAAACAACCATGATACCGGCTTCACGGATCCGTGATTCATCATTGTCGGATACTAGAATGGTCTGTTCGGTTGTAATGTCATACATTGCAGCGACTTCCTCATCGCCGCCGGCATCGCCTTTGTAGTCAATCTCCACCTGGTATTCACCAAGCGGCAATTCAGGTCCGAGGTCCGGCTCTATCACTGTCCCCGACTCATCTACCTTAGCTCCGCCGCGGTACGTAATCCGCATGTCCCCGGACATCCCATCATCCGTCGGCTGCATGACTACCGCATCCTGCACATCAACCTTATATCGTTCACCTGTTACGGTTTCTTTCAGATATAAGTCAAAGTTAGGAGCTGTCGTCTCATTTCCGGTATTATAAGCCTCTATATTAGAGAGGTTCACCGTCATATATTTCACATCAGTGCTGTAGAGCTCTTGCGGCGAGATTCCGTACACGTAGGTCGGAGTAGCCTCGCCAACTGGCGGCAGCAGAATGAAATTGGATTTATTCGATTCATACTGTGCTTTGATGCTCTCATCATCAACCCCTTCAATCTTGCTCTGGGTCTCCGGACTGCGGGCAGTCAGCATATATTCGCGCGTTACCGGCCAAGGTCTGCCTTTAGCCATAACTTTGAAGGAAACGGCAATCGTATCGCCCGGCTTGTATTTAGGCTTAATCCCTTGTTCCGCTTCTTCAGGTGTGGCGGATTTTTTGAATTCAAGACTCCGGCTCCGCGTATTCTCAAGAACCGGCTTCCCGTTCTTATCCCTAACAACATCGCCCTTGCTGTCGAGCTTAACAAAATCAAGCCCGCTCTCTAGGTCAAGCTGCACTTCAATTTGGGAATGCTCCATACCAAAAGCGGCCAGATTCTCCACTTCAGCGGTGATGTCAAAGATCCCCTCATTGTTATAAGCGCTGTTGTCCGGAAGTGTGGCCAGCTGCTGAATCTGGTCTACATAACGGATCGAGAAGACTTTATCCGGGGCAATGATTTCTCCCAGACCATATACAGTCTCGAAGCTCTGGGAGCCGCCGGCAGCAATAGTATCCGGGTTCCAGTAGAAGGCAACCGCGGAGTCAGAGCTCCCATAATCGTTGGTATCACGCGTGAAATCCAGATTCGGATGTACGGTGTAATCCCATTTCGTGTTGGCCAGGCCGTTCCAGTGGCCGACAATCATCTCATCTACAATGTTGATATTCTGCTCGGCGATATTGTTGAAGCCGTAGGCGACAACGTTCGTCGCCTGCGGGTTCGCCAGGTCCAGCTTATCGCGCATTACCCAGTAGGAAGGCAATTTATAAAGTGCAGCATCCTCATCCGGAATACCGGCAGCTTTCGGGTCATGCGTCAATTTTCTTTCTACCATTAAAGGTGCCTGGTATGCCGTACCAATCTGGAACAGAGGGCCGTCATTGCTGCCTACCATCGTATCAAGCAGGATCCGGCTGCCCACTTCAACCTTGGCACCGCTTTTGTTATTTACTTCATAGCGGATATTCACATTTCCGGAGTTCACCTTATCGGCGCTGTCGGTATAGAGCATCAGAATTTGCTTGATCTCTACGCCTTTGATCTTCCAGATCATCTCCAGCTGCTGGGTTCCGTTCGTGTTTACCACGATTTTCGGTGCAGTGGTCTCGGAATAAAAATTGTTGCCGAACTTATATTTGTTACCGTAGATATAATCTGTTCCATCAATCCGGAACGTCGTGAACGACGTTTCCGGATCATCTCCCTTGAATAACAGATTTGTTTCCTGGTCTTTTTTACGTATTGGCTGGCCTTCCACTGTACGGACACCATACCGGCCCGTAGCGTTATCCACGGTAACTTTGATGAATTCATTTTGGATAGTCGTTGTGTTCGTGTTCTTCACGGCATCAGCCAAGGCATGCAGGCTTTCCGATGTGGACAGGAATACCATCACAAATGAGAGCATCATCGCACACGTTTTTTTAAACAGCTTCACCATAGTCCCCCCTGTTCATAGTTTTCTAATTCGTGCTGCTGACAAAGAAGGTCGCATACTCACGGTCGCGTTCCTGCGTTCTCACGATAATCGTATACCAGCCGGCTTTCGGGAAAGTAACCTTGTACTGGCCGCTGACCAGCTCCTGGTAAGTGATCTTGGTTGCGATCGTCTTCATTTGCCCTTCACGGTAAAGTCCTGCCTGATACAGCAGATCGAAGGTACCCCACTCGTTAACTTTGTCTGCTCCAGCTACCTTCATCACGTTGTACCCGGAAATCTTGAAGGTAATCTTATTGCTGCTGAACAATGCAGATTCCCCGGAAGAAGCCGAAATCAGTGTATCGTCCCCGAAAATAAGCAGTCCGCCGTCTTTTACTACGACTACACTCTGAGTAGCAATGCTCTTGTTCCCTACCTGATCTGTAGCAGTATAGGTAACCAGCTGGCGTCCCAGTTTAGTCAGATCCAGGTCGCTGACTGCAACCTTCACATTCCCTGCCGCCGATACATTATCGGACACGGTGTAGCCGCCCAGGTCAGTGGCAAAATTGAAGTCAGGCTTGTTCTGGACAATGCCGACGGTTTCTTTTTTCAGCGTCAGTTCAGGCGCCGTGTTATCCAATCCTTTGACCGTAACCGGAATTTTGTTCGAGTTGCCGAGCAAATCAGAGATTGCGATGACTGTAGAGCTATTGCCCTCAAATTCTCTTGAATAGGTGAACGTTCCGTTAGACCCGCTAATCTTGTTAGTGTAGCTGCCACCAGACAGAATTGGCTTAAGGCCTGAGAAAATCATATTCGGCGCTGTAGTTTTACCGGAGATCGTAACCTTCACCTTACCCTGTGCGTACTTCTGTCCGCCGATGGTGACAATCTTACTGTCCGGCAGAGTTTTGCCTGCAGCATCAACGAAGGTATAAGTAACGTTATCCGCTTCCGGCGGTGCACTCACGATATTAGTCACTGTTTCCTTGACTACCGTTGTATTACCGAACTGATCAGCAACGGTGAAGGAAGCAACACCGTTTTCTTTGAGCGAAATCGTCTGATTCTGGCTGGTGATAAAGAGTTCCTTGGCCGAATCATCCGCTTTTTGAACTTCAAGCGTTACACCGGAGGAGAGCAGCACATTGCCGTTGCCATCCTTAATCGTACCGAACACCTTGCTGCCATCCGTTCCATATTGGTAGGAGCGGACAATTTTCACTTTAGGTGCTTCTTTATCAATATTGTTCACTTGGGCTACAGCCGTTCCTGTATTGCCTGCAGCATCCTTAAATTCAAACGTAAACGTACCGTTCTCAGTGAAGGTATGGCTGCTCTTACCATTATTGTTCGTGATTATAATCGGCTCTGATGGTTCCGTAAGCAGAACCGTAACATTGCTGTTGGTGAGCTTCGTGAACGGATACTCCACTGTCGCCTGCGGATTGGCTCCGTCCACATTTTTGACAACGACATACAGGTTATCTGTTCGTTCGGGATCGTTGAGATCAATCAGTTCAAAGCTGTAAAAGCCGTTCTCTTTGACATTAAAGGTATTGCCGGTGCGTACCGGTGTTGTCGGATTCGACTTACCGAGAATGACTTTAACTCCCGCAGGTACCGTTACATCAATATTTGCTCCGACCTTAGCATTCACCGGACCGGTAGTCACCTGACTGGCCAGCGCGTATACCGGAGCTTCTCCCGGCATATTGTCCGGAAGCTCAAGCTTAGCTGCATCACTGATCTTGCCGCCCGGCGTTCTGTATTTCACCATAATTTCAAGTTGTCCCGGAACACCTGTCGGCACCTTAACCGATACAAAGTTCGTGTAAGGTCTCCAGTTCACCCAGCTGCTGCCGTTGTCCGGTGAGATGGAATATTCATAACCTGATTTATCCTCAGTATCGAGGCTCAGCTTCACAATCGCGGTGTAGCCGTCTTCTTCGTCACCGGACAAATACAGGAGCGCCGACTTGGCATCAGCCGGTGGGGCTTCCTTGCCTCCTGCTGCCGATACCTTGAAGATTTCAGGGGTCTTCGCGATGACACTATTGCCTGCGCCATCCACAGACCACACATACAAAGTGAAATCAGCTACTTCACCCGGTGCCAGCACAGCAGAGCCTTCGATTTTTGCTTCTCCGTCGTCAGGAAGAGGCGCCCAGCCTTGGGATGCTGCGCCAGGAATACCTGCGCCCTCTTTAACCCATTGATAGTTAGATTTCAGACCCTTCTTGCTATACAGCTCCGACACAGTCACCACCACTGACTGTTTAGGAAGCGGGTAGTTGACGCCGTTCTTGCTGAAGGTCACAGCAGCCGGCTGGTTATCAAAGTAATAAGCTTTGGAGTAGTAATAAGCCTTATCGCCTTGCTTCACGGCCACATGCACATACTGCACGCCGTTCTTGGTGGCATCTGCAGGGATCAAATAGCTTAGTGATTCCTCCTCATCCTCAGCCAGCAGCTTTGCAGCAGGTTCAGCACCATCTGCCGGTGTCACCTGCGATCCAGAAGATGGAGTTGGTTCCGGCGTAGCGGCCGGTTCCGGGCTCGAACTGCTGTCCGCAGTTGGTGCCGCTGCCTCCGGTGATGCGGTAACCTCCGGAGCAGGAGTAGCTTCCAATACGCTCATTGCTACTTGCTTAAAGCTGCCTGCGCTCAGCGGACCAGCCGCCAACAGCTTCATCATGGCTACAGGACCAACCACAGCACTCACTGAAGGTTCGGCGCCTGGTGAAATGGTTTCAGCTGGAGTTGGTACAGGTGTTGGCTCCACAGGAGTTCCTGCTGAACCGCCAGAACTGCCGGTCTGTGGAGATGGAGAAGGCTCCTGTTCTTGAACCGCTAATGGCTCAAGCAGAGTAAACTCCGCATCATCCGTCGGATGATTGGAACTGCCAGTAATGGCATATCCAACGTAATCCGGCGTAATCCCGCCGATCTTGAACATCACATCATGGCTTTGCACATAGTTTGGGTTAGCCTCGGGTGCGAATGTAGCAGGAACGCTGTCCTGCGAATTGACCGTCACCGCTTTGTCGTAAGCTTTGCCCGTAATTTCATTGCCCGCTCTATCCATTGCCTTGAGGTAGAGCCAGTAGCTGCCATCCTCAAAAACATCTTCATAAGTGGACTGAGTAACCGTAGTGCCGCTATAAGTGGCCGGCTTCCAGTCATCGTCTAACGGCTGATTGCCGTCCTTGACCCACTGATATTTCACACTGCCGATTCCGCTATGCGGGTCCGTAACAAGTGCTGTAATCTCTACATTGTTAGTTTTGTCGTTGTTCGGGGTGCCACTAGCAATCACCGGAACCTGGTTGTCCAGCTTCAGGACCCCTACCTCATGAGTCCAGTTGGAATCATCCTGTTTGAAATAGTCCAGCTTCCACGTGGTTAAATCACCGTATTGACCTACGGCAACCAGCGCTTTGTTGTCGGCATACAATTTCTTGTCGTCGTCAGTACCTGGGGCTTCCGCTTTCCAAGCTTCATATTGCTCATAATGCAAGCGGACATAATTCTTCATTAATTCATACTGTTTCAGCTCACGCGCGGAATCCCAAGTCATATCTGCGGTCCAGGTGTGCAGATACCACTCACCGCTGTTCTCGGAAGTAAAGGCTTCCGCAGGCGGAGAGAGCAGGTTGGTTTTGTTATTAGCCACTTGGAGCTTAATGTTCTGATACTCTCCCGGATAGAGCTCCTCAGAAGGCTGTTTGGCTGCCAGGGCATAGCGTTTTAGTGCGGCAAAATTATCCTCCGTCTTGTCAGCAAACGGATCGGACGGGTCCTGGCTCCATAGGTAGTACACCAGGCCAACCGATGGTGAGGCTGAGCCTGTCATATTGGACGGGCGGTAAATCCCCCGGCTTGGTCTGTAATTCTTTTGATCTGCTACGATGGGATCAAGCTCCGGAACCATTACTGCCGGATCATTGGCATCAATCGTAACCTTGCCTTTTTTCTGATAGGTTGTATTGCTGCCCCCGCCGCTCTCATAGCGGTAGCTGACAATTGGTTTCGTATTGTCAATGGACAGGTTCGCCCAGTCAATCTTAGAGTTGATTAGCGTGGAGTTGCCGTCAACATGCTCCCCTGCATAGTTAGCCGGCTGGAACAGCAGGTTACCCGCATAGTCCTGAACAACATCAATGTCAGTGTTATTGCCCTTGGCATCATTCGACAACGCAATAACCTTGAGCAGCGGCGCTTCCACAGTAACACCGTCAGGAACGGTCATCCGGAATGTCCAGTTCTTCGTATTAGAACCGCCGGTATAATATGCTTTCATGCCGTTGTTGAAATAAAGGAAGGTTTTCGCAGTATCCCAGCCTTTCTTCACCACAGCTTCTTCGGTCATCTGGACCGTGAAATCAATAACGTCGCCCATATTTAGCGTTACGCCCGTTAAAATTTCCGGCTGGATGCCATTGCCTTCCTTCGTATATTTAGGTCTCACCGCATCGACAATGACACGGTAGCCTCCGTGCTTGTAGTCGAAGGGATCAATGGTATCGCCTTGTACATTAGGCAGACTATTTGCACTGCCAACATTCGGGAAGCTGATGATCGCCATATTCCCGGCGGCATCCGCCAGTCCGGCGGCCATAAATTTCTCCTGCATCGTCTGTTCCATTGGAGGATTGTTCGGTGTAGTACCTGCAATCTTAGGCTCCAACGGAAGATTCCCGCTCTGGGAGTATTGGCTCGGACTGTATTGGAAAGCGATTTGTTTGTTGAGAGTCGACAGATTGGAAGAACTGTATGTGATGTTCTCTAGATACTGTTGTTGTCCGGCTCCCGGAAGCCCGGTTCCCGCCGGATTCACAAACAGCGGATGGCGCAGAAACCAGTCCGAGTTCTGAGGTACCACTGAGGTTGGCTTTACAGGTTCAGTGAAATTGTAACCAAGCGTAACGTTCTCTGTATTTTTTACATAGAGCTCAGTCTGATTGATTGTAGTATTCTCGCGCGTTGCCCCGTTGCCGGTGAAGGTGTAGTTGTTCAGTACGGGACGGATTTTGTCTTGAAATTTAATAGATACACCTGTGGCACCCGATGCTCCTCCTTTATTTCCTTCACCTGAAACAGAAATAGTAATAATTGAAGTAGGGGTTATGACAGCCTTACCGCTCTTGTTGTCGGCATCATCATCTCTTGAATCTCCAGATATAATGGTTCTCCCGTCAATCTTGATCGAAGCGCCGCTGACGCGAGTCCATTCGAACCCAAAGACTGAACCGCTATGATAAATCAAATCTTTCCAGCCAACGACTACTTCCGCATGACCACTCATTGCAAGATTTCTCAGCTCAGTATTGCTGGCTACATCAATCTCAAAATTAGCACTACCACCATCGTCATCGGTTATTAAAACATCGCCATCTGACCAGCCGATTGAGGTATTTTTAGAGTAAGTTGTTCTAAAGCCTGCTGTCTGATTATTAAAAAGATTAATAAATGAGTTATCAGCCGCATAAGTCAAGTTCCCAATATGTGTCCCTTTTCCAAAAGTGACTTCTAGGTCCTCTGTAGCAGCCGAAGCCTGACCTGCCCATGAACCTGGTATTAAGGACAATAACAAGCTCAGGATCAGACTTAATGCCGTGTATTTCTTCGCTCTCCTGCTCTTCAGCAAATCAATGCTCCCCCTTATTCTTTCGTTGTTTTTCGCCCGCCGTCCTACAAGATTCTTTGCTCGTAATCTCTCTATGTGCTCGCACTCTCTCCTTTCGGCTCCCTTACGGCGGACAAAAAACAAATAACATCTTTTTACCTATTTTTTCATATCTGAAATCCATTCTAGCAGGACGCTCTAAACAAACTCTTAACAAATCTCGACAAAATACTGGTTCAGAGGAACTAAAATCGGGTACTTTGCTTGAAAATGAATATTTTTTTGAAAATTCTGCTAAAATGATGCGAACTTTCGACTTTTTTTTATCAGACAGAACTGAAAAAACCTCTGTACAACAAAAAACCTGGACGGTAAATACCATCCAGGTTTCGGGAATTTAGATATGAAGTTCATTTTCTTTTCTTGCAGCTTCTACTTCGTCACCGCGCTCCGGTTAATCGCCTTGCCCACCTGTCCCAGAATCGCCGACATCGAATCCTCATCATTCACATCGTAGTCATCAATATTCAGCCGCAGCACCGGGCAGGCGCTGAATTCGCCTATCCATTGGGAATACCGGCCGTGCATATGCTCCCAGTAGGAGACATCGGTCTGGATTTCCATTTCGCGTCCGCGTTCATTGATCCGGGTAAGGATCGACGGCAGGCTGCCTTCGATATAGATCAGCACGTCAGGATGCGGGAAATACGGCGTCATGACCATAGCCTCGTACAGACTGGTGTAGGTTTCATAGTCGGTTTTCGACATGGTGCCTTGATCGGCATGCATTTTGGCAAAAATCCCGGTATCCTCATAGATCGAACGGTCCTGCAAGAAGCCGCCGCCCAGCTCGAACATCTTCTTCTGCTCCTTGAAGCGTTCCGCCAGGAAAATTGGAATTACCGGCGTCCTCATTTGCGATAAGTAACGTCGCTCAATCTACAGGCATACTTGCAAGTGTACAAGAAACTCATACGAATGAGTTATGGTCACAGAAATGGATAAGCTTCAATTAGGAAGGCTTTCAGTCTATATACTTGTTTTTTCTACTTCTTTATCTATATCGGCATCTGTCATGTTTAAGAAACCATAATAGGTCGCAAACGGATAATATGCATAAACTTTATTATTATAAACATAGGATAATTTAGGTTTTATTATATAGAATTTATCCTTGTTTTTTGTGCTGGTTTTTATAACAACTTTCTCTGTTCCTTTTGGTTTAATGTTTATAGGTTTATTTTCCAAAGAAGTTTCATTTAAGTCTATTCCCAAATCGATAACCTTAATATCATTCGCAGTAGTATTTGTAAAACTAAAATTATATCCATTAAAATCATTAGAAACTAATGGAAAAGTGTCACTCATAACCAATTTCTCTTCATTCTTATCCTTAGAAACATTAAAGTTCCAAATACCTACTAGGTATTCTTCAACAGAATTATCATCAAATTTTATTTCAATGTACCTTACTTTTTCCTTTCCTGGTTTTTGAAAAGATACATCTAATGTAATATTTCTAATATCGTACTTTTTTGATGAGTCACTTTTAACTAATTTATAGGATTTGACCTGAGTAGTTACTGAATTCTTAAAGTTTATGGATACGATACTTTTAGTAGATATTTTATCTTTATGGTTTTTCTCAATAAAATAAGCTAAATCAATAGTATAATTTGTGTTTAGTTCTGCTGCTATTGAGGAATTGTATTGGATAAAGTGTGCTACTGCAAATTTGTCTTTTGTTAAAGAAAAATATGTACCAAAAATCACTACTAAAATAATAACTATAAATGTAAGAATTATTTTGAATTTTTTAATCATATATTCAAACATCTCCCAACAAATAGTATAGTATTAATCCAATGTTCAACATTGGATTAATACTATTATTCATCTAGTCGTTAACTGTGCTAATTATTGGTAGACAACATAAAGATAAGTATTAGGTGTGGGTTGGAGATAAGTTGAGTATACTCTTGGATCAACTATTTCGCCAGAACCGTAAGAAGTTTGATAGTGAGTTGTTTTTACAAATGAAAAATCTTGAGTGTAGTAATCAGCACCAAATGCTAATTTACTAAATTGTGTTGCGGTAGCGGGTAAGGTTATAGCAACAGTATAGGTAGTTGTGTATCCAGCGGATAATCCGAACTGGACTTTCATTTTGTCGATTGCTTCTGATGTCAGGTTTCCTGTGAAAGTTAATGCAGTCGCTTGGGCTTTACTCCAGGTATATCCAGATGCTTGCGCCCAACTTTCAGTTAAGTATCGAACAAATTTCTTAGATAGGAATGTTTTGCTAGATTCTGAACGAATATCATAAGTGTTCCATGAGTATCCTGCATCCATAGGAGAAATCTTCGAGTTAGCTTCATTTTCTACAGTAGGGACACCTTGCACGCTTACTGATGCTCCAATTGTAGAACCGTCACTACCATCACTCGTTGCCGCGCTAACAGGTACTACTCCAATTGATAATGCCAATAAAGCTGTGGAAAGTAGAACTGATAATTTTTTCACTAAAAATCCCTTCTCTCATAATATTTGTATGTATGGCCAGTACATGGTGAATATATTACTATTAATTCCTTTATGTGTAAATAACATAATATATATACAGGGGGAAATATCCATTTATTCAATATATGATTAAAAATACGAGCGATAACCAATATCATAAGAACATATTCTAATTTTAAATAGGGTGTGTGTGAAAACTATCTTTGATGGCACCTCCAGCAAGGTTTAGCAGCATGCAGCGGGCAAAAAAGGGACTGAGAACGCAGAAACTCACTAAGAGATTTGACTTTCCCAAGGTGGCCGAAACACCAAAATCCATACCGTAGTAGATGCAAAGGGTAATCCCATTCGCGCATGTTTTTAACGCCTGAAATTATCCATTAAGACACGGTCTCAATTGAAACTCTCTCTGGTATTGCGCTGCCTGAAATCGTGGTTTTAGCTGATAAAGCTTATGTAACCCTGAAAATTCGAACATTTATCGAATCTGAAGACGCTGCGTTCTCCATCGCGCCAAAGTTTAATGCTGCAAATCGTTAGGAATGCAACTTTTAGTACTTGTAGTGTTTTTGCAATTCAGCGGGATCGCCACACTATATGATAAGCTTTCTCGGATTTTGAGCGTTGCCTTTTTGGCTTCTGCCATGATTTTGTTGAAGTAACTCCTCTAGGTTGAGTTTTCAGACACGCCCTAAAAACTTTTGTCCCGAAATAAAAAAAGCAGCGCCTTTTGGCACCGCGATTAAGACCTCATATTTTCAGTTTAAACTCATTAATTAACATACGATAAAAGGCCTTACTGCTATCAATCATTTTGTAAGCTGCTGCAGCGATACATGAAAGTGAAAGCAAGATTAATCCCAAAATATACTCTTTCGGTTCGGTTGATGCATTCCTAACTACAAAAACGATTAAAATTATGAAAATAATTGCTACTATTGATACATAAATTGCCCACGGAGTATTAGTATAAAAACCCATCTAAATAATTCACTCCTCCAGCAGAAACTGTAAGACTTCTCGCTCTGCAAACACCACAACCTCAACTGGAGCTCAAGTAAAATACTTCGCTTTACTTCCATCTCAGGTATGTTCATTGGAGGAAGCAGGATAATCCGCAATAATATCATGAATAATCGAAGCGAGTAGTCATATAGAAACTCTTTACTTCGTCACCGCGCTCCGGTTAATCGCCTTGCCCACCTGTCCCAGAATCGCCGACATCGAATCCTCATCATTCACATCGTAGTCATCAATATTCAGCCGCAGCACCGGGCAGGCGCTGAATTCGCCTATCCATTGGGAATACCGGCCGTGCATATGCTCCCAATAGGAGACATCGGTCTGGATTTCCATTTCGCGTCCGCGTTCATTGATCCGGGTGAGGATCGACGGCAGGCTACCTTCGATATAGATCAGCACGTCAGGATGCGGGAAATACGGCGTCATGACCATAGCCTCGTACAGACTGGTGTAGGTTTCATAGTCGGTTTTCGACATGGTGCCTTGGTCAGCATGCATTTTAGCAAAAATCCCGGTATCCTCATAGATCGAACGGTCCTGCACGAAGCCGCCGCCCAGCTCGAACATCTTCTTCTGCTCCTTGAAGCGTTCCGCCAGGAAATAAATCTGCAGATGGAAGCTCCATCTCTCAAAATCATGGTAGAACTTCTCCAGGTATGGATTGTGGTCGACCTGCTCCAGCGATGTCTGGAAATTCAGACGCTTCGCTAGGGCTGCAGTCAGCGTCGATTTGCCGACTCCCACTGTTCCGGCTACAGTAATAATGGCATTGTCCGGGATATTGTATGTGTTCATTTCATAAGCTCCTTTAGTTGTGCGGCGATAGCGCTGAAATCTTCCTGATTCTCTACAAAATCAACCTTGTTCCCATCAATCGTTACAATGACGGTCGACGGTTCGCGGACAGCGAGTGAGGCCATAGCATCATCATAATCTTCTATTAATTGCTGCATATACGCAGGTGAAATTTCCTCTTCGAACGGGCGGCCGCGTTTGGCGATTCTGGCCATAAGGGTATCCAGATCAGCACGGATATAGAAAATAATATCAGGCTTTGGCAGATCATCGGTCAATACATGGTAAATCTCGCGGTATTTGTCCCGCTTCGTTCCTTTTAGAGTACGCTCGCCAAAAATCAGATTCTTATAAATATGATAATCGGAAATAACCGGTTTATCCTTATTTATGTACTCGTTCACGGTATCTTCAAGCTGCTTGTACCGGTTGCAGAGAAAGAACATTTCCAGCTGGAAGCTCCAGTCGTCCATATTCTGATAGAACTTGTCCAGATACGGATTCTCCTCCACAATTTCTTTAATCACCGGTAGCTCCAGTTCACTGGCCAGCATTGTGGCGAGGGTTGTTTTGCCGGCCCCGATCGGGCCTTCCACTGCTATAAAGGGTGCATGTTTCATTAACGCTGATTTCCTCCTCAAATACGGACCATGCCGGGTGAAGCTGCGAAATGTGTATCCTCAAAAAACAGACTCAATCATTGTATCACAGGAGGCCTTTGCGTGAACGGTTGAATTTGAGATTTTTTTGTGCTGGTGATGCAAAAAAAAAAAAAAAAAAAAAACCGTACCCGCTTAAGAATAAGCAGATACGGTCTATTGATTCTTACAGCAGCCTACTCTTCGAATTTACTGAGTAAACGCTTGAGGACTACCGCGGCCTGGGCGCGGGTGGTGATGCCCGCCGGCTCAAAGCCGCTGTCTGTGATGCCTTTCATAATTTCATCGTTCAAAACCATAGCTACATCTTTCTTCGCCCAGCTAGAAATGTTGCTGCTGTCTGAATATTGTCCGAGCAAGCCCAAGTCTGCCGCGGATGGATCTCCGGCGCCAAGCAGCGGATATGCCCGGCCAATCATGACAGCCATTTCTTCACGGGTAATCGTCTTGTTCGGGCCAAAATGGTCATTGTCCCATCCCTTAACGAGACCTTTGGATACTGCACTCTGTACAGCTTCACTGTACCATGCTGATGGGTCAACATCTGTAAATCCAGCACTGGTCTCTTTGCCACCATCCGACAGATTCAACGCTCTAACAAGCATAGCGGTGAATTCTGCACGGGTGATCGAATCATTTGGTTTGAACGCAGATTCGGATGTACCGTTCACAAGTAAGTGGCGAACCATCCAGTCAATATCCTGCTCTGCCCAGTGTCCGGCCGTGTCATCAAAATGGCGGTGCATAATCGTTAGTGCAGCATAAGGGCCCATGGTATTAATGTCGAACACTAACCCTGTGCCATTGGCGTTCGGGGTGCTCTTAACATAAACCCATCGTGAAGCTGCCGTATCGTACCGATAAACATCGACAAGCTCCTTTTTCTCCGACAGTGATACGAATTCACCCTGCAGAGCCCGCTTGACCGCAGCGACTGGCACCGGTGCTGCCAGATCATTGCTGATCGTTTCCGCATGCACCAATACAGGCGGGCTTAGCAGCTTCATTCCTTTACCCGGTTTGCCCGCATTTTCAGCTGCTGTTGCCGGGTTCATTTCCCCCGTCTTGACTACAACCAGCCTATACTTGCCACCATCAGCCAGAGATGTTCCTTTCAGGGCTACTGCTGCATTGATTTTCACATTTATCAGTACCGTTTTTACCTGCAGTGTCGCCTCAGCATTTTTCATTTGCTGCATGCCTTGCGCCGGAATCTGCAGAATTACACCATCCGCTCTATCCTTCAGTTCAAAATAGAGGGTCTTGCCCTTTAGGCCGTCTTTTAAAGCGGCCAAAATGGATTCTGCGCTTAGATCGACGTATACAGTCGTTTTCCCATCAGGTGTGGTTTTGCTGGATATTTTTGCACCTTCACTTACATCAAGCGGATTTTTCGGTTCCCCGCCCGGAGTAGACGTCGGTCTGATTGTCGGGGTCGGGCTTTCCGTCGGATTTGCACTCGCAGTCGGCGACACACTTGCGGTAGGCGTTGGACTTGCTGTTGCCGTTGGTGTCGCACTTGCCGTTGCCGTCGGCGTCGGTGTCGCCGTTGCACTTACTGTCGGCGTTGGTGTCGTCGTCGCACTTGCTGTCGGCGTTGGTATAGCTGTTGCACTTGCCGTCGGCGTTGGTGTCGCCGTCGCACTTGGCGTTGGTGTCGCCGTCGCACTTGGCGTCGGTGTCGCCGTTGCACTTGGTGTCGGCGTTGGCGTCGCTGTTGCACTTGGTGTCGGTGTCGGTGTTGGCTCGCCTCCACCAGCGACACTTACATGAATGCGGTAAGTCTTCGCTGTTGTTCCGCTGCCCAGATCTGCTGTTACCTCTATGATTCCGTCCTCAGGCAAGGTCAGTTTTTTCGCCATTCCGCTAACCGCCGGTTCCGAACCGATGGTAAGTTTCGCAGCAGTGTCGGCAGTTACAGCAGTAATCTCCAGTTCCTTCGTGCCTGCCAGAAGTTCCAGAGTGTACTCAGTTTGTGCCGGATTAAATACCGGCGTGAGTGTCCCGCTTCCAACGGTCAGACCACTCAGATTCGGATTCACGTCAGGTGTTAATGCCAATATACCTTCTCCTGAAAGATTACCCTCCTTATCCTTTACAGCTCCCGCGAGTAATGCCAGCTCAGAAGCTTCCATCACAGAATCGCTAAGTGTAAGCAGAAGCTCAAAGGATTCACTGCTGCCTTGTTTCGTTGCAGCTACAGCCGATGTAATGATACCGGCAGTGCCTTTCAGCGTAAACTTTGCAGCATCAGCGAGTGTCTGGATCGGCTCATTAAATGAGATCCGGATCATCCGTCCTCCGCTCTCCATACTTGCTTTTACTGCTGTCGGACCTTCCACATCAAGCTCTCTCATCGTGACCGGATGCGGACCTGTATCTTTATCCAGCATCATAACATTTGCATAACTGCTGAAAGAGCTCTTTCCGAGCTTCACGCTGTATTTCCCTTCAACAGACAAGTCAGTCTTAGGGATGAAGCGTACGGTCCGGGATAAAGATATACCGGGGTCGGCAGCACTTTTCTCCAGCTGGATAAACTTAATAGTACCCTCCAGCTGATTCTGATCCTCCCCTGTAAGAATGACTGCTCCCTTAGGTAACTCAGTCACCTTAAGGTACTTGGAGAAGGTAATGTCCACATAGCTTCCCCCCTCATAAGTAACCCCTTGAACGGAAGAAATTTGTGGCGCCGCCCGTGAGATCAGCCCCGCGTTTACTTCAGTATGCGGCGGCGGAACATCTAATTCTGTGCTGGACAGCGATTCATAGCCTGCTTTGCTCCAAACCACTTTCCATTTTCCGGGCGGTACGTCCCAGCCATATTTCCCGGCTCCATCCGTTAATTGCGGATTTACCTGTTCATACTCTGCGGCATCCCAGACTTTCCACGCTCCGGAATTCGTGTCCTGGTAGAGCACCGTTGCGGTTACTCCCTCAAGCGGATTGCTCTCTACTGCTTCATACACGAAGCCGCTAGGGTCATAAATCCATTTTGGACTGGCTACCTTTATGCCCCTTTTCTTGTTCTTTCCATCTTCGTCGTCTTTACATTCGTTGTAACCTGAACCAACTTTATTGATTTGCTGATCAACATATCGGTCAATTCTAATACTTGCATACTTGGCCATCCCGCCTGCTGCGTACCCGGCAGGCCCGGTTAATGCCATCGCACCTACCCATGCTTTCAATGCCGTTTTGCCTACTTCTCCAAGGATTACTGCGGCCAGAGCCTTCCCTGCTTCTTTTACAGTAGTCGGCATTTCATCTACACAATCCATGCCGCTAACCTCGACATTATGCAAAATCTTGCTAATCTTTCCTTCGTATTTCGAATAGGTTTTGTACTGGCCCTTCACCTTCATGATTGTTCCGCCAACCGGTGCTGCAGAGATTCCCATTTCCATTGTGAATTGAGCGGCTTTTTTCCATTCAGGCTCTTTAGGGGGCTCTGCAAAAGCTTCGATACTCTTCAAGCTTCCTTCTTCCTGCACCAGAAGATTACTCGGCAGATAGCCGCTCATCTTCATACTCATGGTAGTATCAGTTTCAGAAGCCTCATAGTGCTCAAGGATAACCGGCAGTCCTGAACGGTTGGCCAGCTCCACTTCCTCGGTAGTGGGAATATATCCGGAATCCGGATTGTAAGTCACCTTAATATCCATCTTCGTATCATCAAGCTGCGGGAAATTCAAGATAGCCGATCCGGAGTATATACCATCCTTCAGTACATAAGGCTCTCTAGATACTACTTCGAAGTCCCTCATTAACGGAGGCATCGACGCGCGGATTTGATCAATGTCCTCGATCGTATCGTCAATAACGACCGGCCGCTCCTTCACATCATAATCCACATAAATAGCACCCAGAGCATTCTGTGTTGTCGGTACAGTAGCCCGGAACAAGTCACCTTCTCTTACTGCGGGAATAGATTCCCCATCCTGTCCGTCCATGTATACTCTAACGTGCTCTACCTGATCCGGTTGTGTAAATTCCAGATCGAATAAAAATGGATGTCCAGGGACTAC
This sequence comes from Paenibacillus pedocola, assembly GCF_031599675.1. Lineage (NCBI taxonomy): Bacteria > Bacillati > Bacillota > Bacilli > Caryophanales > Paenibacillaceae > Paenibacillus > Paenibacillus pedocola. The sequence continues at coordinate 2,442,489 of NZ_CP134223.1, read as the reverse complement.
AGTATAAGGCAGATCCGGCACATTCTTGCCTACCTCCAGCGATATCCATCTGCCGTTCGGCGCCTGGGAATAGGCCATCCGCACCAGCTTAGGGAAATTCACATCATATTCCGCGTAGGATTTGTCAGATTGTAATTTCACACCATTCATTTCAGTTTCGGCCCGTAAGGCGTGCATACTCTGATTACCCATATCCACAAGGGTTACGTTAACCTTCCAGATCCCTGAGGCGTTAGCCACTGCTCCGCCGATCCGCACATCGGTATCATAGATATGCACTGTTCTTCCGGCCGGGGCGTAGCCGCTTAAGACGGTCTGCATATCAGGGGAGGAGATTTTGTCCGGCGCATCCAGGGTTACCCTCGGTGTATCCAAATGCACCGTTCCGATCGTTTCTTCCACACTCTCCGTATTCAGGGAAGCCTGAATTCTCGCAGCTGTGGATACACTGGCTTTATTAAAGGACGGGGACACCTGAAGCTTATACGATACTGTACCGCTGTTTCCTTTAGCCAGATCGCCCAGAGGTACACGCAGAATACCTTCATCCAGCACAGCTTCTCCGGCACCGCCTGTTACAGCCATATTCCCGAGGGAGTCAGTAACAACTGTCATATCCTCCGGAATTTCAAGCAGGAGATGCGCATCCTCAGCAGTTAGGTTCGTATTGTTTCTGTATGCGGCTTTCATCACTATAGTACTTCCAGGAATAGCCCGTGCAGGCTGAGCTGTCAGGTAATTTCCAGATTGATTCATAAAATAACTGGACGGACTGAATGTAATCTTGCCCAGATCCTTTATTTGATTCTCTTCAACGGTAAATTCGACGGTTGCATACTCATATTGGTTCTGATGACCCGTGTCGCGGATGATTTTAAGAATTTCCATCCGGAAGGTTCCACCTGTCGGGATATTCACGTTGAACGGATGACTCTGTAGCTGATCATCTCGTGCTTCTGTAACCCATCTCTTGCCTCCGTTAGGAGTGATTTCATAGATAGAACCGCTGTACATAATATTGCGTCCCGTCTCTACCTCTCCTTGAATCCGCGCCCCTTTTTCCTCCAGGCGAACCTCCACGTTGGCATTTGAATTCTCATCCATAACCGCAGTACCGCAACCTCTCGCAAACCCGTAGATATTGCCCTCCACACAGGCTTCTACCTCGCTGCCGGGTCTGCCGGCAAGTGTATAAGAATTCGAGAAGTAACCTTTGACCCAAGCACCATCCGGTTTAAGGGCCACCGTAGTCCAGAGAAATTCATCATTCATGTTAAGAGGACCGAGCCAATCCGTGTCTAGTGCCTTTTTGTATACATTCAGGTTGACCACATAATTGTCCGGCTGATTCATAGGGATTTCCATAGTTGTCGTGGTCTCAGCCTTCACAGTGGCTTTGAGCAGCCCGGAGCTGAGCTGGTAGTTAGGCTGAATTGCTTCAAGAGTCGCTTCCCCAGCATACAAATCCAGCCTCACTTTGCCGTCAAAACTGGTACGGCCTCTGGTGACGACCGGTTTGCCCTTGTAGTTTTGGGTGGCGGTAACGATAGAATCATATACGAGCTTATTCTCCGGATCCCTTACCGTCACCTCCAGCTTTCCGCGGTTAGGAGAAATGAGATTAACCAGTAATTCATTATCCCCTTTATCCAGCGTTATGCTTAAAGATGTACCGGGCGCAAGCTCATATTCTACATCATCCAGATCAAGCTCAGCGGTCAGGGTCTGGTTCTGCAAAAGTCCCTTACGCCACCCGGTTGCCCCGTCAATCCCTGTGGTAACAGTGTCTACCAGCTGATGTTCTGAATCCCACAGATCAACCCGGATATCTGGAACCGGCTTGCCGTAGGTATCGAGTACCTTTACTCTCATCTGTGCAGGCAGCGTAACCGGAACCTGGATGGAAGTGGTTCTGCCGGGTTCAATCATCACACCCTCCAGCCGTGCCATTTCATACTGGTAATCCGGGGTATAGAGGACAATTCTCGTTTCCTCATCAGGCTCCAAGCCCTCAATAAGCTCCAGCTTATTTCCGGTGAGTGTGACGGATCTTTCTGCAACGTCAGCTTGAAACAGGGTGAATACGGCTCCCTGCAGTTCCTCCGGCGGTACACCGGTGAACTCAATATCCAGATTTCCTCCCACAGCGAGCGGCAGGTCGTCTGCTTCAATCTCTTCAACCTTTCCTTCACCCGTAAGGACCAGCTTCATTTCGCTAAGCTCAGTCGCATCCGGCGGTAGTTTAAAGGACCCTCTGTATAATCCCGGTGCCTCTGCCAATTCTTCTAAAGGAAGGGAGTCTGATTCTTGGACTTGCACATCTCCCTCCCACTTCATATAAGTCCATTCCACACTTGCCTCACGGCCCGCAGGCCCCTGTCCATACAGCTCAATGGTACTTTCCTGCTTAAGAGGACCCCATTCACTGCTGCGTTCTCCCACCCAGTCGAAGTATAGAGACTCATCCGGAGGAATCTCTCCGCCTTCTCTAATCCATGTATAGGAAGGCCCTCCCATGCTCATATGGTAACGGTTGTTGATGGCTTCCACCTGGATCAGATCTTCATCATCCGTCCCTTGGGGAACATCCGTCAGAGTGTATGTCATTTCTTCGCCCGCAGGTATATAGGCGATACGTGCTCCGTTCAAATACAGGGCATATCCCGTGACACCTTCCGCGTCAGTAGCTTCAGGCCAGCTTACGGTAATAGAATCCTTACCGATGTTAGACGCCTCAATGCTGCTTCCTTCCGGCCATATAGGTTCGGTTCCGGATGTAGCCACAAAATAATCAAAAGATTCAAACTCCGTATCACCCAATGGCTCCATGTAAGAGGAGAAGAAGGTAATTGTTGTCCCGCCATTTCCAACTGTTGGCCGCATCGATGTAGTACCGAGCTTTACATCGGATTCCGGTACAGCAATTTTCGCCGAGCTGAGATCCTGAATACCCGCCACATAACTCTCTGCAGGATCCGAAGCACTGTCCCTTCTTACCTCATAGGCCACATAAGCGCCGTCCTGGCTGATCGAGGGATATCTGCTGTCTCTGGTATGTTCACTTCCGTCTTCCTGCAAAGAAACTCTCCGGAAGCTGTCTTCCCCAGTATCGTAGACATAGATATCATCTTTGCCGTTGCTGTCTCCGGGAACCAGATCCTGCCGGTAGGTGGTGAAAGCTACAACCCTTCCGTCACCGCTGACAGAGGGTGATCTGCCATGTGTGATTTGCTTTACCGTTCCATCTGCCAGATGGTAGATATACACAATTTCTGTTCCGGTATATTCCTCCCCGGAGGTGAGTTTAGCTTTGGAGACAAAGGCGATGGTGCTCCCATCCCCGCTAAGGGAAGGGGCCCAACTGTCGGTGTTCAAGCCTTCCTCAAGCGGTACGCTGATCCGTTTCAGCTTCTCCCCGTTTGCTTCACGGTCGTAGAGATACACATCCCGTTCTTCATTCATATCCTGCGGAACAAGCTTCGCATCGGAATCAAAAGCCACATATCGACCGTCCGCACTAATGGAGACATATTCCCCGTCGTCGTATCTGAGCTCATTCGTACCGCTTGTTCCGCTCACGGTTTCCAACTCGTCAGTCGTTCTGTCATACAGATACACCTTGGTTATTCCGCTGAGTATTTCTTCAGCGTAGGTGTATACGACATAACGGGCATCCGGAGTCATATCGAAATAAACTACCGTTCCGGTAGTATCCGGCGTTCGTACACGCTGGAATTCAGCCGTACTCCGGTCTTGGATATATACGACCTTTCGACCGGTCCCCTTCTCATCCTCAAGATCATAAGTCATAAACGACATATATCTCTCATCTGAACTAAGCTCTGTGAGCGGCATGTCAAACGTAGGGTACATAAAGGACTTGAACCCGCGGTTCAACCTGCTGAGCAGGTTCCACGATGCAGGCGTACCGGCTGCCACCGATGGCAGCAAATCCTTAAGAATCCCGTCCGCGTTATACACGGCTTCTGTAACGGAAGATGCTGCCGGATTACTCTCCGGCACAGCGGATGCAACCACAGTGCCAGGCATTGCTGCTGTAATCAGCATACTAAATGCCAGCAGAGTAGCGAGCTTTTCCTTTATGGCTCTGTTAAATCTGATTTGCATTGCACTCTACCCTCCAATCTCATACTTCTCTTATTGTTCAGTGGCGTCAGTAATGACAATTTCTCCTTCATCAAAGAACACTTTCATTTTCATATTCTCACTGACAAAGCGAACAGGAAGCAGGGTTACGTTGTTCCGGATAACGGCCGGAGCATCCAGCATAGTAGCAACCCCATTTACATAAGCTTCTTTTTTATCGATAATCAGTTCAATCTTCGTGTCATCTTTTGTGAGTGTTACCCGTCTTTCCTTAGGATTCCAATCTACCTTGGCTCCCAGTGCTTCTGCAATGAAGCGGATAGGTACCATCGTACGGCCTTCCTGCTTAAACGGAGCTACCTCCAGGGTGTAATTCTTTTCGTCCACGCTGGCCTTCACTGAATTCAGCTTCAGTCCAATCGTTTTGAACCCGAGCGGAGCATCATTCACATAATTGGATGCCGGATCACCGAACTTCACCGGATTAGTCATAACGGTGCCGAAGCTAGTTTCAACTTCTACCACATAGTACTCACCGTTCTTGATAGAGCCGTTATTGCCGGCATACAGGTCGAAATCCACACTCCCTCTAAAGGCTCCTACCGGTGCTTTTACATCGTCCTTGAAGCCTGGGGTCACTACTGTTTTTCCTTGGGCGATTCCGAGCAGCCAACCGCTTCCGGCTCTGTTAGTCCGCCAGATCCCGCCTGCGGGATTACCGTCTTTGTCCGTACCGCGGAGGATGACTGACAATACATCGGTTTTCTGCGCGAAATTAAGCTTCAACTTAAAATGAGCATCAGGACTGCCGTCAGGACCAAACTTTGCGATACCCGTCTGATCAGAAGTCAGGTCCTTCCAGCTGAATTCCCGGATAGCAACAGGCGCATAAGAGGTCACATTCTCTGCATACGGAGTGATGTCGGATTTCACTGTGCCTTTGTTCGTAACGATTTCCAGATAGTAATATTCTCCTGGCTTCATTCCGTTGTTATCCGAAGCATATAGCTCAAACTGTGCTACACCTTTGAAGCTGCCCAGTGTCTTAGTGAACGTGGAATTTATCGTTTTCCCATCCTGGACAACTACAAGTAAATAACTTGTATCAGCGGCTGAATCCTTCCACGTCTTCCAAATACCGCGGTTGACCTCATTTCCTTGCGCGTCCGCACCTTTCATCGTAATTGACTTAATCTCTGTGCCTTCACCGGCATCGATCAGCAGGCTCAGGTGACCGTCACGTATACCGTCCGGCGAATCTGCCGAATCCAGTGAAATCCGGTCGTATTCTTTGTCAAGATATTCAAATTTCTTGACTTGGATATCCGATGAAGCAGCCGTTACTGCCGCAAATGCACCTCCTCCGGCGGCAAAGGACATTAAAAGTGCAGAACATACACAAGCGGAAAGTATTTTTTTAGCAAACATGAGTTTAGCCCCTTTAAATTTAGTATTATAGTATTTTGCCTTGATCCTAAGTGAATTTGCCCAACCTCATTCTGCCGAAAGCACAATATGGGCTACCGTCAGTTTCGGAATACTGAGTGTGAAGGTGTTGCCGTCGATGTGGGATACCCCTTCTCTTTCGGTAATCTGCGGACTGTTCTCATCGAATGCCCACACTTTTGCCGATTTGTAAGAGACGGTTCCACCGATGTTAAATGAAGCATTCATTTCATAATCAAAGTTCTTGTTGATCACAATCATGTGCAGCTTACCGTCACTGTTTTTGAAAACGGAGCTGTAGATGGAGCTGTTCTCAATGTCATTGGTGTCGGCCTCCACACTTGTATCCCCGAACTTCGAGTTACTGCCGTCATAGTTGTTATAAATTTTGAAGCCTGAGGACAGATAAGGAATTTGGGACAGTCTGGATGTACCCGCCATATTCCAGTAATTAGCCATATATAATCCCTGCTTGCCGAATATACCGAGCACATCTGCCTGTGCAATTCCTCCGGACACATGATGGCTGCCGCCGAAATCGTACTCGGTGATCGCCATTTTGGTCCCCGGATTATAGGTGTTAATTGAATTTCTCATCGTTGGGATCAACGGAAGAAACTCACTGAACCAGTCTCCGATCCATGTATCTTCCAGATAACTCGGATCCCACAGCGATCGCGGCGCTTGAACACGCACCTTATGCGTCTCCAGCGAGTGTTTCTCAAGCGCTGTGCTCGTAATCCGGGTTCCGCCGCCCATTTCCTCTGAATACCAGTGAATATCCAGCACATCCAGCAGCCGTTTATTTTCTTTTCTCGATTCTCTCGCCATATTGTCCAGATAATAATCCAGATACCATCTGTAATTTCCTTTGATCTCATTCCATTCCGGCTTGTTATCCACCATATAGGCGTCACTGAACCCGTACGAGACCGGACCGAACATTTCAGCGGATGGATCTACATTTTTAACCGCTTTGGCGAGTTCTACGGACTTGTTGAGCACCTCTGCACCCTTCGCCATTTCTGGATGCATGTATTCATGCGTGTGATTCCAAAGTCCCGGTTCATTATCCATGGAATACCCTTTGATACCGGTGGCAGAAGACGCCGGACCAAACTTATGGACCAGAAGATTGACCAGTTCATCGTTATACACCACATTGTCATTCAAATCCGGGGTAAGACTGAACGGGGCACCTTTGGCCGCCTTAACGTCCACCCACCGGCTGGAAGGAGCCATCTCTGCCTGGGTCACTTTGGTCCCCTTGTCTTTGGCAGCATAACCCGCCATGGGCAGTGTCCATAGGGTATAAGCACCTTTCTCCAGGGATTTCTGGTGGAAGCCTACTGCTGCACTTCCAGGGATTTCCCACTTGGCGCTTTCCGAGACCGGAATTCCGCCGTAATACCACGGAACAAAGGAATCACTGACAAAACCTCCGTCACTGCCTGAGTTCGAAGCATTGTTCTCCCAATTGTAAGCTGAGAACCGGTTGCCGCCGGCTCTTCTTGCAGTCAGATTCTCGGTACCTGTCAAATCCTCATTCGAACCGTAAATATAAGGACTGATGGGGGTTCTTTCCGCAGCCGGATCAATGTGGAACTGGACTTCGAAGGGTCCTTCAGGGCTGCGGAGTGTATTGACCTGAATCTTCTCACTCCAGGGCCCCAGTGTACTGCCGTCTTTGGCTCTAACCCGGTACGTATGAAGCGAAGCCGGCGTTAACCCGCTGTGTGTGTAGAACAGGTTAGTCCCTACTGGTGTAACTGCACCGTCAACTTCAATGTCATAGCCGGTAACCGACTCCTGCATGGCTTTCCAGCTGATCGTAATTGAACTTCCGGTCTTCTCTGCCCTGATGCCTATAGGCTGCGGCAGCTGCTGCTCTCCGGTTGTCTTGACTGTGAACCGCGAGCTCCATAAGCTGGAGCTGTCTCCCTTAAGAGCCCTGATTTTGAAGGTATGCAATGTCCCGGGCTTCAAAAAATCGTAAGCAAACGTAAGGCCGGGTACGGTCGTTATTACCCCATCCGCATAGATCTCATAGCCCGCCGCTCCCGGAACAGCTTCCCAGGTTAAGGTAATTGACGTGTCTGTGGCTGCGGTTTCTACCGGGTCCGGAAATGGCGGGATATCCAGAAGCTCCGGTTCGGCTCCCCATACCCGCACACCTTGCAGATAGACTACCGTTTTTAGGCTTTCGGTTTCCGCCGAAGTGTTCAGGAACGAGTAATCATTCATTTGATTGAACGCCGACCAGTCGCTCTTATTCATCCAGCCGCTGAACAAAAGCTCTTCCGCCGGCTTTATCATACCTGCCTGCTCTGTGAAGCCGATCTCCAGGTAATGAGTAGCCTGCCCGGAGGGAACCGGCATTTTGACAAACCGGGTGATGACGTCGGCGGCCGCGAGCGTTCTCCATTTCACCAGGCTGTAGAACCCAAGGTTAAAAGATTTTTCTTCCTCATTCGTGAAGTCGGCCGTATAGTAGTAACGGATTTTTAAATCCTTCAGACTGACCTCTGTTTTGCCGTTATTCTTGACTTTGAATTTGGGTGTAATCGAGGATGTGCTCTGCTTTGTTCCCGTTTCAGTCAGGACTTTAAAAGGCTGTACCCCGCTTTCAGCCGGAGGCACCTTTACGCTGACCGCAATACTCCACGGACCGGCATCTGAGCCCTTTTTGGCCCTGACCCTGTAGGTATGACTGGTATTCGGCTTTAATCCGATATGAACACAAGAGGTGCCCGTCACCTTCAGAATTCCTGCCCCGTCCACCTCAACCTCATAACTGTCTGCCTCTGCAACCTTATCCCAGGTTACTGTTACTGTATCAACAACCAGTGAGGCCTTCACATTAGTCGGTGCCGGAAGTATAGGGCCATTGACGGGGCTAACCGAAAACTGTGCCGCTGCTGAATTGACCGTGTAGGTTTTTGAACGATCCGGGTTATATACAGCCACCTCTACATGGTAGGTTCCCGGTAAAGCATCCTCCGGTGCTCTCCACTTCACCGGCAATACTACCCGTTGGTTAGCCTGAAACATCTTTTTGAACTCTTGCTGATGAACGGGCTCCCCGCTGGAATGAAGAATCTTCACTTCGGCAATCGCCTCTGTATACACATTTGCTGTTACAGTGGCCTCAACCGCCACTTGCTCACCCGTTTTGATGCTGCCGGGAACAGCCGTTGCTGATGCCGAGAAGCTGATTTGCGGTATTCCCTGAGTGATGGTTATCTTGGCTGCACCCGGGTACCACTTGCTGTTCCCGCCTTTCCAGCCAGCTCCAAAAATTCCGAAACTGACCATATACTCTCCTGCCGGAAGATTTGCCGGCACATTCCAGACCAGTGGTACAGTCTTCTCTACGCCCGCTTCCAGCTTAATATTGTCTACGAACACCTTGCCGACATTCTGTAGTGCTGCATCAAAAAACTCAACATCCAGCAGCACTTCGGTATGCTCTGATGAAGTTACGCTTACGTTCACGGTTGCTTTGGTTCCCGCTTCTATTGTTGGGGAGACTGGAGCTGCCGAGGCTTTGAAGCTGGCGGCAGCCAAGGCATTCCCCGTGAATGCCTCTACGAAGGAAAAACTGTTTGACAACAGAAGAACAACCAAAAACATAACGGCTACGTTTCTGTTGTGATTTGATAAAGATTTTTTCATGCGTCTTTCTCATCTCCAATTATTCTCATCTAAATAATACGTTTTTGTACCAAGCAAAGGCGCGCGCAGCCACCTTAATCTGTCTGTGCATAAATCACCTTTGATTTCTTCTCCCTGCGTATCTACACTTCCAGATACCTTTTGAGCAGATCTACAAGATCCATCTCATCCGCTGCCAGCCACTGCTTATCTTCGGCGTACAGCGTCTTCTGCACTTTGATGATCCCGCTCCGTTTGGCCAGACGGTTCATCTGATTCTGCATGAACTTGGAATTGCAGAGGACGATGACTTGTTCGCAATAAGGAAGGAACCACCGCTGAAGCTCCTCCCATATTTCAGTGACTTCGTGCAGAAAAGCAATGGGCTGCCCCTTGGTCATCATTTTGCTGTTATCGATCAGCAGCTTGACTTGACCGGGAGTAAGCTGACGGCAGGCCGCTTTTAAATCCAGACAGATTCGTTTGACTTCCTCCGGATGCAGGGCTCCTGTCACCTTCCATGCCAGCAGATTGTCCTCGATCAGCAGGCTGTAGCTAAACCGGTCTTCGAGCGGTCTTGCCATCTCCTGTTTGAAAAATGCAGAATGGACAGAGAACCGTTCATCGTCAAAAAAATAGCTAATATCCACATCCAGCGTATTGCATAGAATTTCGATATTTTTAAGCGACACATTGCGTTCCCCGCGCTCCACGCTGCCAATATAGGTCCGGTCCAGCCCGGACCTGGAAGCCAGCATATCCTGTGACATGCTCGACCGGAGCCTTAATTCTTTCAGGCGGATTCCAAAATCCTGTAATATATTCATTCACCAGCACCCTTTGACTCACTTATTTATATTCACATGTTAATCCAGATGGGGGCATGGAGTCGACGGACTATAAGTATCATTGTAAAAAAACTAACAAATTGTATATCTGCTTACCGGTTGTTAACAATGACCTGAATGCCATGTTTGGGACGCAGCGTCATCAGGGCCTCCATTTCAATCGGAGGATGCGCAGGAGCCAGCCTCAGCCGGTAACGCTGGCCGATCATACACAGGGCAATTACCATTTCCATCATCGCAAAATGATTTCCGATACATCCACGCGGCCCTCCCCCGAACGGAATATAAGCAAACTGCGGAATCTTTTTCAGGAAATCATTCTCGAACCGCTCTGGAATAAAGGATAACGGGTCTGGAAAATACTCGGGATTCTGGTGCATGGCATAGGGGCTGAACAGTATGGATTGTCCTTTCTTCACCGTAATGTGGCCAATCTCCACATCCGCTGTGGCCGAGCGTCCGGTAAAAAAGGATGGTGAACGCAGCCGCATGGCCTCTCTTAGCACATTCTGGGTATACGTCAGTTGCATATAAGTAGCATCTGTAGGATCATTCCCGCCTAGCACCCGGTCCCACTCCTCGTACAACTTGTCTTCTACCTCCTTGTGCTGCAGGATATAGGAGAATGTCCAGGACAGTACATTGGCCGAAGTCTCATGGCCTGCAATGAACATGATCATCAGCTCGTCGCGCAGCTCCTGGTCCGTCATGCCGGCTCCGTTTTCATCCTTCGCAGACATCAATACGGAGAGCAGATCCCCTGCGCCTTGCTCAGGATTTTCCCTTCGCTGCTGAAGAATGGTGAACACGGCCTGGTCCAATTCATGCAATGCTTTTTTGTAAGCCCGGTTATTGGCCGTTGAGATGAACAGGGGCACCGGAAATAAGGAACGCATACGTTCCGAACACATCCGATTAATCAGCTCATACGGCACCCGGATGGAATCGGTATATCCGCCCCCTTCGAGGCTGAACAATGTTTTGGCAATAACCGCAAATGTAATGTTAGAGACATCCTCTGTCAGAATCCGCCGTTCTCCCGGCATCCAGCTGTCCAGCTCTTTTCGAACCGTCTGCACCATTTGCTCTGCATAGGTCTGAATATGGCCTCTCGTAAAATGAGGCTGAATCAGCTTTCGGACCCGTTTGTGCTTGGCTCCTGTACTGGTAGCAACACCGTCCCCGACAAACAGGCGTGCTTCTTTAAACGCTTTAAGTTTAATAAAATGCTCATGCTTCGTCAGCAGAACCTCCTTTAAAAGGTTCGGATCATAGATAACATACATTTTCTGGGGACCAAACCGTATTTGTGCCACACCACCGTAGTCCTTTTGCAGCTCCGTTAGAAATCCCGTAGGATCCTGCCGGTATTCCATCAAATTCCCGCTCAGCCAGGAACCCTTAGGTCCCTGCGGGGCATACATAGTTTCTGTTGTAGCCTTCATACTCGGGTATCTCTCCGTTCCAGCTTGCGATTTCGGCGTTTAAGCTGCCGTTTACAATCCATAGCTTATAGTGATGAAGGAAGATTGGGGAGGATGAACTTTTTTCACCCCCCTGCATATGTCCAAGGGTGAAAAAAAATCACCCTATCAGCCCGGGTGATTGTTTTGTATACTATTGCTAACCTGTAGGCAGAGTGATGGAGGGAATTCAATGGAGCGTATACGCGTTATGTTAGTGGAGGATGATCCGTTCTGGAAGCAGAATATAAGCACGGATTTGGCAGAGGAGCCCGATATAGAGGTTGTGGCAGTCGCCAGCACCAAAGAGGAGGCAGTTCAAGCGGCGTTTCGGCATCCGCTGGATATCATTTTGATGGACATTAATTTAACCGGCAACAATCTGGATGGCTTGGAAGCTATGAAGGAAATCCTGTCAAATCTGCATGACCAAGGCATCAAAGTAATCATGCTTACCTCGCTGACCGAAAAAGAAATTATCATGAAATCCTTCCAATTTGGAGCGCTCAATTACATTACCAAGCTTAGTTATAAAGATATTGTCCGTGCGATTAGGGAAGCACATGATGACCGGTCAACCATTCATGCGGACGCCGCCCGCGTCATGCGCAGTGAAATTCAGCTGATGGAGCTGTCGCCCATGGAGCGGGAGGTCTTCGAACTGAGACAAGAAGGGCTGAGCAAACAGCAAATCTCCGACAAGCTGCATAAATCAACCAACACGATCAAATCCCAGCTGAAGAGCATCAAGAATAAACTTACTTATTTTAAAAGCGATTGATGGATCTGATCACAGGTGTGGAAGGGGTGTAAATACTCAGCTCAGAAGGTACAACAAAACGCTGTATTGGAAAATGCAGCATGACCGTTGTTCCTCTCTCCGATTCTGCACTTGCAATGGTAAGCTTACCTCCATGCTTCCTCATGACCGACATACAATAGGATAGTCCGAGACCGTGATTATAGGGGTTTTTCTTCGTGGTATAAAATGGTTCAAAGATCTTGCCCAGTTGATCCTTTGGAATGCCGCATCCGGTATCCGTCACTTCAATGATGAAATAACGCTTGGCTCTCACTGTCCGCAGGGTAAGCAAGCCGCCCTCAGTATCCATGGCATCCACTGCATTCTGAACCAGGTTTGACAATGTCTCCTTGAGATGCATCGTATCACAGATTAATTCCCCGTCTTCTTCCTGCGTGACTGCTACCCGGATTGAACGGCTCTCCAGAAGCGGCTGCATAGGCTGCAGAACCGCGCTAATGATCTCTTTGATGCCCACTTGAGTTTCACTGAGTACAATATCGTCGGCTTTGTCCTTGATTCTCCCGACCATATCCAGCAGATGAGCCGTAACTGAATGAATTTGTTCCATGGACTGAAGAGATTTGTCGGACTGGCCCGAATGAATATAGCCCGTGGTCTTCTCGGTTAAGTAATTGATTTTTTGAATTTCGTTCTTGATGGAATGATTCAGGATCGAGACCCCCATCGTAAGCGCACGCATCGATACATCCATCTTTTCCCGTTCAATTCTGAGCTTGATGCCCATGAAGCCGTTCTTCACCAGATAAAAAATAATAACCGCCACAAGGCCCAATACCACAATAACATTGTATTTCCATGCCCCGTTGCTCTCCAGTTCAAAGCTCCACTCCCTCATGGTCAAGGAACGAAAGCCTACGAAATCGGTTACGAACGCAAATAGAGTGCCGAGCGTAAATATAACCCCTACTCTTTTCTTATTCTTCTTCCTATAGAATTCTTTCTCCCGTTTGAAGGCAATCCCGTAGAGTACAAAACTTAACAGGAAATAAAACCCTGCCCACATCCGAAAATGGCTGATTTCGAAGCTGGCCCATGGCTCATTCTGCAAATGATGGACCCCGACAAGAACAGCAGGTATGAATAACAGGACGGAGATCAGTGCCCTATTCTTAGCGGAGCGTACCGCACCCAGCCATAACGCCCCCATACAAGCTGTAAAAGGAAATAGATAAAAGTATACCGTCATTGCCACAACACTAAGCTCATAGAGAAAAGAACTGAATGCAGGCGATAACCACCCGCGGGGTAAAACGAATGGAATGATCGTAAGATGAATGGAGAATGCAAAACTGGCCATCCCTCCAGTCAACAGCGTCAGGCTAATCCAGAGGTTGGCTTTACGATTAAATACAAGCAACACCACACCCATTGTCCACATCGACAGAAACATAAGAATGTAAAATAAATTCAAGGCCAACCCTCCGCCCTATCAGCTTCATAATCCTTAGCATTAAAGTGACTCCATATTACCACAACTCTTAAAATTGGTATATTTTATGTTCCCTTCTATTTTGCCAGAGGGAGGAACTTTTTACCATACCTGACGTCTAATCTAATGATAACAGGAACCATATATTTACTTATATAACAAAACTACATAAATGATAGCGAGGGTACTAGTATGAGAAAAAAAAGAACTTGGCTCGTTATTCTTGGCATTATCCTGGGTCTGAATGCTTCGGTGACTCCTTCTGCCGCCGGAACCGCAGGTAGCGCTCCCACTATTTCAACCTATGGGCCGGATTATCTGGTCAAAGCAGACGGAAGCTTATGGGTATGGGGCGAAAATCGTTCCGTGCCGACGCAGGTTCCGGGTGCCGAACATGTTAAAGATTACTTCAGCCTATGGGACAGCGCGCTGTTTACCACCAAGGACGATGATGCCGTTTGGAAGTGGCAGACTAACCCGAAGACACTTGGTATTGAAACCGTGCAGTTGCAGGAATTGCAAAAGTTAGTAAGACTTTTTAATTTGGGGGACCGGTATCTTGCAGTCAGTGAGGATGGAACCGTATCAACTGCAGTGATGTCTCTGGATGGGTTAACGATGACCCCCTTTACCCCTGTTTCCGGTATCGGCCAGGTAGCCGCAGTCTCCGGTTATAGTGAGGACAACAAAGATGGGGACTGGAGACGGTTTCTTTTCCTGAAGAGCGACAGAACGGTATGGACATCAACAGATGATTTCGCTACGTTTACACCCGTCAAGAATCTGAATGATGTCACTCAGCTTGAAGGAAACTATGCACTACAAAAGGACGGTTCTGTCTGGACATGGCCCGTTCAGTCCATTTATGAGCCCTCGACGCAAGGTAATCCGGATAACGTAACCCCTTCTCCTCTCCAGGGAATGACCAATATCATGAGGCTCAGTTATAACGGGCAGTCTTTGCTGGCTATAGACGGACAATCCCGTTTATGGTTCTGGGGTTCTACCATTACAGGTTCTTCAGATGGCACCACCTATCATCATCAGGCAGCACCTGTTCTCTTCACTGGCATCCAGAACGTAATCGACGCCTGCATTGTAGAACGGTCCATTGTGGCTATAACCGCGGAAGACAAAGTCTATACCGCATCTATTGAAAATGATCATATGTCTGCGCAAGCAAATTTCAGCCTTTTGGCGTCCGAAATGAAGTCTATTAAGGGCGGCGGCCGCCATGTCATTATGCAAAAGAACGATGGCTCCCTTTGGGGCTGGGGTGTTAACAAGAATGCTCAGCTCGGATATGCAAGTTATGAATTCAGATATAACGAACCCGTTCCGATGCAGAAGCCAATATCCGTAACCTTGAACGGTGAGAATATCAGCCTGACGAATGGCGTGATCACCCGAAATGGTCAGAACTTTATCCCTCTACGCTCCCTATTCGACAAAATGGGGGCCACCGTATCCTATAAAGAAGATGTCCAGAGTGCACCTTCCTCTATACCAGGAGTTAACAGTTATACAGTAGACAAAAATGTCCTGATCACCCGTCCTGCCGGGGATCAACCTGCTCTGTCCATCGCCATCAATACAGTGACCAAATCAACGAAAGTGAACGGTAAAAGTGTCACGCTGCCAACAGCGCCTTTTATCGTGAACGGTACTATGTATCTCCCGCTGCGTTTTATCAGTGAGCAGCTGGGGGCAGTGGTTGAATGGCTGCCGAATGAAGAGAAGATTTCCATAACAATGAAATAAGCATAAAAAAGCCCGTTCTCCTTCCCATTAGGAGAACGGGCTTTGCTTATAACCTTTCGTTTCAGACAGGGATGTCCAGACCGAACCGGGAAGCTGCTGCCTTTATCTTCAGCTGCAGGCGGCATCTAAGCCCGGTCAGCCAATCCGGCTCATGCTCCCATTGTTCGGCTGTAGACCTCAGGATCCGGGCATACCTGTACAAATCCGCAAATCGCCGGCAAGCCTCCTGCGAAGGGCCTTCTTCCGGCAGATCATAACGGCTGGCGTAACCCTCCTGAAAGCGCTCCTTCATAGGGCCCTGTTCCTCTGTTGCAACGGCTTCCAGCAGGCTGTCCAGGGCTTGCTCAATATCCAAGGCATACCAGTGGTACATGGAATCGTCGAAATCAATGACGTTAATCGTATCCTGGGTCTGATCATAGAAGACATTGTCCAGCTCAAAATCATAATGAATCAGTCCGTAATTGCCCGAAGTGGCAAGCACCCCCGCAAAGTAATCCGCAAGCCGCTCTGTCTCCGCCCTTGCTGCACTTTGTTCCGGGAATGGCTCCAGAACCCGGCGAATCCACTCCAGCACTTCATTGTGTGACCATCTTTTGCTCTGCACAGGGCTGAACTCACTGGATAGCCGGTGAAGCTCCCCCAAGGCCTGACCGTAGCGGAATACAGTCTGGTCATCCAGAGAGATTGTGTCCATACTCACCCCGGTTACACGTTTAAAGACCGTGGCATAATAAGCCCCCCAAGGCGTCTGCGCTTCTACAAGCTCCGACCCTTCCCGTGAAGGTACGGCCTCCAGCACCCCATAGCCACGCTCACGCAGGTACGAGATAAACTCCAGCTCCGCCAGCAGGTTACTTCTAAGCTTCTCTGTCTGAGGCGCGAATCGGAGCAGCTGATTCTTCCCGCCGTTCTCGAACGGATATATCGCATTGGAGGAAATCCGGTAATACTGAAACAAATGCAGCGACTCCCGGTCATACGCCCAGTTCCGCAGCACCATCTCCGCCAACTCTTCATTATTGAACAAATATTTCAATTTCAGCACGCGCTGCGCCAGCTCCTTTATATCTTCAAGTTATTTTCACCTTCACTGCAGTTGTTGTTTGATTAGCCCGGCGTTTCATGCCGATTACTCCCTTCCGGTTATACACTGTTTTCAGGTTATCACTCTGCATCCTGCGGAGCCATGTACAGAATCGTTATAACCATTTTCTCCGTGCCGTATTTCTGAATAATGGATATTGGAAAAAAGCAAAAAAGGCGTCCTGCAAGCCATAAGAATGGCTTACAGAACACCTTGATATAAATGTATTAAGACAAACGGCCGCTGAAATCGCTATATTCAAACTCGCGGATGACCTTGAGGCCTTCTTCATCATTGTATGATGCGATAGCCGGCAAGTTGACGCCGTTGAACATATGGTTCTTCACCATGGAATAATGCGCCATGTCCAGGAAGACCAGCTTGTCACCGTATTTGAGCGGTTCTGGGAAGGAATAATCGCCGATAATATCTCCCGCCAGACAGGTCATGCCGCCGAGTCTATACGTATACGGATATTCTCCTGGTTCACCGGCTCCGATGATGCCAGGACGATACGGCATCGCGAGTACATCCGGCATATGGCATTCCGCCGAGGTGTCAAGAATAGCAATATCCATTCCGTTATGCATCGTATCCAGTACAGTCGCTACCAGGTATCCGGTATTCAGCGCAACGGCTTCACCCGGCTCCAGGTAGATCTGGACATTATAGGTTTCCTTCATATGGAGAATGCACTTGATCAGTGTCTCCAGGTCATAATCGGGACGGGTAATATGATGGCCGCCGCCGAAGTTGAGCCATTTCATGCCGTGCAGATACTGGCCGAACTTCTCTTCCACAACTTTAAGCGTGCGTTCCAGTGTATCCGAGTTCTGCTCGCACATCGTATGGAAATGCAGTCCATCAATGCCTTCAAGCTCTTCCGGCCGGAAATTCGGCAGCGTCACGCCCATGCGGGAATAGTTGTAGCAGGGATCATACAGCGGCACTTCGATCTCGGAATATTCCGGGTTCACGCGGATACCGCAGCTGATGGCTTTGGGAGCGGATTGTACCCGGTCCTTGAACCGGTTCCACTGGTCAAACGAATTGAACACAATGTGGTCAGTGTATCCGAGCAGCTCGTCGAATTCACGATCCATGTAAGCTGGTGCGTAGACATGCACTTCCTTGCCCATTTCCTCGAAGCCCAGCCGGGCTTCGAACAGGGAGCTGGAAGTAACGCCATGCAGGTACTTGCCGACAAGCGGGTACAGAGCGTGCATAGAGAACCCTTTTTGCGCCAGAAGAATCTTTGCTCCGGTACGCTCCTGCACGTAATTCAGGGTCTCCAGGTTTTTCTTAAGCAGCCGCTCATCGACAAGATAGGCAGGGGACGGCAGCGAGCTGATGTCGATATCGATTTCTTTCATTTGCCTTACGCCCTAATCAAGCAGCGTCGGCGAGAAATCTTCTTGCCAAGGCAGCCCGTGTTTGTTGAGTGCATCCATGAATGGGTCCGGATCGAATTCTTCGATATTGTGTACGCCCGGTTTGTTCCAGATGCCTTTTATAATCATCATAGCCCCGATCATTGCAGGAACGCCGGTAGTGTAAGAGATAGCTTGGGAGCCCACTTCTCTGTAGCATTCTTCATGATCGCAGACATTGTATACATAATACGTCTTTGGCTGGCCGTCTTTGGTGCCCTGAATGATGCAGCCAATGTTGGTTTTGCCCTTGGTTCTTGGTCCCAGGGAAGCCGGGTCAGGCAGAATCGCCTTCAGGAACTGCAAAGGAATAATCTCTTTACCTTCATAGACAATCGGCTCAATGGAGGTCATGCCGACATTCTCAAGCACCTTCAGGTGAGTCAGATAGTTCTGTGAGAAGGTCATCCAGAAGCGGATTTTCTTTACACCCTTGATGTTGACAGCCAGGGATTCCAGCTCTTCATGATAGAGAAGGTAGATATCCTTAGGGCCGATCTCCGGGAGATCGTAGACTTTTTTCTCGGACAGCGGCGGAGTTTCAATCCACTCACCATTTTCATAATAACGTCCGTTCGCTGTAATTTCGCGGATATTGATCTCAGGATTGAAGTTGGTGGCAAACGGGTAACCATGGTCGCCTGCGTTCGCATCTACAATATCAATCGTGTGAATTTCATCAAAATAATGCTTCTGCGCATAAGCGGTGAACACACCGGTTACACCTGGATCGAAGCCGCTGCCGAGCAGCGCAGTAATTCCGGCCTTTTCGAATCTTTCTTTGTAGGCCCACTGCCAGGAGTATTCAAATTTCGCAGTATCCTGCGGTTCGTAGTTAGCGGTATCCACATAGTGCACTCCCGTTGCCAGGCAGGCATCCATAATGGTCAGGTCCTGATATGGGAGAGCGACATTAATCACGACATCCGGCTGGAAGCTCTTGATCAGTTCAATTACCTCATCCGTATTATCTGCATCGAGCTGAGCAGTAGAAATCTTCGTCTGGCCTCCGGCCAATTTATCTTTCAGAGCATCACATTTCGCGAGGGTTCTGCTCGCTATGCAGATCTCTTCAAATACATCCGGGTTCTGGCAGCACTTGTGCACAACAACACTAGCTACACCGCCAGCGCCAATAATTAATGCTTTTCCCAAAATTGATAACCTCCTAATATAAGAAATCCGTAATTCAGATCTGACTTATAGCGTACAAGCCATTTCCAGTTGCAAAAATCAACAAGGCTGATTATACATAAAGCACAGCAATAAATCAATAAAAAACGACAAAAATTGATACATAGTCTGTAAAATCTTCGGTTTTTCCTGTTAATACTCTTGAACGCATGTAAATACACTGTAATGCTGCGTTTTTCTAAGCTTTCTAGTAGAAACATTGCCACATGGCCCGGCTACTTGAAACGTAAAACCCCATAAGAAGGACAACTAGACTATTGTATCACAGCAGCGCCTTTCTTCATACGTATTATTTGAAATCAATAAACAGGCTCACCTCCGGAAAACAGGCGCAATAAGTTATCTTACCCGTTTTCACCTGTCCGCTAACTGCTTATAGAGCCGCCGCAGCGGATATACTTAGGTGTAGTATGTGTAACAGCCCGAATCCAATACCTCCATCAACCACACTATAAAAGAAAGAAAAGAGCCTAAGGCAGCTGATAATCCAGCACCTTAAGCTCCTGTTCCTAATCATTCTATACAAGTACGCGTATCCGTGCTCCTGACGGATTCACCCGAACATCCATTTCAGCGCTGCCGGAAACTGCCGGCTGAAGAATGCCCTATCATGGGTCCCCTCCGGACTCGTCTCAAACCTTAACAGCCGTTCATCGAAACCCTGATCCTGAAGGATGGTATGCGCCTGCCGGGTTAACGGGACCATTTGCCTTTGGATATTCGTCTTATACAGACCCTCCAGCTCTCCCACATACATATAGATCCGCTGGTCCGGCCGGTCCGCGGCCTGCTGCCGCATGTATTCTACAAGGCCCGGATACCAGAAGGAAGCAGAGATCAGACCGATTCTCCCGAAAATATCGGGATAGAGATATGAGGCGTAGAGGGAGATCATCCCGCCGAAGGAGCTGCCGCAAATGCCTGTGTGCTCAGGGCCCGGCAGCGTAAGGTAGCCGCTGTCGATGCAGGGCTTGATGCTGTGGACCAGCTCACTGAGATATTCTCCGCCGCCGCCTCCAAAGTCCCGCCAGCCGGACATCAACGCCGGGGAAGGCCAGGGCGTATAATCATGGTTCCTGTCATGCGGACTGATGCCGACTAAGATCAGCTCCGGAAGCTCCTTCGTAATGATTAAATGCTCCAAGTAATTGAAGTTATCCTCCAGCATTTCTCCATCGTCCTGAAGATAGACTACCGGGTACCGCCTGCCGATTTGCCCGTAAGACATAGGCGTATAGATTCCCAGTCTTCGTCCGTTAAATTCTTTGCGTCTATAGGTTCCTTCCATCTATGCTACTCCCCTCCGTCTGCGCCGGTTATGCTGCAGCCGTCATCTTACCCGTGTCTTAAACAGCAGAAATATGAAATAAGGCACACCAATAATCGAAACAACAATACCCACCGGAAGCTCCGCAGGTGCAAACACGGTTTTCCCGATAAAGTCAGCAATGATAACCATCAGCATGCCGATAACGCCGCATAAGGGAACTATATATCTGTAAGTATTGCCGATCAGGCGTCTGGCGATATGCGGGGCAATCAGCCCGACAAAGCCGATGCTGCCTGACACAGATACGCAGGCACTGACCAGCCCGACGCAGCACAGCAGCAGAATCTGTCGTTCTCTGCCAACAGCGACGCCAACTCCCTTCACACTTACTTCATGGAGCTGCATCAGATCGAGTACAGCTGCACGCCTCCAGATGATCGGCGTCAGGATTACCAGCCAGGGAAGAGTGGACAATACCTGCCGCCAGTTCGCATTGTACACACTGCCGGCCAGCCAGACGGTAGCCGCTTCGAAGTTTTGCGCGTCCATTTTCAGTGAGACGTACAGTGTGACTGCCCCGAAACCGGAGGCAAGCGCGATGCCTACCAGAATCAGCTGCTGCGGATGAAATTCACCCTGCTGTCTTGCAAAGATAAACAGCATGACAACCGCTACCAGGCCGCCGATGAATCCGAACATCGGCATGGACATCACCGACAGCCAGGCCGGAGCCTTCATTGTGCCCGCCGTCAGGAACATGAACAGCACGACGAATGCTCCTGCTGCGGCATGAATCCCCAGAATCCCGGGGTCGGCCAGCGAATTCCGGGAGATACCCTGCAGCACGGCACCGGCGATGCCGAGTCCAAAGCCGACGAGTGCACCAAGCACGATACGCGGCAGCCGGAAATCAAAGATAACCAGATCATAATCCTCCACCGGATGAATCCGCAGCAGCGTGCGGAGCACATCCTTCGGGGAGAGATCAAAGGTTCCGTTGGTCAGGCTGACATATATTCCGGCCAGCGATAACAGACAGAAGAGCAGAAACAGCGTCCAGAAGGTTCTCTGCTTCGGTTTGGGTGACAAAGAAAGCTTGCTCATGATTGCCCGCCTCCTCTCGTCTTCACCAGATACAGGAAGAAGGGAACCCCGAACAGAGCGGTGACCACACCGACCGGCGTTTCAAACGGATAATTGATAAACCGGCTGATCAGGTCACAAGCCGCCAAGAACAACGCGCCCATAAAAGCGGCGAACGGTATGATCTTGCGGTAATCCTGACCGATCAGCAGCCGGGTGATATGCGGAATAATCAGCCCGACAAAAGCAATTTTTCCGGCAATGGCGACCGAAATCCCTGTCAGAATCACCACGCTCAGCATCGTAAGCCCTTTAATGACCGTAACTTTTAGCCCCAGGCCGGCTGCTGTTTCATCCCCCAGTGACAACATGGTTACCGGACGGGACATCAGCAGGCCAAGGGTCAGACCCGCAACTGCGAATGGAATAGCAAGCTTGATTAGTGCAGGGTCCATCATATGCAGCCTGGCGTTATACCAGAAGCTGATATTTTGCGAGATTTGAAAATAACTGGCGAGCGCCTGCGAGACACCTCCGAGAAAGGTACCGATAATCGTTCCTAGAACGGCCATGGTCAGCGGCGTTGCACCGCCGGGCAGCAGCTTGGCAGTCCCGAAAACCAGTACAGCCCCTAACAGGGAGCCGGCCAGAGAATAGATAATCATCGTCATGGACGAGGCTTCGGGCAGAAACACCATGCACAGTGTAATCGCGAATACCGAACCGTCACTGATCCCCATAATGGAGGGGGAGGCCAGGTAATTCCGGGTCATTCCCTGCATGAGTGCACCGGATACGGCAAGGAAAGCGCCAATCAGCAGGGCTCCCGCTACTCTTGGAATCCGTGAGGTAAGAATAATCTGGTGATCAACATTATCCGGGTCAAAATGTACGAGCGCATTCCAAATCGTTCCGTAACCGATGGATTTAGAACCGTAGAGCACAGATAACACGCTGATGATTATGATTAGGACAAGCCCCAGCACCAGTAATGAGGTTGTTTTCAATCCGGCCGATAATTTCATTTCATGTCATCCCGTTCTTTTGCTGGCTTCTATTTTGGATCTTCATCATTTGATAATGATTCTCATTTAAGATTATAGCGAAGCGGACAAAGGGGCTCCATGGACAAATTACGGAACATGGATGGACGATTGGCCGACTAACAGCTGCTTCGTCTGCCGGACCATCCGCAGCTGGGCATAAGCAGAGTGCTCACGCCAAGGATCAGACGAGAGAAAATGCACCCTGTGCCGCTGCACCGCCGCTATTTTCAGCCATTCCGGATCATTCTGCAGCTTATTCCACTCTCCTAGAGTATCGCTCTCCCGGCGGATCAGCATGAGCAGATGATCTGCATGCAGGGCAGCTATTTCCTGCGGGGTCACCGGTACATTGTAAATTTCATCCCCGCTGTCATACGCAGGCTGCAGTTCAAGCTCACCGTAGAGCATGCTGGCCATGGTGCGGCTGCAGTGCAGATACAATCTGTTGTGCAGCATGCGGATGACGACCACCGACTCCCCTCCGATCTGGGTGTGCAGCTGTTCCTTAACCGCCCCGGCCTCCCAGTCAAAGGCCGCCAGCCACTGCTCCGCCTGCCAGGATTCGCCCAGAAATTGTGCCAGCTGCAGAAACTGGCTGCGCCAGTCGGCAGGGCCGGTCTGCAGATAATGAACGGGAGCGATTCGCTCAAGCGCGGTCTTCTCTTCTTCCTGCAGGTCATCGCCAGCCAGAATCAGATCAGCAGGAACTTGTCTGAGCAACTCCAGATTAGCCTGCCAGTCCTGATTGCTGCGGAAGGCACTGATATGTACAGGGATATCGCTGCGGTAATTCCGGTAATAATACTCCGTCCATTTGGGGTGAAGCGCCGCCGCGTAAGGGATAAGGTTGAGCGGCAGTAATTGTCCGAGCAGCGACGGAGAGTATGCCACCAGCTTGCGGCGGCGGCTCTTCATATAGACCGCAGGGGGCACCCCGATAATCTTCTTGAATTTACGGCTGAAATAGAATTCATCCGTGTACCCTACCCGGTGGGCGATCTCACGCAGCTTCGTTCCGCTCTCCGCCATTAGTCGTTTAGCCTGCTGCAGCCTCAGCTCAGTGGTATAGTCCAAAGCGCTCTTGCCATATTTTCTCTTAAACAAGTCGTTGAAATATTTGGGGCTTAGCTCAGCAGCCTGCGCCAGCAGCTGAGAGGTCAGATCCTGCGTATAGTGCTCTTCTATGTATAATCGGGCCTGCTCCAGCGCGGAATTCGTATCCCGGGGCCGCTGCCTGCCGCTCACACGGATGCTGTACAGCAGCTCCTGAAAATCAATCTGTGCCCGGAAGCTTATATGCTGACGCTGGTTCTCTTCCATGTGGGACAACCCGCTGCAGATTGAAGTAATTGTCTTCATTGAAGTTTGCGGCAGCGAGCCCTCACGGGGAAACAGCTCAGCATCCTTGAGCAGAAAGCTCCCTTCACCTGCCGGATGGTACCGGTGGATGTCGAAATAAAAAATGTACATTTCAAGGCTCCCCGCCTGCTGTACTGTACCGAAGGTCTGTTCCGGAAGACATAGGCAGACCGAACCGGCTGCAAGCTCAAACTGGCCGTGATTCATGAGCACCTGGACAGAGCCGCTTGCCACCACTATAAGCGCATATGAAAGTGCAAGCTGTTGAGGCAGATGCCCCTCCTCGCTCCCCTTCACTACCTGAACCGATAACAAGCGGAAGGACAGCTCGTCCCAATCCCGGAACTGTTCTTCGCTGTCCGCAGGGATTAACTCTTGTTTCATAACCTTACCACCACCATGTACATACTCTTATAAGTGATTTCAGTATAATTGATAATCATTATCAATGGCAATGCCCTGGTGTACGCTAAAAAGGACTATTCCCGCCCTTTGGCCTGGAAATAGTCCTTGAATCTGAGTTTGTTACCGGCCGCCAGACCGTTACTGTCCGAAGCCGACCCGTGGCCGCTCGCGCTCCTTGGTCTCTAGCGCTACTGCACGAATTGAGGTGATCGGAATGTAGAGCACCTGATATTCTGTCCGGTATTTCACGAAGCGCTCGTCAAGCTCTTCCAGCACACCGTCCCTTACACTCGTACCATCCAGAAAATGCACTGCGACTTTCTGCCCTTTCAAATCTGCCAGCATGGTTCATCCGCTCCTTCACTTATAGGTTCGTGATTACTTTGTCGATAATGCCGTATGTCATTGCCTCATCCGCGGACATGAAATAATCCCGGTCCATATCCTTCGCGATCTTCTCTGCCGGCTGACCGGTCCGGTCCGCAGTAATCTGCACGACCTTTTCCCTAATCTGCAATATCCGTTTGGCGCTGATGGCAATATCGCTGGCCTGCCCCTGTGCACCGCCATGCGGCTGGTGGATCATAATTTCACTGCTCGGCAGCGCGAATCTTTTGCCGGGGGCTCCGGCCAGCAGCAGCAGTGAGGCGAAGGAAGCCGCAAAACCGGTGCATATCGTGCTGACCTGCGGTTTGATTACCTGCATCGTATCATAAATTCCGAACCCTGCGGTAGTTGAACCTCCTGGACTGTTAATAAACATTTGGATATCCTTATCGGGTTCTTCCGCCGCAAGGTATAGAAGCTGGGCAATAATGCTGTTCGCCAGCTGATCATCGATCGCCGCACCGACAAATACAATCCGGTCCTTCAGCAGCCGCGAATAAATGTCATAAGACCGTTCGCCTCTGCTCGTCTGTTCAATTACATAGGGGATTATACTCATGATCCTTACCTCCTGGGATGTAACTAGATTTGATACCCTGTAAACGGATCAGGGCCGGCAAAGGATACGGAACCAAGCCAACAAAAACAGCTGCAGAAGCCGCGTATCTTTTAATGAGGGCTGTTCGTTTATATAATAAGGGAATATACAAAAGAAATGGCTGAAAAGGAGTTGTGTGAGCATGATGATCCTTGAAGAATACAGCACCCTAAGGCTTGAGGATGACCACAGCCTGCAGTTGCTTAGAGCTGCGCTAAACCGCTACTGTCTGGCGCTTACCCGCTCCGGACATGAGGCTGAAGATTTAGCCCAAGACACCTGGACGAAGGTGCTCAGCTATGGAAAATTCTCCGCAAGCCCCAATCCGGAAGCCCTGCTGCTGCGGATTGCTAAGAATACCTGGATCGATACCGTCCGGCGCAAGGCTTCCTTAGCACGCGTCATGGGACGCGAACGGAATCCGGCAGAAGCTGCCGCCGTGCAGAGCAGTCTTTCAGAGATCGAAACAGCTTTTCAGGCCTTGATCAAACATCTGTCGCCACTTCAGCGGATGGCATTCCTGCTGCGTGATGTGCTCGGCTACTCTGCAAACGAAGCTGCAGTTCAGCTGGACACCTCAGAGGGGGCGGTCAAAGCTGCGCTATACCGGGCGCGGCAAGCGCTCGAAGCTGTGCGGAAGGAGCTGGCCGCGGATGGGCCTGCCCTCCCGCCTGACGCCGATTTCAGGCTGCTGCTGGCTGCGCTGGCGGATGCTTATGAAGAGGGGCAGATTCCCGTCATACTGGAACTGCTGCGCCAGGACCAAGCAGCAGAGCTCACTATGGCGGTCAGCACAGCCGCTGTGCAGGCTCTGCATGCGGGAAGCCGCTCCACCGCAAGCAGCACCGTCATCTATTCCGGACTGCGGATGGCTGCCTAACAGGAAAATATTAAAGGAGGTAGAACGATGAGGAACATACTTGTGCTCGGGGGAACCCGTTTTTTTGGCAAGCGGCTGGTGAAACGGCTGCTTCAGGAGGACAATACACAGGTGACTATACTGACCAGGGGCTTGGCGGAGGATGATTTCGGCGATCAGGTGACCCGGTTAACTGTTGACCGTTCGGATACAGAGGCGCTGGCCGCGGCAGTGCATGGCCTGCACTTTGATGTCGTCTATGACAATATCTGCTACTCACCCGATGATGCATCCGCTGCGGCCAGGATTTTTGCGGACACCGCGGGGCGATACATTCTGACCTCCAGCTTATCCGTATACGATCCAAGACCGGAAATGCTGAGTGAATCGGACTTTGACCCTGAGACCTATCCCCTGCGGCTGGGTTCCAGAGAGGACTTCAGTTATCAGGAAGGCAAAAGACTGGCTGAGACGGTGCTGCTGAAACAGAATGCTTTTCCCGTGGCGGCCGTCCGCTTTCCGATCGTCCTAGGGACGGATGATTATACGCGGCGGCTGCATTTTCACATCGAGCATATCGCTGGCGGCAAGCCGGTCGGGCTTCCGAATCCGGATGCCCTGATATCGTTCATCCGTTCCAATGAGGCTGCGGACTTCCTTTACTGGCTGGGCCTCTCCTCGTTGACCGGACCCGTGAATGCCTGCTCAGACGGTGCAATAGCCATCCGGGATATTCTCTCGATGATCGAAACTGTTACAGGGAAGCAGGCCATCACGCTAAGCGCAACAGCCCAAGAGGATATGTCTCCTTTCGGTATTGAAGAGTCTTGGGTTATGGATACAACAAAAGCCCGCTCAGCGGGCTTCACCTTCCTGTCTCTTGCCGAATGGCTGCCGGAGCTTGTCGCCCGGCTTCATGCCTCACTCAGCCATCGCGAGTAACGGTACGCTTGTCTCCTCCGGCTGCTTCCGGGCGTCGTTCATTGCCAGCAGCTGTCCGCCGCCGGGGTTCGCAGTTTGACCCTCCTCAATCTTGAACACATTGATTTCCTTGAACAGCCGCCGCGAAATTTCACTAATCTCCAACGCCTGGCGGGCGATATCGTGAATGGCCTGATCCTGCTGTGTGCTGGAGGCATTCACTTCCTGAACGCCCGCCGCTGTCTGCTCAGCTACGGATGCTACCGAGTGGATCGATTCACCCAGCCGTGAATTGATCTTCCGGGTCTGCTCCACCTTACTGTGAATTTGTCCGATCTGCCGGCTGATGCCAGCTATCGAATCGTCAATTGCCGTGAAGGAAGCAAGGGTTTCCGCAACCTGGGTATCCTGCTCCTCCAGGCTTTTTTTCGATTCCAGCATGTATGCTTCAAAGTCGGCCATGCTCTCCTGCAGCTCCCCGATAATCCGGCTGATCAGAATCGAGGAATCGCTTGTCTGTACCGATAAATGCCGGACTTCATCTGCTATCACCCCGAAGCCTTTCCCAGCCGCCCCTGCCCGGGCCGCTTCAATTGCCGCATTCAGGGAGAGGATATTGGTCTGCTTGGAAATCTCTGTGATGGAATTCGTAATCCGCGAAATATCTCCGGACTGCTCCACCAGCTTCTCAAGTGCCTGATACACCTTGCCGATGGAAGTGCGGGACTTCTGTGATTTGCGCTGCAGCTCACTGATGGTTTCCGAGCCTTTGCGTGCATTCTGGTCAGCGCTCTGGCTTGTCGCAAGCATAACATCGGTATAATCCGTAATCTCCGCCACTTCCCGCTCCAGCTCCTGCAGCAATAGTGCACTCTGTTCAGACTGAACGGCCTGCTGATCCGCACCCACCGAAATTTCCTGAATGGTCTTGACGATATCTTGATTGGTATGGGCAGTAACCGATGAAGACTGCTGAAAGGACTGGGAGTAATCGGCCAGCGTTGAGGCTACCTGCACCGTCTGGCGCAGCATCTCGCGGACCCGCGTGACCATATGGTCAAAATGGAAGCTCAACCGTCCCAGCTCATCATTATACGGTGAATTGATCTGCTGGCGCAGATCGCCTTCGGCGATTTTACGCAGCGCAGCCTGCAGCTTGTCCACCGGAGACAGGAACGAACGGATCAGCAGCAGGGCCAGTACCAGCGTGAACACGAATACGGCGATTGCAGCATACATAACGATGGATACGGTATGGTCCAGCAATGTAAAAGAATGCGCCTGCGCCTGTTCCGCATTATCCGCTGCTGCCGTATACAGCTTCGCATTCCGCTCCAGCAGCGTTTGATTCAGTGCAAGCGCCTGCGTATGGAGGCCGTCAATCTGCTCCAGGACAGTCAGCGGATCCAGATCGGTATCCTCCAGCGTTTTTACCAACTCATTTACATAACCTGTATATTCATCCGCTTCAGTTCGCAGCTGCTGCAGATCTGTCCACGCGGAGGTTCCCTTGTCAAAATCGACTTTGGCTATAGCTGCCGCAAGCTGCTGCTGCTTATCCTTAAACGGCACGGCCAGCTCTGCGTCACTGGATTCGGCCAGTGAAGTCTCCAGACTGTTCAGCTCCTGCAGCAGCTGGGTGACAGTGGAGACAGTGATTCTTTTTTCCATCTCGGTCTTCTGCCGTTCCATCGATTGCTCCACCTGATTAATCTTCTGTCCCTGAAGCAGTGCAACCCCCAAAAAGATAAGTGAGATTGCCGTAAAGCTAAGGATCAGCTTCCATTTCATAGATAAGTGCAGCCTATTTCTTTTCAAGCTTATCATCCCTTCATACAACCCCTCGGATTCATGTGAGCAATTCTACTCATTCACTCATTGTAGGAGCGGATTATTAACTACTCTCCGAAGTTATGTATGAAAAGTGTAAAGGAATTTGTTGCAATATTGTTAAACTGGCCCCTAATTTTCACTTAACCAGGAGAGTACCCAGAAGATACCGCCCGTCCTTCTGGCGGCCCTGAATGGCGAAATCGACACCCGGATTTCCGGTATCCGGATCAAGAATGGCGAACTGGACGCTATATTTACCCGCGGCAAGACTTTTTGGCAATGCGAGATAGACAGTGGCGTTGGAGGTCCCGGGCTGCCATTTACGGATATCGGTGGAGCTGCGTACGGTTGCTTCAACTTCGCCCAATGTGTTGACCAACGAAATTTCCAGCGGCCATTTGAAATAAAAAGGAGCGTTGCCACGATTAACAGCGATCAGCCGGACATGTAATGTCTCACCCGGCTTTCTTTCTTTCTCGTAAACTGCTTTCTGAATAACAAAGCGATAGCCGATTGATTTCAGAAACTTATCAATATTGCCCTGCATTGTCCCGCCTGGTTCCAGATACCACGGAGCGGCCGGTCCCAGCCAGGAAACATGTGTAAGTTTGGCCTGGGTAAGTGATTCAGTAATAGTAGAATTCTGGAGATACCGCTCCGGATCTGAGAACTCGCCTCCGCTTGGCGCAGTTGTCCAGAAGTCGGGCATTGCCGGTTCTTCTTCCCGGGTCAGCCAGGAGGTATAACCGTTGGTGTACCAATCTAGAAACCCGTTAATAGTGGATTCATGTTTGCCAAAAGCGTCATTGTACAGCCCCATTCCATATTTAGCGGCAGCTTGGGTAGGCCGCCGCATTAGCAGCAGTTTGTTCGTGAAGGACTGCACATAAGGTGCAATGTATTGATCGGTCACTTGGCGGACCGGGAAAGGAATATAACCCGGGCCGCTGTCCATCGTATGCCATTCACCCCAGTGTCCTATGCTTCCAAGCTGAATAAAAGCAATAAAGGGATCTTTGTTGTAACGGCTCGCAAGTTCGGCAATCAGTTTCTTGTGGGCGGCAATTAAATCCGGGCTGTTATATTCAGGACTGAAGCCCATACCATAATCCGAGTTGTACCATGTGCCCTTTTCGCCTATTTTTTCGTAAAGCCAGTCAGGTATGTCCATATGACTCTCCGTCCCCGGATAATCCAGCACCACCCGAAGTACAATTCGCGCACCGTAATTCTTCCAATAACTGAAATTAAATTTCTCTTCAATGGCGGCAAAATCGTAGACTCCCTCTTCGGGCTCCAAATCCCTCCATGTTAAATTAGCATGAACAAGGGTGACCTTCTGCTTGACCCTCTCAATATCACGGGCATCTGCTACAAATCCGGTATACGGATTGTTCAATACTGCTCCGATTTCGACAGGATAGTTCACAGCTAGTGCCGGCTCTGCCATTGCCGCGCTGATTGTACTTTGGCAACACAGGAAAATCGCACACAGCTTTGAAATCTTCAGAAGGAGTTTTTGGGACTTTATACGCATGACTCTCTACCTTTCGTTGTTAAAAATTAGAAAAAAAACACAATTTAAATAGCCTAAAAGTCCTTGTTCATGTATAATATCAATTTAATAGATTGAGAATATTTACAAATAATCATAGGAAGGGGCAAACCGATGAAAGTACTCATTACCGGCGGTTATGGCTTTATCGGCTCCTTTGTAGCTGAAAGGTTTCACAAAGAGGGCTACGACGTTTATATTATCGACAATATGTCATCGGGAAACAAGCAAAATATTGATTTTAAACATAAAAGCTACATTCTTTCTGTCGGTGATGCAAACTGTGAAGAGGTGTTCCGCACCAACCGGTTTGATACGGTCGTACATCTGGCGGCACAAGTCAGTGTATCCACCTCGCTCAAAGATCCTGTAAAGGATGCCAGTTCCAACGTACTCGGGCTCACCAATATTCTGACGCTGGCTAGCCGTTACGGAGTTGAAAAATTCATTTTCGCCTCCTCGGCCGCCGTATATGGGGCAACGGATGAGCTGCCAATTCCTGAGACCTCCTCTCTCGAACCTATCTCTCCCTATGGTATCAACAAAATGATTGGTGAGACCTACTGCGCCAAATGGATGGAAATGTACGGCCTGAATACACTGTGCTTCCGCTTCTCTAATGTATATGGTCCCCGTCAAGGCAGCAGCGGCGAAGGTGGAGTCGTATCTATTTTTATCAATAAGATGATGGACAAGCAGCCAATCTCCGTCAACGGTGACGGCAGCCAGACACGCGATTTCATTTATGTAGAAGATGTAGCTGACGCCATTTACCGTGCTTCCTATTCTTCACTGAACGGCGTGTACAACCTTTCAACCTGTACTGAGAATTCAGTCAACGATCTCATTAAGGAGCTTCAACAATTATATGGTGACTCAGGCGTTAGTTACGGTCCGCGAGCTGAAGGCGATATTTACCGTTCCAGCCTTGACAACCGCCGGATTTGCCGCGAACTCGACTGGGCTCCGAAATACAATCTGCGGACCGGTCTGCAGAGAATGTACGATCGAAACATCAAGGAACAAGAAACTGCTCCAGTACTTAAGCCTGCTGCAGTTAAGTCTTCCCGGCTTCGCAGCCGCTCGAAAACATTCTTGCCATACATAGAAAATCTTCTTGCTTTTGCGGCTGTATACGGGCTTAGCGAAGCACTGGAACGTACAGATTATGCCGGGGTGGATTTCAAGCTGGTCTACATAATTGTAATGGGAGTCTTCTACGGAAGCCGCCAATCCATGCTGGCTGTCCTGCTCTCGATTGTGTTTTTTGTCGTGGAGCAGACCGAAAACGGCCGGGACCTGGTGTCGCTGATGTACGATTCCACGCTGTTCTTTCAAGTCGCCCTTTATCTGCTGATTGGTCTCGTTGTCGGGTATAGTGTTGAACGGCGCACTACCCGGCTGAGCAATACTGAAGAGAAACTGCAGCAGGCCACCGAGAAATACTCTTTTCTGTATGAAGTCTATGAAGAGACCCGTTCGGTTAAAGAGGAACTGCAGCAGCAAATTCTCACTACCGAAGACAGTTTTGGCAAAATCCATACGATAACCCGAGAGCTTGACAGTCTGGAGCCCGAGCGGATCTTCCTTTCGGCAATCGGGGTACTCGAGAGTATTATGCGGACTGACGAAGTAACCATTTACACGGTCAACAAGCACAGAAACTACCTTCGTCTGGCCGGACGTTCGGCCAAAGATTCGTTTGAAGCTCCGCGTTCTATAACTGTCAGTGAACATGAATATCTGCTCTCCGTGCTTTATGACCAGCAGATGTTTGCCAACAAGGAGCTCGATCCGGATTCACCTCTGCTCTGCGCCCCCGTGGTCAGCCGTGGAGAAGTGGTAGCCGTTGTCTCCCTTCATGCTGTTGAATTCCGCCGTTTTACCCTTTACTATCAGAATTTGTTCAAAACCGTGGTGGATCTGATCTCATCCTCGCTCTCCCGTGCACACGCTTATATCGACGCTGACGCAAGCCGTCGTTATGTGGACGGTGGTGAAAGAAGAGTGCTCAGCACAGAGGCCTTCCAGGAAATTCTGGCCAGCAAGCAAGATGCAAGTGAGCTGATCGGAACAGACTTTGCCCTGTTGCATACTGGGCTCCGCAACGCTTCAACGGTTGAAATTGAGCAGCTCCACTCCTCCCTGCGGGAAACCGATTATCTTGGCATGGGAACAGATGGAGATCTGCTTCTGCTGCTCAGCAATTCCAGCCAGACTGAGGCCGAACTCATTTTACAGCGTCTGCAAGGGAAATTCGCCTTTTTGCAGACAGAAAGAACGTCCCACTATGCTTGAAACGGCATATCTGCTTTATTTGGCTGTCTGTGCCGTCTGTCTGGGCTTCATATACCGCCGGTCGCCTCGTGATGCCGTGGTAAGATTTGCATTTGTGGCCGCTTTTCCGGTTCTGGGCTTGCTCTTCCCGCTGTTTCAGCGTTCCAGAACAGCCGATGCTGCTGACCGGCTGGAGAAGCTAGAGTTAGTTCTGCATGAGGACGCGCGGAGAGATTCCTACCCGGTTTCGCGTATGCGGGACATCGATAAGGAAGTCAATGTCGTTCCGCTGGAAGAAGCGCTGCTGGTCGGAGATCTCAGCAACCGCCGACGGACTATGATCGACCTCCTGAACCAGGACGCAACGGATTATCTGGAAGTGCTGCGGCTGGCCGTAGCTAATGAAGACACCGAGACCTCCCACTATGCCGTGAGCGCCCTTGTTGAAATCAAGCGGAAGCTTAACCGCTCTATTCAGAGACTATCCGTCCGTTATGAGAGCTCACGGGATGATGCCGGATTTCTGAACGGCTATGCTGAAGTTCTGCGCAACTATATCCGCAGCGGTTTTTTGGATACCGGAACACTGGAGCGGCTTAAATATGATTTGGCTGAAGTCCTTCAGTATCTCATTGAAGCTGATCCCGGTGCGTTCAGCATCTATGAAGAAAAGGCCGGAATCGAGCTAGAGCTGGGGAACTTTGCAGCAGCTGAACGAGTTGCTCTGCAGTTCGAGGAGCGTTTTCCCGATCGGGAGGAACCATATCTGCTTCTGATGAAGCTTTATCACACTTCCCGTTCCCCTGTGCTCTTTCAGGACGCGCTGCTTCGGTTAAAGCAGTCCAGCGCGCGGTTATCCAGCGACGGTTTGAAATTTGTAAGGTATTGGTCGGAAGGAGCATAACGAGTCATTTATGAAAGAATACACTATGAAATTAAATCCCCGTATTTATTTGATTCTTACCGGCATCCTGCTGCTTAGTACGGTTATATTTTTGACACACACCCATTATTTCCAGCAGTTTAACCATAACCGCGAACTGAAAGGCCAGTTTGAAGCCTGGAAGAGTGAAAGTCCGGCCAAAGCCAACGTTTCTGGTTCCCCGTTCTGTCTCATTTATGACAAGGACGATTCATTCAGTGTCAGCGTTCAAGAACAGACTGGCCGGGTGCTCACTGATATGAGAAAAGCAGTCACCGAAACGGATCTGCGCAGTAATCCCCTGAACCTCACCGGCTGCAGCGCTGCCGTTATCGCGATCCAGGATTTGACGCTTGCAGGAGATCCGGATAACTTGGCTGATTATATCGAACAGGGCGGGCATCTGTTCTTCGCATCTATGCCCGAGTCCAGCGACGCCTTTCTTCGTCTGTACCGCAAACTAGGCATTATTAATGCCGGAGACTTCATCGATGAGACGGGAATTCATTTAACGGATGAGGTGTTGCTTGGCGAGAAAGGCTTGGAGATTAACGACAGTTTTATGACCAATACCGTATTGCAGGTTGAGCTGGACTCTTCCGCCAAAGTCCATGCTACTACATCTTCGGGTATGCCCCTATTGTGGAGCTATAACCTGGGCAAGGGTTCGGTCATGGTCTTCAATGGTACGATGCTGCAGGAGAAGATCAACCGGGGTGTAATCGCAGGAGCCGTTTCAATAATGATGCCTGACTTTATATATCCTGTCTTCAACTCCAAACTGGTGTATATCGACGACTGGCCCGCACCGATCGGCAACTCGGTCGACCCGGATATTTACAAGATCTACAAGCTGAACCGTCAGGAATTCTTCAAGCAAATCTGGTGGCCGGATATGCTGAAGGCTGCCAAACGGTTTGGCCTGAAATATACGGCGGTTATGATTGAATC
This sequence comes from Paenibacillus pedocola, assembly GCF_031599675.1. Taxonomy (NCBI): domain Bacteria; kingdom Bacillati; phylum Bacillota; class Bacilli; order Caryophanales; family Paenibacillaceae; genus Paenibacillus; species Paenibacillus pedocola. Next base: position 2,407,778 of record NZ_CP134223.1, on the reverse strand, counting down.
TTACCAGGACAAGGTACAGCCTCCCTTTGACTCGCCAATCGATGCTGATCCGGAGGGACTGATCAGCTATGGACGCGAAATCATCAAAAGCGGAGGGGAAATCGGACTGCACGGCTACAACCACCAGTCATTGACAACTGATCCGAAGACAAGCGCCGTTTATGATTATGTTCCCTGGGAAAGTACCAGTGATATGGCCCTGTCAGTGGAAGAGGCGATTAATTTCTTCAAACGCAGCTTCCCCAACTATTCCATGTTCTCCTACGTGCCTCCTTCCAACGTCCTTAGCCCTGAAGGCCGCGAAGCGTTGAAACAGGGCTGGGAGCAACTTGCCGTCATTTCATCAGTATTCGCTGAGGATGCAACAGGTGTTTCCTATGTACAGGAGTTTGAACAGTCAGCAGACAAGATTCTGGAGATGCCGCGTGTTACCTCCGGTTACGACTACGACGATTTCGAGCGGTGGACGGCCGCCAGTGTGCTTACTGCGTACGGATTTTTCTCACATTTCGTACATCCGGATGATGTACTGGACAGCAAGCGCAGTTCAGGAAAAAACTGGGAACAACTATATCAAGACTATACTGAGAAAATGTCACAGTTACAAGAAGATTATCCTTGGCTGAAGGCCAAGACATCTACTGAAGCGGCGATTGATATGAAAAATCTGCTCTCCAGTAATCTGGAACTGCAGCAGACGAGCCAGGAAATCAAAGGCAGAGTATTCCCGCTTCAAGATGAAGTTTCCTTCATCCTGCGTACCCAGAAACAAATCGGTCAGCTTTCCGGTTGCACGGTCAAAAAAATCGGAGATGGTGTGCTGCTTATCACCGTCACCCGATCTGATTTTACTATTCATCTGAGCGAGGCATAACTATGAAAATTTGCATTGTGGCAGAGGGGTCTTACCCCTATATTACCGGAGGAGTCTCCAGCTGGATTCATTCACTGGTCACCCATATGCCGGATTATGAATTTATCATACTGGCCATTGGGGCCGATGAGAAGCAACAGGGTTCTTATCGTTACAACCTCCCCCCCAATATTGTAGAAATAAAGGAAATATTCCTGAACAGCTATTTAAATGAGTCCCCGCCAGGCAGGGATAAGCTGCGTCTGACCGTTGATGAACGCGCGGCGCTCAGCGCTCTTCTAGGCGGAGGCATAGACTTAAACTGGGGATGTCTGTTCGATCTCATCCGATCGGACCGGGTAGCTACCGCAGGGCATTTACTGATGAGCAAGGAGTTCTTTCAGGTTGTGTCCGAACGATGCAGCGAAGATTATGCACATGTACCTTTTACTGAAATGTACTGGACCGTCCGCTCCATGATGCTACCCCTGCTTCTTACGATCCGCGGCGATATTCCGAAGGCAGATCTCTACCACAGCGTATCGACCGGTTACGCCGGTGTTTTGGGGGCGCTGGGCAAGCATCTTTACGGGAAGCCTTTTCTGCTTACCGAGCACGGGATCTACTCCCGGGAACGGGAAGAGGAAATTATCAAGGCGGACTGGGTCCAGGGATATTTTAAAGATTTATGGATCAGGTATTTCTACCGTTTGTCGGAAGCCGCTTATTCGATGAGCGACCAGGTGTTTACACTGTTTGGCAGAAATAAAGAGATCGAGATGGAGATCGGCTGTGACGAACATAAAATCCGTATTATTCCAAATGGGGTAAATGTCGCTGACTATGCTTCTGTTGCCGGTCCTCCCCCTGAGGGTGGGCCGCTGCGGATCGGTGCAATTGTACGCCTTGTTCCAATCAAGGACATCAAAACCATGATTCAAAGCTTCGCTCTTGTGAAGAAAGACCTGCCTGAAGCTGAGCTTCACATTATGGGGCCTGTTGAAGAAGACGAAAACTATGTCCGCGAGTGCCACGAACTGGTGGAGATCTTGGAGCTTCAGGACGTCATCTTCACCGGTCAGGTCAATGTCCGGGATTATCTCGGCAAGCTGGATATTATAGTCCTCTCCAGCATCAGCGAAGGCATGCCTTTGGCAGTTCTCGAAGCCATGGCGGCCGGAAAGCCTTGCGTCACGACCGATGTTGGCAGCTGCCGGGAATTACTTGAGGGACGGGACGACACCTTCGGACCTGCCGGATTCACGGTCCCTGTAATGCATTATGACCGGATGGCGAGCGCTATCGTCAAGCTTGGGCACAGTAGAGAACTGCGCGAGCAGATGGGAATGAACGGCCAGGCGCGGGCGCAGGCACTGTATACACACTCGGAGTTTATCCGCAGCTACCGCGGGCTTTACGAAAAATACAAGGAGGCTAATCCATGGCCGGAATCGGTTTTGAATTAAGAAAATTATACCGTGAGCACGGTCTGCTCCGGCATCTTCGGGCCTATGCCTACTCCTCCATGTCGACAGTGGGTCCGATGGTCCTTTGTATGGGGATGGTTGCCGGAATTCAGGGCTTGATGGCCTTCTCGGGTGTTTCTTTCTTGGAACGTGAACTGTTCCTGTCTACAATCGTGTATGCCTTTATTTTTTCCGTACTCATTACGGGCGGCGTGTCCATGGTGCTTACCCGCTTCCTTGCGGATATGTTATTTCAAAAAAAATATCAGCATATTCTTTCTTCCTATTACGGCGCATCTGCAATCTGCCTTCCTGTCGGTGCTGCCATTGCTCTGCTCTTTCTACGAGGTGTGGAGGCGGGTTTCGCCTATAAGGCAGCCGCTTTTATGTTGTTTATGGAACTGATTCTTGTATGGATTCAGTCCGTTCATCTGTCTGCCCTCAAGGATTACAAACGGATCTTCCGAAGTTTTCTATACAGTGCCCTAGTAGCGCTTATCGGGGCGTGGGCAGTCAGTGCTTTTACGGCATCTGCTTCGGCTGCTGGTATGCTCGCTGCCGTGGATGCCGGTTTTTTTCTGGTGCTGCTGCTGACAAATCATCACTTCGAGCAGGTTTTTCCGGAACGGGATCCCCGGCTATATTTCAGCTTTGTATCTTATTTCAGGAAATACCCCTCACTTTTCGGTATTGGAACCCTCCTGTATGCCGGTGTGTACTCACATAGCTTTGTTTATTGGCTGGGTCCCCATCACAACGAAATCGCTGGACGTTTTCTAACTTCGTCTTTTTATGACACTCCCGTGTTCTATGCCTATCTCACTGTCGTGCCTACTCTGATAGTCTTTACGGTAGCCGTCGAGACGAATTTTTATGAGAAATTCAGAACCTACTATGACCTTATCCGGCAGTCGGGAACCTGGGAGGAGATCTCCGCGGCCCGCGGTGAAATGCAGCGCTCTCTAATTAAAGAGCTGACTTTCCTGATGGAGATTCAGCTGATGTTCACAGTATTAGCTCTTGCCCTGGGAATTAAATTGCTGCCGGCCATTGGCTTCAGTATGGAGCAGCTCGATATTTACATTATTCTTCTGCTCGGTTATTACATGTTTATCATTACGTTCGTCATCCTGTTGCTTCTGCTTTATTACGATGACCGGAAAGGTGTTATTATGATTAGCGGTTTCTTCCTTTTGCTCAATATTGTGCTCAGCTCCATTACTATGCTTACCGGCTATCACGGCTATGGGATGCTGCTCGCATCATTTACTGTTCTTGTACTCGCCTTATGGCGGATGGTGCGGTATGTTCGAAATATCGATTACCATACCTTCTGCGCACAACCGCTTGTGCCAACAGAATCCAAGCGTTCCCGTACCTTGCTTTCCAAAGGTGCTTCCCTCTCGGCAGGGTTAATTGCGGCGGTAGTCTTGCTCTCCGGCTGCTCCGATAATTCCAGTGCTGCGGACTCGGCAAAGGCTTCCGTAACTTCTGCTCCAGCAGCAAACGCAACAGCAGACTTTTCTGGAGATGGAGCATTGAATGAGGACAAACGGATCTATGAACGGGACGAGGATACCCGGGTCGATACACTTTATTTAACTGTTCTTCCACCGAACTCAGCAGAAGGAGCAGATTCTACGGACTGGTATCAGTTAAACCGTGTCAAAAGCCGGATGGAAGAGGGCAGCCTCCAGATCATTCTTCAGGAAGGAGCTGCAGACGGGAGCGGTCCTTCCCAGGGCAGCTTCGGGTATTCGGCTACGGATGCCAACGGCACGATCTCGCTTCGCGGCAACACAGCACGTTACGCTTCCCAGCGCTCGTATAAGATCAAGCTGAACGATCAGGCCGGGCAGTGGAACGACCAGAGCACGATCAATCTAAATAAACACTCCTACGACCCGTCAAGGCTGCGCAACAAACTGAGCTTCGATTTGTTCGAAACGATTCCAAATATGGCCAGTCTGCGAACCCGGTTTGTCCATCTTTATGTGAAAGATCTCAGCGATGGCAATACCTCAGCTGCAGTGAAGTATTCCGACTATGGTCTGTACACCCAAATCGAACAGCCTAACAAATCCTTTCTCAAAAATCATTGGCTGGACCCGTATGGTGAACTGTATAAAGCGACCATGTTTGAGTTCCTCCGATATCCAGACGATCTGAAATTACAAGATGATCCGGACTACGACAAGGCCAAATTTGAGTCTCATCTGGAGATCCAGGGCCGTGAAGACCATACCAAGTTACTTGCTATGCTTGACGATGTCAATAACATGTCCATGCCAATCAACGAAGTCATCGAAAAGCATTTTGATCTCGATAATTATCTGACCTGGCTGGCAAGCAATATTTTGATGGACAATATGGATACCGATGCCCAGAATTTCCTGCTGTATTCCCCCCTGAATTCAGATAAATGGTATTTCATTCCATGGGATTATGACGGAGCCTGGGAACTCCAACGCAACATCAACAGTATCGGACCTTACAACAGCGGCATCAGCAATTATTGGAGCGTGAAGCTGCATAACCGTTTCTTCCGCAGCAACGAGAATGTCCAGTTGCTTCAGGACAAAATCGACGAGCTGTACCGGGATTATATCAATAGTGATACTATAGCGAAACAAATCGCCTTATATAGCCCGATTACAGAGAAATTTGCAGCCCAATCTCCTGATAAGGACTTCTTCCCTATCCTCATCGGCGACATTCCTTCGGATTCCATAGCCATCAGTACGGTTCCGGAACGCTCCATCGAACGATTTAAGGAAGACGTGCAGAAACCCAAACCCTTCTTCCTGGATGATCTGCAGCAAGAGGGAACAGGGACATTGTTTACTTGGGATGCTTCCTACGACCTGCAGGGAGACAATCTCCTCTATACCTTCACTCTGGCCAAAGATCCGTTATTTACGAACATTGTAAAACAAACCAATACAGCAGATACGAGCCTAAATCTGGACCGTCTGAGTCCCGGCACTTATTATTGGAAAGTTACTGTCAGTGACGGAAACGGTCATTCCCAGATTGCTTTCGATATTTACTATGACTCAGATGATACGCCTTATTACGGGGTGAGAGAGGTTAAGGTGAATTAAAGATGGAATTCATGGGACGTCCGCTCCGGCATGAGCATAAATATTACCTGCATGCTTATGACTTCATGTCCATCCGCCAACGGATATCTTCATTGCTTCCGCTCGATCCGCATTCGGTAAACCCGGAGGGCTACGGGATTCGCAGTCTTTACTTCGACCACCCGACCGATCATGCGCTGTATGACAAAGTAAACGGCGTCTTCTCCCGGGAGAAATTCCGTATCCGGATTTATAACGGCAAGGATGATTCGATTAATCTGGAGCGAAAAAGCAAGTTTGGCAACTATGTCCATAAAGAGAGTGTTCCGTTGACACGCGCTCAGTACGACTCCATATTGCAGGGAGAATACTCAGCGGTGGACGGCTCTTCGCAGGCTTTGATGCGTGACTTCTATCTGGCGCTTGTCCACCAGGGATATCGGCCGGTAACCATCGTGGACTATTTACGCGAAGCCTATATCTATTCCCATGGTGATGTGCGGATTACCTTTGACAAGAGACTGGCAGCCGGAGTGAACACCGTTGATCTTTTTGATCCCGGACTAATCCTTACAGAGACGCTTGATCCCGCCTTGACCATTCTTGAAATCAAATACAACGAATTTCTGGCCGAAGACATCCGACTGGCCGCCAGCCCTGTCGCCAGTAACCGTTCGTCTATTTCCAAATATGTAATTTGCCGAGAAGCAGGCATGCTTCATTTCAAACGATAAGGGGATTGCCAAAGCATGAACGAAAATTTAAATTTCCAGGACCTTTTCAAAAAGAGCGTGACCCATCTTGACATTTTCAACAGCATTTCATATATTGATGTGCTGCTCGGTCTCGCTGCTTCTCTAGGAATTGGACTCTTCATCTTCTTTATTTACCGCAAGTCCTTCCGTGGTGTGGTGTACAGTTACAATTACAATGCAGCTTTTGTGCTGATGTGCATGATTACAAGCATGATTATCATGACGATCAGCTCCAATATCGTATTGTCCCTGGGAATGGTAGGCGCACTCAGTATTGTGCGTTTCCGTACTGCGGTCAAAGACCCGCTGGATATTGTGTACATGTTCTGGGCTATTGCCGCCGGCATTGCCTCAGGAGCCAAACTGTACCCAATAGCCATTATAGGCTCGCTGGTAATCGGATTAACGCTGGTGCTGCTATCCCGCCGCAAAATCCGCGAACAGCCTTTCCTGCTAATTATCCGCCATGCTGAGAGCGCAACAGCCGATGTACGTACCCGGCTGCAGAAAATGGCGTATACCCTCAAATCCAAAACAGTGCGCAAAGACTATGTTGAAATGACCGTCGAAATCCGTCTGCGTGACGATAATACCGCCTTTGTCCATGAGTTGTCGGCACTGGATGGAGTAATGGACGTGTCCCTTCTGAATTACACTGGAGATTACGCCCAATAAAGCCGGCATTTGATCTGGGCCTTGTGCAGCAAGTACTGCACATGCGGGTACACCTAAAATGACCTCAAGCTCTACATTATGTAGAGCTTGAGGTCATTTTTTACAGCTGATTTCATAGTTTTCCTAGTACCTCAGGCAGTGGTATCAAATTTTTATTGCACAGCCTTCAGCAGCTTCGCCAGCATATGTGCAGTCTCTTCACGGGTAGCCGAAGCTTGCGGGGCAAAGTTAATCTTGCCTCCAGCCGAAGCCTGACCGGATAGGATACCGGCCTGCTGGACAACACTTACGGCATCTCGCGCATAGGAGCTGATAGCCGCCTGATCGGCGAATACAGCAGGGCCGCTGCTTACAGGCAGATTCCAATTCATAGCATCCGCGAGACGGAGGATCATGACCGCCAGCTGCTCACGTGAGACTTCAGCCTTGGGCTCAAATTTGCCGTCTCCTGTACCGTTGACGATGCCATTAGCATTCGCCCAGGACACAGCCGCTGCATAATAATCCTCCGGCTTCACATCACTGAAGCTGCCAGCCGGAATGCCCAGCTCAGCGCCGGCTAACCGGGCCAGCAGCAGGGCTGAATCCCCGCGGCTCAACTGGCTCTTGAGGCCAAACTGCTCGGCCGAAATCCCGGAGATGATTCCGCGGGCTGCCAGATACGTTATAGAATCCTTAGCGTAGCTGCTTACCATATCCTTGAATACCGGTTTGGTATAGCCAACGGCATATACAGAGAAATGAGTGGTACGGAAGATCAGCTGACCCGTCACTGCATTGTAGCTGCTGGCAGGAAGCACTGCCAATCCGGCTGCTGCAGTTACTTGATAGGCAGCTACCGCATTAACATCTTCACCGGCCGCCAGTGTATACGGGATGCTGACCGATACGCCCCCGCCGCCGAAGCTGGATATATCCCGTCCTTCTGCCTGAACCGTAAGGCTCAGCACCGGCCGGCTGCCGATAATGCTGCCTACCGCAGCACTAACTCCGGGTGCAGCTGTAGTGAGATCCGTTCTAGCAATCGTCAGGCTGACCGCTCCCCCGCCTGCAGCTGTGTGAATCGCCGAAGCAGCAGTCCGGTCGAAGGACACGGTTCCCGCCCCTCCCGTGAATGTCACCTTCTTCAAGGAGCTGCCGGCAAGTTCAGCCCAGACTGCTGCAGGAAGCTTAACGGTAAGATTTCGGCCAGCTTCTCCAGAAGCCGTGCGGAACTCCAGCTCCGCCCCGCCTGAGCTCTTGAGCGCCTCAAGTGCGGCAGTCACGGCTTCAACGCCGACAGAGAAGAATTGGCTGCCGGCAGCATCAGCTGCCGCCTTCACTTCCACCACTGCCTTGCCGCCCGTAACGGCCACCGATGTCTCCGGCTTGGTGACAACTGCCGCCGGTCCGCCGGAAGGGGTTGAACCCGGGTAACTAATGACCGGAGTGGCCGCCGTTACCGCCACATGTGCTTCGGCGACACCATAGCCATCCGCACTATATACGGAGATGACTGCTGTTCCCGCTGCATGCGGACTAACCTTTCCGTTCTGGTCAACCGAAGCTACAGCAGAGTTGGAGGAGCTCCAGCTCAAGCCTTGCCCTGCTTCGCCTGCAGGTTGGACAGCTGCTTTTAGTTCTGCTGCGCTCCCGCCCGCCTGGAGCGACAAGGACGTCTGATTCAAAGTCACCTTTGTCACATTTAATTGATAGACCGCCACAGTACCGCCGACTTCATTCGCTACCAGCACCAGCGGAAGACCGGTCGGGCTGTCCGTAGCCGGGATGAATTCGATGCCTTCCGGACCTGTGTCGGTTTCCAGATTATTTTTCGGCGTAAACTCACGCGAATTGATGTAGTTTACAAACTGCGGCTGCTCCGGGTTCGTCACATCATAGGTCATCAGACCGCCGACACGTTCCAACCCGACAAAAGCCAGCGCCTTCTGCCCCACCTTGCCGATTTTGACATATTCGGGCTCCGGGCCTTTTTTGGTGCTGCGGCTGTCCAGGGTAGTGTTGCTGTTGCTGGCATTGAAGTACGCCGGCAGACGCTCCGAAGTGATCTGCTCAAATTCACTGCCGCTGTCATACACCTGCTTCAGGGTTCCGGCATCCCATACGGAGAAGGAACGGCCGCCATACAGATAAATGCCGTCATGACCCATATCCGACATCACCTCTACGCTGTCATATTTCTTCTGTCCGTTCAGGAATTTTGCAGCAGCCGAATTCGGGTTGAGTGAACCCTTCATGGAGCCGATGTTGGCGGCATTCTCCTTGCTGTCCCACTCGGTTGCATCCCCTTCATTAGCTGTGAACAGATAGGTTTTTCCGTTCACCGTGTACTGGCTGATGCCGTCAGGCATATATACACCATAAAATGGAACATTCTCAAGGTGAATTTGATTGTCCTTTACCAGATCAAGCGCGTTGCGCGGATTGCTCAGATCCTTGAATCCCAGACCTTTCACCCACAGCAGCTTGCCAGAGATTACATCAACCGCCGCCACAGCATTGTTCTCCTGAAGAGAAACATAAGCAGTCTTCTGGTCTTCGGACAGCTCGATGAATTCCGGCTCCAGATCACGTACGGCGTCTTCCTTAGCACCTTCACCGGTGATTAACTTGCTTACAGGGTCCACCGCACCGCGGATATGCACGAGATCATCAATGAGACCGGGATTATCGAACTTAACGGTTCTGGCCGTTCCAGTGACCGTATCGATAACCGTCACGCTGCCCTCCGGATCACCTGCCAGTGTGCGCGGCTCGGCTTCATCTGCCGTAAGAATATACCGGCCATCCGCCGTATATTTAATCATATCCGGCTGAATACCGGCTTCGTAGGTTTTCAGCAGCCTGCCTTCATAATCAAGGACAAGAATCTTCCCCTTCTTCATCGCGTCCGCTTCCTGGACAGCCACAGCAATCCGGCCGGTCGCCGTATTAATATCTACGCTGGTCAAATCCCCGTAGCTGAATCCTCCAGTTTCGGATAGTGCCTCCACATTAATGCTTGCTTCCTTCTCCGGGTGTACGCCATCCTTCAGATTAACGATATCTACAGTCGCCGGATGAGTTGAGCCATTGACCAGATAGAACTTCCCGTTGGCCCGGTTGTACTTGACGATCTCCGCCACGCCGCCGTCCTCATTCGTGGTCCCCACAGAATATCCGCCGATCTTCGTAACACTGATGACATCTTTTATCGGCTGCGAAGCTGCCTGCCCGACAACCAGTGAAAGGCTGCCTTCCGCCTTCACCGGGGGAACCGCGCTGTCATACACCGCGTAGCTCACCGTTGCCGTGCCTGCCGCAAGCGGAGTTCCGCTGATCATCCCCGATGCCGCGTCAAGGCTGAGCCCTTCCGGCAGACCGGTTGCCGTGAAGGAATAAGGCTGCACCCCACCATACACAGAGAGAGACACCGAGTATGGTGATCCGGCTGTTGCTGCCGGGAGTGAAGGTGTGGCTACACCAAGAGCTGGAACGGTCACCCCCCAGCTTCCATCGCTGCTGCTGTGCGGCTTCATCAGATTCAGTGCTGAGGCATCCAGAGTGTCAAAGCTAATCTGCCTCAGATCCTCCTTGTTATTGTCCGTATCCGTGAATTCTGCCCGGCGGACTGACTTTTGCTTCGAGGTTCCTCCGGTTTTGCCGGTCGGATAATCTAGTTCATAGCCGTCTATCACGGAACCGCTGTCATTTCCGGCAGTACCGATCATATCCACATAGGCTGCCGGCTTATTCCGGAACGGGTTGGCGGTATCCAGCAGATCGGTACTGCTAAGCAGCACAACCTTCATCCCTTTATTATAGAAAAGATTATCCTTCCAGATCTGATCAGCTTTACTGCTGATATCACTTTTAAAGGACGGATTGTCTTTGCTGTCTGTGATCAAATAGGAGGAATGCGCTTTAATCGTGCCGTTCAAGTTCAGCTTACTCCAGGCCCCGTTCATGGTCGGATCAGAGTATTGCAGGGACCAGCCGCTTAAATCAACAGCGGAATCCGTAGGATTATAGAGTTCAATATATCCGTTAGAGAAATAACCGCCCGTGGTTGCCGCATCCCCGCCGCCATATACCTGGTTTACGATAATATGGGGAACGCTCACATTATAGCTGCCGTCAGTAGTATAAGGAGTACCCGGCAGAAGCGCTGCAGTAGCTGCCGCCGGGCCTGCGCTCCATGCGGGAACGAGCGTCAGTTCAGCTGCAAGCAGCAGGGAGAGTAGGGTTGTGCCTGATCTTTTCAAGTCGTTGTCACTCCTATAGATTATTTTTAACAACTATAGTGGACGAGTATTTGCTGATATGCAGAGTTACATCAAATGAACGTAAACTGCAGAAACAACCGGAGCCTCCATTTGAAAAACGGCTAACATTCCGCTGACCCGAGGCAAATATTCGCCTGCTATGATCAGGGCAACAAGAGTCCTGGAGGGGATATTGATGCGTCTAGCTTTGTTTACGGACACCTATCTTCCGCAGACCAATGGGGTTGCCCGCACACTCCACCGCCTGACCGGCCATCTGAACCGCCGCGGAATCGAGCACCTGCTGTTTACCCCGAAACCGGCCTCTGGACAAAACGACAACGACCCGGTCCGCAAAATTGTCAGCATTCCATTTTTTCTGTATCCCGAATGCAGATTAGCGCTGCCCCATATGTCCTCCATTCACAATGAGCTGCGGGCCTTCAGCCCGGATCTGGTGCACATGGCAACCCCCTTCAACCTCGGCCTGTGCGGCCTCCGCTATGCCCAGAAGCAGAACCTCCCGCATGTTGCTTCCTACCACACCCACTTTGACCGTTACCTTCAATATTACCGGATGCGCAGAATTGTCCCGCTGTACTGGAAATACATGAAATGGTTTCACCGGTCCTGTGATGCGATTCTAGCACCCTCCCAGGAGACCATCGGCTCGCTGCGTGCACACGGATTTTCCGGGCTGCGCCTGTGGTCCAGAGGCGTTGACTGCGGTCTTTACACTCCAGAGAAGCGTTCAGCGGATGTACGGGAGCGCTACGGGATCGGAAGCCAGCTGCTGCTAATATATGTAGGACGAATCGCCCCGGAAAAAGATATTGCCACCCTCCTTGCCGCTATGCAGCTGCTTCCGGATTCCATTGCCTCCGCAGCGCACCTGCTCATTGTAGGCGATGGTCCGCAGCTGCCGGAGCTGCGGGCCGCAGCACCTCAGAATGTTACCTTCTCCGGCAGTAAATATGGGCAGGAACTGGCGGAGCTGTATGCCGCAGGCGACCTGTTCGTCTTCCCCTCCTGTACGGAAACCTTCGGCAATGTCGTGCTTGAAGCCATGGCCTCGGGTCTTCCTGTCATCGCGGCAGATGCCGGCGGCTCGCGGGATCTGGTCGTGCCGGACCGAAGCGGCACACTGTTTGAGCCGCATCAGCCGGCGGCAATGGCTGAGGCGATATGCAGGCTGGCGGAGCAGCCTATGCTGCGTATGGCTATGGGCCAGGAGGGTCGGCGGCTGGCGCTTGGCCGTTCCTGGGAGCATATTTTTGACCGGCTGATCAGTGATTACGAGGAGGTTATTGAAGGCCGGCGGATAAAAAGCCCGGCAGGGATTTTCACAGCCTAGAAAAATAATTCCATTCAAAAAAATAGCGCTCTCCAACCATCCTTACGCAGGATGCTTGAAGAGCGCTATTCCAGATTACAATTAGTGCTATGCGTTCAGATGATCATTCTTATATCTCTCGGAAATCTCCTGAAACTTATAGCTGCACTTTACGAAAATGTCTACGATATCGGGATCAAAATGCCGGCCGGCATCAGCAACGATAATCTCTACTGCCTGCTCATGAGGCATTGCTGCCTTGTACACCCGTTCGCTTGTCAGCGCATCGTACACATCCGCAACAGCCATCAGCCGGGCTGACAGCGGAATCTGCTCGCCGGCGAGCCCTTCCGGATACCCCGTACCGTTCCATTTCTCATGATGGGAATAGACAATTTCCTTAGCGAACCGGAGAAACGTCTCCGGACGATCCATCAGCTGTTCGGCACGCAGAACCGCATCTCTGCCCAAGGTGGTATGCGTCTTCATCACTTCAAATTCCTCATAAGTCAGCTTGCCCGGCTTGAGGAGGATGTGATCAGGGATGCCGACCTTCCCGATATCATGCAGCGGGGCAGACGTAACGATCAGGTCGATATGCTCTGGGTACAGCCTGGCTGCATATTTGTCCGTCCGGCTCAGCTGCGTCGCCAATTCCTGAATATACAATTTGGTTCTTTGAATATGGTTGCCGGTCTCCGTATCCCGCATTTCGGCCAAGGCGGCCATCGCCATCACCGAAACCTCCTGAATTAAGGAAATCTCCTTCATCCGCCGGGAAATTTCCGCCTCAAGAAATTGATTTTTGTCCGCAAGGAAATCCTTCGAGCGCTTCAACGTTAAGTGGGTCTTCACACGCGACAGCAGAACCGGTGAGCTGATGGGCTTGGTAATATAATCTACCGCTCCAGAATCAAAGCCCTTATTCTCATCCTCTACCTCTTCCTTCGCCGTCAAAAAGATCACCGGAATCTCCCGCAGTGTCTCGTCCTCTTTCAATCTCCGGCAAGTCTCGTAACCGTCCATTCCCGGCAGCATAATATCCAGCAGAATCAAGTCCGGCGGAGCAGCCTTGGCAATCAGCAGCCCTTTCTCGCCGTTTGTGGCAACCTTAACCTTGTATTGTTCTTTCAACAAGCCGCTAAGCAGCGTAATATTGTCCGGCGTATCGTCTATGACGAGTATAACAGGTCTGGAATCCAGCATATTTACATCAACCTCTGTTCATAATTTCGATCTCTTATGGCCTGCCGGGTAAGGGAGAGGGCTTCCTCATATTCAAACATGCCCAGACTGTACTCCAGCTGTCTCAGCTCATCTTGTGTCATCGCATGTGCTAATACGCTCCTTACAGATGCAAAATAATCGACAGCTTCACTATCACTGTCCTTCAGCATATCCTCTAACCGGCCGAGCAGCTTTATTGGCGGTTCATTTTTCTGCTCAGGCATGATCTCTGCTGCATTATAGTGATCAGCACCGCCCAGCTGCCCGAGGATTTCCTCAGTGCTGGCTTGAACCGCCGCTTCCAGCCTGTTCAGAAGCTGCTCCAGCTCTTGCGGCTTAGCAGAGCTGTCTAACATTTTACCCAGGGTGCCGGCCAGCATCTGGACATCCGTAACTCCAATATTACCGGAGACCCCCTTCAGATTATGAGCAAGCCTTAGCGCTGCTGAAGTATCCTCTGCCCTTAGCGCCTTACGCAAGCTTGCTACCGTTTCACGCTGATTCCCGGCATATTTCAACAGCAGGCTGATATACAGTTCCCGGTTGTGTCCGGCGCGGCTGAGCCCCTTTCCGGTTTCAATACCCTTCAGCCGCAGGAATGGCAAGGTTTCTGTAGAGGGTCTGAACTCAGCTGCCGTTCCAACGCCTTCTGCTGATTCCTGGATGATTCCATGCGAAACCCATCTGCCGATCGTAGTGAAAAGAATATCCGGATCAATCGGTTTGGCAACATGGCCGTTCATGCCGGCTGCGAAGCAGCGTTCCCGCTCTTCCTGCATGGTACGTGCTGTCATAGCAATCATAGGCAGCTCGGGAACCATTTCCCGGATTCTTGCCCCCGCCTGAAAGCCGTCCATTTCCGGCATCTGCAGGTCCATCAGCACAATGCTGTAAGGTCTTTCCGCAGACATGGATTCCACCATCCGCACCGCTTCAGCTCCATTAGCAGCAATATCCGGAAGCAGTCCCTGACTTCTTAGCAGCTCAGCAGCGATCTGCCGGTTAATCTCATTGTCTTCCACCAGCAGGACACGGGTGCCGGACAGCCGGTAGTCTTTTTCCTGCACATCGAGTGTCGGTACCGGAACAGGTCTTGCTGGTAAGTCTGTAGCCGGGACGATATCGAACCATGCCGTGAACGTAAATGTACTGCCTCTGCCTTCTTCACTGTCCACCCAAAGACTGCCTCCCATAATGCCCACCAGCTTGCGGCTGATCGCCAGGCCCAGACCCGTTCCCCCAAACTTCCGCGTAGTGGAGCTGTCTGCCTGCGTAAAGGCCTGGAATACCTTGGTTTCCGTCTCTTTGTTCATGCCAATCCCAGTATCACGTACACTGAATTGAAGCTTCACCTTACTGTCGATCCTACTGTATAGCTCCACCCCAATCGAAACTTCACCCGCCTCGGTGAACTTAATCGCATTACTTAGCAGATTGGTCATGATCTGGCCAAGGCGAAGCGGATCGCCGCTAAGCCGTGCGGGCACATCAGGCGGGATTTCACACAACAGCTGCAGCCCCTTCTCGTGAGCGGTCTGGCCCGCTAAATCTAGTACCCCTGAAATCACGTCCGTTAAGACAAACTCCGTATTTTCCAGTTCCAGCTTGCCTGACTCCACCTTTGAGAAATCGAGGATCTCATTAATAATGCCAAGCAGCGAAGTACCGGCATTATGAATTTTGGAGAGATAGTCCAGCTGTTTCGGATTGAGTTCTGTCTTAAGCGCCAGATAAGCCATGCCAATAATGGCATTCATCGGCGTCCGGATCTCATGGCTCATATTCGCCAGAAACTGCGATTTGGCTGCAGTCGCTTCTTCCGCCAGATTCAGGGCATGTTTCAGCTCCGCTTCCTTCCGTCTCGCCTCGGTGATATCTTCGGACACAATGAGCAGATACAGCGGCTGTCCCTCCATATCTAAAATTGGCAGCTTAGTGGTCTGAACATATCTCAGATTGCAGTGTTCGCTGTCATCGGGAATGATATCGATCTCACTCAGGACTTGTCCTGTTGCAATTACCTTTTTGTCCGATTCAATCATCCTCCGGGCAATTTCCTCAGGGAATACCGATCTAAGCTCCAGGTCGCCAAGCTCCTCGGGACTAAGGCCCAGAAAGTCCGCACTGGCCTGATTTCCCATGAATACCTTCAACGTCCGGACATCCTTGACCGTAATCATTACCGGAATATGACTGATAATGGCATTGAGAAAATTCCGGTTATCCAGGATTTCCTTCTCTTTGTGCTTCAGATCGCTAATATCGGTCATAATCCCAAGGTATCCGCCCACTGAATCATCCGACAGACGGTAGGCAGACAGCGTATAAAGAATGTGGTGCGTTTCACCGCTCGCAAAGGTTCTCTGAATCTGGCGGATCGAAGACTGGCCGCTCTCCGTTACCTCAGCCATCATCTCACGAAGATTGTGGTAAGCGTCCATAGGCAAATGGGGAAGATCGCGTATCGGAATGCCGGCCAATTCGCAGCCAGACACTTCAAATGCTTGCTCATAGGCGGTATTACAGCCCAGAAAACACTGCTGGTCATCGATATAAAAAAGCGGATGCGGCAGGGAATCCATCAATTGGGAGGTGAAATAGAGCTGATCCGACAGCTCCTTTTTGATCCGTTCGTACTCGGAGACATCCTTCTTTTTATTTTTGAATGCAGCGAAATATAAGATCAAAATAAGAATGACGAAATTGAGGAACACCTCTACCGAGAAGCCTTTAAGCAGCACAGCCAGTATGTAGATTGCTATAACCATCCCTAAGATGCTTGCTTTGCCTTTATCCATCCGCCGCCAACCACCCTTGAATTCAATAGTTTATCTCCTGCCGAAGTTAATTGTTCTGTAGTGTTCCATTCTAACCTCCTATGCTGAGGTACTACTACTCTTTTTTTCGACATTATTCAGCAAAACGATTAGCCCGTCCAAGTCTCCAAATAGGGAGATCAGACGGGCTGATAGGGGAAACAGTATGAAAATGTAACGAACCGGTTACGATCCGGTGTTTATTTCTTTTATGTAGTAGTCATCATACGGTAAATCGGAGCTTTGCTCTATCCTCTGATAACCCAGACGATGCAGAACGCTGATTCTTGCCGCAGCCTGGGGCACTGCCTTAGTCAATATACTGGAGAATGCAAAATACTCGCCAAACCGCGACTCTATCAGCTCCAGAATCTCGCAAAGCGCTGCTTCCCGTTCATAAACGGATTTAAGATCAAGCCGCAAAATTCCGGCTTCATGCTGTCCGTCTGCGGATTGCACTGCCCTGGTAAAAAACTCCACCGTCCCGATCACCTTGCCAAAAGTCTGCTCAATAATGCTGAACCGTACAAATCCCCGTGCCTGGTATTCTGCGAGCCAGGCTTCAATAGTGGCCTTCATATCATCCAGCAGGTGCATGCTGAAGCCGTAAAGACAGTTGTCGCTGTTAAACAGGGGGATGGACTCCGGGTCCGAATAGCACCCGAGTAAATCTTCAGCATCCTCCTGCTGTACCAATCTTAGCAAAAAGCTACCGGTATCAAATATAGGACAAACGGTGTAAGGGTCCAGTAACTTAATCTCCATCTCAAGCCCTCCTTATAGTGTGGATATCTCCATTATAAACGGGCAATCCGGACAACTGTCTGTCGTCATTACCTTCATACTTCTGTAAAATCATCCGGGCATGGCTTTGCAGCCTCAGCCGCAGCGATTCCGGTTCAAGTACAGTACATTGGCCTCCGAGCAGCAGCAGGGTAGCAAACCAGCCGCTCTCTTCTTCAGGAACCGTAAATTCCATCACCAGTTCAGTGCACCTTTCTTCCAGCAGCCTTGCTTTTGGAAAAGCCTCCTCCAGCTGTACTCTCCGATCTGCCGGACAAGCAAGCTTAACTGTGATATTGGGCCGACGATCCTGATGAGCGGCAAGCAAACGCGCTGCATTCCCGTGATCCTGCGTAAAAGCTTCGCCGGTGTTCTGAATCTCCCTGATCCGCGAGAGCCGGAACAGCCGGTAATCCCTCCGGTCACGGCAATATGCGAACAAATACCACGCGTACCATTTATACGACAAAAGCAAGGGCTCTACACTCCGGCTGGAAACCGTCTGCCGGGCATTCGTATATTGAAACTGAACCGTACATTTTTGGCGTATAGCTTCCTCAATGATCTCAATGTACTGTACGGTCCCGCTTCCCTCTCGCAGCACTTCCAAATCCAGCTGTAACGGCTGTACTGCCTCACTGCCTTCAGGGGATAAGGACAACATCTTTTCTACCGTTTCCTCTGCGCGTCTGCTGTTATATCCGGAGATGAGGCCTCTCAGCGCGGCTACAATGTAATTATAATCCTCCGGCTGGAGCAGCTGCCTGTTCATTTTGAAGCTGTCCAGAATGTAATACCCCCCATTAACGCCCTGGATCGAACCTATGGGGATTCCGGCAAGACCGATCGATTCCATATCACGCTGGATGGTGCGCGGGGAGACTTCGAAGTTCTCCGCAAGCGTACGGGCGCTGACTACCTCCCGGTTAAGCAGATACACCACAATCCCGAGCAGCCGGTTAATTTTCATCTCTTTTCACCATTCTTGATGATTGCCACTCATTCTCAAGCAATCCATACGCATACGTATCATGCCAATTTGGGCGGCCCAGTTCATCCTTTTTGAAATATCCGGTCTGAAGGAAGTGGCCTTCCCGGCGCAGGTTCAGTCTCTCCAGCAGCCGCCAGGACGGGGCATTATCAGGATCACAATGTGCAGTTACACGCCGGACCTGCAAAGAGGTAAAACCGTATTCCAGCAATTTACGGCAGGCTTCCGCCGCATAACCGCAGCCTTGAAATTCGGTATTGAATACATAGCCCAGCTCCCAAGTCCGGAAATGATGCGGCATCTGCTGCTGAAAATATATATTGCCGATCAGCTTCCCTGAATCGTTCAGACAGACTGCCCAAAACGCAGGATCCTCCGAACGCCGCAGCGCCTCTGCCCTGCTCTCTGTTTCGCTATGAACCCCATAGGGCTCGAATTTGACAACTTCCTCGCGGGAGAGATACTCATGCAGATCCTCTCCATCCCCGGGTTGGAAGCGTCTTAAGATCAAACGCTCTGTTTCTAATACTTCCATGCTTTGATCATCCCTAATCTGTTTTTTATGAGGAGATCTTCAACTGTAATTCCCTGTCGATTATACCTCTGATATTGTTAACTACATTGGCGATGCTGAATTTGCCCACTGACTCTTTGACGAATTGCGGATCCGGCAGTTGTTCCGGATGATTGATGATCTGCTGCATGGTCGCGGCGAGGCCTTCAACATCCCCCACAGAGACCAGCCAGCCATTGCTCTCCGGAATGACGATTTCTGCAGGTCCGTGCTGGCAGTCTGTACTTAAACAAGGAATACCTCTGGCCATTGCTTCCAGCAAAACCAGTGGGAAGCCTTCGAAGTTAGAGGTCAGCACCAGTGCCGATGCTCGCGGAATTTCTAACCAGGGATTCTTGCGCCAGCCCATCCACTCCATCCGCTCATTAATGCCATAGGATTCGGCCAGATTATAGACCTCCTCCCGGTCCGGCCCGTCACCGACAATAACTGCTTTCCATTCTCCCTCAAGCTTAGCCAGGGCTTCAATTAAATCGCGCACTCTTTTCTGCCGATTCTCCAGCCTTCCAATGTAGAGAAATGTAGGGACTTCAGGCCTTGCCACCTCCAGCACCTCAACATCAACAGGATTATGGGTTACGAAGATTTTATTGTTCGACCCGCTGCCTACTACATTATGAATCTGCTCAGCGATCCCCTTGCTGATCGAGAGATGAAAATCGGCATATTTCAGCAATTGGACCTTCCAGAGCGTGGACAGTTCATTATGAACCCAGCTTCCCACTGGAGTTTTGCGGTTCATAATCCGCATCATCCATTTGCAGTAACAGACTACATTGGGATCACAGCCAATGATAACATCCGGCTTATACCGCCTGATTTGCCTGAATAGCGGAAGTGTGAAGCTGTACCTTCTCTTAAGGGCATTGTCCGTCCGCTGATCACCAATCTCCACATGATCAATATCCTGCAGCCAATCTTTGTCCAGCGAGCCGCCCATGAGAAACATTTTGACCTCATCCTGATTCCTGCCCAGCTCCTGCATTACAGTTCTGAATACAGCCTCCATACCGCCTAATCCGGAGCGTTTATTGCTGACAATCGCGATTCTCATATCCCAACCTCCTAAAAGTTCTGATAGCACAAATTAAGATACAGAAACATACAAAACGGAGAGCGGAAGGAATAATCCATTTTTTCCCTTTTGAAATATACAAGGATTATACATTATTTTCTATATATTTTCATTTTTAAATTTATTTGCAGCAAATGAAGCTTGCTTCCAGTGTTATTCAATATTATATATAGAGTGAACTTAAAGTTTTTGAGTACAAGTCAGTCGCACCTGCGGTGGATGTTTGGACTTTCGGCCGCTGCTAGTTCAATCTACAATCAACAAAAAAATGCCCCTCCTATTGAAGCGAGGGACAGCTTGAAATCTTTCAAGAATAGTAACATTCCAGCCTTTGACAGCGTCTAACCAAGGAGGTGAGCTCATTCATGAAAAAGTTGATCCTTCTACTCAGCCTTATCCTTCTTGCAGCCTGCTCTTCCACCGGGCAAAATGCTGGGCAGCCTGCTCCTTCAGCCGATAACCAGACCGTCCAAGCCCTAGCCTCCTCCCCGTTCCCGCTGGTGAAATGGAATGACCGGGTGTACGCCATAACGGATACAGCCGTTACAGAAATTGATCAGGAAATCGGAGAGATTACGCTGCAGTCCAGTGAGTGCATCCAGGGTTCCCCTAACAATTTCTCCACCACGTTCAAGGCGGGCAGCAAACTCTATGCTATCCCAGGCATTCCCGTGGAGGAGGCTATCGCCGTAAGGGCAAGTGAGCACGAATATATCAAAGTCATTGTTCCCGCCAGGGAATAATCCAGTCTATTTGCGGATGCCGCTAAGGCTTCCGCCCTGCACGAATAACCGTTCAATATTGCGCTGCACCGCCGGATCAGGGATTAACGGCGGCGCCTGGTGCGGCTTCACGCGGGCGTCGATAATAACATTATCGCAAGACCAATGCTTAAACTGTACCGTGCTGTTTACACCATAAATGTCGTGAGAAGGGTTGCTGCGCGTAAAGGTTGCCCACAGGAAATTGCTCAAATCCTCGCTGATAAAGCCGCTGTCATCACAAAGGATGATCATCGGACAATCCGCAAGCGGCCCTTGCTCTTCAATGGCGGCGCTTAAGCGGCGCATTTCCAGTTCGGCTTCCCCGTAAGCACTGAACGCCGGGCCTTGCAGTGCAACGATGCCCGGCAGCACCAGCTTAGCCTCACTGAAGTTTTCCAGCATCGTCAATGACTGCGGCACCTCTGTGCATAAGCTTCTTTTCTGCTCACCCACTGCTGCAAAAATCACCTTGCTGCCGCTGTTGATCCCCGTTCCCGAATAATCCAGTGTGTCAATCGTAGTATTGGTCTGGAAATGAATATCCCGCCGCAAATCTATCCGCTCCAGAATATAAGTCAGGAAATCAGCAATGTTATGCGTGCTGATCGGCCGGTCTTCTTCCGCAGTGATGAACAGATATTTAGCCAGGCTAAGCTGGCCAGTCCCCAGTACCCGGTTGGCGATAGTCAGAAGCTCCGCCGGCTGCTTCAGCTGCTGGTACGGAGTGTAGCGCTCACTGCCGATTGCGAACAACAGCGGATGCACCCCTGCAGCATCGACGGCATGCACTTCTTTTACGCCCGGCACCTCATTCTTGATGGCATTCCCGGTCAGCTCATGAATCAGCTCCCCGAAGGCTGTATCCTCCTGCGGTGGACGGCCTACGACTGTGAAGGGGAAGATTGCCCCTTTTTTGGCGTAGACCTTATGTACCTTCATCACCGGAAAAGGATGGATCAGGCTGTAGTACCCCAAATGATCGCCAAACGGGCCTTCCGGCTTCGTCTCACCGGGATAAATCTCACCCGTAATGACAAAATCAGCATCCGCGCTGATGCAGAAGCCATCGACGTAGCTGTAGCGGAAGTGGCGTCCGCCCAGCAGGCCGGCGAAGGTCATCTCACTGAGGCCTTCAGGCAGCGGCATGACAGCCGACAGCGTATGAGCCGGAGGACCGCCGATAAAGCAGCTGACCTTAAGCGGCTCGCCCCGCTTCGTAGCATGGGTCTGATGGATTCCTATACCACGGTGAATCTGGTAATGGACCCCGACTTCTTTATTGATCTCATAGTCATTGCCGCTGAGCTGAATCCGGTACATTCCGAGATTCGAATTCATAATACCCGGCTTGTCCGGATCCTCTGAATACACCTGCGGCAGTGTTACAAAAGCTCCGCCATCCCCCTGCCAATGCTTGATCTGCGGCAGATCGGAGATTTGAATTTCCTCGAAGCCGGACGGAAGTCCGCCGGGCATCTTAAGCGGCAGCGCCTTCCGGGCTGCTAGTCCTGTACCGATATATTTAAACGGTGCTTTAAGCGCCTTCACCGGATCATCGCGCAGGGCAATGACGTTCTGGGAAGACTCCCACGTGTCACGGAAAATGAACTTGCTCCGTTCGATCGTCCCGAAAAGATTCGACACCGCCCGGAACCTTGAGCCTTTAACCTTTTCAAATAATAATGCAGGCCCGCCTGCCTCATATACCTTCATATGGATGGCTGCCATCTCCAGATGAGGATCGACCTCCTCCCGGATACGGATCAAATGCCCGTGCTTTTCCAGGTCAGTAATGCACTCTTCCAAATTGCGATATGTCATTGGTCTTACTCCAATCTGCAGAAGAAATGTGAACCTCTTTATTATCAATGAGGCCGGACTTAAGGTCAACGTCTTCTAGCCTTTATCACGCAAGCAAATAAAGGTGCCCTGCGTCGGGTTTGATATGCTCCCCAGAGAGTAGACCTTAACCGTCTTATTAACTTTTTGGATTATGGTGCGTCTGAAATATAGAATTTTAATTTCTAAAATGGCACAAGGAGGATATTAGCACGTGAAAAATCATGTAAAAGCGGGTGTCCTCGGGCTCACTGCGACACTAATGATCGCGGGAAACCCCTTGAATACTGGAACCACTTCAGCAGCTCCTTCAGCTATTGAAATTCGAATGAATAACGTTACTGTGGAAACGGATGTGGCCCCGTATATCACTAATGGAACAACCATGGTTCCGTTGAAAATGGCCCAGCAAATACCCGGCAGCTCGGTACAATGGAATAAGTCGTCTAAGACTGTGACGATTACCTCAGGCGGGGAGACCATCACCTTAGTCGCTGGGCAAAAAACAGCAAAGATCGGAAATAAAGAAGTGAAACTGGAAGCGGCCTCAACCCTAAAACAAGGGCGTGTCATGGTTCCCCTGCGCTTTATCGCAGAATCCACCCGGGCGTATGTCCTGTGGAATCCTAAGCAATGGGTCGTATACGTCGCCAATCCCAGTGAAGAGATAAAACTACAATCGGATTTATTGAGCCTAACGGAGAAGTAACTAGCCTGGGGATAAAAGGGATGAATTTAAATCAGTCTTTTTACATTCCGGAAGAGGAAAAATCCTAAAGCATTTCCCTCTAAATTAATGGCTTATGGACAGCCTCTATAGTATCTTTTCAAAGTCAGGTAGACCTTCTAGTCAATAGATACAATCTGCCAAACACCACTTTTATCTTTTTCGAAATAAAATGTATACCCCATTTCCGAGGGATTACCGTCATTGCTTTGACTTTCTCCCTTAATAAGCACTAATATACGCCCGTCTTCTTCATGCGCTTCACCAACATCTGTGAATTTGACTGGATTGTTTAATAGATAATCGTGTACGGTACCGACATTGGGACCAAGTGTCTTATGAAACGTGACTACTTGCTTATTAACAATTGCATCAACTGACGCTTTGAGCTTGTCTTTCATTGTCTCATCAATAAGTGGATCTTTTATTTTATCCCATTTAATCTTATTGCTGCTGGAGGGAGTAGAGTTGTTATCTGTCCCAGTTATCGAGTCCGTACCCGAAGTGTTAGACCTAGTCGTATTACTAGCTGTTGCCTGTGCAAGGTTATTCGCACGGGTTACCTCTTCCTTTCCACATGCAGCAAGAAATGTTGTCAAGAGTAACAGAGTAGCGAGGGTCAGTGTAAATTTATTCATAAGAGAACACATCCTTTCTGTTATACAGACGAATAAAAAGAAGAAAAGTTTATAACACTCTTATAATTTTTCACATTTTAAAAACCCAAAAAGGGGGTTGCCTCTAAATCCATCCAGCCAGATGTCCCGTTTACCAGTTTGTCAGAACCGACCTTTTCTTTGAAAGGAGTTCGGTACTCAATCGAAGCCCTTTTGCAATGTATATAAAATCCAGCTTATAAGTACCACAATAATGAACGTTTACAGGAAAATTTAAACGGCCTCAGTCCAATTGAATTCAGGACTAAGGCCGCTTAAGGATCTTTTATTATTTGCGCTGTCTACTTGATGGAGTGCAGTCCATCATTTTGATTAACCAACAGAACACACTGTTCGATAAGTGACCTCTATGATTTAATCTTAGCCGGCAGCCATTCGCCGGTAAACTCAATCTCATTATAATTGTAAAAAGAGTGCAGAATCGTCTCACGGTCATCCGTGAACAGCTGATCCGCAACCCCGCCGACCAGCTTCGGAATTGCGTTCCTGATCCCTGATATGGCTGAGGCGGACAAACCGTTGCTGGCCAGTGCCGAATAATTGAAGACGAATAAACCGTGCAGCAGTTTCTTCCCTTCCTCATCCCGGCTCTGGAGCGCGAAGCCGGGACTGAGGTAAGGATGTGCATCCAGCAGCGGATTGGCTATTTCTGCAGGAGCCTGATAGCAATCGCTCCAGCGTGCGATATGACTCTCGACCAGCCTCAGCTCGGGCCGCAGTCCCGGATCACTGAGCAGCCCCGTGCTGACGATCAGGAAGTCAAAAGCGAACTCTCCCTTAGGCGTGGTCACCACCGCCTGATCCTCCACCTCTTCCACCTTCAGCCAGGGGGATCCGAGATGCAGGCTGAATCCCGGCCACGCGGCTGCGCGGGCAAAGGTATCGTTCGTCGGCGGCTGATTGTACTTGAAGAAATGCGAGATTACCCCGTATTTATCAGCATCTCCAAGCGTATGGAACCGTTCGATCATCCCCGAGAGTTCCATCTGGCGAATTGGATTCACATTCGGCAGCTGCTCCCGACGGACGAACACATGGGCTTCTGCCGCACCTTCCGAGAGCACATAGTTGGCATTGTCAAATGCCGAAGCGCCGCCGCCGAGAATGCCAATTCTTTTGCCAGCCAGTGCATTGAAATCAATGGTTTCCGATGTGTGCGAATACAAGTGCTCCGGCAGATTGCCGGCAATCATTTCGGGCACATGCCATTCGCCGCCGCCCTGTATGCCGGTAGCCAGCACGATCTTGCGGGCCAGCAGCTGGCTGGACGGTGCCCCTGCCCCGCCGATATGCAGCCGGTAAATCCCGTCCTCCCCGGGCTCAATCAGCTTCAGTGTCACTTCATTGATGACCGGCAGTCCGAGCACCCGGCGGTACCAGCGCAAATAATTCATCCAGTCCCCGCGCGGAATTTTGTCGATGGCTTCCCAGCCCTGCGGACCGGCTTGCGCTTCCCACCAGGCACGGAAGGTCAGGGAAGGAATCCCCAGATCAATGGACGTCAAATGCTTGGGTGTACGCAGCGTAACCATCCGGGCATACGTTTCCCAAGGTCCTTCTAGGCCTTCACGGTTCTCATCAATAATCACAATATTGGAGATCCGTTCACGCAGCAGGCCAAAGGCCGCACCCAGTCCGCTCTGCCCGCCCCCCACAATAACGACATCATAGACATGCCCTTCCGGATGCTCAAAGGGACGTACCCAATCCGTACCACCGTAGGCGAGATAGGAAAGGTCGGTTTTCACGCGTTCATTTAAAGTTTCCAGGCTCATCATTCCTCAGACCTTTCGCTGGCATCTTTAGGAACCTCCGCATTTACAAGCGATTCCCATGCTCCACACTTACATCATTGGCCATATTATATCCGGTATGGTTCACCTTTTAAATATTTATGTCAGGTTTATTGTCATTATAGCTAAAATCAGCTCAGATGATTGTACATTTTTACTAACATTTCATGTTCTAGGGTCGATATGAATTGACAAACCAAGTTCAAATGGAATGAAACATGCCACAATTACAACTATTAATATTCCTCAAAGCAATCATAAATCCTAGGAATAGTATACTTTTTCTACTTTATACAATGTTTGCTCGATAGTCGGACAGAGATCCGCATCCACTTTGAAAAATTTAACTCGAAAGTATAAACTTTTCAAAAAGTTCTTTATGTTATTTTTTTGCCTAAAGGCAGGAAGAAATTCCGAACTCTTCTCCACATCACCAAAACTTTGAATCCATTGCTCTACATAAGTCTTACTAAGTATTTTTCTATTTAAAACACTTATTACGGGTCTTACCATTCTCTCATCTTCACCATCAGAATAAATTCGATCTGTTATGGTCATCTTTTCGTAAGCCAAATCGAGGATGGTTAAGAGGTCTGTTTCATCCAGTTCGGAACATTGCGCCAAATCATCTAAAGCATCTGCTGCATGGGCTATGGTATGAGCCCAGCCTTTTTCTTCGTCATATCCACGGTAATCCCGCTCTTCTTGTAAACTGTAAAAAACATTTTCTTTTATTTGATGAATTTGCTCTTTTGAGAGAAATGGTGATTCACTATGCCTCATGAAGAGGAGCGGTATGACTAGCATAGAGAAAGATCGGGTGAAGACAGAGTCTGTATTGGTTTCACCAAGCCTATAAAGCAAATGGTTGTTATCCAAAACAACTGGCAGAAGTTGCTCCAGTTCGTTTGCAGTCGGAGAATTACCAGGAATCCAGTGTGATAAGGTTGTATATATCAGCTCATCACGCAGCTCGGTATCCAGAGAACCGATGTTTTTTAACATTTCTTTAATCAACTGGAATGCTTCGGGAGGTGCTTGGTAGCCATTTTCTTTTATTATGATCAACTTTTCTTTTAAGTTCATTTTACACACTCCTGCTAGAAATTTTCCGATCTGACTTGCCTGGCCGGAAATGAAATCCATTTCTACGACACAGGGACTGTCACTTTCCGGTAAGCCGCGAATAGGCCTTCAAAGTGAAGACCCGCTCAATAATTATAATTTCACTGTCATCTGCTGATCAGAGAAAGCCCCCATCCACTTTCTGACTTCCCTAATATACTTCCCCTGCTCCTCATCAGGAATCATATGCCCAGACTCCAGGAACTCAATAATCCGCAATGAACAGATTGACCGTTTGTACTTCTCTAAGTCATCCTCCGAGATATCCGAGGGAATCACTGCCTCGCGATTGCGCCCGACAAATAGGGTTACAGGAATTTGCAGTTGTGATAATTGTGGCGCGAAATCGATCTCCTGCGCTTCATCCGCCAATCCTTCTAGGGCTGTCCGGCGCATGAAATTCAGTATAGGTACGCCAGAATAGTTCAGTTCAGACCAGAATTTCACGGTTTTCTCAGAATGGCTGCTATGTACCGGCGGCTGATCCACCAGAAGAAGTCCTTGCATATGCTGCTGGTTCCGCAGACTCCAGCCAAGTGCATAAGCAGCTCCTCTAGAGAAACCTAACACGCAATAATTGTCCAGACCGCAGTGCTTGACCACCGCTTCAATATCTCCCAAATGACCGGCAAGGTCATAGCCCTGTTCTGGCGTTGAGCTAAGACCTCGTCCCCGGAAACTAAAAGTAACTACATGTCCAGGCAAATTAGACAGCAACGGGATGGCCCGTTCAGCAGGCTCCCAAAGTCCGTTAATCACCAGAAGCGACGGGGCAAACACCGAGGCTTCCCCTTTTTCCAAAACATGCAGAGCAACTTCAGTATTGTGCACAAAATAGCTTTTCACCATTATCCCACCTCGAGCTTAGATGCATTAATAATTCCACATTTTTACTATTCATACTATGAAAAATATCAGCACAAACCAGGGCAGCGCACCCTTTTACAAGAGTGCGCTGCCTTGGTGTTCTCCTTATCCCATAAAGTCCGGCTTAGAATTGGGCGATATAGAATTCGCGGTTTGCAGGAACGGTGCCCTGGAATACTTCTTGGTTATCTTCATTGTTGATTCGCAGAGTATACTGGAATTTTGTCAATACTCTGATGTCATAGAATATCGCTACACCCGTTTCATCGAAAAATGCTGTATACGTCTGGCTGCCTCTGGTCAGTACAGCTGTAAAATCTGTAGTGTCTTTTGGCCGATTATTAAAGTTGACCGCAAGCACTACGAAGTTAAAGAACGACTGTTTTACTCTGCGTTTTTTACGGGCAACCAGTTTGGCCTTTTTAGCCAGCAGGGTCTTTTTGGCCAGTAGGGCTTTTTTAGCCATTTGCGCTTTCTGGGCTTGTACCTTTGCTGCGTTTACCTTCTTTGCCGCCAGTTTAGACACACTTGCTTTTTTGATCATTGCTGCACGTTTTGCGATTAATGCTTTCTTCTCAGCTTCTCTCACTTTGCTTCACCACTTTCTTTTAAGATAGTGTAGTAAATGCATTTTACGGGAGATCTGAACTGATTAATTGCCTATCATTTCATAAAATGTGGTAGTGTCTCAGTTTCATAGATAAGTATCCGCTAGGCTGATCACTGCATAGTATGTGCTATGGAGAGGTGAAGCAACGTCAATGAGTGAACCGATGTGGGTACGGCATTATGCCGCCAAAATCAATAAACCGTTAAAACGAAATATTCAGCATTCGAAGAGTCTGGCTAAGAAACCTGCGGCAGTTCCCGTAATCGTACAGTTCAAACACAAATTAACACCGGCCCGGATGCAGGCATTACAAAAGCATTTAGGTGAACATGCCTTCCCTGTGAAGCACCGGCTCCATCTGCTCAATGCCGTGTCATCGCGTGTTTCATTGAAGTGTCTGGAGCGGATCTGCAGCTGCGGCGAAATAGGCAAAGTCTATCTGGACGATGTTAAGAAAGCCACTTTGAATATCGCTACCCCTTCAATCGGTGCAGCAGCGCTTCAACAAACACGGGGACTCACCGGAAAAGGGATCAACATTGCCATTATCGACACCGGTGTGTTCCCGCATCCCGATCTGACCCGGCCCGTCAACCGGATTATCGCGTTCAAGGATTTGATTAATCACCGGCAACAGCCTTATGACGATAACGGACACGGCACACATATCTCCGGAGACGCCGCCGGAAACGGATGGGTAAGCAAAGGAAAGTATAAAGGGCCTGCCCCGGAAGCAGGGATTGTGGGTGTCAAGGTACTCGATAAAAACGGGGAGGGCTATGACTCCACCATTATTAAGGGGATTGAATGGTGCATCGCCAACAAGCAACGCTTGAAGCTGCGCATCCTGTCCATGTCCTTCGGCGGACCGGTAAGTAATTCAGCTGAGGAAGACCTGCTGGTCCAAGCGGTGGAAAAAGCGGTCAAGGCCGGACTGACCGTAGTCATCTCCGCCGGCAACAGCGGACCAGGATCCCGGACGATTGAATCTCCCGGAGTTAGCCCCTCTGCAATTACAGTAGGTGCAGTGAATGACCAACGGACGATCACCCAGAGTGATGACCGTATTACATTCTACTCCAGCCGCGGACCTGCACCAGGAGGGAAAGTGAAGCCCGATATTGTGGCACCGGGTGAGTCTATCACCTCACTGCTGGCTCCGGGCTCCAGGCTGGCCCGCCAGATGCCGGGTCAACGAAACGGCAAATTGTACTTTGTGCTGTCCGGCACCTCCGTCTCCACCCCGATCGTCGCGGGAGCCGCCGCGCAGCTGCTGCAGCTTCGCCCGTGCCTAACTCCCCGGCAAGTTAAAGTCACACTGAAGAAAAACTCCTTCAGCCTCGGCCTGAAGCCGAATACCGCCGGCAGCGGTGAGGTAAATATGCGGTTCCTGAACTGCCGGAAGAAAAGAAAATAACCAGGTTGCGGCTGCATCACCGCAAGTAAAAGGCACGAGCGTCTGCTCGTGCCTTAAGTTTTTTCTCAATCTTTATTGTAAGTGATCTATGGTATATTCTAGAAATTATAGAATTCAGCAAAATGGAGTGTGTGAAGATGATTATACGCAAAGCAGTGATAGAAGATGCCCCATCCTTAGCCGCAATAATGAAAACAACCTTTAATGCCGAGCAGCAGCGCTGGTCTCCCGAAAGCACTTACCAGGATAATAATCTTCGCCCGCCGGGTTATGATTCTACTGAGATGCATGCATATTTCATTCAGCAAGCTTATTATTATGTAATTGAAATGGATGGACAGGTCATCGGCGGAGCTTGTGTAGACTACCCGGGCAGAAGACATGCGCGAATCGACAGAATTTTTGTTGACCCTGCCTTTCAGGGTTGCGGCATCGGTTCAAAGGCTCTGGATTTCCTGGAACGCGAATTCCCTGCAGTAGCGGTCTGGAAGCTGGAAACGTCCTCGAAACAACTGGACAATCATCATTTTTATGAAAAAGCAGGCTATTCCCGGATCTATGAATCCGAGATGGAGTTTGGTTATGAAAAGCATATTGCTGTTTCCGCTGAGAATGCAGAGCAGGCAGCTCAGTTTAAAGATCAATCCCTCCCAAAGGCGGAGTTTGAGAACTGCCTGATGAGCGATGCGGATTTCTACAATATGAATCTGGAGAAGGCCTGCTTCAACAACAGTAATCTAAGCGGCAGCTTATTTACCGACTGCAATCTGAGCGGCTCCAAATTCACGAATCTGAATCTCACAGACACACTACTGTCAAACCTGAGATTAACCAGCAGCCAAATCTTCGGCTGTGATCTTTCAAATGTGGATATCCGGCACTGTAGCACAGAGGGTCTAAGAATCGAGGGGATTCTGCTGGAGGATTTACTGGCTGCCTACATTAAACTGAACAACAAAAGCATTAAATAATCCTGGTATGCCGCTCCTGTACAGATGCTGCCCAGCGGCTTGCCTCTTTTGCTTACAGATCCAGTACAGGCACCATGCCGTCTACCCAGTTGAGCTGGCTGTCAATCATGAACCGGACAGTCCAATGCTCATCTGAAGTGTACCAGTTATGAAATCCAATGATGCTGTTATACAAAAGCTCTATGGACTCAGGAGTCTTCAGCTCGATTACATCGTTCATGAGCTTCATGAATTTATCAGGCTTCTTCTCTGCTTTCTCCAGCTCTTTGAGCAGCCATTTGTAGGAGGGGAACAGCGTTTCATTATAGGCGAGGATCAGTCTTCCGGCGAACAGGACATAATTCGTGCGGGAATAGTCCATCAGCAGCTGGTTGCTTCTCTTCAAACCTTCGTAAAAGTACCATTTCCACGTTTCTAGCTGGGCATAGAATTTCTGAATGTTCTCCTCTTTATTATCTAGGGGATAGCTGGCTGCAGTATGGATCAGCTCCTCCAGACCGTTAAGCCTGGAATAGGATACAATAGCATCCTTGAACGCAAATCTGGCAGGCTCACTGCCATACTCCGCCACCTTGCGGATGTATTCCACTGACACACATTTGCCATCCACATAACCGCCCTCATAAGGTGTAGACTCTGTTTCAAAAAAACCGATATCTCCCGTCCTCAAAGCCTGCTGATAATCTTCCTCGGAGAGCACAATCATAACATCAAGATCCGAGGTTTCACTGGCATAGCCATGTGCAATCGATCCTCCGATGATGATCCCGAGCACGTCTTGCCTGGCCCCCAGCTTGTCAGTTACAGCACTGATAGCTGTTTGATGATGTTGATACATTCCGCAATCACCTCATTGATATAGTAATATTTATAGATTGAACTTGGATTATTCTATTATTGGGATGGCCATGACTACAGAGAATATTTGGACTTCCGGCCACTGTTGTCTGCAGATTTCTTGATTTGATACCGCTGTTTGCGGTGGAAATCTGCAGACAAAGGTGGATGCTACCGCTCCTACAGTTCCAAAATTCCCCTCCGCCACTTTTCCCTAAATGTTTATTTTCAAGTTCAATCTATAAAGTTAATGTTTTTACTAACTATATAATACAATAATTAACTATACTCAAGAAAATCATAGCACAGCCGGGTTATGCTGAAAACCCAAAAAAATCCCCCGATCCTGCTTAGATGTACAGGACGTGGAGGATTAATGTTTTATATAGTCAACGACAATAAATCCAGCGCCACTTCCCGGGACCACGCTAGCAGCCATTCGTCCCCGCCGTAGCTCCCGACACACTGAAAACCAAGCGGCAAATTATCTATGCTGGCTGCCGGAATACTGAGCGCCGGACAACCGGCGAAGCCCCACACCGCGGTCATCCCCGCCCAGCCCGTGCGGTTCTCTTCCAGCTTCGGAGCTGTTCCCCCTTGAGCCGGAGATACCCAGAGATCGATTCCTTCCTGCTTCATAAGCACCTCCAGATTCCGCCGCAGCTCCAGCTGCATCCCGCGATAGGTTTCGAGTTCGGCATCGGTAACCTGCTTGCCTCTGGCAATCCCTTCCTTGACCGGCTCACCATAATAACCTGCATATCGTTCAAATAAGTCTGCATGCCCGCGTGACATTTCCCCTTCAATTAATCGCAGCATGGCATCTCCGTAGATAAGCTCATCTTGCCAAGGCATCTCCACATGCTTCACCTGATAGCCAAGCTTCTCAAGAGATTCGATTTGTGCATGAAAGGCAGCTTTGACCTCATCGCCCATCAGCTGCATGTATACGCCCTTCGGGATACCGAGTACAGGCTTGCGGGTCGCTTTGCGGGGAACAAAGTCCGGGATGAGCAGTTCAGCAGCAATTTCCATACTGCGAAGGTCCTGCGTAAAGAATCCGATCGCGTCAAAAGAAGGCGACAGCTGAATTACGCCATCCATTGGAATTCTTCCATAACTTGTTTTAAAGCCTACTACTCCGCAAAAGGAAGCTGGTGCCAGTACAGACCGCAAGGTTTGGGTACCTACCGCCAGCGGGCATAATCCTGCAGCAACCGCTGCCGCAGAGCCTGCGCTGGACCCGCCGGGCGTGTGCGCAGTGTTACGGGGATTGAGCGTGGCGATCGGCCCTTGATAAGCAAACTCCTCAGTTACCGTCTTCCCGGCAATAACCGCTCCCAGTAGACGGAGTCTCTTAACTAGCGGTCCTTCCGTGCCGGTCAGTGCCTCAGACGGTAAATGAGACCCGGCATGAGTAGGTAAGCCCTCTACATGAATCAAATCCTTGATTCCGACCGGAATTCCCCATAAGGCTGGTTTGGCTTGTGCCGCTGCGAACGAAGCCAGTAGCCGCTCCTTTTCCCGGTTCAGGCGCAGCTCCAGCTGTTCTTCGGGAACAAAAGCATGAATCTGCGGTTCCAGCTCTGCAAATCTTTTTAAATAAAGTGTAATTGCCTCAGCAATAGAAGTCTCAAGTTCTGCTTCATTACTAAGCGCATCTGCCAAAGAAACACGGGCAAGCTGCATGTCATCATCTCCAAGAGTGAATTAGAACATTCCTTTGACATACGTCACCCATCTATAAAAGTTACATAAATTTCCTCAAAGTCGCGCTTTTCAGCGATCAGTCTCATCGTCTTTGCCATACACGCTAAGCTTCTCATTCAGCAATTTGGCTTCTTTACGTCCATCAACATATTGCATGGTGTACACCGCCAGTTTGACAATGAGGATAATGATGACAAAAGGAATCAGAATCCCCTTCTCGATCAATTGACCGGTGCTGAATAACCACAGCCAGGCAATGATGAATACATCCGCCAGCAGGAAAAACACATAGTAGCTGATCAGCTGTGCTTTTTTGCTCAGTTCAGGCGTATCGATCAGCGCATATTTAAAAGAAATAAACGCCGCTGCGCCTAAAGAGATCTGCCAGAGCAAGGAGGGATTGATTGTCTTCGTCAAAGACATTGCCAGTATGATTTCCGTTAAGATAAACAAGCAGCCGCAGGCCACAAAAAAGTCCTTTATGATACGTGAGGCATAGGTGCTGGTTTTCATAGAAATACCTCCTTAGAGTCCTAATTTTTTCTTCAGTACAGGAACATATTGCCGTGAAATGTGCACCTTCTCGCCGTTCTGAAGTAGCGCCTCAAGCTTCCCGTAAGGCACCGGGCTTACCGACTTAATTTTCGCTATATTGAGGATGATAGATTTGGACGCCCTGAAAAAATCGCCCTGTTCATATTCCGCTTCCAGCTCGTAAAGCTTCAGCCTGGACTCATAGATCTTCTCCCGGCAGTAAATAAATACTTTGTGATCCACCGCCTCAAAATAAAAAACATCACCCGGATGAAGCACGTGCATTTGCAAATCCGTCATGCCGATCAGCTGCTTTTTGGAGGTTGTTTTGATGGAAAATATCAGCTTTAACAATGCTTCATCCGGTTCGTGGCACCTAAGAATAATCTCCGGTTCACAGCCTTCGGGAATATCCTCAATCGTAATTTTCACCCTGCATCCCCTCCTGCACTTCTTCTTACCTCCACAGTATATTTTTCCGGAATCCCTTATACAATGGGTTTTTCGTAAGCTGCAATGTACAGACAATAAGCTACAGCAGCGCGCATTTATGGTGCCGGGCAAGCAAAAAAGAACGGCATCACTGCCGTTCTTTCCGCTCACTATGGATTCTGTTTTGTTCCAGTTCTCAGCCTGCAGAGCAAGCCCAGCGGCTTCTCCTGAACCTTCTATAGCCGAAGGATATTGGGCGAGTGCGAGATAACGGCCAGCAGCAGATTCACGGTCATGAACACCGCTATCCACCACATTCTTGTGGGGTAGAGCATCCAGGAATAGACAGACTAAACATTCCTTGTGTCACGACTAATCCCGAAAACATTAATCACAAGATTTTCACTCGACCCAATTTGGAATATGATGTCCAAAGTAGCTTGCCAACTTGCCCATTTCGGTCATAACACATTTGATCCCAACTTCAGTCCGGAACCAATTGACCTTGGAGATACCTGTTTTATCGATAACGGGTGCCACTCTAAACTCTGTTTCCCTGGGGAAAACAGTCTGATAGGTTAACAGGACTCTACGGGCATGATAGTTCTTACACACCAAGATTACTTTCCGCGGATGAATTCCGGCTTGCTGCAGTACATCCCATGAGAAGCTTGCATTTTGAAAAGTGTTGGCCGCCCTGTCCTCTTTTAGGATAGCCGTAACAGGTACGGCCAAGGCAGTACCCGTGTTCCGCAGGAACTCCCATTCGGTGATTTCCAGATGGGGATTCCGGCCGCCCGACGGAAGAATCCGCGGAGCCAGACCCTGATGATATAATGCTGCTGCCCTCTCCATTAATTGAGGATGGCTGCCGCCGGGGATCATAATAAGATCCGCCGGCTGCATGACCGTCTCAAAGAACATAAACTCTGTAATACAGTCAAAAGGATATTCCACAGACTTCCTCCGTTCTAGCCAAGCACACTGCGCAGATACCTTCCGGTATGTGATGCCTCCACCTTTGCGACCTGCTCGGGCGTGCCTTCTGCGACGACATAGCCGCCGCCGTTGCCGCCTTCCGGTCCCATGTCGATGATATAGTCGGCTGACTTCATTACATCCAGATGATGCTCGATGACGATGACGGAATGTCCGCCGTCCACCAGCTTGTTCAGCGCAACCAGCAGCTTCTGGATATCAGCGAGATGGAGGCCTGTTGTCGGTTCGTCCAGTATATATAGGTTATGGGCACCTTTTTTGATCTTGGCCAGCTCATTAGAGAGCTTCACCCGCTGTGCTTCCCCGCCTGAGAGAGTGGTTGAGCTCTGGCCGAGCGTCAAATAGCCAAGTCCAAGCTCATTCATGATCCCCAGCTTGTGTTTGAGGTATCTGTGGTCTGCGAAAAAGCCGGCAGCCTCCTCTACCGTCATTTCCAGCACTTCCGCGATTGATTTGCCATGCAGCTTGATTTCAAGACCTTCCTCCGAGAAACGGTTACCTTTGCATACCGGACAGATGGTTTCGATATCGGCCATGAACTGCAGGCTCGTGACAATGATGCCATCGCCCGCGCAATGCTCGCACCGGGTACCATTCGCATGGGTCAGACTGAAATCAATCGGCTGATAGCCGCGCTCCACCGCCTCCGGCTGTAAGGCGAACAGGTCGCGGATTTTATCATAAATTCCGATGTAGGTGGCCGGATTGGATTTGCTGTTGCGCCCGATCGGCGTCTGATCGATGTTGATCACATGGTTCAGCAGATCGGCACCGAACACATAATCATGTTCGCCGGCCACAATCCGCGCGCCTGTTTTGTCGATTTTGAGCTGCTTCGAGAGGATCTCATTGATCATTGAGCTTTTCCCGGAGCCGGATACTCCGGTAATGCAGATGAACACATTCAGCGGAATATCCAGATCCACATTCTTGAGATTATTCTCCCGCGCCCCTTGGATTGATAAGAAGTGATCCCCGAGGTTCCGCCGCTGCTTGGGCACAGGAATACTCGCCCGCCCTGACAGATATTGGCCTGTAACCGATTCTGTCTCACTCATGATATCCTCCAGCGTCCCGCTGGCGACGATGTTGCCGCCATGAATTCCCGGGCCCGGCCCGATTTCAATGATATGGTCGGCACTGCCGATGGTGTCCATGTCATGCTCAACCACAATGATCGTATTGCCGAGATCACGCAGCTTTTTCATCGTCTCAATGACCCTGCCGGAATCGCGGGGATGCAGCCCGATGCTCGGCTCATCCATAATATAGAGCATGCCCATCAGCTCACTGCTGATCTGGGTGGACATTTTGATCCGCTGCATCTCCCCGCCGGAAATACTGTCACTTCGTCTGCCCAGGTTGATGTAATGCAGCCCGATTTCGATCAGCAGGCTGATTCGCGTATGCAGCTCACGGACAATCGTCTCGGCCACATCCCGGACCTCCGGTTCAAAGGTGAGCGATTCCAGAAACTCCAGCAGCTCATGCAGCTGCATCCGGCTTAGCTGATCAATATTCTTCTCCCCGACCGTAACCTGCAGCCGCTGCTTCTTCAGCCGGGCGCCGCCGCATTCCGGGCAGACCTTCTCAATCATGCAGTCCTTGATAAAGGTCGGTTCGAACGCCTCTGTCGTGGATGACTTGCGGATATAATGCTTGTACCAGCTCTCCATTTCATGCACGAATCCTCCAAAGGGCCGGTCGCGTCCGGTGAGCCAATTCTTTTTCTGCGAAAAGGGCGGCTGCAGCATCGGAACCAGCTCGCCTTTGCTGCCGAAGAAGAGCAGCTCATGGACCTCCTTGGGCAGCTCGTGAAACGGCGTATCTAAGTCGAAGCCATATTTCTGGGACAGGCTGTACATCAGCACCGTACGATAGCTGTCTTTGCCGGCGGTGTTAAACACCGTGTTCTTGAGAGCGCCCTTATTAATGCTCTTCTCCGGTGCAACCACCAGAAAATGCGGCTCCACCACATAAGACATTCCCACCCCAAGACAAGTATGGCAGGCACTGGCCGGCGTATTGAAGGAGAAATGGAACGGCTGCATATCGCACAGGAAGAAGTGATGCTCCGGACAGGCAAAATGCTGGTAGAACTCTTCCTCTACCCCGCCAATAACCTCCACCTTAATCATAATATCCTCATCGAGCGCAAGAATCGCCGCTTCTATCGACTTGGTAAGCTGTATGTAGGTGTCCGGTTTTAAGCTGATCCGGTCGATAACAATTTCAATCCTATATGCCTTGCTCTCATCCAGATCCAGCTCATCCCCCAGTGAGACGTGTTCACCATCAATTAACAGATGCTTAAAACCCTTTTCCCGCAGCTGCTGAAAGGTATAGCTATACTCTTCCCCGTATATTTTATACACCGGCGCGCGCAGCTCAATGACCGTGCCTTCCGGCAAGCCGGTAATATGCTCGGCAATCTGGGCCGCGGACAGCTGGCGCAGCGGTTTGCTGCACTCCGGACAATGGCCAGTGCCCGCCGTAGCGAATAGCAGCCGCAGATAATCATTGGTATCAGTTACCGTTCCCACCGTGGAGCGGGGATTGTGATTGCCTTTTTTCTGCTCAATCGCGATGACCGGGGACAGGCCCCGTACATAATCGACTTTAGCCTTTTTTACCTGGCTGATCCGGCTTTTGGCAAAGTTTGAAATAGAATCGAGAAACCTCCGCTGACCCTCGCCATAGATTACATCAAACGCCAGCGAGGATTTGCCGGAACCGGACACTCCGGTAATGACAGTCAGCTTATCACGCGGAATCTCGACTGACACATTCTTGAGATTATTCTGCCTGGCCCCCGAGATTTCTATCGTCGTTCGAACGGACATGTGCTTATTCCCCCTCAGTTATGGAATATACAAGAAGCCGATTTCTTCAACAGCCGGTTTGCTTTTGGAGGTGATGCGGATGGTCTGGGAGACCTTCTCCAGGATTCCCTTCTCCGCCATGTACTCCAGAATGTTAATCAGATAATGCCCCTGCATGTGAAAATGCTTCGCCAGCATGGTTACCGTCTTCATCTGCTGATCGGCCATGAATTCAAGTACCGGACGGCTGATCACGTCAAGATGACGCTCCAGGACCTGTCCGATCTCCCGGATTCCCTTCCAGAGCTCGTCTTCACTTAACCGGCGCGACAGCGGGTCCTGATAAAAAGGGGCCATCTGCTCCGGCGAACGCTTCAGCACCTTGAGGACTGATTCACGGATCGGCGGCTCACCGGCGGCGCACAGCTCCATCGCGGCGATGTGATCCGCAGCCTTGACCAGAAAAAACTGGGCATACAACGGGTCCTTGCGCACTGTCAGCCATTTTTGGCATTTGTGGTAGATGTCAATCAGCTCACAGGAGCGCCATAAGAGGGACAGCGCAATATCCTGACTGCCCAGCCGCTTAAACTCTTCGAAATAGGCATAAAGGCTGTCATCGGAGGTATAGACCATCTGTCCTTTGGCAAAAAAAGACTGCGGCATCGAGCCGCCGACCAGCCGGTCAAAACCCCGCTTAAATCCGCTCCGGTCAAACAATTGGACATTGATCGTGATTCCATCCTCAACCAGGCAGTAGGCGTTCTGTTGCAGCGTCTGATCGCGCACGATCAGGCCCATGTCGATGTCGCTTTTCTCCCAGACGGTATCATAAGCCAGGCTGCCGCACACAATGACGGCAATGACGTTCGGATCACTCCTTACCCTGCCGACAAAACTCTCCGTTGCCTCCCTGTAACGTTCCTGCAGCTCCAGCAGTACACTATCCTCCATATCTCTGCTTTTCCTCCATCCGCTTCATATGATTGAAATCGCTTGCCCTTTCCAGAGCCTGTGGTAAAATTATACACCTCACCCATTTCCCAAAACCGGACAGTAATTGCTGAAACAGGAGGTATCATGGATCATTACTTGCTGGAAACCATTAACCGGACCACGGATTTCATTGAAGACCATCTGCTGGAACCGCTCTGTCTTGACGATATATCGGAGTATGTCAATGTCTCCAAATTCCATCTGCTGCGTATCTGGAAAGGTGCTACGGCAACGGGGCTGATGGAGTATGTCCGCAGAAGGCGGATTGCCATGTCGCTTGGCGATTTGCTGAACCAGCGGAGCAGCATTGAATTTATTTCCGGCAAATACGGCTTCAGCTGTGAGCGGACCTACAACCGGACGTTCAAGGACGAATACAATATTACCCCGGCCAAATGGCGCAAATCCCCTTCGCCCCTGAACATCCTCGACCGCTTCAACGCCGACTTTATGAGCCGGGCGGGAGAAGGGCTGGTTTTTTTTCGCTCGATCAGCGTTGTGCCTTCCTTCTCGATTGCCGGCCCTGAATATACCATCGGTGCAGGCCAAAAAAACACCGAACCTGATGCAGCCAGGCTCGGCGTTGATTTTTTTACCGGTGAACGGCATCGGATTCTGAACCCGGTGGAAAAGGATGTGTATATCGGATTTACAGCCGTTCCCGAACCCTTCAGCGGTACTACCTTTTACCAGCCTTCCCTGCAAATCAACCGCAGCAGCATCGTCCCGCCGGATATGAATATCAGGCATACAAAGCCGCATAAATACGGTGTGTTCACCTATATCGGCCTCCATCGTCCAGAAGAGATTTCCGCACAATCCTTAAGCGCTATATGGAAGTATATCTTTGAAATCTGGATGCCGACCGTACAGTTTAATCTGGAGGAGAAATTCAGCTTCGAATCGGTCAACTACGCCAAGGGCAATAAGCATTACTGTGAATGCGACTTGTATTTTCCGATTTCGGGACTTTAACGCGTTGGCAGCTGCCCGAATACATACAACACAAACCAAGCCCTGTGGATCAGAGCTTGGTTTGTTAACATCCTATAATAGCTTGAAACAACAGTTTACTCTATATACGCCTTGGCAAAAACCGAATATTTGCTGCCTGTTCCAGCGGCAATATGAATCGTCTCCATCGTACCCTCAATCAGTTTGCGGATATCATCCACCGTTCCTTTTTCAGCATAGATGAAGCCTACCCTGCAGCCCAATTGCTCAAGACAACCGACGCTTTGAAAGTCAAAAGACTCCATCCGCCTTACTATCGATTGAGCGATGGTATAAAGTTCATCCCGGCCCGCTTGGACAAATACAATAAATTCATCACCATGAGCCCGTCCCAGGCATGCACGTTCCCTATAACCCTCAAGACTCTCTCTGATGATTTCGTAGCAAGCCACAATGACCTGATCCCCCACATCAAAGCCGTATACATCATTAACATGCTTGAAGTGGCGGATATCAAACCGCATGACCGCTACAGCGTCATTGTCTGCGCAAACCGATAGCAGCTCCGAGGTAGATTCCAGAAAAACTTCCAGATTGGGCATGTTTTTTTTGAGTTCATGTACACTTTGCTGCGTCATATGTAACAGTTCAAATGAATTGCCGATCAGAACCCCCTCCTTTTCAAGTAATGTAATTAACCTGTCGATTTGAACTTTCTTCTGCAGCTGCGCATTCATATGGCTTGTAATTTCAATCCGTTTGTTTATGAGCTGATTGACCAAATCTTCACTGCGGACAGGACCTGCAAGCACAGCCTTAATCTCAGCAAGCGAGAATTCCAGATTTTTAAGAATAAGAATCCAGTGAAGTAATTGTCCTTGTTCTTCATCATAGAAACGGTACCCGGTCATAGGGTCAATAGCTGACGGCTTGAGCAGCCCGATCTCATCGTAATGGCGCAGCATTTTTGTAGTAACCTGATTCATTTCCGCAAATTCACTTATCTTCACTACCGTTCCTCCATATCAAGGCTTCCGGCCGGAACAGCCCTAACCCCAGCATAAACCTTCCTGTTACGTCAAAGTCAACTCTAAAAACACCTACCGCATTGGGCAGGTGCTTTTGGATTGATTATGAATTATGACTTCCGTACGGGCCTAATATACTTCCAAAACCGCTCCGGATTATGATAAAAGTAAATTAACCTGCCGGGGGAAGTATCAAAGCAGTAACCGGTGCCTGCATAATCAAAAGTTGCCATTGTCTTTTCCATCTTTTCCTCCACACTGCGGTTTTCCTGCTCATAATCGAATGGCCCGTGTTCAAAAACAATATACTCGGCTTCGGGAACATCAATCATAAGCATTTGTGGTGGTACTTCGCCATCATAATCAACAGGAAGTCGGACACCATAACACTCTGTACGTAGAATACCCCAATCGCAGAGTCTGCCGTCCGGATCAATAATGTACGCCATGATTTGACCGTTGCTGCTGTTAGATTCGCTCCCGCCATCATCATCCAATTTGCCCTTGATACTATCAAGTAAGCCGCAAATGGTTTCGCAGTCCTGCCCCGGAATAAGACTTTGTTTTTGCCAAAAATCCCAATACCCATTACTCTCATAGTTTTTAATGTGTAAAAATTTGTGTGCAGGTATGGTCACAAAATAAATTTTAACATCAGCTGTAGATTTCATCATACCAATCTCTCCAAATCCGAAAAAGTAGCGGTCGAAAGGGTTTATTTTGGTTCGAAGTACAACAGGCTTAGGCTTTTTACGGTATTCACTTGGAGCTACACCATACGTTCCCTTGAAAGCTCTGGTAAAAGCTTCATGTGATGAGAAACCATAATCAAAAGCAATATCCAAAATGCTTTTTTCGCTATCCCGCACCTCTTTTAGCGCAAAGGCTAATTTTCGATGCCGCAGATAATCCTTAAATTGCATTCCCGATATTTCTTTGAATTTTCTTGTTGTATGAAATTCGGAATAACCCAGCTTGCGGGAGAGAAACCGTAGTGTTATGGCTTCACAGTTATGATGTTTAATACATACGTCAATTTCATCAACGATAATTTGGATTTGCTTGTGCCACTCGTACATTAATCCGCTCACCCCGTTCCATCCGCCCTATAATCAGTATAGAGAAATGGAAATCGCATTACTTGATTTTACTTGCGGAAAAGACTTTTTTTAGTGGATTAAGACTTCCGTTTGTCGGCGGCTTTTTTAATATTTTCTGCAGCTCTGAATTTAACGATCCGGCTGATCAAATCATAAGGCAGCGGCTGATCCAGGGGGAATTGGACAGAGCCCTTCGCTCCTTTATATATGGACAGCTCATCATGAAAAGCTTCAATCCCCTGCGGGGCCGGATAGAATCCGATGTGCTTTTTAAATGCCGCAAAGTGCACCAGATTGCCATGCAGCTCAAAAGTGGGCATCTGATAGCTGATCTTCTCTTTCGCTTCAGGCGCCGCCTCATGAATCACTTGTCTTACCCTCTCAAGCAGGTCTTGTACCTCAGGTGCTGCTTTGGCAATATAATCGTCAATGGATTCGTACGTGATTTTGTTTTCCATTCTGTCATCCTCCTGCTCACTTTTTATCAAAGTTTCAATACACTCGTCGCTCATGGATCATGGCCCGTTATCCTTATTTGCGGTTTGAGTCTATAATAACATTTATGATTCTGCCTTTTGGCCGGTTATTCTCGTTCGGGTACCCTAAGGCATTATTAACGAACCAACAGCCGTTGCTCTTATACGAATGATTAAGGTGGACATGACCGGAACACCATACCTTGCCATCTATTTGGCTGAAATATCCGGAACCGTTAAAATAATAACATCCGCTTATTGGATCACCAGCATGCTCCGCCGAAATCTGCGACCAATCCGGGCTCACATGCGTGATAATAACGTCACTGTCATGGATAATCCTGTCCAGCTTCTCTTTCTGCTCCAAAAAAAACTCTATCGGGCGCCGCGGCGAACCAATCGTATAATTGCGGTCATTCATTTGATTCGCCCAAATATCCAGCATATAGTTAAGGCTTCTCCCCAATACATTCGTTCCATAAGAGAAATCGTACCACATTCCGACTCCCCCATATCGAACGCCATCCCACTCAAAGATGTCCCCTTCCAGGTAATGAACACCCTCTATACCGGAAGCTAACGACTTCATTTCTGACCAGCGGTTCATTGAAGTCTGCAGCTTATAACGAACTTTGCTGTTCACCAGATAGTAATCATGATTTCCTGCAACGACCAGTATGTGCGCGTAGAAACGTTTGAGTGAGCGCAGCATCTCATCATTTTGCTTGTTAAAGTGTCCCAGATCCCCGGCAATTACAAGGACATGCGACATTTCCTGAGGGAGCAGGCTCTCCACAAAACTATCAATTTCCCGCAAATTATCTTCTAGTGTCGGCCCCTTACGCTTAAGCCAGAAATCCAGGTGAATATCAGAGATAAGATCAAAATGAATCATGGTGGCGTGCTCCTTTGAGAGAAAGTACTAGTGCGCGCAATAATGAATATACTAGATCTCTTACTTCTTCTTAATCAAAGCTATCTCCCGCTCATAGCGCCCGATATATTCCTCAACTGTGACCTTACCGCTTAACTCGGCAATAAGCTCGTAAGGGATGTTGCTGACCTTTTTGAAGCGGATACAGGATTTGCCCATATCGAGCTTAGTGGGAACAGCCTTCGGATACTCTTCCTGGAACCAGGCCAGCAGCTCCGGATTCATATAAATGCCCATATGGTACAGCGCAATATAATTTTTCTGGGAAGCAATGCTTATGAAGGGCAGCGGTTCTTCCGGCTTCACATGATAACCCGGCGGATAGAGATGATGCGGGACAACATAGGCGATCATTCCATAGGCCATCGTCTCCTCAAACCCGCTTGGCAGATTCTGCTTAACCGTTAGCCTAAGCTTCTCAATGGCAGCCTTACGTTCTTCCGGCAGCTGACTGATATAATCCTCGGGACTGTTTGCGGTGTATTCCATGCTTGTTCCTCCCCGGTAAAGTTAAGGTTTGTAATGTAATACGGTCCAGCACAGCTTAATAATTCAGCAGGCGTCCGTTGTCATGCCATTGGCCATACATTTTGTTGTCTTTAGTGTTAGTAATGAATTTGTCTAATCGGCTGTTGAATAGCTCCGACTGATGTTTATAGCTCTGTATGGTGTCGATCCGAATTCTTGAATACAGATCAGGAAACGCCAGAAAGTTCTCATATACCTGCCTGTCCTCCTGTAGCCTTTGTTCGATGATAGAATCTATTTTGAAAGACCCGTGATCCATAGCAGGAAGTACCTTTCTTCCTTCCTCGGTCATTAAGCCCAGCTTTTCGAGCCGACGGACACGTTCCTTGTTTAATTCCGTCCAAGAGCTTCTTTTGCTTCTGGGAGACAATCTCTGCACCAGCTCGGTTTCTGAACTTTTCTTTTTGACACCATCGATCCAGCCGAAGCACAAAGCTTCTTCGACCGCGTCCAGATACAGCAGCGTACCCAGGGCCGGTGTCATACAGACTGCTACATAGCAGGATTTCTCTGTCTTACAATTTTCCTGCAGCCAGCTTC
Organism: Paenibacillus pedocola; assembly: GCF_031599675.1. Classification (NCBI taxonomy): domain Bacteria; kingdom Bacillati; phylum Bacillota; class Bacilli; order Caryophanales; family Paenibacillaceae; genus Paenibacillus; species Paenibacillus pedocola. The sequence continues at coordinate 2,363,223 of NZ_CP134223.1, read as the reverse complement.
TTAGATCTGCTCTCGATGTTACAGTAATTAGATTTTCCAACTCCATGAAGGCCATTCACTCCTTTCTACCCGATGAGTGTTATCCTCTCTCATAGGGTTTAAACGTTAGCTTGCAACGGACTAAGATGCACCTTTTTTGGACTCGACATACATACTTCCATAATATCAAATCAAGCCCATTCCCCAAATGAAATTGCCGCAAAATAAAACTACAAACAGAAAAAGAGCCGACTTCCTGCGCACAGAAATATCGGCCCCCTACGTCTTACTTGATTAAATTCAACTTAAACTGCCTGCACAGGCCCCTGATACAGATAAAGGATAAGGTCGTTCATCGTGGATGCATGGCCCAGCTGGCGCAGCATGGTAGTAATATTGCCCCTATGGTAGGTCCCGTGATTGACCACCTGCAGCACAATTTCCGCTAAGCTCGTCTGACGGGCGCCGATGTAAGGATTATTTAGCTGGATGGTCTGCTCCAAATCGGCGTGCCTGCTGAACCACTCTCTGTACTGCTCTGTTAACTCGGCAAAAATATCGGCGTATTCGTCCACAGAATTCAGGATAGTCCCATTCAGCGCAAAAGTTGCCTGCAGCGCCTCCGGCATACCCGTGCCGGTCAGCACCAGATACCACATTTTATCCACCGCATAAATATGACTCAGAGCATGGGCAACAGAGGGAAAAGAACTTCCTACTTCTTGACTCAGCACAGCGGACGGGAGTTCCTTGATTCTACCCAGGATCGTCTGGTTGGCCCAGGTATGGTAATCAAACATTTGCTCCGGATAATTCATTCGTAATGTCTCCTTTGGATTGGCAGTAGATTTGAAGTTGTTGTTGCTGATTTCATAATAAAAAAAGAAGTTTGACAACAGCGTGTCATACTTCTTCATAATGTTTGAGTGTTTTCATTAGCTGCTCTTTTAGGATCCCCCGCAGTGCAGGCGGTTCGAGCACTTCGGCGCCGCTGCCAAAACCCATCAGAATACTCCAAAGCCATCGTGCCTGCAGCGGCCGGCAGACAGGAATCCGCAGCGTCATGCTTCCATCGGGATGAAACTGCCTATCCATCTGGTGAAACTGGTCCAGCGCCTCCGCGATCGCCTCCGGCCCCACCCGGACCACTACCTCCTCCAATTGGTCCTGTCCGCCTCTGTCTACAGATTCAGATTCGTCCGGAAGATCCGTATGCGGCTCGAAGGTTGCGCCGGTCAGCTGTAAATCCAGCAACCGTGACAGCCGGAACTCCCGGTAATCCCGCCGGGTCCGGCAGTACCCGTAGATATACCAGTTGCGATACTTGAAATGAAGCCGCAACGGCTCCATTTCACGGGTCGAGCGTTCATTCTGGGCATTGATATAATCAAAGCGGACGATATTCCGCCCGGTAATGGCCGTGCGTAAATACCGGAGCGCGTCCTGCTCCGTCCGGCGGGTATCAAAGTCTACGGTCAGACTCGCAGTCTGATGCTCCTCCCCGATTGTCTGCAGCCGTTCGATGGTCCCCTGGGCACGTTCGTCATCAAACACGGTCGATAGGCTGCTGAGCACGGTAATCAGGGAATTGACATCGTACGCACTCAGCAGGCTTTTATCCATTTTGTAGCCGTCCATCATACCGTATCCGCCCTTCATTCCCTGATACGATACGACCGGGAAGCCCGCTGCACAGATTACATCGATATCCCGGTAGATGGTTCTCGGGGAAACCTGGTACTCCTCTGCCAGCCTGGAAGCCGATAATACTTCGTGATTCAGCAACTTGTAGATGATAGAGATTAATCGCTCTAATTTCATGTGTGATCCCCGCCTGTTAGTCTATTTCAGTTAGTATTCCAGCCATTTGAGACAAAGCGGTATAAAGTCAGCATAGTCATCAAGGGCACGGATCGTACGGATAACCTCGCTTATCCCCAGCTGCCGCTCCGCCTCATCCGTGACTTCCAGACCAAGAGAACGCCTCAGGCTATAGTCCAGCCAATCCAGCTTCCCCTGATAGCCGAGGTTCAGCACATCTGTCCAGTTCCCGGTGACCTTTCCTCCCTGACTCGTGTAAGCACGAATCACGGTCTGGAAAGCCTCCTCGCTTGCCTCTCCGGCTTCAAAACCACTCCAGTACAATGCCACCTCGAGCAGCTCCTGCATCGGATGAACCGTCCCGGCGGCTTCCCAGTCAATGATGAGCGGAATCCCGCTTCTGTCCCATAATACATTTTTGGGATCCAGATCCCTGTGGCTGATTACCCGGTTGTCCTGTAAAAGCTCAGCTGCGCCATTGGCCAGTTTCTCGTAGACTTGCAGCTTCGCCAAGCTATTGTTCAGCAAGTCCGAATGTGACAGCTGCTGCTGCTCCGCACTGTGCGAATAATCTCGCCAAGGCACTGCCGAGGGAATAAACTCTTCCTGCTGCTGACCGGCAAGAAGTGAAGAGAAATCAATGTTATGAATATCCGCCAGTACCCGGCCTATCTGTGTACAGCAGTCCATATCCACTGCTCCGGCAGGTAACGCTTTGCCCACAATCCACGGAAACAGCAAATAATACTGGCCTTGGACCTCATGCATGCAGCTGCCTTGAGACTGGATGGCCGGAAGTGCGTTTATGCCCTGAGATCTTGCCAGGTTTGCCACCTTTTCGGCAAAAATAATGTTGCCCATCGCTGCAGGGCGCAGCATAATCTGCGGATTAAGTGCTTTTACGGCATATTCGGCTTGACCGGTCACTATCCGGTACATCTTGTGCAGGAATCCGCCGGACACCGGTTCGGGTGCTTCCGTTAACTGTCCAAGACCGTATTTCATGCACAGCTGCGGGAAATCCAATATGTAATTTACAGGTTCCATTATTCTATTATCCCTTCGGAGTTAGCGGAATGTAAGACGGATATTAACTTTCTTGCTGATCAGTTTTAACATTCATAGAATTTTTCTATGTTATCGTTAAACTAATAGAGGGGGAGTGTACGGAATGAATCTGAATTTGATCAAACTGCAAATTGTGGAACTGCTGTATAAGCATAAGAAAATAACTACGGTAGCCGATGAGCTCGGGCTGAAGCAGCCAACCGTAACCTATCATCTGAAGAATCTGGAGCAGCAGCTTGGGGAGAAGCTGTTTGAATCCAGAATGGATAAAATGATTCTGACCGAAAGCGGAAGAGCTTTTCTTCATTATGCTGTCAAAATCAATGCGCTGGCTGCCGAGGCGGAGCGGGTCGTTAAGGAGTTCAGTCAGGGAGGCCGCGGAATACTAAAAATTGGTGCAAGCTACGTCCCGGCCACCTATATCCTGCCCAAAATCCTTAGCCTGTTCGGGGAGCAGCATCCGGGAACAACGATATCGCTATCCGTGAAATCTTCACCCGACATCAAAGAAATGCTGATAAATCAGGAGATCGATCTGGGGATCCTGTCGACGGAATCCTTTTACCTGCCCAGTCTGCACAGCCAGTCTTTATGTGAAGATGAGCTGGTGCTGGTATTTGCCCCCAATCATGAATTTGCGGACCGGTCCGAATTAACCCCATCCCTGATTTCATCGGCGGATTTCATTCTGCATGATATGCAATCCAGTACCCGGCAAATGACCAACAAATGGTTTGAAGCCTGCGGGGTTGAGCCCCGCGTCCATATTCTGCTCGATTCTCTGGAGGCCATTAAGCAATCACTAATGAGCGGCCGGCATGTGTCTTTCATTTCACGGCTTGCGGTAGCTGATGAAGTTGCAACAGGCAAGTTAATGATGCGTCCAATTCCAGAATACCATTTTCAGCGGCATATCTACTATTCCTATAACCGTGACCGCCACTATTCGCCGCTTATCGGATTATTTATCGCGCTGATGAAGACGCTTAACATGTGAGTAGCTCATTTTCCGAGTTTTGGTTTCTTCTTCCATATAGTATAATATACTTCATCTGGTAGAGAAAGGATGCTGAAATATAACATGAACTTTACTGAATATCCCTACGAACGTCCCGATGTCGACAAGCTTAAGCTTGAATTCACCTCACTCCTGAAAGGCCTGGAAGCAGACACCTTAGAGGAACAAAAGGCTTCCATCGTCGCGCTCAATGAGCTGCGCAGCGAATTCGATACTCTGCAAAACCTTGTTTATATCCGCCATTCCATCAATACTGAGGATGCGTTCTACAAGGCTGAGCAGGATTTCTTTGATGAGATTGTCCCTATCTTCCAGGAATACATAACGGACTTCTACAAGGGTATCGTTAACTCCAAGTATAGAGCTGAGTTCGAGCAGGAGTGGGGGAAGCAGCTATTCGCTCTTGCAGAGATCTCTCTGCGGACGTTCAGCCCTGACATTATCGAGGACCTGCAGCTGGAGAACAGGCTGTCTACGGAATACACCCAGCTCATTGCCTCGGCCAAAATTATGTTTGAGGGTGAGGAACGGAACCTGTCGCAGCTCGTTCCATTCGAAATGTCGCTGGACCGCGACCTGCGTAAACGCGCGTTTACTGCGAGATATGACTTTATGGCCGAGCATGAAAGCGAATTTGACCGCATTTTTGACGAGCTGGTTAATGTACGCACGAGGATTGCAAGGAAGCTAGGCTATCCCAGCTTTGTTGAGCTTGGCTATGACCGGATGAACCGTACGGATTATGATGCCGGCATGGTTGCAGGCTTCCGCAAACAGGTGCTTGAGCAAATCGTTCCGGTAGCCCAGAAATTGAAGCAGCGTCAGGCGGAGCGCCTGGGTCTTGAAACGCTGAAGTTCTATGATGAGAGCCTTACCTTTAATAGCGGCAATGCCACGCCAAAGGGCGACCCGGAGTGGATCTTGGCTAATGGTGCGAAAATGTATAAAGAGATGTCGCCCGAAACGGACGAATTCTTTACATTTATGCAAAACAACGAGCTGATGGATCTGTTAAGCAAAAGCGCCAAGCAATCCGGCGGCTACTGCACCTATCTCAACAAGTATCAGGCACCGTTCATTTTTTCTAACTTTAACGGTACCGCTGAAGATATCGATGTATTGACCCATGAAGTAGGCCACGCCTTCCAGGTATATACCAGCCGCAGCCTGCTTGTGCCCGAGTACGCCTTTCCTACCTACGAAGCCGCTGAAATCCACTCGATGAGCATGGAGTTTTTTGCCTGGCCGTGGATGAACCTGTTCTTTGAAGAAGATGCGGATAAGTACCGGTTCAACCATCTGGCGGGCAGCCTGGAATTTATTCCTTACGGCGTTGCCGTTGATGAATTCCAGCATTATGTATACAGCCACCCTGAAGCGACGCCGGATGAGCGCAAACAGGCCTGGAGGGATATTGAGCAAAGGTACTTGCCGCACCGCGACTACGGCGGTAACAGCTACTTAGAACACGGCGGATTCTGGCAGAAGCAGACCCACATTTTCCGCACTCCTTTTTACTATATTGATTATACATTGGCCCAGCTCTGCGCCTTCCAGTTCTGGAAACGCTCAGGTGAGGATTTCGCGCATGCCTGGAGTGATTACTTGACGCTCTGTAAGGCTGGAGGCAGTAAGTCCTTTGTTGAACTCGTAGAGCTGGCCGGACTCATTTCACCTTTCCAAGACGGCTGTGTCAGCTCTGTTATCGGGGATATCGAGGGCTGGTTGAACTCTATCGACGACAAGGCTCTATAGGCGTAACGCTTAATCACTTCTCTAATACCTGTATAGCACAAAGAGACGGCAGACTCCTGCCGTCTCTTTGTGTTGAATAGGATCAGGCTATAAGCCCGGGCTTGTCCTGCTCAACAGTCCAAATCCGCTTTATTCCAATCCATGCTCTTTACGGATATTGTACATCCCCTGAAGCAGCAGCTCGGAAGGGTCGCGGTTCAGCTGATAATGCGTATAGAGCAGCTGAAGCGGAATCGCGCAGACATTATTGCCTTCGGTGATTTCCGGGAAGCCTGCTTCAAAAACAGGACCGTGAGTTTCGTTAAATGCCAATCCTGCATGCACTTTTTCCGGTGCAAATTCTTCTTCTACTGTCTTAATGCACAGCGGAATTACCTGATTGTCAATAACCGCCTTAGCCTCGTCTTCACTCTCCGGCTGTTTAGGCAGCGGCTGGCCTCCCTTGGTCTTCATCATTTCATGGAAGAAGGAGGATACCCAGACCTCAGGACTCTTATCCGACTGGAAGCGTCCCACCAGTTCACGAAGGAAAAAACCGGTTGAATAGACATCCCCGGACTCATCCTTGACATGATACAGGAACACTGGCCCGTAGGCTTGCAAGTTCAAGACTTGACTATCCACATCTTTAAAATACATTTTCAAAGCCACCATACCATTATGGTGAACCGCCTTCAGAAGCTCATTCCACTTCTCTTCGGTCATCTCGGTCGGGTTGCTGCTTGTTTCCTCATTGACTGTTTCATTATTCATTATTCATTTCACCCCACTTTCTATCATACCACCAAGCGGCTCCAGGTAAAATATAATCATAGGCCGGATCGTCCTCTGCTCCCCGGCCCAAACAGACAGAACCGCACAATGGCGGGCTTTGGCGTCCTATCATGTCGTAATTTTACAATACAGTGAAAACTATTTCATGTAAAATTTTTATAAGAAAGCCACTGGTGTTTCATGGTTTAGCCTAAACAAAAAGACACCATCACAGCTGAAGCTGTGATGGTGTCTGCACCGCTCGAAGGACGCGATAATTTATTTAGCCGCTTTAGCTGCGGCAAGAATGGCTTTTAAGTAGCCTTGGGTATCAACAAGCGTTGCTCCGCTTACAGCGTCTACCACTTGCTCTTTCGTTTTGTAGGTCAGGGTTTGTTCAAGTGATTTGATAGTTTTGCCTGTAGCAAATTTCTCAATGGCGGCCATGTTCTTGTCGTAACTAACTGTGGATTTCGCCTCTTCTTTCATATGCTCGCTATAGTATTCGGCATTAGCCTTTTTGGAAGCCAGAACAACGTTAGGATCTTTATAATTCTGTCCGAAATCCTTATCTGAGTTAGGTACTCCCGTTGCCACATCCGTGCTCAGGAATTGATAGTCGTCCAGCGAAGCAGCTACGATTACGCCGTTCTGAACAACCGCAACCGCTACTGTGAAGCACTTAGTGCCATGGGCTGCAGCCTCTACCCGGCCCACTTTGAGCGGTGCGCTTGCTGCGGAAGATACATTGTTAAGAGCGCCGCTGTTACCAACGCCAACAACCGCCAAAGAAATTCCGGCTACCAACAATAATTTTGTTACTTTTTTCACAACTATTCCCCCAGTCATAGTATTAAAACGCTTACATCCTATATTTATCAAATTCTAGCATTTAATACAGTTACAAATGTTACTAGAAAAATGTAAATGTATGGAATTGCATACGAAATACCCATTGACTATTGTAAAAGACTCGTGATACATTGTGCATACACGGGATACACAATTTTTGAGGAGGTATAGTATGCTGGCACTTGATATTAGAAATTTAAATAAAAGATATCCTCATTTTCAGATCAAAGATGTATCTTTTCAATTGGAGAAGGGCTACATCATGGGTTTTATCGGAGCCAATGGCGCAGGAAAAACAACCACGATAAAATCGATCTTGAACATGGTTCAAGTCGATAGCGGCGAGATATACATTCTTGGCAAGAACATCGCTGATCACGAAATTGAATTGAAGCAGGAAATCGGATGCGCCTTCGGTGATATCGACTTCTATACACGGAGCAAGCTCAAGACGCTGACCGATATTACAAAGAAATTCTATAAGAATTGGAATGATGAAACATACTACAATTATCTAAAGAGATTCAAGCTGGATGAGAACAAAAAAATAGCGGAGCTATCCAGAGGAATGAAGGTAAAGTACAGCTTGGCCCTTGCTTTATCGCATGGCGCAAAGCTGCTCATCCTGGATGAACCGACCAGCGGACTCGATCCTGTCTCAAGAGACGATCTGCTCGATATCTTTCAGGAGCTCATCATGGGCGGCGAGATTAGCATTCTATTCTCTACTCATATTACCTCCGACTTAGAAAGATGTGCGGACTATATAACCTTCATTGAGCACGGGCAAATCATTGCCAGCTCCGAGAAAAACGAATTAAAGGAGTCCTACCGTTTACTCAGCGGCAGCGAAGCCCAATTGAGCGAAGTGAAGGAACATTTGATTTCCTACAAAATCAACTCCTTCGGCTTTACCGGATTGATTCATACCAAAGACATGGATCCACTCTCCAACCTAAGGGCAGCCACGCCGAGCCTCGATGAAATCATGATCTACTTCGCGAAAAAAAAGGAGGATAACTATGTATAATTTGGTGATGAAAGATTTGAAATTAGGAGTAAACCCCTGGTTCTTCGTATTACCCTTAATTATGGGCGGCTTAATGCTTATTCCCGGCTGGATCTATTTTCTCGTACCGCTTTATTTCTGCTTCATAACGGTACCGAACATGTTTGGCGGATTTAAAAGTCAGAATGATTTAATGTTTAGTACAATAATGCCTGTGACCAAAAAAGACATCGTGAAGTCCAGGATAACCGTTATTGTCATTCTTGAACTAGTGCACCTTCTCATTGCGATGATCTTCAGTATATTTACGTTTCGTTTGTATCCTCATCTGACATATTTCTTCTATGCGCCTTATTTGGGCTTTTGGGGGTTATGCTTTATTATGCTTGCGATCTTCAACATCGTATTTATATCCATGCATTACAAGACGGCGTATAAGTATGGCGCGGCAACCACCGCATCCACTATGGCCGCTGTACTTTTTGCAGGAGTTGCCCAATGGGCCGGAATCCAAAGTCCTTGGGTTAACGACATTTTCTATGGCTCCGGCACGGATAATATAGCGCTGCAGCTATCCATTCTGATGGTGGGCCTCGTAATTTTCATCGCATTCACCCTGATTGCCTATCGGATTGCGGTAAAAAAATTCCAAAGAGTGGAGATATTATGAATGTAACGATTTCGAATACTTCCGAGAAACCGATTTATCAGCAGCTTTACGAACAGATCAGCGCACAAATTCTGAAAGGCGAGCTAGAAAGCGGCTTTTGTCTACCGCCCATTCGTCAGGCAGCCCTGGAGCTTAATGTTAGCGTAATTACCGTTAAGAAAGCCTGGGAAGAACTTGAACGAAGCGGTTTGATCAATACGGTAACAGGTAAAGGATGTTTTGTAGCCGAATTCTCACGGGGCGATATGCTGCGGATACGCAACGAAATGATCCTGAAGCAAATGGAGAGCGATACATCCTACTACAAGTCCTTTGGTCTCACCCTTGATGAAGTGATTGGGTTGCTGAACAAGATTTATTAATGCCTCTCTAATCTAAAGGCGTTCGTCGAACGCCTTTTTGCCGTTCCATCCGGTTCCGCAGCTGACATTATTCCGATGCGTTAAACAATTCCCAACACAGGATTATTGGAATCATCAGGATTCCAATAATTGCAATACCACTCCACCGTGTTTCTGATTCCTTCTTCAAGAGAAGTTTCTGCAGACCAATTGAGCATAAATTTTGCTTTTTCTGGTGACAAGTGCTGGTGCAAGATTTCACTGTTTTTTTGATGTTCGTACAGTGGTTCAATATGTTCCAGATTCATGGCACGCTGAATGATCTCAATAACTTGTTTTATGTCCCACAACTTCCCTGTCCCAAAATTAAAGTCGTCACCCTTTCCTTCTTTATCTACAAAATGGTACATAGCCATATATGCGGCAACCAAATCTTGAATATACAAAAAATCTCTCATGTATATTCCGTTTGAAGGAATTCTAATCACTGGAGGCAGTTTTGCGTACAGCCGTTGTACGGTGCCGGGAATTAAGCGGCGGTAATTCAAGTCGCCACCACCATAAATATTGCCGAAACGGCCTACGGCTATTGGCAAATTAAAACTGTGTCTATAACTTTGGGAGATAAGATCGGAACAAGCCTTAGATACATCGTAGGGATTTCTGCCTTGAATAGGCATATCTTCATAATAGGGGAGAATAGGACTGTCACCGTATACCTTGTCACTGGACGCAACTATTATTTTCGATACCTGGTCCTGGTGAACACGGCAAGCCTCCAGTAGATTATAGGTACCCTTTACATTGGTTTCAAAAGTTTGCCAGGGGATTTGGTAGGCCAAGTCTTGAAGGGAAACAGCAGCGAGGTGAAAGACAGTGTTTATTTTGCCGTCTGTAATTGCACGTTCAATCAGGTTGTAATCGGTAATATACCCATAATAGCATCGAATTTCCTTGTCCAATCCCAGCTTTGCAAACTGGCTTCGCGGGTTGAACTCGCTCAAGATAGTGGTTACTTCAGCACCTTGATCAACGAGGTGACGAGTTAGCCAGGCGCCTATAAATCCGGAAGCCCCTGTTACTAAAGCACGGCAATCAGATAAAGAGCGTTGCATCATCAATACCTCCCAAGTGTTTTAGTTAAGCCGGAGACAAAGGTTGGATTATCCATTTTTGACGATGATATACCTATTAATAAATAATTACAATATCTTTTTAAGATACAACGGGTAGTCAATGTTAGATTCGTGCAGTACCTAGCTTGATATCAGTGAAAACGCCTTCATAAGAAAGTTAATTCTCAGGAATTCCCCAGTGGTAAGTTAAGGGGAGCTTCAGTCTAATTCACCAAAAATGTATATCTACACGCAGGAATGATATAATAAACAAGTTCAAGTTGATCTCCAAATCTATGTAAACGAGAGGAGAAACATCCATGAATACGAAACAATTAGAGCGGATTCAACATGCTAACGGCTTTATTGCTGCCTTGGATCAAAGCGGAGGAAGCACTCCAAAAGCGCTGCTGCAATACGGTATCCGTGAAGACCGTTACACTAATGATCAGGAAATGTTTACCTTAGTGCATGCGATGAGGACACGGATCATCAAAAGTCCCGCGTTTGATTCCAGGCACATTCTAGGTGCCATTCTTTTCGAAAACACGATGGATCTTACCATTGACGGCAAGTTCACCGCCGATTACCTCTGGGAGCAGAAAGGCATTGTTCCTTTTCTCAAAATCGACCAGGGACTGGCCGAGTCTAACAATGGGGTTCAACTCATGAAACCCATCCCCTGGCTGGATGAGCTGTTGAAGCGGGCGGTCCAAAAAAATATTTTTGGAACCAAAATGCGCTCACTGATTAAAGAGGCTAACCCTGCCGGCATTCATGAAGCCGTCGAGCAGCAGTTCGCCTTCGCCAAGCAAATTGCTGAACATGGTCTGGTGCCGATAATCGAACCGGAAGTGGATATTCACAGTGTAGATAAGGCACAATCGGAAAAGATATTAAAGGACGAGCTTTTAACTCACTTATCCACTCTTGGCAAAGACGTAAAAGTCATGCTGAAGCTTTCTTTACCGGCGGAGGACAATTTCTACAGTGAGCTGATCCAGGAACCGCATGTGGTACGGGTCGTGGCATTGTCTGGCGGCTATACCCAAGCGGAGGCTAATGAAAAGCTGGCGCGTAACCACGGATTAATCGCCAGCTTCTCTCGTGCCTTATCACAGGGACTCAGCGACGAGCAGACTGATGATGAATTCAACGCATTGCTCGCAGAATCCACAGAGGCGATCTACGAAGCCTCAATTACCTGAGTCGGTTTATACATTCGAACACCCCCGGACGTTAGTATCTGGGGGCGTTTTTTTCGACTTAGTGCCTCAAAATGTTACCGGTTCATTTCTCGAAAATGCCGATTCATCGATTCGCCCGAACTCCCGTAACAGCAACATGTTGTGAATAGCCCAATTTGCTTTCCACCAGTTTTCCGCTATCGCGAATGTATTCGGGTAATCCGCCCACTGCCACATAATATCCCATACACCCTCGCCAGTTCTCGAATGAAGGATGTATTCAAGCTCCTTTTCCACAATCTCTTCGTTCCCTTTGTAAAAAATACTTGCTGCAGACGATATGTACATGGAAGGCCTCATCGAGTAGACCGGCCACTTGGCGGGATCTCTTTCAATCGCATCATTTACCAACTCCTGCAGCCTTGCTGCAAGTACATCACAATTGTATCTGCCGTTTAACGCTGCCGACTCTGCATCCCGTAGAAAGGAAGCATAACCGCCAAGCTCATGGCTTTCGAGTTGTCCGGACTTACTGAGCTTATCCATCATTTTATCACCAAGGGTCAGGGATTTCTTATACAATCCGGAAGAAGGGTCAGCAAACTTTAAGATAAAACCGGCTAAGCCTGCCGTAGCGTGGAAACCATTGTCGATGTTATTTTGTTCGCTATAGGTATACCAAGGTGCATGGGGAAAATCACTGTTGGATGGTATTGTAAACGGCCAGCCTTGCTCAGAAAACGGTTCACAGTGGTCAAGGTAAGCCAGAATCCCTGTAATTTGAGGATGCTGTGCATCAGCGATCCCGATTTCATAGAGTATGGCAGCCGCAATTCCAGTTGTATACGGTGAAGAATTGGGGTTCCAATTATCCGCATCTAAAGCATGACCATATCCGTTATCACGGTTACGATAGGCCTCCAGAGCCTGAAGAACTTGTTCTGCACTCCCATTCTCAAAATGATATTGCCATCTTGCCAGATCAAGCGGCCGCGCATTCCGGTACATCCACCTTCTGATTTCCTGAAAATCTTCAATGGACAGCTTACTCATTACCGAACAACCTCCCTGTAGATAAGTGCTATCCGTATCGTATCAGGAAACCCTGTCAACTGTATTGCAAAAAACCGACGCTGCTCACCGGCTTTTCTCCCAGCGCGTGACCTCCTCCCGCACCCGGGGAGCTACTTCAGTTCCGAGAAGCCGGATAGCCTCCATGACATCAGCGTGATCCATCGTGCCATGCGGCACATGCAGAAGAAATCTCGTAACCCCCACATGCTTGCGCAAATGAATGATTTTGTCCGCCACAGTCTCCGGGTCGCCAACAAATAAGGCTCCTTCAAAGCTGGCTGCCGCATCATAATCTGCACGTGTATAAGGCGGGAGCCCCTTCTCTACCGCTCTTACATTGGTTCTGGCATACGTCGAAGGGAAAAACTGTTCAATAGCCTTCGGTGTACTCTCCGCGATAAAGCCATGTGCATGCGCCGCAACCGGCAGCTTCATGCTGTCATAGCCCGCCTCAGCTGCTGCTTTTTTATAGAGCTGTACTTGCGAAGCAAATTGCAAGGGACGTACAGGTCCGATCATCGCCAGCGCGAAAGGCAATCCGAGCGCCCCTGCCCGTACCGCTGACTCAGGACTTCCTGCACTGGCAATCCATACCGGCAGAGGCTGCTGTACCGGACGCGGATAAATCCCCAGATTATGTATAGCCGGTCTGTGCTGGCCTTCCCAGGTTACGCTCTCCGATGCCTGGAGCTTCATCAAGAGTTCCAGCTTCTCTTCGAATAAGGTTTCATAGTCTTTCAGATCGAAGCCGAATAACGGAAAGGACTCCGTAAATGAACCGCGGCCGACCATGATCTCTGCCCGTCCATTGGACAGACCGTCCAGCGTGGCAAAGTCCTGAAAGACACGGACCGGATCAGCGGATGACAGAATCATTACGGCACTGGTCAGACGGATCCGGCTGGTCAGGGCTGCCGCTGCAGCCATCACAACCGCAGGAGATGATGCGGCAAAATCCGGCCGGTGATGCTCTCCGACACCGTATACATCCAGACCTACCTGATCTGCAAGAACGATCTCCTCCACTACTTCACGCAGCCGTTCCGCGTGACTCATCGTCTTACCCGTGTTCACATCCGGTGTTGTTTCAACAAACGTGCTTATTCCAAGTTCCACTTTTCCGTTCCCCCAAGCTGTTATCGTTATTAATTCGTTAATAACTTTATTCTATCTTTAAATTGCTGAATATTCAAAATTTAAATTCAATCGAACTATTGATGAAAATAAAAAAGCAGATCGGGCAGTCACTCAAGTGACAACCCAACCTGCTTATAGTAAACTTATTCACCAGCTTGTCTTATTACTTAGCAAGCAGTTCAGAAGCAAGCTTCTCGGCTCCGTCAAATATGGAATAGCTGTACCCCCAGAACTGGTTGAAGTCGATCGGATAAATCGCTTTGTTCTTGACGGCATTCAGACTTTGCAGTGAAGGGTCAGCGTAGAAAGCCTTCAGCGTCTCTTCCGGATCAACACCTCCGGTATAAACCGAGAGCAGCAGAACATCCGGGTTGGTAGCAATCAGCTGTTCCTTGCTGATATCTCCCGTAACGGTACCAAAGCTGTTTTTGAGTCCAAGCAATCCCAGCACATCGCCCGCAAACGTATCCACATTCCCGCTATAGATCGCAATTGCTCCATTTCCGCCGTCGGAAACATAAGCAAAGGTTTTCTCTCCGCTCGCTGCTGTATTATCCTTTAGCGTCTGGGCACGCTGTTTCAATTCCTCGATATAAGCGGCTGCGTTCTCCTGGACATCAAAGATTTGGCCTAGCTGTTCGATATCTTTGTACAGGCTGTCGAGCGTAGCTCCCTTAACGCTGGTGTTCTGCACGAACGTCTTGATTCCCAGCTCGTTTAAGCCCTCAACGGTCCCTACGCCCCAATCCGCATCCGCGTACAGGTCACTGCGTCCCAGAACCAGATCAGGACTTGCGCCGACAACGAGCTCCTTACTGGCATACTCTTTGGAGATGACAGGAATCTTCTTGAACTCTTCCTGGACAGCCGGATCTCCCGCACCGTAAAGCGCGGCAACGCCTACCATTTTGTCTGTAAGTCCCAGCTTGATTAGCAGCTCGGCAGCTCCCTGAGTATTGGCCACTACCTTTTCAGGCGTCTTGTCAAAGGTCTGGGACTTAGCCTTCCATTCTGTTCCTTCACCACTGTTAGTGAAGTTCTCGATTGTAAGCGGGTATACGGTCTTCGTGCTTGGAGCAGCAGTCTCTTCAGCGGCGGTGTTACTGCTATTAGCAGGTGCAGCTGTGCTCGCTGCCGCATTCTCATTCTTCGTGGTCGACGAACATGCGGCAATCATTACCGCCATCAGCAAAACTACCAGCAGCGGTGCGTATCTTTTGAATACATGTCTCATTATCCTTGTCCCCTTTTCTGTATGTACGTAACTCGTAGAATATAGAAAGCAGGCGCATATGTCAATGATAATAATTCTCATTGACAATCATTCTCACTATGAGATATATTTTAAATTAAAACAATCAACGAAGGAGTCTTATGAATGCGATGCAAACTGAGATAGCTGCACAATCAGAACCAAAGCAATCCATTATTAACAGCCGCTACGGATTTATGACAGTTATTATTACTCTATTCATAATCACAATTCTGTCGGCTGGCGCTGCTGTATCCTTTGGACAGGTGGATATTCCCGTCTCACAATCCTACCGGATTCTGCTCCACCACATCACAGGCATCCAAATTGGAGATGTTCAGGATCTGACCTCCGGCTCCTTTGTCGATATCATCTGGAAAATCCGATTTCCCCGGGTACTCATGGCAATGTTCATCGGTGCCGGCCTTACCCTGTGCGGAACAATTATGCAGGCTGCTGTACAGAATCCGCTGGCCGATCCATACATACTAGGTATTTCCTCCGGCGGTTCGCTCGGTGCAACGTTCGCCATCCTGATTGGCTTCGGTTCCATGGGGCTGCTGGGCCAGACGGGTGTAGCCTTCTGGGCCTTCGCCGGTGCAGTCGGTGCTTCACTGCTAGTATTGCTGCTTGCAAACGCCGGAGGCAAAATGACCTCGGTCAAGCTCGTGCTTGCCGGGATGGTCATTAACGCATTATGTACCGCCTTCGCCAATTTCATTGTTTATTTTGCCAACAACGCCGAGGGCATTAAGACTGTTACCTTCTGGACCATGGGCAGCCTGGCCGCTTCAAGCTGGGATAAGCTGCCGCTGATTGCGATAGCCATCGTGCTTGCCGTCTTCTTTTTCCTGCTGCAATTCCGCGTCTTGAACGCAATGCTGCTTGGCGATGAGGCTGCGGTTACACTGGGGATTTCACTCGGCGCCTACCGCAAAACCTATATGATCATTACTGCGCTGATTACCGGCATCATGGTGGCCAGCTGCGGGATGATCGGATTCGTAGGTCTGATTATCCCCCATCTGGTGAGAGGGCTGGTTGGCTCTGACCACCGGAGACTGCTGCCGGCATCCATTCTGTTTGGGGCCATCTTCCTGATCTGGACGGATGTTATCGCCCGGACCATCGTTCCGAATGTCGAGCTCCCGATCGGGATCATTACCGCCTTGATTGGAGCACCTATGTTCATGTACATGCTGGTCAGAAAAGGCTACGCGTTTGGAGGTAAATCTTAATGAACTTAAACGTTGATCACTTATCGGTCTCCTTCTCCACTGTAAATATTGTTAAAGATGTGTCCCTCAAAGTCCGCAATAAGCAGTTTGTCGGCCTGATCGGACCCAACGGCTGCGGCAAATCCACGCTCCTGAAGAGCATTTATAAAGTCATCAAACCGCGGCAGGGCGACGTCTTCCTCTCTGAATTGGATGTTATGAAATCAAGCCCCAAAGTTGTCGCGCAAAAGCTGGGTGTGGTCGGCCAGTTCAACGAACTGAGCTTCGACTTCACTGTACGGGAAATGGTAGCCATGGGCAGAACCCCGCATAAAGGGATGCTAGAGACTGACAATCAGGAAGATCAGAACATCGTCTCCGGTGCGCTGCGCCGGGTTAATCTGGATGGCCATGCAGACCGCAGCTATAATTCATTATCCGGCGGAGAGAAGCAGCGTGTCATTCTGGCCCGTGTCCTTGCCCAGCAGCCGGAATTCATGATTCTAGACGAACCGACCAACCATTTGGATATCAAATTCCAGCTGCAGATTCTTAATATCGTCAAAAAGCTGGATATCGGTATTCTCGCTGCGCTCCATGACCTTACTCTCGCTGCGGAATATTGTGATTATTTATATGTCATGAAAGACGGGCAAGTTGCTGCCAGCGGCAAGCCTGAAGATATTCTAACCAAGGAGCTGATCGGACAGGTATTCGATGTGTCCTGTGAGACTTACCGCAACCCCGTAACCGGCGGACTTGGCATTGCCTATCTGGAGACCAGATAACACCTGAACGATTACTATGTAAAAGAAAAAGAGAGTCTCCTGGTGTAAGGAGACTCTCTTCTTTGTTATGGTTTACTGTCCGGAATGGGGGTTTGCTGCCTGAACAGCAAAAGAACGGCATCGCTGCCGTTCTTCCTGTGATGGACTCTCAGGGGCTCGAACCCTGGACAAATAGATTAAGAGTCTACTGCTCTACCAACTGAGCTAAGAGTCCATATGATGTTGGATTTAATAATATAACCTCAAAGGGAACTCTTATATCATACCTCTCTGAGATCCGTCTGTCAATATTTTTTTAAGCAGATTATAACGTATAATGGAAACAGCAGGACAATCACACGCTGAAACGGAGGACACGGCCTTATGATTATAAAACTAAATTGGATTACGCTTCGGGTACGCGATCTGGAGGCTTCACTTGATTTTTATCACCGGATCTTGGGACTACCCATTGAACGCAGATTTGAGAGCAGAGGAAGACAGATTGTGATGTTAGGGACAGAGGGGCAGCCCAAGATCGAGCTGATTCAGGGAACCGAACAGGCTCTGAAGCCGGAATGCGGAGTGTCCGTCGGGTTCGAAGTAGCGTCTCTGGACCGGGCAATCGAAGAGTTGAAAGGCCAGGGCATCCCGGTAGCGCGCGGGCCGGTTTCGCCGAATCCCAGCCTGCGGTTCTTTTATGTGCTGGACCCGGACGGCTTCGAGGTGCAGATCGCAGAGCATAGCTAGATCAGGCTTCTCAAGTTAAGGATAAATGACAAAGACCGCCCTTTGCTAGCTGCGGTCTTTGTTTATTACTGGTTTTTGCGGGACAGAACATAATAGACCGGAAGTCCGGCCAGAGTAATCCCTATTCCAATAAGAGAGCGCAGCGGATCACTGACAATCGTGCTGCCCAGAATATAGAGCCCGCCTGCCACTCCGATGATCGGAGTAACCGGGTAGAGCGGCACACGGTAACGTCCCTTCGCAGCCGGCATTTTTTTACGCAAGATGAATACACCAAACACACCCATGGTAAAGAAAATCCATAATACAAATACCAGCAAGTCCGTCAGGGTGTCAAAGGTTCCCGAGAAAATATAGATCACCGCCAGCACGCTCTGAAAAATAAGCGCATTGGCCGGAGTCTGGAACTTGGGATGGATGCTGCGGAGTACACGGGAAAAAGGAATCTGATTCTGCTCCCCCATTACCAGGGGCACCCGCGCAGCGGTCATTAAGTAACCGTTCAGCGCACCTAGTACCGACACAATAATTCCCGCCGTAATAAAAGCCCCGCCGCCGCTTCCGAATAACGCCTCTGCCGCGTCAGCTCCCGGAGTCTTGGAAGAAACAATCTGATCGTAGGGCAGCACCTTGAAAATTGCAATATTGAACAAGACATATACTGCAATAACAAATATAACCCCGATTGAAATGACTTTTGGCAGTGTCTTAACCGGATCTTTGATTTCTCCCGCCATATTGGTCACCCCGATCCAGCCGTCATATGCCCACAGAGTACCCAGAACCGCCACCCCAAAACCCGTACCCGCTGCAGATGCCCCTATCCCCCCAAAACCGGGAGCCAAATTTGAAAAGAGACCGACACCGATGATACCCGCCACCGGAATCAGCTTGCCAACAGTCGCAACAGTCTGAATAATCCCTCCGAATTTGGTGGCAATGACGTTCATGACGAGGATAAAAGCCAGAATCGAAACCGCCAGCAGCTTCTGCTGCCAGTCATTCATCGGCAAAAAGTAGCCAGAATAGGTAGCAAATGCAATCGCAAGCGCTGCTACTGAAGCAGGATAAGAGATGACAGCCTGCACCCACCCCAGCAGGTATCCGAACACGCCCCCATAAAGTTCACCCAAATAGGTGTACAGACCGCCGGATTTGGGAATAGCGGCTGCAATTTCCGCTACGCTCAGTGCAGAAGCCAGAGTAATGATTCCCCCCACCCCCCAGGCCAAGATACTCAGCCATGGTGTACCGGCATTATTCAGCACAATACCGGGCTTCAGGAAAATCCCTGACCCGATAATCATTCCTACAACAATGGCTAAAGCTTCAAAGAAGGTTACAGTTTTTTTCAGCGGTTTAGTAGTATTCATAGTAATTTTTTTATTCCTTCCTATCACGATTTGCTTCTTTCACCTCATATTAACATGAAGTGACAGATTCGAAAGCGAACTAACTCATTTCCAGGGCAACTTTGGTTATAAACAAACTTACCGTTGTAACATCCATTCTTTGGAAATATAATGAAGCGTATCGTTGAGAGCGCTTTAATAGAGTGACACTCTAACCTGTAAATCATTTAAGGAGGCTTATAAGTTATGCTGCAAATTCCAGGCGTTACCGACTGTTCACCGGCAGAGGTGGGGTATGACGCTTCAAGAATCGGCGTATTGAACGCCCATTTTCAGAAGCTGATCGAGGACAATAAACTCCAGGCTGCATCCTATTGTGCCTCAAGGTACGGAAAGACATTTATGCACGGAGCTATTGGCCCCCTGTCATTCCGTGAAGACCGGCCGGAGCCGCTGCTGCCGACAACCGTTCATAATATTGCATCGATCACCAAGGCAGTTACCTCAGTCGCAGTCGCCAAACTTGTTGAGGACGGAATGATCCGATTTAACACCCCAGTTGGTGATATACTTGAACCTTTTAAGGTGGCGCCTTTTGACAAAATCGATATCTACAGCCTTCTGACCCACACCTCGGGGATGTTTCCCGACTGTGCGGAGAGCCTGGTTCCCTATCATAAGTCTTATTGGCAGGTAATCGATGAGTATTTCGAAAAATTCACTCCTGAGGACGGTGAGCCGGACTGGATCAAAGCTGCGCTAAGCTGCGGTCTTAATAAACAACCGGGTGAGGAATGGCAATACTGCTCATTCGGTTTTTGCCTGCTCGGAGAAATCATCAAAAAGGTGACGGGTATAACCGCTGAACAATATATAGAAGAGCAAATTCTGAAGCCTCTGGGTATGAAAGATACGGCCTGGGAACTGACTCCTGAATTGGCCAGACGGGCCATTATCAGAAACGAGCGGCACGAAAAGCGGTTGAATGATATCGTCGACGGTAAGCAGCCTGAATACTCGCAGGCGGAAAAGCTGTGGGATACCGTGTCCAGAACCGGAGGTGGTCTTATCTCAACTCCAGCCGATCTCATCCGGTTCGCCAACATGCTTTTGGGGCTGGGAACGCTTGAGGGTACCCGTATTATCGGCCGTAAAGCCGTCGAAAAAATCACGACCCGCACCTTGTACGGAATTCCTGATCACTGCTGGGGAGCCAATGAAAGCGACCGGAGCTATGGCATTGGACTGGATATGCGGAGAGGTCCCGCTTACCTCTATTCAGAAACCACTTATTTTCATGAAGGTGCAGGGGCCTGCTGTATGGTCATAGATCCCACAGAGCAGCTCGCTGCTGTATGGTTTGTGCCATTTACCGGTGATAACTGGTACGCAGAGGGATTATATAATGTAACCAATATTATTTGGTCAGGGCTCACTTAATGAACAGCTTAAAATACAATTGGCAGATTTGCCGGACGGTGGCGGGCGTAACCTATAAAGAATGGAGTGCCTACCGCACTCATTCCATGGTGTCCATCATCGTCGGCCCTGTATACTTTATGGTGCAATATTTTATCTGGACGGCAGTATATGGAGACCATTCTTCGCTTGGCGGTATCTCTCTTCCCCAGATGATCCGGTATTTCGGTGCTACTGCGCTGATCGGTTACCTGATTATGGATTTTGCCGATTGGAACTTATCCATGCTTGTGCGCACCGGTAAGTTTCTGACCTTTCATTTGCGCCCGATTCATCACCGTTCTTTCGCCTTGTTTCAAAAAATCGGACACCGCTCGCTGGGCTTCCTGTTTGAATTTCTGCCCTGCCTGCTGATCTTTATTTTTATTTTCGGTGTCGATATGCGGCCGGTGAGCTTTCCTTGGACGATTCTAAGTGTGCTGCTTGCCTTTATGATGAATTTTTATGTGAACTACACGATTGGCCTGACTTCCTTTTGGCTTGTCCAATCCAATGGAATACGCAGTGCATTTATGCTGGTGTCGGGCATTTTTTCAGGTGCGCTAATTCCCCTGGATTTTTTCCCGCACTGGCTTCAGGTAACCCAGTTCTTCCTGCCGTTTCAATACATCGCCTACATGCCTGCAATGGTATTCACCGGACACTATTCGCTTGGAGGCCTTGAGCTTTCCATTCAGCAGGCTGTGGGCGTGCAGGCAGTTGCTGTGTTCATTACCTTCGGAATCAACGAGCTGGTCCGCCGTCTGGCGATGAAGCAGTTTACCGCAGTCGGCGCGTGATTGCCCCATGAGAGGATAATTCTGTACATGAAACGGTATCTCGAGGTTTATAAGCAGTGCATGTATTCTGCTATACAAGCAGCTGCAGCTTATCGCATGAATTTCATCATCAGCAGTCTGATCACACTGGTCGGCAATACTCTGTTTCCTCTGGTGACTCTGCTTATTTACCGGGCCGGCACCAGCTTTCCCGGCTGGAGCTTATATGAGGTACTATTGATCCAGTCTGTATTCACCATGTCCAGCGGCCTCTCGAGCCTTATTTTTGGCGGTGTGCTCTGGACCACCATGTCCCATATCCGTGAGGGAAGCTTCGAAGTAATTCTGCTAAAGCCGCTGAATCCGCTGTTTTTCATTATCGCCACTACATTTTCTACCGATAGTATCGGCCTGTTTCTGGGTGGTGTTGCGTTATTCATCTTCTCCGTTATCCAGGCAGGTGCCATTCCGCTGCTCTTCTGGCTTCAATTTATGGGGCTGTTCATCGCCGGAACGGCGGTCCTCGCAGGATTATCGCTGATGATGGCCGCAATGTCCTTCAAATGGGTGGGCAATTCGAGAATATCAGAGCTTGCTGACAGCGTGCTGAATATCGGAAAGTATCCATTGCCTGTTTTTCCGAAGGCTGTGCAGGCTGTAGCTACGATGATTATTCCTGTGGGAATGGTGGGCTTCCTCCCCGCTTCCGCGCTGCTTGGCCGGGTGCAGGCCAGGGATTTCATTGCAGTATTGCCCTGCTTGTTATTCCTGGCGGCAGGGGTATGGGTGTACCGGCATATGATCAGATTGTACGAGGGGGTAGGCGGATGATGCCGGTGATTGATGTGAAGCATTTGACCAAAACATATACAACCTATAAGCGTGGGGCAGGCGCGGGGCAGACGATCCGAAGCTTCTTCCAGCGCGAAGAAGTGGTAATCCATGCTGTCAACGATATCAGCTTTGCCATCAGCCAAGGGGAAATCTGCGGTATTCTGGGTCCTAACGGGGCGGGAAAATCAACCGCGATCAAAATGCTCTGCGGCGCGCTATATCCTACAAGCGGAGAAATCCAAGTGCTTGGTTACTCCCCTGCCAAGGACCGGAAGCGTTATGTCGGCAAAATCGGAGCCGTCTTCGGCCAGAAATCGCAGCTGATCTGGGACATTCCGCCGATCGACAGCTTCAACATGAACAAGGCAATCTATGGGATCACCAATCAGGATTTCAAACACCGTTTGGAAGAGCTGACTGAGCTGCTGGATATTGCCCATGTGATCGAAAAGCCAACCAGAGTGCTGTCTCTGGGTGAACGCATGAAATGCGAATTCGTTATGGCTATGCTGCATCAGCCGGACATTTTGTTCCTGGATGAGCCGACTATCGGGCTTGATGTGATCGCCAAGGTCAAAATCCGCGAATTCATCCAGCAGCTGAATCAGAAGCGGAATATGACCTGTATTCTGACTACTCATGATCTTGAGGATGTGGAAGAGCTTGCCCACCGGGTTATTGTCATTAACCATGGGGAAAAAGTTTTTGATGATTCGCTGCAGCGGCTGAAGCTGTTTCTCGGGGAGAAGAAGCGAGTCAGCTTTACTTTTGCGGACTCTGCCGGTAAAACGGTTTTCGATAATGCCTACACCAAGGTAATTGATCGGCCGTCGGATTTTCAAATTACACTTGAAGTGGACACAGCCCAGATTTCCATTAGTGATTTTCTGGAAGACATCTCCCGAAAGCACCGCTTCTCCGACATTTCCGTCAAAGAACTGCCGATTCAGCAGGTGGTGATGAATATTTATGAAAATGCGGAGGGTGTGCCGGGATAGGCGATTCTTAGTTGCCTTAAGAAAAATAAAAGATCCGTTCCCGAAGTCGGGAAGGATCTTTTATTACTATTTGGCCATCGTTTTAGTTGAACCCTGCATTAATGCATTGAGAGCTGTATCATCCCCTCCCGGATTCCAGCCTTATTTTGTTAAAAGCACGCGATGTACCCCCTTGCTGCCCCCTGGTGCCGTCCCTATATATAAATATCCGTTATGGCTTGCAGCCGTAGTTACACCATATAATTCGCCTTCCGGATCATGCCAGCTTCCAAGAAGCTCTCCCTCCGGACTGAACTCCGCAGCGAGTCCATGCTTAACCGGTGCGCTAGCACCGCTGAGCAGAAACTGCGGTACTTTGGCGATGGTACTAGCCAACCATGGACTGCTATGCATCTGATCTACAAAAGAAAGGCGAGTCGTGAAGATACCTACCCAGAAATGACCTTGGTCATCACGCGTAATGTTGTCTGGAAAGCCTGCGATATTATCAGCAAAAATATCAGAGGTACCTTTATTCGGTCCTTTGAGCCAATATCTGGTCAACTGGTAATGATAAGATTCCGCCACAAGTACAAAGTCTTCATCCGCGGACAAAGCAACCCCGTTTGCAAAATAGAGGCCTTCTAACAGGACGGTCGTCTTCTTGGTTATGGGATCGTACTTCAGCAAACGTCCATGCGGCTTGTTCTCGGCAATTTCTTTGAAGGTCACGATACCATAATTCGAAGTATCAGAGAAATAAATGGAGCCGTCCTTGGCAATATCAAGCTCATTCGCTAAATAGATGGGCTTGCCGTCCACTTTATCGGCCAATACCTCAATACTTCCGGATGGATTAATAGACAGCAGTCCCCTCTTGACATCCGTAACGATCAAATCGCCGTTGGCATCGAATATAAGCCCATTCGGTGTTCCTTTGGTGTCTGCAAACAGCTGGGCTTTTTGGGGATTGCCCTCTGCATCGAAAGGAACCTTGTAAATTTTCCCGTCTGAATCTCCTGTAAATAGCTGGCCCTCTTTATCGAAAGTAATGAATTCCGGGAACTGGGGAGCATCAGTAACAAGCTGAGCCGAGCCGAGTTTGTTATTCTGTTTCCAAGGACCCGCTTCCTCAAAAGAGGGAGCAACGGGTGCGGACCACTGTACCGGCTGGACCGGTGAAGGAATAAGCAAGAACACGAGTAATCCTAGAACGAGCACTGCGAGAAGGGATAGCCCCCATCTGTATATCCTAGCACGCGGTGAGCGTACAGGACGATTTACGCCTTCAGCAGATTTAACGGAGCTAACTGGTTTGTTGGGCATTAGAGTGCCTCCTATGTCATTTTAGTTGTGTAGCTTTTGTTGTGTTGTCCTCTCTGCAAGATCAGATGTCCCTTCAGTTGTCATTGTGTTGCTCTCCCTTCGAAACTTCGTTATATTTTAGAAACACCGTTACCATTACTCGAAAGGAATGTTCTGTTCTCATGTAAGTTAAGAATTACGATCATGGTAACACTGTTTCCTAATGGAATCATTGTATCCAGTGCTTTTTTAAAAGTCAATATATTCTTTGAGCCTTTATCGTTTTATTGACAAGTGAAGGACAACTGTATACAATTCCTGCTAAGAGAGATGGAAACTATGTTTCCTGAAGAAAACATGATAACCGAAGGTGGATGATGATGAGCGACCAAGATGCCTCCTCCAATACAAACACAAGAAAGCTGAAAACCTACCAGGAAGCCCGTATGCAAAATACTGAAAATCTCCGCAAGCTCGTTGTTGATGCTGCCGCAACGCTTTTACAGGAAGAGGGCCCGGAAGCCGTTACGGTCCGCAAAGTATCCCAAAAAATGAATTGCTCGACAAAAATCATTTACAGCTTGTTTGTTAATAAGGAGGGCTTGGCACAACAGTTATATCTGGACGGTTGCCAGCTGCTTGCTAACGAATTCGAGAGGACGCCGAAGGCTGCTGACCCGGCACAGCATTTGCTGAATTTCGGCGAATCCTTTTGGCAATTCGGACAGGACTACTCCAGCTATTATAAACTGATGTTCGGAGGTGCTTTCGCAGATTTCAAACCGGACGAAGAAAGCTTGCGCGGTACCGTCACAGCTATGAGTCAATTATCGACCGTGATCAGCAATGCGCAAGAGCAAGGATTAATTACCGGCCAGTACGACACCGAATCCGTTATTCGCATATTCTGGGCTTCCCTCCATGGCGTCATTCATCTTTACATCGGAGGACACTTGGGAGACGTACAAGCAGCCTATACCATATACAAGCACACATTGTCTTTGATTGTCGGCTCATTGTTTCCAGATCATAGCGGCCTTCGTTGACCCAAACCTAATGGAGAGGTATAAGCGGGTACGGTCCGATAGCTCTGAAATAAATGCTGATTAGCGAAATAAGGTCTATGGGTTAGATCTTCGCAATTGGCATTGGCACCCGGGGCTGCGGCGGTTGTTGGTTAAATACAAAAAAAGAACGGCATCGCTGCCGTTCTTACTGTGATGGACTCTCAGGGGCTCGAACCCTGGACAAATAGATTAAGAGTCTACTGCTCTACCAACTGAGCTAAGAGTCCGTATGATGTTATTGGTGGAGCCAAGGGGGATCGAACCCCTGACCTCATCGCTGCCAGCGATGCGCTCTCCCAGCTGAGCTATGGCCCCATGATGCATATTTTAGAACTACATTATGTACTCTAAAATCAGGTGTGAGCCGTAAGCTCACTCGCTTCGTGAACCTTAAGTTCCGTAGGCGACTTCTATATAATATAAAAAATCGCCCTCGGTGTCAACACTTTAATAAAAAAGTTTTTAGGAGAAGCTCTACAGCCCCTCCAGCTCTCCTGTGTTCTTGGACAGCAGTCCCTTCAATTCCTTCATGAACATGTTGATGTCCTTAAACTGGCGGTATACGGAGGCGAAGCGGACGTAGGCAACCTCGTCAACCGGATAGAGCTGCTCCATCACCAGCTCGCCAATTTGGCGGCTCTCTATTTCCGCTAAGGCGATACCCCGCAGCGACTTCTCAACCTCGGAGACAATGGATTCCAGGCGCTCTACGGACACAGGGCGCTTCTCACAGGCGCGGATCAGGCCGCGCAGGATTTTGTCGCGGCTGAATTCTTCGCGGCTGCCGTCCTTTTTGATTACGATCAGCGGGGTCTCTTCAATCATCTCGAAGGTAGTAAAACGCTTGCTGCAGCGCTCGCATTCACGCCTGCGCCGGATCGATTTATTCTCGTTGGCCGGACGCGAGTCAAGCACTTTGGTATTCGTGTGATCGCAGTAAGGGCATTTCATAAGCTCAGGTCACTTCCTTTTGCATTAATATGGGAGGCCTTAGCGGCCACATTCAGGTTTCGGAGCTGTAATTCTTTTTTCCATAAAACACCGTTTTATTGTTGTTATGAATCTGGCGAGAGCAGCACATAATACAGTTACCAACCGATAGGAGGTGAACAGCAATGAGCCAAAACAGCAGCAACAACCTGGTAGCTCCAAATTCACGCGGTGCCTTGGAACAACTTAAATACGAAGTTGCCCAAGAATTAGGTATCACTCTTTCCCCAGACGGATACCAAGGCAATAAAACTTCTTACGAAAATGGTTCGATCGGTGGTTACATCACTAAACGTCTTGTAACTCTGGCTGAACAGTCCCTGGCAGGTCAATTCAAATAACCTGTCCCCAATAAGCTTGCCTAAAGAAGTATTAAACGGCTAACCGTCGTTTAATGCTTCTTTTTTTTAGAACTCGCTGTAAATCTCCGTGTACTGATTATAATAATAAATTACGCGCTGAACGTAGTGCCGGGTCTCGCCGAATGGAATATCCTTCACAGAACCCTCTGTGCCGTCCCAGTCGCCATCATCCAGCCAGCGCTGCACTTTACCGGGTCCGGCATTGTATGCAGCGATTACCGCAGTACGGTTGCCTTCAAACTGGCGGGAGAGCGAGGATAAATACCAGGTTCCCAGTTCAATATTTGCCGAGGGCTCCTCCTTCAGCTCGTCCAGCGACACATCGGGCAGCTTGGCCTTTTCAAGCGCCCATTTGGCCGTGTCCGGCATGAGCTGCATGAGGCCCAGTGCGCCTTTTCTGGATTCCCGGCCTGTCTTAAAATTGGTCTCCACGCGGATAATGGCTGCCACTAGAAACGGGTCCATCTCATAAGTGATACTGTGCTTACGGATTTCATTCTTATAATGAATGGGATAAAACAAAGACATCCAGTTGGTGCTCAGGAACAGAATTGCAGTAAAGCCAACGAATAACATGAGCAGTACTCTTTTTTTACGCAGCCAGCTCATGATAACCCCAGCCTGTCCCATAGCGCCGCTACCTGCTGTTCAGTATGGGTAAGCCCGCCGCTGTTGTCGATAACGTAATCCGCTCTTCTGCGCTTCTCTTCGATATCCATCTGGGCATCCAGCCTGCCAGTGGCTTGCTCAAGAGACAATCCGTTACGCTCCATTAGTCGGGCTAGCTGCACCTCCCGGGGCACATACACAACGGTTGTCATCTTGAACAGATTGTCCAGCGCTGATTCGTAGAGCAAGGGTATATCCACGACAATCAGTGACAGTGGATCTTCTTCTTCCAACGCATACATCGTTTCTTTGATCTCCTGGCGGATCGCAGGATGTGTCAGGTCATTCAGCACCTGCAGGGCAGCCTGGTCCTGAAAGACGATTTCTCCCAGCGCAGCCCGGTTTAGTGTTCCGTCCGGCAATAATATGGTTTGGCCAAAATGCTCCACAGCAGCAGCCAGCACGGGATGCCCCGGGAGCATGACCCCTCTTGCGATTACATCAGCATCGACGAGCCGTGCCCCTTTAGCTACAAATAGTGCGGAGACGGTGCTTTTTCCGGAAGCAATGCCTCCGGTTAAGCCCATAATCATGTACTCACCTCATAACAGCTTCATTATTCCCATAGCAATTAATAATAACGCCGGCAGAGCAGCTGCATGCTTCATCCAGAAGCTCCCCGACAGCTTTAGACCGGTTTTCATTCCCAGCAGTAAGAAGGTTCCGCTGAACAGGGCGATCATCAGTGAAGTCGGGACCGGGCTAAACCCAAGCAGCGCAGCACCAAGCCCCGCACCAAAAGCGTCCAGGGACAGCGCAATACCGAGGATCACCGCCTCCATCGAGGAAATACTCCCTGAGTCATCCATGTCGGCGGAAGAAGGCGTGCGGAGAATCTGTATCACTACTCCCAAATGCCGCAGCTCCAAAGAAAAAACTGCTGATTTGTGGAGCCAGTCTTCGGCCGGTTTCACGGACTCTTCATTTGATGGATCAGGTTGCGCCTCCGGTCCCTGCGGACTGTGCTCCCGTTCCTTTTGCATCAGCATCTGAATCAGGGACCAGCAGCCCATTAAGACGAGAATAACCGCTCCAATCATGGAGGCGGCATCCGGTGAAACAACCTTGGCTAATAGTACACCTACCTGCATAGAGACACAAATGACTATCCCCGAACAGAGCGAGATAATCAGAATGGACAGCAGCGGTATCTTCATTTTGCGTAATCCATATGTAATGCCTACACCAAAACCGTCCAAACTAAGCGCAAAGGCCAGTAGCAAAAGTGAAAACAATGGGCTGATCACCCGCAATCCCTCCCGTGAAGAAACGGAAGTCCGGCGGATACATCCGCTCGGTTCCGTTACCTTGATTCAGCATTCTTCACACAGTATATGGGCGGGACGGGCAGTCGGTGCCTGACTTATTGCGGCAGCATGGACAGGTAATAGTGTATAGTGCCTGTGGATTAGGAGCATTCCAGGGTTAATTCTTATTTACAAATACAGATAAAGGCTGGCAGTTCGGACAGATATGCGTGCCCCGGCCGCCTACGACGCTTTTCTCAATCAGGGTACCGCAGGTGCTGCACGGCTGATCCTTGCGGCCATAAATGAGATGCTGCTGCTGATAGCTGCCGCTCTCTCCCTGGCCGTTGACATACGATTTCACGGATGAGCCTCCGGCATTAACAGCATCCGTCAAGGTTGCTACAATCGCATTATGCAGCCTGCCGAGCTGCTCGTCCGACAGCGACTTCGCTGTCTCCTCCGGATGAATTCCCGCGCGGTGCAAGGACTCATCTACATAAATATTACCGATGCCGACCACATATTCCTGATTTAACAGCAGCGGCTTGATTTTGGTGCTCCGGCCTGCGACGATTTCCTTGAACCGTTCCAGGGTAAATGAAGCATCCAAGGGCTCCTGCCCCAGCTTGTTCAGCGGTTTGAGCAGCAAATCCTCACCCGGCTGAAACAAATGCATCGTACCGAATTGGCGTACATCCGTGTAACGGAGCTCAGTACCGTCGGTAAAATGGAAAATGACATGCGTATGCTTGTCCAGCGGATCGTCCTTTTGAAAGAGCCCGTAGCGGCCTTCCATCCGTAAATGGGAGACCATCACCAGCCCATCCAGCACAAACCGCAAAAACTTGCCTCTGCGCTCAACCGTAACAATGCTTTGGCCCGCCAGCATATTGGCAAAAGCCTGTATATCGTCCGGACGCTGAATAATCCGCGGCAGCCGGACGGTGACGTGCTCTATCTGCTTGCCTGTAATTAAATCGTTAAGGGTTCTTCTGACTGTTTCGACTTCCGGTAATTCCGGCATTATGGCTCACCTCTATCCCATTATACCGGATAACACCAGGCTGCGGGGAGCCTATTTCGCTTCATACCAGTTACTTCCATAACTTACCTCCGCCTTCAGCGGAACAGACAGTGCCAGCGCCCCGGCCATAACCTCAGGCAGCAGCTCCTTCATCAGCTCCAGCTCATCCGGCGGTACCTCAAACACAAGCTCATCGTGCACCTGAAGCAGCATGCGGCTCTTCAACCCGCGTTCGTATAACGCTTTGTCCATATGAACCATAGCGAGCTTGATGATATCCGCAGCCGTTCCCTGAATTGGCGTATTCATAGCCGTACGTTCGGCAAAAGAGCGCAGATTAAAGTTCTTGGCATTAATCTCCGCCAGATAGCGGCGGCGTTCCAGCAGTGTGGTGACATAGCCCTGCTTACGGGCATCCAGCACAATATCATCCATATACTTACGCACACCTTTGAACACTTCAAAATATTGCTCAATAAACTGTGCCGCTTCTTTACGCGGAATATTAAGGTTCTGAGACAGGCCGTAATCGCTGATGCCATAGACAATTCCGAAGTTAACCGCCTTGGCGGAACGGCGCATATTGCTGTCTACCTGATCGGCGGCAACCCCGAACACGTCCATGGCTGTCTTGGTGTGAATGTCCATATCCTCCAGGAACGCTTCCTTCATCCGTTCATCACCGGAGATATGCGCCAGCACCCGCAGCTCAATCTGCGAGTAATCCGCCGCCAGGATCGACCAGCCGGGTTCAGACGGCACGAAGACCTTACGGATCTTGCGGCCCTCCTCCAGCCGGATCGGGATATTCTGCAGATTCGGGAATTGGCTGCTTAAACGTCCCGTTGCGGCAATTGTCTGCCGGTAGAAGGTGTGAACCTTGCCGGTCTCCTCCGAAATTTCCTTGAGCAATCCTTCTACATAAGTGGACTGCAGCTTGGAGATCGTACGGTACTGCAGGATCAGACGCACTACGTCATGATAAGGAGCCAGCTTCTCCAGCACCTCTGCATCCGTGGAATAGCCCGTCTTCGTCTTCTTAACGACAGGCAGTCCCAGCTTCACGAATAGGATTTCGCCAAGCTGCTTCGGCGAGTTCAGGTTGAATTCGGTTCCGCAAATCTCGTAAATTTCCGTTACAAGTTTAGAGATCTGTGCTTCGAATTCTTTGCCCAGCTCCTTGAGATCCTCTTTATTGACAGCAATCCCCTGCTTCTCCATATCGGCCAGAATGCGCGATAGCGGCATTTCCAGATCCACGAACAGGCCGGTCATTGCGGTCTCTGTTAGCTCCTGCTGCTGCTTCTGCACAATGCCAAGCACAGTAGCACTCTTGCGGGCTACATGATTGCCCAGAATCTCAAGCTCAGGAATTTTATATTTGGCGCCTTTGCCGAATACCTCTTCATCCGGGGACAGACGCGGCAGTCCATATTTGGCGGTAAGATCATTCAGATTCTGATTCGCTTCCGTCGGGTCCAGCAAATAGGCCGCAAGCTGCACATCATTGGCCGCTCCGGCAAAGGCGATTCCCTGCCAATGCAGGGCCAGATCCGCCCGGTGCAGGTCATATCCGCTCTTCGGCGCACCGCTGTCTCCAAGCCAGTCCCGCAGCGGTGCGGCGGCCGGGCTCTTCAGCAGGGCAAGCGGCACGAAGTAATGCTGATCCGGCGAAGACAGACCGATGCCGATGACTTCAGAACGATGCGGATTCTCACCGTTTGTCTCCACATGCAGTGCGGAAATATCCGGGAGGGCAGCAATTAACGCTTCCAGGTCGGCCTCGCCGACAATCGTAATATCCAGGACAGCAGTCTCAGCCGCACCCGATGCTTCCGCTCCGGTTCCTTCGCCGTTTGCCGCTGGCGCATAGGCGCTTAGCGACAAGCGCTCCAGCAGAGATTTGAACTCCAGCTTAGCGAGCGCAGGTCCGGCTGTTTCTGTCTTAATTCCGCTGAAGGCCATATCCTCCCAGGCATGCTCAAGCGGAACCTCTCGGTAAATCGTCGCGAGCTTCTTGCTCATGACGGCGCTGTCGGCATGCTCCTCCAGCTTCTCCTTCATCTTTCCTTTCAGTTCGCCTGTTCCGGCGAGTACACCTTCAACAGAACCGAACTGGTGCAGCAGCTTCAGTGCCGTTTTCTCACCTACGCCGGGAACACCTGGAATATTATCGCTCGTATCACCCATCAGGCCCTTGAGGTCGATAATCTGCTCAGGGGTCAGATCATATTTCTCACGTATCTGCTGCGGCCCGTACAGTTCCACTTCGGTAACACCTTTGCGTACCAGGGCTACGGTAGTATGCTCCGAAGCCAGCTGCAGCATATCCTTGTCCCCGGACACAATGATCACTTCACGTCCGGCTGCATCCGCTTCCCGGGAGATACTGCCGATGATATCATCGGCCTCGTACCCGCTGATTTCAAACTGCGGCACACCGAGATCGCGCAGCAGATCCTTCAGCATCGGGAACTGCTCGGACAGCTCGGGCGGAGTCTTCTGGCGGCCGCCTTTATAATCCTCATAACCTTCATGACGGAAGGTAATCTTCCCCGCATCAAAGGCCACAATCAAATGGCTTGGTTTATAATCGTCAATTAAGCGCAATAGCATTGTCGTAAATCCGTATACCGCATTCGTCTGCTGTCCTGCTGTATTCGTCAGCGGCGGCATTGCAAAAAACGCGCGGTAAATGATGTTATTTCCATCTATGAGTATCAACTTGTCCACTGTAGCACCTCGCCTTTTTCTTGCTTACTTCTTACATCTTACCATATGATCTGTACAAAAAAGAACCAAAGTGCACGAAATGAGTCTCCGGGATAGAATCTTATATTTAATGCAGGATTGCCATTCTTCCGCGGCTTAAACCCGTTATTGCCTGCATTTACAAATAAAAAACAGCATGCCTCCATGGGGGGCGTGCTGTTTTAGAAATACGTCAGGGAGGTTCACTCCAGCTGTCTGAGCGAGCTTGCCTCAGGCTATTGGTTCAGATCCGGGCGCTTGCCCGTCACCAGATAAACGACACTCTCGCCAATATTGGTGGCGTGGTCAGCAATCCGCTCAATGTAACGGCCAACCAGTGTCAGCAGCATGGCCTGATTCAGGGATTCCGGCTTCTCCACCATATAAGCATACAGCTCATTAATCATTGCACTGTACAACCCGTCAACCTGATCGTCGTCCTGGGCCATTTTGTAGGCCAGATCGGTATTCTCGTCCAGGTAGGACTGAATGGCCTCGGTAATCATTACCGATACAATTTCAGCCATGCGCGGAATATCCACCAGCGGCTTGATCAGCTGCTGTCCCTGGATACGCAGGGTAACCTTCGCCACATCCAGAGCCAAATCGCCCATACGCTCCAGATCGCTGGAGATTTTGAAAGCAACAATAATACGGCGCAGGTCTTTGGCTACCGGCTGCTGGGTAATAATAAGCCGTGAGCCGATGTCCATAATTTTGTCTTCCATCGCATTCAGCCTCAGGTCTGCCTTAACGATGTCTTGTGCTCGTTCGATATCCTGGGTCTGCAGCGCCACCACAGCACCTTCCAGCGCATCGATGACATGCTCACCCATTTGCTGCAGCAGGGTGCGCAGCTCTTCCAGATCTTTGTCGAATTCTTTTCTGCGAATCATAAGTAAACCGATCCTCCTCAAAAACGTATGGTCAGCCTGTCATTTCCAGGAACGGGTCCTCCAGCGCTTAGCCGAAGCGTCCGGATATATAATCTTCAGTGCGGGAGTCCTTCGGATTGGAGAACAGCATCTCCGTATCCGCCGCCTCAACGATGACACCATTCAGGAAAAACACGGTACGTCCCGACACACGGGCCGCCTGATGCATGTTGTGCGTGACCATTACAATCGTGTACTTACTCCGCAATTCCTGTACCAGCTCCTCAATCTTAAGCGTGGAGACCGGGTCCAGGGCAGAAGTTGCCTCATCCATCAGCAGAATATCCGGCTGCACCGCAAGTGCTCTGGCAATACAGAGCCGCTGCTGTTGTCCGCCGGACAAGCTGAGCGCAGACTTCTTCAGGAAATCCTTAACTTCCTCCCAGAGGGCGGATTGGCGCAAGCTCTGCTCCACGAGCTCGTCGAGTTCCGCTTTGGAGCGGACGCCGTGCAGACGCGGGCCATAGGCTACATTGTCATAAATCGACTTAGGAAAAGGATTCGGCTGCTGGAATACCATGCCGACCTGCTTGCGCAGGCTTTCCACTTCCACTTCGTCGCTATAAATATTTTTGCCGCCGATGTTTACTGTTCCTTCGATTCGTGTTCCGGGGATCATGTCATTCATTCGGTTTAGGGTACGCAGCAGGGTGGATTTACCGCAGCCGGAAGGCCCGATAAACGCGGTCACCTGTTTCTCCGGGATTTGCAGCTCCACATTCTTCAGTGCGTGAAATGACTCATAGTAGAGATCTAGCTTCTCTATGTCAATGATGGATTTCATTTGTTTTGGCGTCTCCTTCTCATCATCTTCGTTCCCAATGATAAGCTTCCAGTGTAAATAGAGTTGAAGAGAATTGTTAACGCAGTGTAAAATCGGCAGCGGCAGAAATAATGCCTCTAACAGAAATGTAAGTATAGTGTATAGTTACATCAGTATTTTTATGTATAATCAAAAAAAGAACACCGTCATTTTAAATGACCGGTGCTCTTTTTTTGCTCACGACCAGCTTGTAGCCCACCCCGCGGATTGAATCGATGTGGACGGATTCCGGATCAAGCTCCAGCTTCTTGCGCAGCGAGCTTACATGAACGTCTACGGTACGCTGCCCGCCGATATAATCAAAGCCCCAAACCGCATTCATCAGGTCGTCGCGCGTCAGCACTACCCCCGGCTTGCGTGCCAGATACAGCAGCACTTCAAATTCTTTGGGGCGCAGATTGATGCTCTGTCCCCCCAGCGAGACCTCATAGCGCTCCGGATAAATCTCCAGCTGTCCCAGAATAATCGTTGATGCGGATGCCGCCACTTCCGGCTGGCTCTCCTCTACAACTCCCGAGATCCGCCGGAGAACAGCGCTCACTCTCGCAAGCAGTTCGGACACGCCAAAAGGTTTCGTTATGTAATCGTCGGCGCCTGATTTCAGTCCCCGGACTACATCCTCTTCAGCGTTTTTGGCAGTCAGCACGATTACAGGTGTACGGATGCCCTGCCCGCGAAGCTTATCAAGGATATCTATCCCGTTCATACCGGGCAACATCAGATCCAGTACGATCAGATCAAAAGGTTCTCTAGTCGCACGGTCGTATCCTGCCGTTCCATGATCCTCGACCGTCACCTCATAGCCTTCCTGTGTCAAGTTATAGGACAGCAGCCGGGCCAGTGTCGGTTCGTCTTCAATGACAAGCAATCGTTGTGCCATAGTTTCCCCCGTATTCATATGTTTTTAAATTTACAAAACTGCAGCAAGCCCATCATATCACCGGAATGTTAACTTGGTGTAAAATAGCAGCAACTTTCGTAGATTAACCTGATTCTTTTAATATATCGCTTGATAGACCGGCTGGCAAACGCAATCCATACCTCTATAGGTGGCGCACAAACAGCCTGCTACTCTCCGTGCTCCTGCAGCAGCGGCAGCTCCAGAATAAACGAGCTTCCAATTCCGAGATCACTCTCCACGGTAATCGTGCCCCGGTGCAGCTCCACCAGATGTTTAACAATGGACAGCCCGAGCCCCGTACCGCCGGAGCTTCTGGATCTGGCCTTATCTACCCGGTAGAACCGCTCAAAGATGCGCGGAAGGTCTTTGCGGGGAATTCCCATTCCCGTATCACTGACGGTAAAGACGACAGTTTCTGTACCATCCGTCTTCTGTCTATTCACTGCCGTTACTTTGACGCTACCTCCGTCATGAGTGTAATTAATGGCATTGGAGAGCAGATTCATGAAGATCTGGCGCAGCTTATCCTCGTCCCCTTCGATGAAGAGTTCGTTCGGCACGTTGGTGCTGAGACTGATCTTTTTCTTCTCTGCCACCTTACTGAGCGTCCCCAGCACGGAATCAAAGAATTCGACTAAATGTACCGGAGAGCATTCCAGCTGCACACGCTTGGATTCGATTTTGGACAGCTCCAGAATGTCCCCGATCAGGCGGTTCAGCCGCTCATTCTCATCATATATAATCTGCAAAAATGAACGGGCGGTCTTCTCATCGGTCACACCTCCGCCAAGCAGCGTTTCGGCAAACCCTTTTACTGCAGCTACCGGCGTCTTCAATTCATGCGACACATTGGCGACGAACTCGCTGCGCATCTTCTCCAGCCGTCGGATTTCCGTAACTTCCTGCAGCAGGAACAGCATGCCCCGGTAAGAGCTGTCCTGCACCATCGGCACACCGTCCAGCCGGACGATCCGCTCAGCAGGGGTATAAATGCTGCGCTCTTCATGAATCGGCTCATTGCGTTCCACACCTTCTTCAATCAGCCGGGCCAGCTCATAATGATGCTTCAGCTCTTTGTAGGAATGCCCGGCCATCTCGCTGTTTTTCACATCGAGCATCCGTTCCGAGGCCTTGTTGAGCAGGGCAAACTCCCCTTCCGCGTTGATCATGACAATGCCGCCGGTCATATTATCCAAAACGCTTTGCAGCAGATCTTCATTGTCGCGGATCGTCTTTAGCTGCGCCTGCAGACTGTCCGCCATTGCATTGATCGCTTTAGCCAGCTGTCCGACTTCATCCCTGCGCTGTATCGGAACTCTGGCATCATAGTCCAAATCGGTAATGCGCCGGGCGACTCTTGTAATCTGCTCCAGCGGTGAAGTCATGCTGGATGCCACTTTATAGCTCACAAAGGTAGCCGCCACAAACAGGAGCACCAGTCCGCCGGCCATAATCATCCATGCCCGGTTCAGTCCCTCTGTGACCGCATCAAGCCCCATCGAAAGGCGGATATATCCGTCAAAGCCGTCCTCCGATTGTACCGCTCCCGCCACATAGAGCATTTCCCGGTCCAGCGTATCACTGTATCGGATGGCACGGCCAATGCCTTCTTTCGCCGCAATCACTTCTTCTTCCCGTGTAGAGTGGTTGTCCATTTCCAGCGGATTTTTCTCCGAATCGCCGATGACCTTCCCCTCTCTGGTGATGAAGGTAATCCGGGAATTCGTCAGCTGGGAGATGAGCTTGGCATGCTTTGTGTAGTAGCTGACCGCATCAGCGCTGTTCATGTCGGTAAACTGGAAAGTGCCGGATAATAATTTTATTTCCCGGGACATGTTCTCCTCCAGGGCAGTGATATGCGAGTCCTTGAACAGCTTAGCCATTGTAATGCCTGCACCGATCATAGAGATCCCGATCAGGGCCATCATGATTAGGGTGAGGCGGATGCGAAACGGTTTCATATAAAGTAGTCCTCTTTCTTATCGTTGTGTCCTTGAGAACATCCTAACTCCATTTCCGCGAAAATACCAGTTCCCGTGACAATTATCAACGCAATGTAAAATCAGCCGCGAACACTGCCGGAGTTCTGCAGAAATCCTATTATTAGAACAAGACGCAACAAAATGATAAACTAGTATATAACACCTTTCGTTTCTTCTATAGCAGTTTCATAATGACTAATTTTTTGCGAGGGATAGCGATGAAAGTAACCATTTCAGATGTAGCAAGAGCGGCAAATGTGGCAAAGTCCACCGTCTCCAAGGTGTTGAACGATTCTCCCAAAATATCAGCTGAAACCAAGCTAAGAGTCCGGGAAATCATGAAGCAGATGAATTATATCCCGAGCAGCATAGCTACCGGATTAGCCAGACAGAGCAGCCATACAGTCGGACTACTGATCGACATGTCCAAAGAGAGCGAATTTTTGAATCAGTTCTTTTACAATATTATCGGCGGTATTGAGAGCGTGATCGGCCCTATGGGCTATGAATTGACTCTCTGCAATATCCAGCACCATGCTGCTGAGGACCATTTTCTTAACCGGCTAGTGCTGAACCAGCGCGTGGATGGCATTATTGCTAATAATTCTGTGCTGACTGAAGAATTGTCGAGGGAGCTGGACCGGCTTCGCTTCCCTTACGTCTCGATCGGTGAAATGGAGCCAGCCGCCAGCTGGGTCGATTTCGACAATGAAGCCGGGGGACGAATGCTGACCAGCCATTTGCTGCGGCAGGATTACAGTAAACCCGCATTTATCGGCGGAGAGCGGAATGAGCAGATTTTCAGCCGCCGGTTAAGCGGCTACCTTCAGGCCTTGCAGCAGGCAGGCTGCATCGTCCGCCAGGACTGGATTGTAAACGGTCCGGCGGATGAACACGAAGGATACCGCGCCGCACTGAAGCTGTTCCAGTACGGGGACCGTCCTGACTCTGTGGTATGTATGACGAATTATACGGCGTTTGGTGTACTGAAGGCGGCCCGGGAGCTGGGGATCGATGTTCCGGGGCAACTGGGTGTCGCAGCTTTTGATGAATATCCTTTATCCCGCTATACGACTCCCCCGCTGACTTCACTGAATATCGACACCTTCAAGCTCGGAGTAACATCCGGCCAGTGGCTGATGGATCATATCCAAGGCAGCTGTACGGCATCACGGCAGCTGCTTCTGGAACCCGAGCTGATTCCGCGCGAGTCCACAGCCGGGCTGCAGTGATAGTAATCTTAATTCTGTTCTCACTATCACTCTTAAGTTTGCAAAATAAGGAGCGGCTCCCTAACCGGGGCCGCTCCTTATTTAGGTTGTATCTGTGAGGATATGAATATGCTTCAGATGTTATTGATCTTTCCAGCGCTGTACCGTCAGCGATACGGTCTGCGCCCCGCCGGCAGGTGTCAGCGTCCGGTTCGCAATGTCTGCGCCGCTTGAACTTGTCTCCACCGAGGCCCAGCTTCCGCGCGTGATCTTATACTGCACTGCTGTTCCTGCTGGCAGGCTGAGTGTGATGGAATAAACACCATCGCTGCCTTTAGTCAGCTGATACGCGGGGTCCGCCGCATTCCAGCTGTTGAAGGTGCCGGTCAGATATACCGGCCCGGATGACGGGGTAGAGCTCGGAACGGTGACCTTAAAGGTAACGCTGTCCGGCTGCGGTACTCCGGCGGATAGGCTGCCGTTCACCAGACTCCATGTGCCGGCTGCAAAATGATAATTGCTGCCGCTGTTGTTGTCCCAGGTGCCGCTGCCGTTATTGAAGGCTGCAGTCAGACCTGCAGCAGTGCCCAGCTGAATTGTGGCTGTTTTGTAGCCTGAATAGGAGGAAGCCTGCAGCTGTAATCCTGGTGATGTAGTCCATACATTTGATCCATCCAGGCTATAGTGCATATAGGAATTTGTATAAGCTGTATTCTTATAATAAATGGTCACTGAATTGCCAGCTGGAGTAGCCGTTGGTGTCGGCGTGATTGTCGGCGTCGCCGTCGGTGTTGCTGTAGGCGTAGGTGTAGCAGTCGGTGTTGTTGTTGGCGTAGGTGTCGGTGTTACTGTTGGTGTTGGTGTTGGTGTTGGTGTTGGTGTTGGTGTTGCTGTTGGAGTTGCTGTCGGCGTTACAGGTGCGCCTGCCTGAATGTTCCCGGTCGGCGTATACGTCCAGGTACCGGTACCGAACAGATAATTACTGCCGCCATTACTGTCCCAGGTTCCGCTTCCGTTATTGAAGCAAGCTTCAAGCTGCGTGGCAGAGCCGATGTTAATCGTAATTTTGTTGTAGCCTGACACTTCGGATACCGGAATGGCTACGCCCGGCGCTGTCGTCCAGGTTCCCCCGGCAGGACGATAATGGATATATGGCGTAGAATAGCCCTGCTTGTAATAGATAGTCACACTATTACCAGCTGGTGTAGTGACAAGCGCCGCTGCGCTGAATGCCGACAGGTTGCCTGCGGCATCAAAAGCTTTTACCGTATAGCTGTAATTCGTTTGGGCTGAGAGGCCGTTATCGGTATAAGAGGTAGTTGTCGTAGTACCCACCTTTACCCCGTTCCGGTAAACTTCATAACCAGTAACACCAACATTGTCAGTAGATGCTGTCCAGCTGACCAGCGCACTGGAGGCGTTTTGCACGGTTGCTGTTACGTTGCCTGGAATAGAAGGAGCCACGGTATCTGTTACCGGCTGTGTTTTGGAATAGATTTTGGCTGAGTTCGCACCTACAGCTACCGTAATCTGTTTCCCTGTTGCGCCTCCCGATTGTACAGTTACTGTATCCGATGTATTTAATTGATTAATCAGAACGGTTCCGACAGTTAATGTGCTTTCTGCGCGCAGCGGAATCGTAACCGTCTGTGTG
Source organism: Paenibacillus pedocola (assembly GCF_031599675.1). NCBI lineage: Bacteria > Bacillati > Bacillota > Bacilli > Caryophanales > Paenibacillaceae > Paenibacillus > Paenibacillus pedocola. The sequence goes on along the minus strand of NZ_CP134223.1, from coordinate 2,323,134 downwards.
CCGCTGGCTGCATTGCTGAATACAGAAATGACTTCCTGCCCAACATTGGTGCCGCTGTCGATCCGGCGTGAGAAGGCATACAGGTTCTGGGCGGACCACATTTCACGCTGAGTGCCGGTGCGAAGCGCCGGGTTATTTTTACGGATTTCATTCAGCTTGGCAATATGCTTGTAGGTGCTTGTGTTCTCATTGAAATAATTCTCCAGAACATTGCCGTTCGCATCCCGTTTCACCATCGACCAGCGGTTCCAGGTATCGGCGATCCCGCCAGTCATAATCTGGCCGTTGCCGTTCCCTTTATTCTGTTCGGTACCCTGGAAGACTACCGGTGTTCCGCGGACCGTGAAGATAAAGGAGAGGGCGTTCTGCATTTTCTCAACACTGCCGCCGGCTTCTGTCAGGAAACGGTTGCGGTCATGATTATCGATAAAGGTAACCATATGATTCGCATTTCCGTTGTAATAGGAATCCTGAGCCAAAGTGCTCTTGATATTGGAGTCAAAAGACTGCCCGTAAGCAAAGCTGTTCAGCACGGAGAAGAACATTGGAAAATCAAGCATGCCCCACTCCTTATTCGTGCCCACCCAGCGGGAGACGAATTCAGCATTGCCGTCAAAATTCTCACCAAAGGTATTCACACCCAGGAGATTCTGCAGCTCGCCGATATCGCTCGGCTTGATCAGCTTAGCAGCATCTACACGCGCGCCGTCTGCTCCTGTATAGTCAAACCAGGCTTTAATGGAGCTGAATACGGCCTGTTTCGCAGCTGGAACGTCGAAGTCGATGTCATCCAGTCCGCCGAGATCGTGATTCTCAAGGTAGTCCTGTGCCCACTGGTCATATCTTCCGTCTGCCAGCGACCAGTTAATATCACCATTGTGATGATACCACGCGGGGTTATTAAACGGCGCTGCCGGCTGCAGACCCGCGATATCATAATAAGCCTGCGTGCCCAGCATATAGTCTCCGATGTGGTTCGGCACGACATCAATAATTACCTTAATTCCCAGTGCATGCGCGGAATCCACCAGCTCCTTCAGCTTCTCTTTGGTCCCGAAGTAGGGATTGGCGGCATTAGGGTCTTTGACGTTGTATCCGTGATAAGCGGTGTTTTTACCGGTGCCGTTGTTGTCGCGGTTAGTCATCTGCGGCTCTGCCACAGGAGAGATCCAAATTGCGGTATAACCCATGTTCGCAATATAAGGGAGCTTATTGATAACCCCCTGCCAGTCCCCGCCCTTCATATAGCGGAAATCATCCTCCGAGGTCTCTCCGTAACGGATCGCGGCGCCGGTGGCATTATTGGAGGTATCCCCATCATTGAAACGGTCAACCATAATCTGATAAATCGTGTCGTTCTCAGTGACTGTGCCGATGCTGGCCGCATCTGCCTGTGAAGGTGCCAGTACAAATAAATTCGTCATTACGGACAGAACAATAGATGTGATTAGTACCGGAATTAGCCATCGGTTGCGTTTCATTCCTCATCTCCCTCTCATCATAAAGCGCATTTGAACACCACTGCCTGTGAATTTACACCCGTCACTTGCAAAACTGTGCTGCAGGTAAGGAAACCGGTTTCCCAAGTAAAAATTACCATGATCATGTATGCGCTGTCAAGCATAATTAATGTCAAAAAACCTTCTTTCCGGAATATGAAAGAAGGTTTTTGAATATTCAATGATTCTGTTTTGTTATTTAAATACCGGCTCACGGAACTGGGCCAGCTTGGCTGCTGAATCCTTCTCGACATCGGCATGGAGACTGTTGCCGTGTGCATCCATGGTTACGATAGCCGCGAAGCCGTCCACCTGCAGATGCCACATCGCCTCCGGAATGCCGAATTCCATGAAGTCAACGGCGTTGACTTTCTTGATGCATTCCGCATAATACTGCGCCGCACCGCCGATTGCGTTAAGGTATACACCGCCGTGCTCCTGAAGGGCCTGGAGAGTTTTGGGACCCATTCCGCCCTTGCCGATTACGGCGCGGATGCCGAACTTTTTGATAATCTCGCCTTGGTACGGCTCCTCACGGATACTGGTAGTCGGGCCTGCCGCCTTCACATGCCAGCCTTCATCATCCTTCAGCATCACCGGCCCGCAGTGATAGATGACTGCACCGTTCAGATCGACCGGGGCATCATGGTCCATCAGATATTTATGCAGCGCATCCCTTCCGGTGTGCATCTCCCCGGAGAGGATGACCACATCGCCTACCCGCAGGCTGCGGATCTCTTCCTCACTGACCGGTGTAGTCAGGCGAACCTCGCGTGAACCCACAGCAGCCTCGGCTGGCACGGCGGCCGGTTCAGTTGCAGCCGAGTCCGGTTCATCTACGGAGATGCCTGTGCCGCTCTCATAGAGCCAGTCCTTAATATTTCCGGTTGCAGGCTCAACCAGGATCCCCTGGCGGCGGAATGCCCAGCAATTATAGGCCACGGATACGAAAAAGCTGGCCGGAAGCCGGTTCATCACACCAATCTTGCAGCCTAACAGCGTTACTTCACCGCCGAAGCCCATCGTGCCGATCCCCAGCTTATTGGCATTCTCCATAATATAGTCTTCCAGCTTGCGCAAATCTTCAACCGGATTGACATCCTCGACCTTGCGGAACAGCTGCTTCTTTGCCAGTTCATAGCCGGTTGTCCGGTCGCCGCCTATGCCTACACCAATAAAACCGGCACTGCAGCCCTGACCCTGCGCCTGGTACACGGCATGCAAAATACATTTACGGATGCCTTCAAGATCGCGCCCTGCTTTGCCCAGACCCTCAAGTTCAGCAGGCAGGCTGTACTGGATATTTTTGTTCTCGCAGCCCCCGCCTTTAAGAATCAGCCGGACGTCCACGTTCTCCTCTTCCCACTGTTCAAAATGAATCACCGGCGTCCCTGCACCGAGGTTATCTCCGCTGTTCTCACCGGTCAGCGAGTCGACGGAGTTAGGCCGCAGCTTCCCGTTCTTAGTAGCGCGGATAATCGCGCTATGAATATCCTTCTTCATCTCAATCTGGTTGACGCCTACAGGGGTATGAATGATAAAAGTCGGCATCCCCGTATCCTGACAGATCGGCGATACCTGAAGCTCGGCCATGCCGATATTCTGAGCAATCGTGGTTAATGCAAGCCCCGAGCGGGTGGCCCGGTCTTCCAGTGCACGCCCCTTGGCAACGGCTCTGCGCACATCACCCGGCAGGTTTGTGGAGGTCTCTACGATCAGATTATAAATGCTTTCTTCAAAATTCTGCATCTTCATTCCGGCTCCTCTCATCAGTTCCAGGTTGTCTAAAGTCTGATACAATTAGTTATTATCATATCACACTCAGCTCTGCATGAAAGGGGTTACTTAAAAAATGAACTACCATTTTTCTGCCTATCTCTACCGCCTCCAGTATATTCAGCGCTGGAGCCTCATGCGCAGCACCGCACCGGAGAACGTAGCGCAGCATTCGTTCCAGGTCGCCCTGCTGGCGCATATGCTCTGTTCCATCGGCAATGTTCACTTCGGCCGTTCGCTGAACGCTGACCGTGCTGCTACGATGGCGCTGTTCCACGATGCCAGCGAGGTATTTACCGGCGATATTGCCACACCGGTCAAGCACAACAATCCGCGACTCTTATCCAGCTTCCGCGAGATGGAGCGGGTCGCCGCCGAGCGCCTGACGGCGATGATCCCGCCGGAGCTTGGCGCCATCTATACGCCGCTCCTGCAGCCGCAGGACAGCCCCGCAGGCTCAGAGGATGCCGGACTGCTCCGCTACGTGAAGGCGGCAGATGTGCTCGACGCCTACCTGAAGTGCGTCTGGGAAACCGCTGCAGGCAACCGCGAGTTCGCCGCCGCCAAGGCACAGACACTTGCAAAGCTGACCGGTCTTGCGCTGCCGGAGATGGAGTATTTCCTGGCTCATATGGCTCCGGGCTTTGAGATGTCGCTCGATGAGCTGTCTGCGGAAGATTGAACTTCTGTACAGCCAATTGAACGTTAAAGGGCAGAGCAGGGAATTTTTTATCTGAGGATTGTGCTAAAGGTTAACCGGGGAAAGGGAGTACTGCCGTGACCATAAAAGATCTCGATTTCATTTTCGACCATCTGGAAAAGCTGACTCATATTAAATGTACCGAGCAAGAAAAGAAGGATGTAGCTGACCATTTTAAGCCTCATAAACTAAAAAAGAATGATTTTTTTCTAAAGGAGGGTGAGCAGCCCAGCAGGTTAGCCTTTACTGTTTCAGGGCTGTTAAGGAGTTATTATATAAATAAACTTGGAGATGACTTTACCAAAAAATTCTATTTCGAAGGTTCAATAGTAGGTTATTCCGCCTTAATTGTAAATCAGAAGGCCAGCTACTATATTGAGGCTTTGGAAAATTGCACACTGCTGAGCACAACATATTCCTCCTTCCAAAAAATGTCTCAGCATAATCCAACCTGGATCAATATTATAAAAGAACTGCAAGATCAAACCATCATCTACAAAGAAAATCGCGAGAGCAGTTTTCTACTGGAGGACGCAACTCAGCGGTACATTCATTTGACCCAGACTCATCCTGATATCGAGCAGCGGATTAAACAGAAATACATTGCTTCCTATTTAGGAATCTCCGCTGTTTCTTTAAGCAGAATAAGAAATAAACTCCGCACTTTACATATGTAAATGTAATCCTCCGGTTCTTGTTGTATGCTTGTCGCGCCAGATTAGCAGAACAATAGGAGGAGAACGATGAACTTATCAAACCATAGCGAGACATATACTTTAGTTACAGGAGCAAGCAGCGGAATCGGAAAAGAAATAGCCAGAGAGCTTGCCAAAAGGGGACATCACTTGGTATTAACTGCACGAAGTGAAGAAAAGCTGCAGGAGCTGGCTGCGGAGTGGAACACTTTATATAAGATTCATGTGCATATTGTATCTTTGGATTTAACGGAAAAGAATGCTGCTGAATCCATTTACATGTGGTGTAAACAACGCAATATAACAATTGATGCGATTATAAATAACGCTGGGGCAGGCTTATTCGGGGAGTTCCATACCTTAAACCTGGATGATCAACTAAATATAATAGCACTCAACATCAACAGTTTAGTGGGTATAACGCATTATTTTATTCCTGACCTTGAGCAGCTGGAGAAGGGTTATATCTTAAATGTTGCCAGCATAGCAGCTCTTTACCCGTTGCCCTACTACAGTGTCTATGGTGCAACCAAAGCTTTTGTTTTGTCTTTTTCAGAAGCCTTAAGGCATGAGTTAAGACATTCAAACATAACAGTAAGCTGCCTGTGTCCAGGAGATACCAATACGGATTTTTTTAGAAACGCCAGAAATACTAATATCAAAAAGTCATTAATGCCGCCTGAACAAGTTGCTAAAGCTGCAGTTGATGCCTTATATAGGAATACACCTGTCGTTTTTCCGGGGAATATGAAACTGATATCAATGATCCCGAGATTGCTGCTTAAAAAAATAATTTCAAGAAGAGTGTCAAAATATAATCTGTGACATTCCTTAGCTGCTTCACAGAATCTTTGAGACAGAAACAAGCCCTTAATCCGATTATGGACAAGGGCTTATAGTTTCGCTCTATGCCGGATCTCCTGTAAGGATATCCCAGTCTTTAAATACCGGCTGCAGGCTGTTTGCTGTAAGCATATCTGTGATCTCCTGTACATTCCGGCTGTCGGAGATTTCAAACTGCGGCGTGCCCCCCGTCTGGGTATGTCCCCCAACCTCGGTAGACACTCCTGCGGACATCTTGGTTATCCCCAGATGGACCAGATGATCCCTTAGAGAAGCAGGCTCACGCGTGGATAAGGTAATCCCGGCGCGGGGCAGGAACAGGCGATATGCCAGAATGATCTGCACCAGCGCACGGTCGGTTACCTCGCTATCCGGGTTAAACTCACCCAGATAGGGGCGAAACCGCGGGGCGGACAGCCCGATCTCACATTCGGGGTACTTATCCTGCAGATAGCGTGCATGCATCGCGGTGAAAAAAGCTTCCTGACGCCAGTCATACATCCCGAGCAGTGCTCCGATATTGACGGACCGGAATCCTGCCTGACAGCCGCGTTCAGGGGCATCAAGGCGGTTCCGGTAGACTCTTTTAGGTCCCTTGATATGCAGCTTGCGGTACGTCTCCTGTTGGTATACCTCCTGATACAGGGTTAGTCCGTCCACTCCGGCCTCCATAAGGTCTCTGTATTCCTCTATGGACAGCGGATTCACTTCGATGCTGACGGAAGAGAAATATTCCCGGAGAATCTTCACACAGTCCTTCACATAAGCAGTCGGGCTCTCTTTGCGCGACTCTCCGGTAAGTACCAGAAGGTGGCGGAAGCCGGAAGCTGCTATCACACTCGCCTCCTGCCTGAGCTCCTCAGGGCCCAGCTTTTTTCTCGGAAAATCATAAATAGAGCTGAAGCTGCAGTACGTGCAGTGATTGACGCAAAAATCAGCGAGGTACATCGGTGTGAACAGCTGCATGACATGCCCGAAATGCGAACGGGTCAGCTGCTGTGCACGCTGTGCCATCTCCTCCAGGCAGGACGCTGCAGCAGGTGACAGAAGGGCTTGCAAATCGTGTTCATCCAGGCGTTCCTTACGAAGCGCCCGCTTCACATCCTCCGCTGCGTACTGCTTCCATAAGGTTTCGTAAGGAAGCTGTTCCAGCCGAAGCACCGTTTCATAAAAGCTCATATTCCTCCCCCATTCCACTTAGGTAACTATCAGTTCAAAAATCCCGTCAGCGGTGATGAATGGACTGCGGCCTCCTCCACCGGACCGAGTCCCGCCAGGTAAGCCTTCCGGCCGGACGATACGGCCTCACGGAAGGCCTCGGCCATCAGCAGCGGATCGCGGGCGGTGGCAATCGCTGTATTCAGCAGCACTGCGGAAGCGCCCATTTCCATCGCTTCTGCCGCTTCTGAGGGTCTGCCGATTCCGGCATCTACAATAATGGGAAGATCCACCTCAGAAATCAGGATACGCAGCAGTTCTTTGGTCTTCAAGCCGCGGTTCGAACCGATGGGAGCCCCCAGCGGCATAATGGCTGCGGCGCCGGCTGCCTTCATCCGCAGTGCAGCGGACAGATCCGGACTCATATAAGGAAGCACCACGAAGCCCTCGGCGGCGAGTATTTCTGTAGCGCGGATGGTTTCGCTATTATCAGGCAGCAGATACTTCTGGTCGCTGATCACTTCAATTTTCACCCAGTTGCCAAGGCCGCCTGCTCTAGCCAGTCTGGCAATGCGGACGGCCTCTTCTGCTGTGCGTGCGCCGGAGGTATTGGGAAGCAGCGTCATCTGGGAAGGAATATAATTCATAATATTCTCTTGGCTCTGCGGATCAACCCGGCGCAGGGCCACTGTAATTACCTCTGAGCCTGACGATGCTACAACCTCGGGGATCAGAGTATTACGGCTGTATTTACCGGTTCCTATAAACAAGCGGCTGGTTAATGAAATGCCGCCGAGTACAAAAGGATCTGACATGGGATTCGCCTCCTGGTTTGAAAAATATCAAATAAAAACAACTTGCTGAATGAAGGACCGAATACCGGACAATTGCTGCCGGAAGAAATGAGAATATGTCCTCAGCCCCCGCCGACGAAATGTACCAGCTCAATCCGGTCGCCTTCCCCAAGCGCAGTATTTATGTAATTGTCTTTGCCAACAATGTCACCGTTCAGCTCTACAATGACCAGCCGTTTGTTCCATTGCGGCAGGCTCAGCAGATCAGCCACAGTCCGGCAGTCGTCCGCAAATTCTCCGGGTTTGCCGTTAATAATCAGCTTCATGCCCCCTCACCTCCTTTACCTTCAGCCTGTATAACAGCTGTCCTGTAGGCATGTGCGGCAGCCAGCGGGTCTTTCGCACTGCAAATGCCGGACATTACTGCAATGCCAGCCGCCCCCTGCCGGATGACTAGTCCGGTATTGGCCGGTGTAATCCCGCCGATCGCAATCAGCGGAATACTGCACACCCGCGCAGCATCCGCCAGCTGTGCAAGCCCCCGCTCCTGCTGACCCGGCTTGCAGACCGAAGGAAATACATGCCCGAACAGGCAGAAGTCAGCCCCTTGCCTGCCTGCTTCCTCCGCCTCCTGCACCGAATGCACTGACTTTCCCAGCCGCAGTGCGGGAGCAGCGGCGTGTGCGGCAGATAGCGGCAGGCTGTGCCAGGCCAGCTGAACTCCAGCCGCACAGGCCGCCAGCGCAACATCCACCCGGTCATTGATGACCAGCTTGGATGATGGTACCCCCGCCAGTAGGAGCTTTCCGGTCATGTCCAGCAGCTCCCGGGCGGACCGCTGCTTTTCCCGCAGATGAATAAAGTCCAGCAGCGGATGCACAACCGCCGTGATTGCAACAAAGTGAGCCGCCTCCAGCTTCCCGTCCGAAATCAAATGAATTTCAGCCAGCTTTATTCACCTTCCTTCGCCCTTAATAACACCAAACGCAAAAAACTGCCCCCCGCAATAGGAGGCAGTCATAAATGTATACAGAAATACGGGCTGGGCTTCTAGACCCGCTGCGCTGCAGTCAATTCATTCTCCACTTTCCTACGCTGGTATAAACCAGATCAGGTTCAAAGGGTCCGAACCGTAAGTTCGTCTCAGCCTCGCGGCACCCCTAGTGACAATTTCATATGCTGTTTGCTAACGTGGTCTATATTAACATAATATTCCTACAAAAAGCTAGCCTGTCAGCCGTTAATAATCTCGCCGCCGTTCACATGAATAACCTGGCCGCTTACATAGGAAGAATCACTGGAAGCCAGATATACATAGGCTGGTGCCAGCTCCTCCGGCTGTCCCGGACGCTTCATCGGCTGTGTGCCGCCGAACTCACTGACCTTCTTCGCGTCAAAGGTGGATGGAATCAGCGGTGTCCAGATCGGGCCCGGAGCCACAGCATTGACTCTGATGCCTTTATCCGCCAGATTCATTGACAGTGAGCGGGTGAAGCTGAGAATAGCTCCCTTGGTGGATGAATAATCCAGCAGCTGCGGGTTGCCCCTGTACGCCGTAATTGATGTCGTGTTAATGATCGTGGACCCTTTTTTAAGATGCGGCATAGCCGCTTTGGTCAGATAGAACATCGAGAATATATTCGTGCGGAAGGTCCGCTCCAGCTGTTCAGCAGTGATGTCCTCTATTTTCTCCTGAGGGTGCTGCTCGGCGGCATTGTTGATCAGGATATCCAGCTTGCCGAGACCTTCCACTGTCTTGTTGATCAGATCCTGGCAGAAGGCTTCTACGCCGATATCGCCGGCAATCAGGATACACTTTCGTCCTTCCTGTTCCACCTGTCTTTTGGTTTCCTCGGCGTCGCTGTGTTCGTTCAGATAGGAAATAACGACATCCGCACCCTCCTTGGCAAAATGCACGGCAACCGCACGTCCGATTCCGCTGTCTCCACCAGTTATAAGTGCAGCTTTGCCCAGCAGCTTGCCTGCTGCTTTATAGGCGGATGTCTCAAATTCAGGCAGCGGGTTCATTTGACTTTCGATTCCCGGCTGTTGGTCCTGCTCCTGTGGAGGCAGGGTTTTTTGTGGCTGTTTGTTATCTGGCATGATCCATTCTCCTTTCGCTTTTACACATGGATGGTAAATTTCATCATCTTAGGATGGCTCAGGATGGGGAGGTTATGCACTGTGCTAGTCTTTAATACAAAATGACTTTACGATATGTTACTTACCACAGTTAAGCGGCGGTCAAACGAAAATACAGTCGTTTTTAACAAGGAAGCTTTATATACTTAAGAATAGACTCAATGAGATCGGTGTTAATAAGGGAGGTACGCTGCATGACTAAAAATAACCGCAATATTATCGTCGCTGTCAAAGGTGTCATCATCAACGAAGGGAAAATCCTGCTGGTCCAGCGTGCGTCTGCGGATGCTGTAGGCGGGGGCACCTGGGAGTGTGCCGGCGGAAAAATAGAGTTCGGAGAAGGCCTGGAGGCCGCTCTGGTAAGAGAAATTAAGGAGGAGACTGGTTTAACGGTCAATGTGGATAATCTGCTGTATGCGGCATCCTTCTTAACTGATCCAGCGAGACAGGTTATAATTATCACCTATTTATGCCGCAGCGCGGAACAGGTAATCCGGCTGTCAGAGGAGCATACCGACTACAGATGGTGTACGAAGGATCTGCTCCACCGCCTGCTGCCGCCGCAGATTTTTGCCGAATTTGTGAAGTATCATGTCCTGGAGCTGGAGGAACTTGAGTAAAATATACCCGACAACACAAATTGCCCCGGCAGCCGCGGCCGCCAGGGCAATTCCTCATTCTCCGGTCTTAAATAATGTGTCTGTACACCATGAAGAAAATCATAAGAATCAATACAACCATAAGCAGCAGGCTCATCGTCCGCAGCTTACCTGTATGGGCAGTTACATCACGGTTCTCACGGATTCCTGCTGCAGCCAGGCGGAGCGGCTTGTTCATGATCCCGCCCAGCGCGAACATGGCCAGGAGCAGCACTACAACTACTGCCATCCATGCCACAGTATAATCCCCTTGTGACATCATATAACCGCCAGTTAACAGCTGAATGACCAGGCCATACTGGGCGAAGCGGTTGAAGCCGCTAACTGCACTGAGCGTGCCCTCTTTAGCCGGAGCGGAAAGCTTCTGTGCACCGCTCAGAATAAAAGGGAGCACCAGATAAAACCCGAGTGCCAGCGTCCCGATCATATGTAGGAAAAATAAAAAACGGTCCATCCTTTACCTCCTCCATTTTTCGCTGTGATTTATGTTACATTCCAATTATACCCGACTGCATCCCACAAGAAAAGAAAACCCCCATTTCTCTTTAAAAAATGGGGGCTGCTATCGTATTTTCCTAGAGTGTAACTGCAGAAGTTACTGCACGTACTGAATCTGCCGACTTATCCAAGGCCGCCTGTTCTTCAGCGGTAAGCTCCAATTCATAGATCTTCTCAATGCCGTCCGCTCCTAGCAGGGTTGGAACACCCATGAACAGCCCGTCATAGCCGTATTCCCCTTCCAGCAGGGCAATGACAGGGATGATCCGTTTCTTATCTTTGAGAATCGCTTCAGTCATCTGCACCAGGGAGGCTGCCGGCGCGTAATACGCGCTGCCGTTGCCCAGCAGGCTGACAATTTCTCCACCGCCAACGCGGGTGCGCTGTACAATCTCTTCAATGCGCTGCGCTGGAATCAGCTTGTCGATCGGAATGCCGCCTACACTCGAGTAGCGTACAAGCGGAACCATATCGTCCCCGTGTCCGCCAAGCACGAAGCCACGCACATCTTCAACCGAAACGTTCAGCTCCTGGGCGATAAACGTGCAGTAACGCGCCGTATCCAGCACACCTGACTGACCGATTACGCGGTTTTTGGGGAACCCCAGCGCATGATAAGCGGCATAAGTCATTGCATCCACCGGGTTGCTCAGGATGATGACGATAGACTCCGGAGCCACACGCTTAATGTTCTCGCAAACGGATTTGACAATACCGGCATTGGTATTCACTAAATCATCGCGGCTCATCCCCGGCTTGCGGGCAATCCCTGCTGTGATAATAACGATATCAGAATCCGCTGCATCCTCATAATCTGAAGTGCCGGTAATCTGGCTGTCGAACTTCTGCACAGGAGCGGCTTCCAGCATGTCGAGCGCCTTCCCCTTGGTCGGATTCTCCAGCTGCGGAATATCAAGCAGTACTACATTTCCCAGTTCCTTTTGTGCAAGCATAAGCGCCGTAGTAGCTCCGGTAAAACCGGCGCCCACGACTGTAATTTTATAACGTTTGATGGCCACAGGTGGACCTCCTAATTTTCATTAAAATTTTATTAATGCTTATCTTCGCACAAAACGGGCCTCCGGAGCATACGCTCCTTCAGCCCGATCCGCTGTGATTACCTTACAGGTGATTGATAATTTCGTCGGCGAATGCCGAGCACTTAAGCTCTGTCGCGCCTTCCATCTGGCGGGCAAAGTCGTAAGTTACGGTCTTGTTGTTGATCGCAGTGCTCATGCCTTTATAGATCAGATCCGCCGCTTCCTGCCAGCCGAGATGCTCAAGCAGCATAACACCGGAAAGAATTACTGAACCAGGATTAACAACATCCTTGTCCGCATATTTAGGGGCCGTTCCGTGAGTAGCTTCGAAGATCGCATGGCCTGTCAAATAGTTAATATTTGCTCCCGGTGCGATGCCGATGCCGCCAATTTGTGCAGCCAGCGCGTCAGACAGGTAGTCCCCGTTAAGGTTCAGCGTAGCGATCACGTCGAAGTCAGTCGGGCGGGTCAGCACCTGCTGCAGCGCAATGTCCGCAATGGCGTCTTTAACAATGATTTTGCCGGCAGCTTCTGCTTCCTTCTGGGCCGCATTTGCAGCTGCTTCTCCGTCACGTTCCTTGATGACATCATATTGATTCCAGGTAAATACTTTATCGCCGAACTCCTGCTCAGCCACTTCATATCCCCAGTTCTTAAATGCACCTTCGGTGAATTTCATGATATTACCCTTATGCACCAGCGTCACGCTCTTGCGGCCATGCTTGATTGCATATTCTACCGCAGCACGGACAAGGCGCTTCGAGCCTTCAGAGGATACCGGCTTAATACCGATTCCGGATGTTTCCGGGAAGCGGATTTTGTTCACGCCCATTTCCTTCTGCAGGAACTCGATCACTTTCTTCACTTCTTCAGAGCCTTCTTTATACTCGATACCGGCATAAATGTCCTCTGTATTCTCCCGGAAAATAACCATGTCCACCAGCTCCGGATGTTTCACCGGTGAAGGAACTCCGTCAAAATAACGCACCGGACGCAAGCATACGTAGAGATCCAGCTCCTGGCGCAGCGCCACGTTGAGTGAGCGGATACCACCGCCGATTGGCGTCGTCAGCGGTCCTTTGATCGCTACGATGTACTCGCGGATTGCTTCCAGGGTATCGTTCGGCAGCCATTCACCATATGTATTGAAGGCTTTCTCGCCGGCAAACACTTCGTACCAGGCTATTTTTTTCTCCCCGCCGTAAGCTTTGTCTACAGCAGCATCAAGTACACGCTTGGAGGCTTTCCAGATGTCGCGGCCTGTGCCGTCGCCTTCGATAAACGGAATGATCGGATGAGCCGGAACCACCAGTTTGCCATTTTCAATCGTGATTTGTTCGCCTTCTGTCGGCAGATCGTACTTCTCCAATTTCAACATTTGTGGGGATTCCTCCTAAAAGTTTTGTGGGCTACGCTACCTTGACATTACATCTACAAAAGCTGCCCCGGAAGCATTAGCTTAAGCTAGTTTAGTGCAGCAGGCGCTTCCCGGGTTAACTCACTGTTCAAAAAAGCTCCCTGGGAAACGTCTGCCGGGTCCGCCGATACGCGCTGCGTACCTATAATTCTACTAAGGGGCGATGGAGCCTGCAAGTCCTCTTAATTATCTCTCGTCTACCGGAACGTATTTCTGTTCAAGCATTCCTGTGTATTCAGCACGCGGGCGGATGATACGGTTGTCCTCGTACTGCTCCAGAATATGCGCTGTCCAGCCCGAAGTCCGGCTGATCGCAAAAATCGGTGTAAACAGCTCACGCTCAATGCCCAGCTGTGTATAGACTGAAGCGGAATAGAAGTCTACGTTCGGCTTCAGCCCCTTCTGTCCGGTAATCAGCTCCTCAATCTTGACGGACATGTCGTAGAGCGTGGTATCATTCTTCATCGTTCCAAGCTCCTGCGACATCTTCATCAGATGTTTGGCGCGCGGATCGCCGTTCTTATAAACTCGGTGCCCGAAACCCATAATCTTCTCGCGGCGTTCCAGCTTGGCGCGGATATAAGGCTCTACCGCCTCCAGGCTGCCGATCTCCTCCAGCATCTTCATTACGGCTTCATTCGCACCGCCATGCAGCGGTCCTTTGAGCGCGCCGATGGCCGAGGTTACACCGGAATAAATATCGGACAGTGTAGCTACGGTTACCCGGCTGGCAAAAGTGGACGCGTTAAGCTCATGGTCAGCATGCAGCACCAGAGCCGCATCCAGCGCTTTAACTGAAATGATATCGGGCTGTTTGCCCCACAGCATATACAGGAAATTCTCAGCGATCGATACACCTTCTCTTGGGGCTACCGGCTCCAGGCCTTTACGGATACGTGCAAGCGCAGCGACAAGCGTAGGAATCTTAGCCTGCAGCTTCACTGCCTTTATTTCATTGGCTTGACGGCTCATATCATCGGCGGCTTCATCGTATAGCGCAAGGCTAGATACGGCAGAACGCAGCGCGGCCATCGTGTTCGCTGTCTTTGGATAAAGCTTCATCTGGGCAATTACCTGCTCAGGGACCTCAGCGAAGGCGCTGAGATCACGCTGCAGAGCCTGCAGCTCCGGCGTAGTCGGCAGGCTGCCGAACCACAGCAAATAAGCGGTCTCTTCAAAGGTGGCATTCACCGCAAGATCATCGATATCATATCCGCGGTAAGTAAGCACGCCATCCACAATGGAACTGATGGAGGAGGTCGTAGCAACGATGCCTTCCAGGCCTTTAGTAGCTGTCATAGTATATCTCTCCTTTGCCAACGAGGGTGTACAAGCCATTGCTAACATCATGAAAACATTTACAATTCAACGGATAACAACGTCATAAAAAAAGGTATTTATACATCTTTTAAGGATTGCAACTAACTTTCGAAACAGAAGCTGTAATAATCATACCGGATTTTGACGGTTATGTGAACAACGTGGAAGCTTTGTTCGGCATCAAATGATTTTATCGGAGGGATAGAAAAAAACTTCTGATCCACCTGTTTCATGATTACGCTTTCAGTGTATATAGGGGGCTTTCTTCTTCTAAATTCCGGTCTTTAAGTAGTCTGTAAACCCGATTATTGAATATACATAAGACGAGCAGTTTTCCCTTACAAAAACAGCCTGACGGGAGGTGTGGCCGATGGATTCGCTGCTGTTCAAAAGAGTGCTGCGCGGCCTGTGGGTCGTGCTTGCCGGGGCGGGGCTGCTCCTCGCGTTGTATGTACTCCTGCCGCTCATTTACCCGCTGCTGCTCGCCTGGCTGCTGGCTTATCTCATCCATCCGCTGGTACTGATCCTGAAGGGCTTCAAATTGCCGGGGTGGCTCGCTGTATCGCTCTCTCTGCTCTTCTACATCGGCGGGACAGCTCTTGTGCTGACGGCGCTGATAACCCGCCTCGTGAAGGAGCTCATTGTGCTGCTGCAGACCTTTGACCTTCATACCGGAGAGTGGCGGGATCTGCTGCTGTCTATCAGCCGCAACGCCAGTATTCAGAATATCATTAACCAAATCAACCAGTTTTACCACGAAAACCCGGGGTATCACGATACGATCGACAGCAATATCAACCGGACAACGGAAACTGTCGGCAATGCCGTGACGGAGCTCATTACCGGATTTTTCAATATGATCCTGAAGCTGATCTCTGCGCTGCCGAGCCTCGGTACCATTCTGATGGTAATTGTGCTGGCCGCTTTCTTTCTAAGTACCGGCTGGGAACGCCATAATGCCAGACTTACCGCTTTACTGCCGCCCCCTCTCGTGCGGCCCGTCTCCGAGATCTGGGGTGATCTGCGTAAAGCATTGGTTGGCTACCTGCGGGCCCAGGTAGTGCTGATTTCGGTCACAGCTGTCATCGTCATCACCGGCCTGCTGCTGCTGGGGGTGAATTCCGCTTTTGTCATCGGGCTGACCATCGGGCTGGTCGATATGGTCCCATATGTAGGCGTCGGCGTGGTTTTGTTTCCTTGGGCGCTGTATTCCTATATGACAGGTGATCTGGGACTTGCCATCGGTCTGCTGGTGCTTTACGCGGTAATTCTCATCACCCGCCAGGTGCTTGAGCCGAAGGTGCTGGCCAGCAGCATCGGACTGGACCCGTTGACGATGCTGATCGGCATGTTTGCCGGCCTTCAGCTATTCGGCATGCTCGGCCTCCTGCTCGGGCCTGTCCTCCTGGTCGTCCTCGATGCCTTCAACCGCGCAGGTGTCTTCCGGGCACTTCACAGCTACATCGTAAGCGGCAAATTGCATTAGTCTTAAAAAAGCTGCCTTCCGCACTCTTCACCGCTTGTCATCAGGTGCAGCGATAGCCCACATAATCCGGCAATCTATTCTCTTCCCTATGCAACGCCTTTCACATAAGCACGGCTTGCTGTACTTTTGGAGAAAATCCAGTGCTCTCATGGCCGGAGAGGAAACAGGATAGCAGGAACGCCCAACCGGATAGAGGGGCTATAGCTCACAGGACTGTACGCCCAGGCTTGATCATATGGAGGAATCCGGGAGAGGGGACGCTGTTCTCCCTCCCGCTTGTTCGAATCAATACATGATTCCTCTACCATCTATCTCCTCACAGAGCAGGGGATGTATTTCAGTTTGTTATCAGTGCAGGGAACCGGCAGGGAACCGGCAGGGAACCCACCTGCGGCAAGCGCGTGGCAGAATTAATGGGATTTTTCCCATTGTTCTGGCCGTTCCGCCCGCTTGCGGCTTAATTAATGGGATTTTTCCCATTGTTCTGGCTGTTCTGCCCGCTTGTGGCGGAATTAATGGGATTTTTCCCGTTGTTTTGGCTGTTCCGCCCGCATGCGGCTTAATTAATGGGATTTTTCCCATTGTTCTGGCCGTTCCGCCCGCATGCGGCTTAATTAATGGGATTTTTCCCATTGTTCTGGCCGTTCCGCCCGCTTGCGGCTTAATCAATGGGATTTTTCCCATTGTTCTGGTCGTTCCGCCCGCTTGCGGCTTAATTAATGGGATTTTTCCCATTGTTCTGGCCGTTCTGCGTACTTGCAGCTTAATTAATGGGATTTTTCCCATTGTTCTGGCCGTTCCACGCACTTGCGGCTTAATTAATGGAATTTTTCCCTTTGTTCTGGCCGTTCTGCGCACTTACTCTTACAACTTTCTGCTATTCTTTTGCTGCATCCCTTCCCAGATAAGAAGGATATCACCGCAAAGGAAGAATAGTTTCTTGGCAGCAATAAAGCGATCAGGCAGTCAGGCGCTTAGGCGCTTATTGGTACGCGGGTTTACCTTGACTAGTGGCTAAAAGCAATAAAAAGCGCCCCTGCTGCACAAAGTCAGCAGGGGCGCTTGAACGAGCCCTAAAGCTATGAAGCACACGGCTTCCTCACTATTACCTCCGGTAAAAAGTGAAGGTGCCGTTTTTCATTTTCTTCTCGATCCATTTCAGCAGAAAAACCCGGTACAGTGGCCGGGTCAGCGGAAACACCAGTGAAAATCCGATTATATCCGTTACGAAGCCCGGCAGAATCAGCAGCAGGCCGCCGAAAAAAATACATAAGCCGTCCAGCATGGTCCGTCCCGGCACCTTGCCCTCCTGCATTTGCACTCTGCTGTCCTGCAGCACCTTCTTGCCTTCAAAACGCATCATGAGAAAACCGATAACCGAAGTAACCAGCATGAGCAGCAGCGCTTTGGGTGCTCCGAGATGTTCTGCAACAAAGATGAACCCGAATAATTCCACGGCCGGGATAATAAACATAGCAGCCCACAGCCATTTACTTCTAATCATACTGCCCCTCCTTCTTCCCTCAGCGCCCCGGTTATGGCGCGGTACAGCTCGGGCAGCGCCCGGTCCAGCCTAACCGGCTTCCATTCCTTGTTTAACCAGACATGAGAGGTTGATCCGCTAACCAGCAGCTCGCCAGGCAACGGCTGATCCAGCGGCTCTGACTTCATACCTGACCCGGAATAATTCCCGGGGCCAACGTCTTCCTGCTCCGTTAACCGGCGGATTTCGTATTCATATACCACTCTCAATGCCGAAAAGACACTAAGCCGGGCATACACAGCAATAAGATCATCATAGCGCGCCGGGCTTTTGAATTGCAAATCTGCGGCAGTCACCGGAAGAAGCACACCCAAATCCTCCAGTGAACGGTAGGCAAAGCCAAGCCCGCGGAACATCTCGGTACGCCCGCTCTCAAACCAGCTCAGATAGTTGGCATGATATACCACCCCCATCTGATCCGTCTCCTGATATCTTACGCGGAAAGCGGTACGATACCAGCGGCTGGCATGAACCCGATTACGTGATTCCATGTAAAAATGCCCCTTTCTGTAATGTCAGTCCTGTTGTGGAGCTGCTAGAGTCCCAGCCCGTTCGAAGGCACCGGCCGCGGAACTTTGCTGCGGGAGCTTCTGGCTACGTAGAGCAGCAGAACTGCTCCAACTGCGGCACTAAGCATGCAGGACAGATTCATCAGCTCCACGCCTCCTTCGCTCAGCAGAAAGCCATTCAGCAGATTGCCCAGAATACCGGCAAATCCGGAGAAGACGATATTAAAGACGCTTTGGCCCGTTGCCTGCATTTCCGGTGAAGTGATCTGGGATACATACTCCACGGCAGCGATATAAAAGAGGCCAAAGGACAGGCCGTGCAGCACTTGTACTCCGATCATTACCGAAGGATAAGGGAAGGCCACTTGAATTCCCCAGCGCAGTACATAGATAAGCGCACCAAGCAGCAGTGTGCGTTCACGTCCAAGCTTACGGATAACCTTCGAGGCATACAGCATGGATGGCACATTGGTAAAGGAAGCAATAAACAAGGCAATACCGGCATGGCTCGCAGAGCCGCCGACCGATTGAAAAGCTACCACAAAGTAGGTGCCAAACGCCGCCATCGTCTGGTTAACCAGAAAACATCCGCCCAGAAAGGCCAGAAAGACGCGGTTGCCAATCAGCTTCTTGATACCCTGGGAGAATGACTGGCTCATCATGTGATTCTCCTCTGCCTGCTTCGGCAGTGTCAGGGCAATGATTACCGCAGCCGAATTCAGGACCAGAAAAGGCAGCCAGATTGTGGATACCGAGAAATTCTCAATATATTGCCCGCCCGCATAGGCCCCTACAGCCGCTCCTATGCTCATCATCAGCCGGATGCTGCCGTAAGAGGACCCGGCCTTGTTCGCGGCTGCAATGGCGTAAGAATCGGCGATAGGGGCCTGTGTAGACGAGAAGATGGTGGACACTGTGTAAATCAGCAGCAATACCATGAAATATTCGAAGCGGTAAAAAACAGCCAGCACCGCCGGCACAGCCACACTAAGGATCAGTACAAGGCGTGCCTGATTGTATCTGTCAGCGATTAGACCCCACACCGGTTGAATGCAGATGGCGATTAATGTACCAGTGGCCATCATCATGCCGATCTGGCTGACATCCATACCGTTATACTTCAGGAGCAGTGTCAGATAGGAGCCGAAAGAGCCTCCGGCCAGGCCTAAAAAGAGATAGAAGCCGCGCAGCTTCAGTAATTTATCCATAGATACTATAAGTCCTCTCCAATCCTTTTTAACAGATAACCCAACCTTTACGAGACTTCACCGCATTAGATAGAGCAGAACCTAATTTAAGGCGGTGGACAAGTGAGCACAGTTCATAGATTAAAGCGCAGTCAGCCCTGTTTTACGGATAAAACCAACCAGAGCAGAACCCGGATCACCGGTTTCGGCTGGACGTCAAGCAACTGGAGCGGATATGCGATCAGAGGCAAAAAAGGCGCCTTCCGGCGGATTTCCGCCGAGTGGATCGTACCCTTCGTAAAACCCACATCTAAACCCACTTATTCTTCGGCATGGATCGGGATCGACGGCTTCAAGAACAGCAGCCTGATTCAGACCGGCACCGGACATGAATCCGTGAACGGAACGGTCCACTATTACGCCTGGTGGGAGATCCTGCCTGCAGCAGAGACGGTTATCCAGCTCCCGGTCTCACCGGGTGACCGGATCCGGGCCACAATCATGAAAGTCAGCATCGGTAAATGGTGTATCATACTGTGTAATTTGAGCAAGCAATGGACCTTTCGTACCCTCCAGCGCTATAACGGTCCGCAGAGCTCCGCCGAATGGATTATGGAAGCTCCGCAGATCGGTAACACCGTGGCTCCCTTAGCCCATTTGACGCCGACACGCTTCAGCTGCTGCCGGGTCAACGGAAAAAGCCCTAAGCTCACTGCCAGTAACGGGGGGATCATGATCCAAAACAAAATTACGGTTGCCGTGCCTTCAAGCCCCAACGCCAGGGGCGATGCTTTTACAGTGAAACGTATATATCGTAAAGGACTATCTCAAGCTTACTTGAAAAGCCCCATTTCTGTTCGCTCTTAGCCAATATAAACATTTGAAGCCCTGATATCAAGCAAAAAAGCAATGGCGGATTACACCATTGCTTTTTATATAACATTCAATAGATCAGCGTATAGACGCGTATCTTAGTCGGCAGGAATCGTGTCCACTTTCACGAGGTTAGTGGAACCGGAACGTCCCAGTGGAATACCGGCAGTGATCACAACGAGATCGCCTGCTTTTACCAGGCCGGAAGCTTTACCGCCTTTGAGTGCAGTTTCCAGCAGTTCGTCGGTCGAAGTAGCTTCGTTACCGAATACTGGAGTTACGCCCCATACCAGTGCCAATTGACGCATAGTTCTTTCTTGAGTGGTTACGGCAATGATTTGGGATTTAGGACGGTATTTAGAAACCACGCGTGCAGTGTGGCCAGTTACTGTCGAAGAAATGATAGCTTTAGCATTCAGGTCCAAAGCGGAGATCGCTACGGATTGGCTGATAGCTTCAGTAACCGTTGTTTCTTGGGCGATCTGTTGCTTCATGAAGATTTCACGGTGGTTCAGCGCGGATTCCGCTTTCTCAGCAATGCGGGACATTGTGAGCACGGATTCTACCGGATATTTCCCGGCAGCAGTTTCACCGGACAGCATGATTGCATCAGTACCGTCGAAGATAGCGTTCGCTACGTCACTCGCTTCAGCGCGGGTAGGACGCGGGTTGCGCTGCATGGAATCCAGCATTTGGGTAGCTGTGATTACCGGCTTGCCGGCAATGTTACATTTTTGAATCATCAGCTTCTGAGCCAGAGGCACATCTTCAGCAGGAATTTCTACGCCGAGGTCACCACGGGCAACCATAAGGCCGTCGGAAACCGCCAAAATTTCATCAAGATTATCGACACCTTCTTGGTTTTCGATCTTGGAGATGATTTGGATATGGGAAGCGTTGTGCTTCTCAAGCAGTGCACGGATTTCCTGAACGTCGCTGGCTTTGCGAACGAAGGAAGCTGCGATAAAATCGATGTCCTGTCCGATCCCAAAAACGATATCGTTGGTATCTTTTTCTGTAATGCCCGGCAGGGAGATAGAAACTCCAGGTACGTTAACACCTTTTTTGCTCTTGATCGTACCGCCGTTAACAATACGGGTCTTGATTTCTGTGCCTTGAATGTCAACTACTGTAAGTCCGATAAGACCGTCGTCGATCAGGATAGTCGATCCTACTTGAACATCGTTAGGAAGATCGCTGTAAGTAATCGAGATACGGTTCTGATCACCAAGGATTTCTTCCGTAGTCAATGTCAGGTACTCGTCCTGAACCAGTTCAATCGGTTCTACTTCCAGCTTGCCGGTGCGAATCTCCGGTCCTTTGGTGTCGAGCAGGATAGCAACGGTTTTACCCAGTTCTTTAGATGCCTGACGAATGGTTTTAATCCGGTTGCCGTGCTCTTCAAAGTCGCCGTGGGAGAAGTTCAGACGGGCTACATTCATACCAGCCAAAATCAATTTTTTGATATTCTCCAACGATTCACTAGCAGGTCCGATCGTACATACAATTTTACTTTTCCGCATTAGGTTTTCCTCCGTTTTTTCGTTCTCTCTGTCTCACTTTTTCCAACTACAAAATCTACTATAAGGCTTGCTGTTTGTATAGGAACTTTGTCACATGTACCTTTTACCGCGCCCTAATGAATATTACTGCAAACTGGAAACAAAATCAATGTTCTAGCGTCTTTTCCGTGTAAATATAAGTCGAATTTACGAAGCTTGTCCGGAAAATAAAAATCATCCCGCAAGGTTCACGGAATGATTGCTGTGGAAATAAATGTATACTCCAGTCTTTCCAAACTCATGACCGGAAGGATTTTACATATGTGTGAAAGTGCAAATAAAGCTGTCCTGCTACTCCACGTTCTGCACTTCTTCTTCAAGAATCGCTGACTCCTGCGCGCCTTCGGCAAACTCGCCAATTTTGCGGAATTTACGGTAGCGGTCCTCTTTGAGCTCTGCGGGGTCCAGACCGGACAGTTCCTGCAAATGGCGCCATACAGCATCCTTGATTGCTGCCCCGGTTGCTTCGTAATCATGGTGTGCTCCGCCTCTTGGCTCAGGGACAATTTCTTCAATGACCTCCATCGCCAAAAGATCGGCTGCCGTAATCTTCATCGCTTCGGCCGCCTGCTCTGCCTTACCTGCATCCTTCCACAGGATAGAGGCTGCACCGTTCGGGGAGATCGCTGAATAGATGGCATGTTCCAGCATCAGCACACGGTTGCCCACCGCCAGCGCCAAAGCTCCGCCGCTGCCGCCTTCACCAATGACGACGCAGACAACAGGCACAGCAAGCTGGGACATCTCGTAGAGACTGCGCGCAATTGCCTCAGACTGTCCGCGTTCCTCTGCCGTATTTCCGGGGTAAGCCCCCTTGGTGTCAATAAAAGTGATGATGGGACGGCGGAACTTCTCCGCCTGCTTCATCAGTCGCATCGCTTTGCGGAAGCCCTCGGGATGCGCACTGCCAAAGAAGCGCAGAATGTTCTCCTTCGTATCCTTGCCCCGCTGCTGGCCGATGACGGTAACCGGCATGCCGTTCAGCCTGGCAATCCCGCCGACTACCGCAAGGTCGTCTCCGAACAAGCGGTCGCCGTGAAGCTCCATGAAATCCGTAAAGATCAGCCCGATCAGATCAAGCGACGTCGGACGCCCGTGATGCCGGGCGAGATGCATTTTCTGGGGAGCCGAGATGTTAGAATATATTTCTTCCGCGAGTACACGGTAACGTTCTTCAAGCCGGGCAACTTCGTCCGTGAAATCGATGCCCTTCTCTTCGCCAAACTGCTTCAGCTCAGCGATCTTCTTGCGCATTTCTACCAGAGGCATTTCAAAAGGCAACTCTCCCGCCAACCTAAAATCCCCCTTTCACATCATGCAATTCCAAAAGCTTGGTCAGCGTAGACCGCATTTCCTTACGGTGCACAACCAGATCAAGCTGTCCGTGCTGAAGATTAAATTCAGCTGTCTGGAAATCATCCGGCAGCTTCTGCCGGATCGTCTGCTCAATTACGATTCTTCCGGCGAATCCAAATACCGCTCCGGGCTCGGCAATAATAATGTCGCCAAGGCTCGCAAAGCTCGCGGACACGCCACCTGTCGTAGGGTCGGTAATGATCGAAATATATAATCCTCCGGCCTCGCCAAACCGGGCCAGGGCTGCACTGGTCTTAGCCATCTGCATCAGACTGAGAATACTCTCCTGCATCCGGGCACCGCCCGAAGTGGAGAAAATCAGCATCGGAAGCTTCTTCTCCGTAGCTTCTTCCACGGCGCGGGTGATCTTCTCGCCGACAACTGAACCCATACTGCCGCTGAAGAATTCAAAATTCATTACAGCTACAATAACCGGGTGGCCGCCGATCGTTCCCTGGCCGGTGATCACAGCTTCAACTTGTCCGGTTTTGGACTGCTGCTGTTCCAGCTTCGAGGCATAGCCCGGAAACTGCAGCGGGTCAACGGAGGCCATCTCGCTGTCAAACTCAATAAACCCTTCGGGATCAAGTGTCATGGCGATCCGCTCCATCGCGTTCAGCCGCATATGATAACCGCAGGACGGGCATACCTTAAAATTCTTCTCCAGTTCCTTACTGTACTGGATCGTACCGCATTTACTGCACTTGCTCATGAGCCCTTCGGGAATCTCCCGCTTCGGGCGTTCGCCTTCCGCCGGTCCGCCGCTCCGCTCCAGACGTTCTGAAGGAATAGTCGCGTACTTCCGTTTTTTCTGAAATAAATCTTTGAACAAGGGTCGCACCTCTTCAGCCGTTTATTTGCGCATTCAGCAGCTTGCCGCTGTTATTACTGCACTATAGATCTTTAAATTAGGGATGTAAAATCAGATTAAGGGCTTCCTGAACTTCCTCAAGCTCGCCTGAAGGAACCAGAATTTCAAATTGCTGCTTGGACATATTAATCGGACGGCACTTGACCATGAAACCTTCTTCTGTAAGCTTACTCTGAATCATATCTGCCACTTTGGCGGTTGGCGCTATATAGATTACCGTCCACATGCCCTGCAAAGCCTCCCTAATCTCAATTCCCAGCCGTATCCCGCGTATAATGGAATCATGATAACACAGTTTTCTTTTTTCCCGCAACAGGAGTAAAGCAGAGGAAGCCAGACCAGGAGGCCGCATTCGTCAGCTAACAGCGGATCAATTATGGCGTACCGGTGACATGGGGATACACCTTCGCCCCTTCATGACGATGGGCTATTCTGGCTGAAGCAGCGGCGGCAATTCCGGCCACCAGATCATCCAGAAAGACGTGGATTTTCCCCGGATCATCGTTCAGCGTGCCGATAATGCCGAGCTTTATTTTGTCCAGATAACCAAAGCCTGTCAGTCCGATCATGCCATAGACTCCCGTGATGCCGAGTGCCAGAGTCTCGTCCGCCCCGTAAAGCGATTCATCCGCTTCCATCACCGCCTGCAACGGCTGGGGAAGAAGCCCTTGTTCCGCCAGTTCATCGAGGGCAACGCCCGTCATGAGCGTATACTGCACCTCTCTTTTGCCAAGAACCGACTTGACGCTGGACATACACTCTTCCTGCGTTAAGTCCGGATAATACGCCGACTGCAGAATATATACGATCTCAGCGATGGCTGTTAACGTAACTCCCCTGCGCTCCAGCAGCTCTGTTGCCATTTGATAGGACATGATGCCATTCCCCTTTCCGCACGGGACAGTTCCCAGTGGTTTCCTAATGTATGCGGAAAAGGGCGGAAATGTGCTTATTTTATTCTCACTGTACCGGCTCCCAGCATCTCTTCAACCGCCGCAATCAGCTCCGGCGCCGGTTCAATGCGGTAACTGTCGCTTAATGCCAGCAGCCGCTGCTCCCGCTCATAGAACAGCAGGGTGGCTGCAGGCCCGGGATGGGTCTGCAGCAGTGCCTGCAGGCGTGAGAGCAGCGCGGGGTTCTCCGAGGCCGGCGTGATCTTGATAAAGACACGCGGGCCGTTCTCCCCCGCGGCAGCCGCCGGGCGCGGGGCCGCTGGCCGGGCCGCATCCGCAGGCGCGGCCGGCGGGGCTGCAGGCGCAGCTGTGCCGCCTGCACTGCCTTGCGCGGCGCCGGTACCTCCGGCGCCGCTCCGGGAAGCAGGAGCGCTGCGCTGCGCTCCTGCAGGGGCGCCCCGGCCGCCGCCGGCCGGCCGGGCGGCAGCTGCGCTGCGGCGCTGCAGCAGGCCGCGGAGCGCGTCCGCGCCGAGCGGCGCGACCTCTTCGGCCAGCAGCTTGAAGCCCTCATCCTCCTGCTGCACCTTGGCGCGCAGGGCCAGCAGCGCACCCTTCTCAATCAGGCTGCGGCTGCGTTTCCACACCTCAGGGAACAGCACGACCTCGCAGCGCTCGATCTGGTCCTCCCATTCGACAAATGCCATCGCCTTGCCGGCTTTTGTCGTAATCTCCTTAACGGAGACGACCATTCCGGCCGTAACCGTCTGGCTCTCATCAGGAGCTTCGCCAAGATCCATCAGCCGCTGCATGCCCGGCTCCTCTAACAGTGCAGCGCTGTCGTCCAGCGGATGGCCGGACAGGTACAGCCCGAGCAGCTCACGCTCCAGCTCCAGCTGCTGGGTCACAGAGAATCTCGGGATATCCGGATAACGGATCTCCCAGTTCGGCGTTTCAATCAGGTCGTCGAACAGCTGAATCTGCAGCTCATCGCGCTCCTTGCGCCATTTGGCTGCAGCATCCACTGTCTCGTCAAGCATTGCGAGCAGCTGCGCCCGATGTCCAGGCAGACAATCGAATGCACCCGCTTGAAGCAGCGATTCAATCACACGTTTGTTGCAGACGCGCAAATCGACACGCCGGCAGAAATCAAGCAGACTGTCGAACGGCCGCTCCTTGCGGACGGCCATAATGTTCTCCACCGCCAGTGTGCCGACATTCTTCACCGCTGCCAGTCCAAAGCGGATGTGCCCGCCCCCTTCACCGGGAACCGGGGTGAACAGCACGCCGCTCTCGTTGACATCAGGCGGCAATACACCGATGCCTGTGCGGCGGCAGTCCAGCACATATTCCGCCACCTTGCGGTGGGTGCCCATTACAGCCGTCAGCATCGCAGCCATAAACTGCACTGGATAATGTGCCTTCAGATAAGCCGTCTGGAAGGCCAGCACACCATAGGCGGCGGCATGGGCCCGCGGGAAGCCGTAATCGGCGAATCTGACAATCATATCATAAACGGCGTTCGCATCCGTCTCCTGGTAGCCCTGCTGCAGGCTGCCCTGTACGAAGTGGCTGCGCTCCTTGTCCAGCGTCTCGCGTTTCTTCTTCGACACTGCCCGGCGCAACAGATCCGACTCACCGAGCGAGAAGCCGGCCATCAGGGAAGCGATCTGCATGATCTGCTCCTGATACACGATGATCCCGTAGGTATCCGCCAGGATCGGCGTCAGATCGGCATGCGGATATTCTACAGCGATTTCACCGTGCTTGCCGGCGATAAACTTCGGAATGAATTCCATCGGACCCGGACGATAAAGTGCTAGTACGGATACGATGTCCTCGAAGCCCGAGGGCCTCAGGTCCTTCAGAACCCGCCGTACCCCGGCCGACTCCAGCTGGAAGACGCCGGTAGTCTCGCCGGCCCCGAGCATTTCGTAGGTCAGCGGGTCATTATCGGGCACAATGCGGAAATCGGGAATACTGCCGTCCATCTCCCTGATCCAGTTCATACAGCGTTCGATAATGGACAGGGTGCGCAGCCCCAGAAAGTCCATTTTGAGCAGGCCGACACTCTCCAGATGCTCCATGGAATACTGGGTCAGCGCCGTGCTCTCATTCCCGGCCTGAAGCGGCACGGCATCGGTCAGGGGACCTTTGGAAATGACGACTCCGGCGGCATGCGTGGATGCATGACGCGGCATACCCTCAACCTTCATCGCCATATCCAGCAGGCCCCTGGTCTTCGGGTGGGTCTCGTACAGCGCCTTCAGATCAGGACTGCTCTCCAGTGCCCGGGCAATGCTTATTCCCAGCTGTCCCGGGATCAGCTTCGCTGCCTTGTCCACCTCATTGTAAGGCAGATTCAGCGCCCGGCCGACATCGCGGACAGCCGCCCGTGCAGCCATCGTCCCGAAGGTGATGATCTGTGCCACATGCTCCTTGCCGTATTTGTCAACAACGTAAGCAATCACCTCATCGCGGCGCTCGTCACTGAAGTCGATATCAATATCCGGCATCGTTATCCGTTCAGGATTAAGGAAACGCTCAAAGAGCAGATTGTACTTCAGCGGGTCCACATCCGTGATCCGCAGGGTATACGCAGTGAGACTGCCTGCAGAGGAACCGCGGCCTGGACCGGTAGCAATGCCCTTGCGGTGGCAATACGCAATGAAGTCCCAGACGATCAGAAAGTAATCGCTGAAGCCCATGCTCTCGATAACACCCAGCTCATAGGCCAGCCGGTCCTCGGCTGCCGCCTTCCGCTCGGGCGAAGCCCAGAGCGGCGTATCTGCATACCGCGCTTCAAGCCCGGTGCGGCAGAGCTCCCGCAGGTAAGCGGCTGCATCCAGCCCTTCCGGCAGCGGAGAATACTCCGGGAGAATATGCTGGCCGAACGTCAGCTCCAGATTGCATTTCTCTGCGATATCCAGCGTGTTACGAATAGCCTGTGGCACATGCGGAAACAGCGCCGCCATCTGCTCGCCGCTCTTGAGGAACAGCTGGTCTGTTCCGATCTTCAGCCGCTGCTCATCATCCACCGTCTTGCCGGTGCCGATGCAGATCAACACATCCTGAACCTCGGCATCCTCCTTGGCCAGATAGTGAACGTCATTCGTAACCACCAGCTGAATATCGCATTCCTCCGCCAGGGCGATCAGCTTCGGATTGACCCGCTTCTGTTCAGGAATGCCGTGATCCTGCAGCTCCAGATAGAAGTCCTCGCCAAAAATCTCCTGATACCGCTTCGCTGCTTTATATGCCTCATCATCACGCCCGTGCAGCAGATGCTGCGGTACCTCACCGCCCAGACAGGCACTGAGGCAGATAATACCCTCGGCGTGAGCCGCCAAAGCTTCCATGTCAATGCGCGGCTTATAGTGCTGGCCCTCGAGATGGCCGATCGAAACCAGCCGCATCAGGTTTTTGTAGCCGGTTTCATTCTTCGCGAGCAGGATCAGATGGTAAATCGGCTGATCTTTGCGGCTGCCGCGCTCACGGCGTGAGCCTGCAGTCAGATAAGCTTCGCAGCCGATGATCGGTTTAATGCCGTTCGCTACGCAGGCTTTATAAAAGGGGATTGCCCCATACATCACTCCATGATCCGTCAGCGCCAGCGACTTCATGCCGTATTCGCCGGCCCGGCGCACGAGATCCGTAATGCGCGCCGCCCCGTCCAGTAAACTGTATTCGCTGTGCACATGCAAATGCACGAAAGGGCTCATCATCCCCACTTCCCTTCGGTTCCAAAATCAAAACATAAGATGAAACTATTTTATCATATTACAAGGGGAACCGCCCATAGAATGGATTAAGCGCATAAGGACAGGCCGAGCTGGCAAATGGACCTTGTCCGGAAAGGGGCCTTTTATGAACGTTTTCTTAAGCAAAGCCGTCCTCGATTTCTTCATCGCCTGCGGTATTGTGCTGGGCGGCGCCATGCTGGGCGGAATCGGGGCGGTCGTATCCCTTCAGCCGCCAACACAGACGATGCTGGATATCGCCGACCGGATTAAAATCTGGGCGCTCGCTGCGGCTGTCGGCGGCACCATCGACCCTATGCGGGTCATTGAGAGCAACATGGTGGAGGGCAATCTTTCTCCTGCGATCAAACAAATCCTCTACCTGGTCTTCGCCTTTCTGGGCGCTCATATGGGCAGCGAGCTGGTCAAATGGGTGTGCGGCAAGGGGTGAAGCGCAGATGAGAGTCCCCCCGTTTCAGCGCTACCGCCGCTTTTCGCAAATTTCCGCCGTGTTTGTGCTGGGCATGGTGGTGGGAGCCGTCATATACAATGCCATTTTCCATGCGGGGTATAATGTTCTCTGGCTTACCAATCAGGAACTGCGGCTGCAAATTGAGCAATACCGTAAAGATATTAAAACCCTTAAGAAATACAACAACACCTCGACGGTTATCCGCGAGATTAAACTCCGCACCGAGAACAGCAAAAGCGAGGAAGGCGCAGCCTCCCTGGACCCGGTATCCCTGAAGGAA
Source organism: Paenibacillus pedocola (assembly GCF_031599675.1). NCBI lineage: Bacteria > Bacillati > Bacillota > Bacilli > Caryophanales > Paenibacillaceae > Paenibacillus > Paenibacillus pedocola. Next base: position 2,293,824 of record NZ_CP134223.1, on the reverse strand, counting down.
ATTATCAGCCAGATGAGCTCTGATCTTGAGCCGATGCGCGGCCGCAGCATGTTCGACATCGATACAGACGGCAAGCTGGCGCGGCTGCTGCTGGACGGCAAAATATATATCGTGCGCGAAAAGGAATACGCCGTTAAAATCCGCACCATGCTGGTGATGGAAGGTGTGCTGCAAATCTGGGTTGAGATTCATCCTTACAGGCGCACTTGAGCAGCCAAAGCTTGCGGACGTACAGGGAACAATCATGCTACAATAATGGACAGGTATACCGATATCCAGTATGGGGCAACACTAATGTTTTTTATCCTTTGGTAAGGGAGCTGCCTGTCCATGATTATGCTAATCAAGTATCTGCTGTTTATCCTTCTCGTGCTGTTTATGACCGGCGCCGCCGTATACAGCCTCTCTTCCCGCAGAGCGGCTGACCCGCTGGAAAGGGGCCGCCGGCGTTCCATCATGAATATTCTGCTGGGTGCCATGCTGGTCACGTTATCGCTGATGTCCATGTTCCTGTTCCGCGGCTCCACGATCAGCATTATTGTAGAAGCACTCTTTCTGGTCATCGGTGCCTTCAATATTTTCTCGGGGCTGCGCAGTTACGGATATTACACCCGGAGCCAGCGCGGGAGAAGAGCCTGATCCTTCAGAACGATTCTTTGATAACATTCTCTATCTCTAAAAGATCCTACCAGAGGCAATATGGTAAAAAATAGACTAACCCTGGCATCTGCCGGGCTAGTCTATTCGCCGTGTCATGTAACGTCAGCCGTGATCAATCGACTGCAGCATCAGTACTGCCTTGGCGACCATCGTATCATTGTGGCTGATTTCGATTTCCAGCTTACAGGTACGGCGGCTGATTTCCAGCAGCTTCGGCATGACGATGATCGAATGCTCAATCTGTACCGGGCGGATGAAATAGGTGGACATGTTGTCCAGCACATAGTCGTTCCCGGTGATGTCTTTGGCCGCCTTGAAGGCGGAAAGGGTCATCAGCGTCGACAGCACGCCTTCGGAAATGGTTCCCAGATCCGTCGCCATCTGAGGAGTGATGAAGCCGTGAAAAAACAGCTGCCCTTCCTCATCCCGCTCCTCGGCAAAACCGTTCCAGATCAGATGGTCAAAGGTTTCCCCCATTTGCGGCTGATTGCTGACATCGCGCAGGCTCTGCAGCACCTCCCGCCGGGTCAGCGAACCTACCAGTTTACGGTTGCGGTCCACGATCGGCAGGAAGTCGATCCCCTCCCACATCATGATCTGCGCCGCAGAAGCCAGCGAGGTCTGCAGGACTGCCGTAATCGGGTTGCGGATCATTGCCTTTTCAATGCTCTGCCCCTCACTCAGCTCCTCTACGTCACGCCGGCCTACAATCCCGATGACCCGGTTCCATTCATCCGTTACCGGAAAACGCTGCTCTCCGCTGGACTGTGACAGCTGCAGGAGTTCACCGACGGTATTGGAAATTTTCAGCGTGTTGAGGCGGGGTTTGCCATCGAGAATGTCTTCTACGAGCATAATCTTTTTCTTAATCAGCCTGTCGAAGATCGCCCGGTTGATCATCGAAGCCACTGTAAACGTGTCATGTCTGGAGGAGATTACCGGAAGGTCCAGCTCGTCCGCCAGCGCTTTAACCTCGCGGCTGGTGCCGAATCCGCCCGTCACAAGCACCCCCGCTCCCTGCTCCAGGGCAAGCGAGTGCACATCATCGCGGTTACCCACGATCAGCAGGCTGTCGGCATCAATATAACGGATCATGGCGTCGACCTTCATCGCGCCGATAATATATTTATGAAGATGCTTGTTAAGTCCGTCCGCTCCGCCGAGTACATGCCCTTCGACAATGTCGACCACATCCCCGAAGGTAAGCTGGTCAGAGATATTCCGCGGTTTCTTCTCCACACGGACCGTGCCGATCCGCTCCTTGGTAATGACGATGCCGAGATTCTCGGCCTCCTTCACCGCGCGGTAAGCGGTCCCTTCACTGACGATCATTTCCTTCGCCAGCTTGCGGACAGAGATTTTGGTGCCAACCTTGAGACCTTCGATATGCTGCAGCAATTGTTCATGCTTCGTAATGTTATCGCCTTGTCCTTCCAACTGTTACACCCCCATACCCCGATCTGTACTACTCTGTACTCATTATACACGCTGGGAACAGCAGAGTACAACAGCCCGTTGCAGGTGATTCAGAGTTGATTCTGAGATTCTATGAAGACTATTTCAAGCATTAACAATCTTTATTTTATGTTAAAAAATCCCTGAACCGCCCTTACCGGCAGTCAGGGATTCTTATGATTTTCTATAGCCGCTGTGACACCCGGGACTCTTCATTCCACTTGCCCTGCCACTGCTCCAGCTTATGCTTGCGAACCGCCTCCAGCTGCTTCTGCTTCTCCTCATCCACCCCGATAATGAAATGGAGATGGGCGGCAATGACCAGAAAGGCAAAGATACACCAGACGACGCCGAATCCCAGCACCCAGCTGGGCCCGTCCTGAAAAGACAGCTTCGGCAGTGCATAGAGCAGCATAGCCAGCGCAATCAGCATATACATGCCATGCTTAAACTTGTTTCTTTTTCTCATGCAAGACAGCTCCTTCGCTCCCAAAAGGTTGTTCTACTTAAATCTATATCTCTACTCTATGAACAGAGTGCCCGGATTATGAGACAAGTCGCAACAAAAAAATTATGGCCTGAGGCAAATGCTATAGCACGTGCTGCTGTCATATGAGATGATATAGACAATTTTTAGGAGGCGATTGACGTTGAATCATGCATTTAGCTACAAGGAATACACGATCCGTAAAAAGGTTTTTTCGATTATGGGTGCCAAGCTGCACATTTACAACGGTTCGGAGGAGCTTGTCCTTTTCTCCCAAATGAAAGCGTTTAAGCTAAAAGAGGATATCGCGCTCTATACCGATGAGAGCATGCAGAAGGAGCTTTTACGTATTAAGGCCCGCAGTGTGATCGATTTCAGTGCAACCTATGATGTGCATGACTCGGAGACCGGTGAGCATGTGGGTGCGCTCCGCCGCAAGGGCCTTAAATCCATCCTGAAGGATGAGTGGATAATTCTGGACCGTCATGACCAGGAAATGGCTCTGATTAAGGAAGACAGTACACTTATGGCGCTGCTGCGCCGGTTCATCACCCTGATTCCGCAAAAATATAATATCGAGTTTGACGGTAATGCCATCCCTGCCTACAGGCAGAACTTCAATCCCTTCGTCACCAAAATCACCGCGGATTTCTCCGAAGACCGGACCGGTCAGCTTGACCGCCGTCTCGGCCTGGCTGCAGGCATTCTCCTATGTGCCGTAGAGGGTAAGCAGGACTAGTGTTATTAGTGTGTTCAGTGTTCCGGTGCCACAATAAAATAAGGCATTAACCAGATCCAAGTACAAAAACAGCGGAAAGCCTTAGACGATAAAGTCCTGGCTTCCGCTGTTCTATTGAGCTAAAGTTACATGGAGAATTCATCAATGATTTCTACTACCTCGATGTTTCCGTTTATCAGCAACTCAGGAAGCTCGTTATGTATATTGCCTTTCCAATAGTCTTTGGCTTGCTCAATTTTTCGGGAAAAAGGAATGCCATCTTCTTTTGGCAAAAGATTTGCGTCACCTTCAAAGATATTCCCCATAACCCGAAGTTTAACGATCTGCAATACTTTTCGATGACTAGAATCAAAAAGTTCTTTCCATTTCAACGCGTCTTCATAGCTCTTCGCAGCGTATAAGCACGACAACCGTGAGGGATGTTCAGGACATTCTTGTAATCTAACCATTTCAACGATTACTTCTCTTATAGCTCTGATTGTTTGCCCCATATATCTCATAGCTACCTCTGCATTCTCTTTATCCATCATAAAACCGTTATTTGTATACTGTCCGTGCAAAATTTGAATAAAGTCTTCACCTTTGGAATTCCTCTGTTCCATCTCAAAAAAGAAGTGATATAAGGTATTTTTTTGATTGTTGTCAAAGCTGATCACTTGCCCAATATCCATTTTATTCCTGGTAGTAATATGATAAACAATACGTTCGCTTTCTTTCATAGGCTACCCCCATATTAACCATTATTAATATATATATAATTTCGACATTTACCAGTATTATCCTGCCCTTCCGCTTAGCATCCGGCATTTTGAAGCCTAATCACTACTAACTCCATATCTGTAGAAAATAAAAAGGAGGGTGTTCCTTCAGCCTAATGAGCTGGGGAACACTCTCCTTCTTATGCCGCCTATGTGGGCGGAATCGATTACTGGCCGCCGTACATCTGTGACAGGCTGTCGGTAATAATTTTGTTCACATCTTCAATAACGACACTAAGACGGCGCTCTGCGTCAAACAGCCGGCGGATGCCGAGATTCAGGTTCAGCACCTCGAATAGCTTCTCCATTTTTTCCATTTCCTCTTGCGGCGGCATCTCCCCGCTCATCATCCGCTGCTGCAGCTCAATCTGGCTCTGGCGGAAATTATCCAGCATCCGTTTGCTCTCGGGATCGGCTTCGATCACCTTCATAGCACTGCTGATATCCGAAAACTCAGTGCTATCTTTGATGGCCCTTGCCAGTTCGTGTGCTTTGTCGATTACGTTCATGATGATTCCTCCTAAAAGTTTTGTGAGCTGGGCTTCCTTGAATTTACTTCGTACAAAACTGGCTTCGGAAGCATTCGCTTAAGTTTTGTGAGCATAGACTTCCTCGATCAGGCTTCGGGCAAAACTGGCTTCGAAAGCAATTGCTTAAGTTTTGTGAGCTAAGCTTCGAGCTTCTTTGAATTCCGCCGGGTACGGCTTTTTACAGAATAGGTCAATCACCAAGGGTCAGATGTCTCCATATGATGAATGATGTGTAACCCTTAAGATTCATATTGCCGGCATCATGCTGCCTACCGGAAGGAGATCCACGATGTCTAAGTACAAGATCCCGGTCCAAACGGTCCACTCGGGCATCCTGCAGGAAAACGCTGTAATGCTTGGCGACAAATCCATGAAAAGGCTCAAAATACCGGCACACGGAACCATTCAGCTTACCTTCGGCTCATTCAGGCAGGAGGTCACTGTCATTCCGGTCCCCAAAGCCGACAGCCTGCGCGTAAACGAAGGGTTAGCCCGGCGGCTTGGCTGGAGAGGGCGGCCTATGCTGAATGCCTCCTACAGTTCCGGCAGCCGCACCCTGCGGCTCGGTCCGCTGATTGGAGTGCTGGTAAGCCGGGACCATCCAGACCAGCCGGACAGAGTGTTCGGACAGATCACGATGTTCTGCCGTGAGCTAACCAATGCCTGCCATACACAGGGTGCCTATGTATATTTCTTTACCCCGGAGGCGCTGGAGACACGCAGCTCTTCCATTCAGGGCTGGGTATACGATGAGGGCTGGCGGAAGCTGAGTCTTCCTGTCGCCGATGTGATCAACAATCGGCTTACCACGCGAAAGGTAGAGAACAAACCTAGCGTACAGCATTTTTTGGCGGATGTAAAATCCCGCTACGGAACGCATTTCTTCAATGAAAAGTTCCTAGACAAGACAGAGGTATTCGAAGCACTGGCACAAGATGCCGCCCTGCAGCGCTATTTGCCGGAATCCCATGCCTTTAACGGCTTCGCTGTCTTAAAGAGAATGTGCAACAGCTACTCCAGCGTATTTCTGAAACCTGTACGCGGCAGTCTCGGAAAAGGCATTCTGCGTATTTCCAAGGAAGAAGGAGGCTACCGGCTGCTGTCGACCACACCTCTTGGCACCCGTAAACAAAGCTATCCCAGTCTGGCGAAGCTGTTTCAGTCGATTTCCCCTAAGATGAAAACCACCCGGTACCAGATTCAGCAGGGCCTTCACCTGATGGAGCTTGGAAAGCGGCCGGTAGATTTCCGGGCACTGGTGCAAAAGAACGGAACCGGCAAATGGGGAGTCACCTCCATTGTCGCCCGAACCGCCGGCAGCAACCATTTTGTTTCGAATCTGGCGCGGGGCGGCACGCTCAGTACTGTCCGTGAGGCGGTCGGCAAAAGCAATCTGCCGGCAGGAATGAAGGAAAGCTCACAGGTGCAGCTGCCGCGGGCGGCACTGGCGATTGCCAGAGGTGTCGAAACTTACATTCCCGCTCACTTCGGGGAGCTGGGGATTGATCTCGCACTGGATCAGTCAGGCCGCATTTGGCTGCTGGAGGTTAACTCCAAGCCGTCCAAAAACGATAATACACCGCTTAATGACCAGAAGATCAGACCGTCCGTGAAACAAATGATTCTATATTGCCGATATCTGGCCGGGTTATAAGGAGGACATCATGACAGACACAGCTACGGGGTTCCTTGGCATTATGACAGGCCGCCGCCAGGGGTATCCTCCCATCGCAGAACCGGAGTTCTGCAGTCAGTTATGCACCGCAGCCCCGCTGTTTGATCTGAAAGTGCTTGTCTTCCACCCGGAAGGTGTCTCTACCGACGGCCAAACTATCAACGGCTATGTCTGGAAGGAGGGCCGGTGGCAGCAGACGCTGGCATCTGCACCCGATATCCTGTATAACCGTTGTCTATATTCCAGCCTGCAGGAAAAAAAGGCGGCTTCCGCTGCCATGGCTGCACTCCACCGCTCACTTCCCTGGTCCCGCCCCCTGCCTGATAAGTGGGGAGTCTACGGTATCCTGCACCGCAGCCGCAAAGCTGCAGCACTGCTTCCTGAGACCAGGCCTTATAGCGGTTCAGGGGCTCTCAGTACTATGCTTGCCGAAAGAGAATATGGCGTATTTCTAAAGCCTATGGCAGGGTCGCACGGCAAACGCACGCTGCATGTTCTGCTCCTCAGCAGCAAAGCAGGCGGCGGAATCAGCATCCGCGGCCGCGGCGAAGCGAATGAATCCTTCCGGCATGATTTCAGAACGCCAGGTGAAGGACTGGATTGGGTTCACGGCTTCATCGGCAAGCGCCGCTATATTATACAGCCTTACCTGGACTTGACCAGCAGTGATGGCCAGCCCTTTGATGTACGTGTTCTGATGCAGAAGAACGGACGGGGTGCCTGGACATTAACCGGCATGGCCGTGCGGCTCGGCCGGCAAGGGACACTTACTTCTAACCTTCACGGCGGTGGAACAGCGGTTCCTCCACTGCCCTTTCTGCTTGCAGAGTACGGAAAGAGCGGAGCAGAGCTCCTCGAAGAGCTTGCCGCTGCAGCTGCTCTCCTGCCTCCCCTGCTGGAGGAATCCTGCGGCAGACTCGGGGAACTGGGCCTAGACTTCGGCATTGATGCCGGAGGCAGAATCTATCTGCTGGAAGCTAATTCCAAGCCAGGGCGCACGGTGTTCCGGCTGACGGGTGACCGCCGGGCTGCTAGACTCGCAACCGAGAACCCGCTGCGCTATGCGCGTCATCTGCTGCTCCATTCAGCGGCAAGCCGCATGCTTGCTACTCGGACAGCTCCGTTACAGACAGGAGAATGATATCAATGGTTCCTAAGGAGGATTCATCAATGGGTCTCACTTTTTGCAATGTGCATTTCACCAAGCAGCCCCAACGAGTTGTCTATGTCTCGGGTGAATTGATGAAAAGCCTAAAATTATCCGGCAAGAAAAATATCCGGCTGCGTCTCGGCAAGGATGCCATCCCGGCCATGATTAAGCCGATCAAACGGGCAGGGAAGCATCTGTTCCTGGCCTCCGGAGTGAAGAGCGCGATCAAGGTGCCCAAAACGGGCGGCGTCTACTTACGCAACCTGCAGAATGATGAGGTGCAGCTGGGTCCACTCGTCGGCATTTTGTCTGACGGGCCAACTACATCGGCGAATCCCTTCGGTTCGCGTACCGGCTTCATCAAGCAGCTGCTGCGGGAAGGCAGCAATAAATGCTATATATTCGCGTTCACACCGCGCGACATCGACTGGGGACAGGAACAGGTCAACGGTTTCTTCCTGACCGACAGCGGCAAGTTTGAACGTAAAGTGGTCCCTCTCCCGGATGTTGTGTATAACCGTCTGCCCAGCCGCCGGGCCGAAACCTCACCATATATCAACCAGCTCCGAGAACGGTTCGGACGGAAGAAAATTCCTTATTTTAACTGGAGCTTCTTCAATAAATCGGATATTTACAGGCTGCTGGAGAACGACGGCGCAGCGAACCGTTATGTCCCTGAAACCGTGAGCAACCCCAGTTCAGAGAAAATGCGCGATATGCTTGACCGCCATCATTTCGTCTATTACAAACCTTCCGCCGGCAGTCTCGGGCACGGAATATACCGGCTTACTTACCTGCCGAAGAAGGGGTATTTCGCCCGTTACCGTAAGAACGGTAAAAATGTGCTGCTGCGCTTTACCAGCTTTGACAGCCTGATGCGCATGCTCCGCGCCAGACATGGCCAAAGCCTGCAAAATTATATCGTCCAGCAGGGTATCCGCCTGATCGAGATCGACGCCTGCCCGATTGATTTCCGTTTCCATATGCATAAGAACGGCAACAACCAGTGGGTCGTTGTCGGCATCGGAGCCAAAAAGGCCGGCCGGGGCAGTGTCACCACCCATCTTAAGAACGGCGGAGCTCTGCTTACTCCCCAGCAGGCGCTGGGCCGCGTATTCGGAGCCAGAGCCGATGAAGTGCTGCAGAGGGCCAAAGCTACCGCCGTCAAGCTTGCAGAATCACTGGAAATTCAGCACCGGCATCTGCTCGGTGAAATCGGCTTTGACCTTGGCATTGACCAGGACGAAGATATCTGGATGTTCGAGGCTAACGCCAAACCGGGACGTTCCATCTTCCGCCATCCTTCCCTGCGCGCTGAGGGCAAAGCTTCCATCGAGCATATTCTGGAGCACTGCCTGTACCTCAGCAAATTCCGCAGGAGGGATGACCTGTGAATACCCGCTCTCCTGACCCCAGCAAACCGGTAATTGCCATATTGACAACCAGTGACAGGCTGAAGCAGTTTCGCGGTAACCGCAGTAACTTCCGCGATATCATCCGTACTGGCAAAGAAATGGGCTATCTCGTCTATGTCGTCACCGTCCGCGACCTGAAGTTTGAGGAGCGGATGGTGAACGGCTTCGTCCCTTCCGCCAGCGGGAAAATATGGTACAGCGTCCCTATGCCTCTGCCGCAGGTAATCTACAACCGGATTCCGAACCGTGATGAGGAAGAAAAAGCTCCGGTCGCCCGTAAAATTGCCGAATGCCTGCAGCATGAAGAAATTCAGATGTATAATCCGAACTTCTTCAATAAATGGAGTCTGTTCGAATGGCTGAAGGAATCCAAGGTGACCGCAAGGCATGTGCCCAAAACGAGACGGCTGCGGGGTGCGAATACACTGAGCGCCATGCTGAAAATTCATGACAGCCTCTACCTCAAGCCGGAGAACGGCAAGGCCGGCAAAGGAATTATGCGGTTAAAATACCGCGCAGATATCAGCTTGCCTTACAGGCTGCAGATCCAGAGCGGCAAAAAGAACGTAACCTATAAGGCTGCTTCCATGGACCGCCTGTGGGCGCGGATCAGCAGAGAGAAAGGCATCTCGCAATATATCGTGCAGCAGGCGATCGGGCTGGCCACCCACGGCGGACGCCCCTTTGATCTGCGGGTGCTGCTGCAGAAGAACGGCAGAGGTGCCTGGGCCGTAACCGGCATCGGTGCAAGGCTGGCCGGTGCACGCAGCATTACAACGCATGTGCCGCGCGGCGGCAGTATTGAGGAGCCCGCAAGCATGCTGGAGGGAACCTTCGGCCCGGAGCGGGCAGCATCCATACTGAAGAATGTTCCTACCACTGCCCTCCTGATTGCCCGCCAGATCGAGCGGGCTTCGGGAGCTATGCTCGGCGAGATGTCTATGGATCTCGGCGTTGACGAGGAAGGCGGCCTCTGGTTCTTTGAGGCCAACTCCCGGCCGATGAAATTCGATGAGCCGGCCATCCGTAAGCTTTCACTCGAACGGATCTTCCAATACAGCCAGCATCTGGCCCGGCAGAGCAAATAGAATCCTTTATAAGGAAGTGCACCCATGCAGATCTCCTCTATCTATGATACCAGTCCGGGACAATGGAATTCGAAGCTCGCCGGGCTGCTGGAATTCCTGCGGGAATACGGGGAACAGCGGCTAACTCTTCGCGGTTGCCGCCAGCTCTGCAGGCTGACGCCGGACCAGCTGGCTGAACCCGGTGTCTCGCTGCTGGTTGCCACCGTCCGTGGCCAAAGCGGCCGTCAGCTGGCAGGCGTCAGCTTTGTGTCCGGCTACGGCAAGGAAGCCTGCCTGGTCGCCGTTCATCCCTTATACCGTAACCGTCATACCGGAACGGCGCTGCTGTCCGCACAGCTGCAGCGCCTGGGCCGCCTGGAATGCCAGGTGGCCTGTGACAATCCGGCAAGCCTGAAAATGTGCTTCAACAGCGGGCTTGCCGCGGTAGGCCTGACCAGCGGCCCTACCGGCAAGCCCACGCTGCTGCTGCGGTCGCAGATAGACAGCAGCAGCGCGGCAACTCTCCCACAAGAAGGTGATTTCCTGTGCCAGAACCCGTCTTAGGCATCCTCACCCTGTATCTGAACGAAGCCAAACAGCTTGAAGAGCGGAGTGTATACCGGAGGATGATTATTGAAGGCAAAAAGATCGGCCTGGATGTGTTTGTGTTTACCCCTGCCGATGTCAATGCCGGCAAAGAACAGATTCACGCCATGGTCTACGATCCGGCAAGCGGTAAATGGTCGCGCAAATGGCGCTCCTTCCCCAATATGATCTATGACCGCTGCCGGATTCAGCGCAGCTCCCGCTTCGAGCAGCTCCTGCGCTTCCGCTCCCGCTATAATCACCTGACCTTTCTGAACCGTCCGCTGCGCAACAAATGGACGATCCACCAGACCTTTTCGCAGAAGAGCCGCTTCCGCCAGCATATGCCCGAGACCCTCTTCTACCAGTCCTCGGCAGATCTGCAGCGGATGCTCAAGATAAGCCCGGTGGTCTATGTGAAGCCCATTAATGGTACGGGCGGACGCGGCATTTTGCGGATCGAACGGCTCAAAGAGGGGAAAAGCCTGTACGACATTCAAGGCCGCCGCCAGAACCGGCAGATTATTTCCCCGCGCAAGGTTACGCTCCCGCGGCTGGAATCCATCGTCCGCCAGTGGTGCCTTGGCGGACGTTTCCTCGTCCAGCAGGGCATTCCGCTGCGTCTGCCCGGCGGACGTTTCCATGACTACCGCATGCTCGTGCAAAAGAACGGCCAGGGCGAATGGGAGCTGACCGGCATGGCCGGCCGGGTAGGCGCTGCCCGCAGTGTCACTTCCAACCTGCACGGCGGCGGCCACGCGGTTCGTGCGGAAATTCTGCTGAAGGAATGGCTGGGCAGCGAAGAGAAAGCTACCAAAGCAATGAAAACCGCCGAAAAGCTTGGCATCGAAGCCGCTTCATTCCTGGAAGAAAGCTTCGGGGCACTCTGCGAGCTGGCACTCGATCTCGCCATTGACCGCCAGGGCCGGATCTTTGTGCTGGAGGTCAACCCCAAGCCGGCCCGAGAGGTGTTTGCACGTACAGGCGACAGCGGTACTTACCGCAAAGCGCTGGTGCGGCCGCTTGAGTATGCGATGTGGGTGTATAAGAACAAGAACACGCCAAGCTCAGTCAAAACAGTTGAGGAATAGAGCATGTTCCTCAACACAACAACAGCCCCTCCGCTAGTAACCGGAAGGGGCTGTTAGGTCTGGCAGATAGCGAAGAATTAGGTATAGAGGTATAAATTTGATCATTTGGAACAAATTATCCACATCCTTTACCTTTGAATGGAGTGATTAGCAGATGCTTGGCCGGTGGTTCAAAAAGGTTTTTTCACAGCCAAAACAGCAGAGTCAGGACATCGAAAAATCCAAGAAACAGCAGGATGCTCAGTCTATTAATCCCTCTTTACCTCGCACCCTTCTCTTACTTAAGGATCAATTCGGCCAAAGTCCTGACTTTACCGTCCGTTCCCTGTCCGGGCATCCGGCGGAGCCTTCCGGAATGGCGGTCTGTTATTTCGCAGGATTAATTGATCGGAAATTATTGACAAACTTGATCGAAGGTTTAATCCATGAAGATTCTGACAACAATCAAAACCAAACTAACCCTAGTCAGATGGCTTCCCGTTTACTCGAAAAGCTGCCATCCGGGCATATGCAGATAATCCGTAATGAAGATCAGCTTTTTACCGAAATCCTTTCCGGCAGCGCAGTGATTATTATTAATAACTGTCCGTTTGCACTAGCCGTTATGATCTCTGGGGGGGCCAGACGCAGCGTGGAAGAACCCTCATCCCAAACTGTAGTCAGGGGCCCAAAAGAAGGATTCACCGAAGATATTACAACTAACATTGCATTAGTCCGGAGAAAAATCAGATCACCTAAGCTTAAATTTGAAACTCATGATATCGGCCAGCTAACTCATACCACAGTAGTTTTAGCCTATATTGAGGATGTTGCTAACACTGATGTAGTGAAGGAAATTAATTTAAGACTGCAGTCTATTGATACCGACAGCATTCTTGAAAGCGGCTATATTGAAGAATTTATCCAAGATACCCCCTTGTCTCCCTTTCCTATGATCATTGACACCGAACGGCCTGACACCGTCGCCGGAAGTCTCTTGGATGGCCAGGTTGCAGTGCTCGTGGATGGTACACCTTTTGCTCTGATTGCGCCAGTCACCTTTTTTAACTTTTTCCAAACGCCCGAGGACTACTATCAGCGGTACGATATTTCAACCTTTCTGCGTTGTCTGCGGTTAGTGGCTTTCCTCGTTTCTTTGCTCCTTCCCTCTTTATATATTGCCCTGACTACATTCCAGCAAGAAATGATTCCTACTACGCTCCTGATCTCACTTACAGCACAAAGAGAAGGAACTCCTTTTCCCGCGTTGGTAGAAGCACTCCTAATGGAAATCACCTTTGAAGTGATTCGTGAAGCCGGGGTAAGAATGCCTCGGGTCATTGGCCCGGCTATATCGATTGTAGGTGCCCTGGTTATCGGACAAGCAGCCGTCGAGGCAGGACTTGTCTCTGGCGCGATTGTTATAGTGGTCTCTTTTACTGCGATCTCAAATTTTGCAATTCCTTATTTCAGTATGTCCTCTGCTATTCGGCTTCTTCGCTTTGTCCTTATGTTTCTGGCTGGTTTTCTTGGATTATTCGGTATCTTGGCCGGATTGATCCCTCTTTTAGCACATTTGCTCTCACTGAAATCCTTTGGTGTTGATTATTTTATGCCCTTTGGACCCTTTTTCAAATCAAATATGAAGGATTTAGTCTTGCGGGCTCCATGGTGGGCAATGAAAACCAGACCTCATGAAAAATCCGGCAAAAACAGAATGAGACAAGCCCCTTACCAGTATCCAAAAGGGACAAGCAATAGACTGGACGATATGAAAGAGTCAGAACAATAAGAGGTGAACCATATGCGTTGTTTAAGATGTGTTCTTCTACTATCTATTCTTGTTTTACTGGGCACTGGATGCGGAAACCGTACCGAGTTGAATGAATTAGGCATTACAGCAGCCACAGGTTTTGACGGTGGAACTGGAGATTGGACCGTTACCTTCCAAATTATTAATCCATCGGCACTCTCCAATAGCAGCGGAGCGTCTGGCGCCGGGGGTTCACAATCTCCGGTTCATACCTTCAGCACACACGGCACAACGATAAGAGGAGCCGTGTCTGTAGGTAACCTGGAGAATCCAAGAAGACTTTATTTCGCTCACAACAATATTGTGCTGATTGGAAAAAAAACTGCTGAACAGGGGATTGAAGAAATTTTGGATACATACTACCGGAATCCGGATGCCCGGGAAACGGTAAGGGTGGTTATCGTTGACGGGGAAGCACGGGATTTTTTGAAAAAGCTAACTCCGCCGGAAAAAATCCCCGGACAATCACTAACCCAGATCTTGCAAAAAAACACACAATTCGGGTCTTATTACCCTTCCATTACGATTCACGAGCTGGCACTAAAAATCACGTCAGACAGCGCCGCTGCCGGGGTTCCGACCTTGGCAATAAAGGGGGAGGATGATATAAAAATGAATTCTACAGATATTTTTAATCAAACCTCAACGAAAGGTAAACTGAAAATATCCAGCTTATCAGTCTTCCGAAAATCCAAAAAAATAGGCGAAATCCATCAGCAGGAAAGCTTAGGGATTGCCTGGCTAACCGATCAGATCAAATCAACAACATTAAGCACCCTGGACAGCCAGTCCAGGCAATCAGCAATTTTTATCCGGAAAGCCAAAGTCAAGGTATCCCCTGTACTAAATAAAAATAATAATTTCACTTTAATGGTAAATGCTAAAGTCAGCGGCGAACTGCTGGAAACCATCTCCAAGGAAGACGTAACTTCCCTGTACGGTCTGGAGAAATTACAAACCCAAGCGGAAGAGCTTATTGAGTCGCAAATGAGAGAAGGCTGGAAAACTGTTCAACGTATGAATATTGATCTTATAGGTATCGCTGACAAAATACACCGGAAATACCCGAAAGAATGGGCAAAGATAAAAAACTCCTGGCCCGGGGAGTTAGCTAATATGAATTTAGAGATTGATGTGGATGTCAATATAAAACGGGTAGGTCTTCTGCAAAACTCCTTCGTAGATTTACTAAAGTCTGAATAATCAATGTAATCCAATAAAAGGGGATGAGTTCAAATTATGGGGAAGCATACCATACGTGTTTCAGAATTGATGATATGTTTTTCCCTATTCGAGGTAGGCAGCACGACTTTGTTTTTTATTGGCAGTGAAGCTAAACAGGATGCCTGGCTGGCTATGCTTATAGGCGCCTTTGCCGGTCTGATCCTACTAATGCTTCATCTGTCCATTTACAGACAAGAGCCGAATCTGGATTTGTTCCAGCTTTTTCGGAGATATACGGGGAAATACGCGGGTTCGGTTCTGAATCTTCTGTTTGTGGGTTACTTTGCTTATGAAACCTCAAGAAATCTGCGTGATTTAGCAGAAATCACTTTATTGACCCTGCTAAACCGGACGCCACTCTGGGTAGTTTCCTTAATTGCCATTTTGGTGGTCTCTAACACGGTTCGTTACGGGTATAAGGTGTTCTTCTTAATGTGTGTGATTCTGTTTCCAGGTATGGTGCTTGGATATATGATTATCAGCATTTTAATTCCTGCTACGGGTATCCTTCACTTGGAGTTTTTCTACCCGATTCTGGAAAACGGCTGGATGCCGGTCTTTAAAGCCGCTATTCCGGATATTGTATCTTTTCCCTTTGGACAAGTTGTTTTATTTCTTGTCTTCTATCCGCATGTGCGGAAAGTAAAAAAACTCCGTAAAGCTGTTATAACGGCTTATATTCTTACTGCATTATCACTGACATTCCTAAATCAATTAATCGTTCTGGTAATGGGTCATAAATTAGCCGCATTCAGTACCCTTCCATTGCTTCAATCGGTACAATTGGTTAGACTAACTGAGGTCTTTGAACGTACGGATGCTCTTTTTATCCTGCTGTTTTTCCTCGGTTTAGGCATTAAAATGGCGGCGTTTTTTAATGGGGCAGTAATCGGACTCGAAAGAATTACCGGGATATCCTTTAAAAAATGGACTCTCCCCTTGGCTGCCCTTATTTATGGAATTTCTTTTTTGTCACCCAATTACACCCACCACATTATCATAGGACGTGATGTAAGCCTGAAAACGTCCTCGCCTTTTTTTCAAGTAGTGCTGCCTTTAATTCTTTTTGTAATAATGAAAATAAAAAAAATTAAACCAGCCTCCTGACAGATAAAGAGCGATTTCTCTTCTCCATACTTTCCACACACTTTCCCCTTATACTAACTTTGTAGTAAATATATTTGATGGGGGAAATGAACCAAATGAACATGACACATTATATGTCCCTTTTGATGGACAACCAGCCATGGAATCTGATTATTTTTATGGCAATCCCGGTCATTTTTGCTGAGACCATTACGGTAACCGAGTTTTTTATTCTTTTCAACAAAAATGTCAAAGGCAGCCTAAGAGCTTTTAACCGGATCTGCAGCATTTTGGCCGGTCTGTACTTTACAGGAGTGTTCCTATATCTGTTCCCGACCGCTTTTGTCCCTCTGACCGTAAACGGGGAGTGGCACACCTGGGTAGATGTGGTTGCTGTAGGTTTTTATTTGAGCGGTGTCATCTTCCTGCTTCCTCTGGCTCTGCTGGATCTTGGGCTTATTGGACGTAAACGTTCGGAAGAAGAAAAGCTGAAACTTCACTTTATTCTCGTCAGCGGCTTCCTGGTGGTTGCACACATCGCAATGATCTTCGGAATGGTTAATCCTGAGATTGTAAGCAGCATGGGCGGCATGAGTGGAATGACTCATTAATATAGAAATGTAAAAAGACTCCGGAGACAATCTTCGGAGTCTTTTTTTGAGCATTTCCGCCTATCTCCTGCCTTTAGACAGCTCTATCCTTTAATTCTTGCACTTCTTTTTGCAATAATTCATTTTGTGCTTTTAAATGTAATAATTCTTGCTCTACCACGCCGGCGGATAGCTGTTTCTTATGCGGGCCATGGCCGTGTCCACCGCGCATACCAAACATCATAAATATCATCATTAACGGACAAATCAGCACAGCTAACCAGGACCAATCCATATCGTTACCTCCAGAAAATAAGATGTGTTCTATCTTCATTGTAGGAAATGACTGTGTAGAAAATGTGTTGATTTATTTAATAGGAGCTTATTTTTTTGATCTTCGATTCAGCTTCAATACTCTAAACAGCAGGAACAGACTTATCACGATGAATACTGCACATATTAGAAATTTTTTGATGAAATTGCCGAATTGAAGCAGGGAATCGCTTTGAAAAGAAACAGCTGACAGGATCATACACATCATCCCTATTCCCATAAAGAGGAAGGCAATAAGCCATTCTATTTTCTTCATATGCTATGCCCTCTAGGGTCCGGTTGCCTTGAAAAATGAACTTCAAACCGGGTTCCTTCGCCTAGCTGACTGGTAACCTTTATCTTACCGCCCTGCAGCTCGGCCAGCTTTTTCACGATAGACAGACCTAATCCGGTTCCCCCAAATTGCCGGGCACGGGATTTCTCCACTCGATAGAATCGCTCGAAAATATAAGGCAGGTCTTCCTCAGGAATCCCTATTCCCGTATCTTCAACGCTTAGAATAACGGAGGTTCCGGTATACTGCAGACCTGCTCGAATGCTCCCCTTCTCTGTATAGCGGATCGCATTCTCCAGCAAGTTCAAGACGATCTGCTCCATCCGTTTACCATCCCCTCGGACCAGAGTAACAGGGCCGGAAGATTCGAACGACAGGTTTAAACCTTTTTCTTTTGCCTTCAATTTAACTTTTTGAACAGCCTGTTCAGTCAGGTCAGAGAGGTTGAGCTCTTCTACTAGAAGGGATATCTTCCCTTCTTCCATTTTGGCCAAATCGAACACATCATCGACCAAATGCTGCAGCCTGACCGCCTCTTGATAAATGATATCCAGATATCGGTCCTTCTCTTCCTCAGTCTCATAGAGATGATCTTTAACCACTCTAGAGTACCCTTCCAGATAGGTAATGGGTGTCCGCAGATCATGCGATATGTTAGAGAACAGCTCTTGCCGGCTATCCCGGTAACGCTGAAGATCGGCCGCTAAATCATTAATGGCCTCAGCCAAGCTGCCCAGTTCATCCCTGCTTGTAATCTCAAGCCGGGTTTCCAGCTCGCCTACGGCAATTTTACGTGTTGCTTTTTGCATTTGCAGCAGCGGACGGGACAAGACCTGCGCGATAATCCACGTGATTCCCAGGGCAAGCAGGAAGGCGCCCATCCCGGAAAGGATCAATAAATTCCTTACGCCGGACAGCGACTGTTCCATTTGTTCCGTAGAGGCCATCACATAAAGAGCTGAGGTAATCACTCCATCGCTGGTGATCGGCTGGCCGGATACAAAGTAACGATGCCCTTCCGGGTCTTCATACAGCAAGTTAACAATTTCACCGCCAAATATCTTGTCGAGGTCAGAACCCCGTATAAACGACCGGTCGGCCGAATCATGAACACCGGAGTGCAGATTGACGGTTCCATTATTCAAAATATTAAAGATACTGACATTCGAAAACTCTGCAAAGGTCATCATGGTCTGCTCGGAGGTGACATCGGTTGCATTCGCCATCACCGTAAAGTGGGAGGCAATCTCTTCGGTTTCTTTTCGCATTTCGGCGGTATAAAAATTCGTGAACATTTTATCGATGGCAAAACCCAGGAATAACAACACGATCAGGAATGCAGTGATGATCACTGACCCAAGTTTGATCCCAATCCGGTTATTTTTCATCCTGATGCTCTGCCGCTTGAAATTTATAGCCTACTCCCCATACTGTTTGAATCGGGTTATAACTCATTCCTGCTCTTTGCAGTTTCTCACGGATATTCTTAATATGCGTATCCACTACCCGAATTTCCCCCTCATAATCATATCCCCAGACCCGTTCCACCAGTTCTTCCCGGGTAAATGCACGCTGCTTGCTCTGGGCTAACATCATGAGAAGATCAAATTCCTTTTGGGTAAAATCTACAGAACCTTCCTGAATGCGGACCTCCCGGGCATCGGGAAAAATGTTCAGCTCCGGAAAATCCAGCACCCTTTGGGGAGGCTGCATAACCTGTGTGATCGTAGACCTGCGGATTAATGAATAGATTCTGGCCAACAGCTCTTCAGGTTCAAAGGGCTTTGTTAAATAATCATCTGCCCCTACTCCAAGTCCATGGATTTTATCCTTCGTTTCCGTGCGCGCCGTTAGCATCAAAATAGGTATGGTTTCGGTTTCTCTTACGGCCTTACAGACTTGCCAGCCATCCATATCAGGCATCATTACATCCAGCAATATGATATCAAAGGAGTGTTTCTTAATCATAGACAGTGCTTCATGACCTGTTGCAGCTTCCTGAATCCGAAATCCTTCTTTCATCAGATAAATGCGAAGCAGATTCCTCATATTCCACTCATCATCTACAATTAATACTTGTAGTTTAGACATTATGCACCTACTCCATTTTATTATGAACTAATGACCAATTAATGGCCGGCATGCGGGTTCCCGCCTGACGCAGGGGAAATCTCAAGCATATCATCAATTTCACTCTGTGCAGCAGCAGAAACTGCGCCGTTCCCGCCGGTTATCCAGGCATGATTATAGGGCCCTTCAGCAGGTGACTTCTGAAACTTCGGTTGAACGTTCATCAGATAGTCCATCACGGAATTCGGCAGCCCATCCTTTTCTGTGAAAATCAGCGGAGCGTGTTTGCCCAGATGACTAAAAGGAGCAGCAGCGATAGCGAGCATCGTTGAATCTGTCGTCAGGAATGAAAAGTTATGTCCAGGCGTAGTGATTCCCCAGCCAAAATCGTTGGTAGTGTCTTTATAATGGGCAAAAGCGATCGCATTCTCATATGGATTGTCGCCAGCTATCCGGGTTACCGAACCATAAGCTGTTAATCCTTCTTCAACTTTACTGGAGATCACCGAATCTGGACCAAGGACATAGATGACCGCCTTGCCTTCGCGCTTATTCAGGGCTTCCACTGTAGCAGCAGGAATCTCGTCCTTCTTCACGTATAGTAGAGGCTCCGGCATGTGGGCGATCCAATTTACAGCAGGTAATGTATATTCAGGACTATCCATGGACCCAACAATGACGGCCTGTGGAAGCCCACCCGCAGCTTTTGCATAATAGGCATCAATGGCCTGTGCTATAGCCGCCGGCTCGTCCCCTTCTATCTTATCGGTCTTCATATCCAAGGTGTTCAATTGCTCTTCAACGCTTGACGTTACCGGCCCAACAATAACAATCTGAATGTTATCATTCCCTTCAGCACCCAGCGGTTTAAGCCGCTTAAGCTCCTCTAATGTCACAGAAGGAACACTCTCTTTATCAAAAAAGAGGACTGGCCCGTTGCTGGGATGATGAATCAAATCCGTGCTTGCCGCAGCAATCTGCCAGTTGTTCACATCGGTCAGAACCACACTTGAGGGCCTATTATTATCTGTCTCTGCTGTCCACAGGGTGCGGGAGACCAGAACAGCTGCCTGAACGGGATCAGACGTATTAATCCGAGTAGTATTTTTAGTGCCAACCCATGGTTCTGTAACCGGAGTCCCCTTGGTTTCATTGACTGCAGCATCAGTGTCTTTATTGCCAGCCTGACATCCGGATAAAGCCGCACTTAATATCAACGCTATTGTACCAATCATTAATACCTTTTTCATCCTCTTACCTCCAATTTGGATTGTCTCTTTTTTAACCATACTTTACTTGAAAAGTGTGTGGAAACGATGAAGACAAGCGAGTTCTTTTTATGCCCCCATTGGGCTATAATTATAGTTAAATAAGCTTATGGGGTGTACAGATGAACGAAGACAGGTATGACAATGTGGATGGATTGATGGGTGCTTTCCAGCAATTCTCCCGGCTCAATTGGCAAAAAACGACAATGTTCGGTCTGAAGCCAAGTGAGATCCGGGTACTGATCACGATCCGCATGAGCAAAAAAAGAACCGGGAAGGATACGCTGACCGTCTCGGAGATCAGCCAGCTGCTGCGGGTGACCTCTCCGACCATTACGCAAATGGTCAACAGCCTGCTCAGCCAAGGGTTTGTAGTGCGTACCAGCCACACTCAAGACCGGAGAATCAGTGTCATCCAGCTGACGGAGAAGGGCGAACTGTTCGCCGATAAAGCGGTCGCAAAGATCCGTGACACGTTCAAAGGGATGATTGATTATTTAGGTGAGGAAAAAAGTGAACTGCTGATTGAACTGCTGAACGGCGTCCATGCCTACTTTGAGCAGCTTAACGATCAGCCTGATTCCTTATAATCTGCATAAAAAAAGCACCAAAACCCAGGCTTGCAAGCCTGGGTTTTGGTGCTTTTTTGCACATTCTTCTATTGCTGATCCGGCCGGTCCGGCAGCTGCAGCAGATAGCTGTTAGACAGATTCAGCAGACGCTGAACAGCCGTAAACTGTGCTTCTGTAGAGCCGCCTGGCAGACTCGTATTATCCAGCAGATTGTAGTTAGTCCCGTCAGCATAAGCATCACCGGTTACGTATATGCTCTTATCGTTAATGAAGGAGCCGGTCGGCAGGAAATGTCTGACTGGCAGCAGGTTACTCTGCTGATTGAACAGATCTTGCCCAAAATGCAGCTGATTCTGTACCGGCACGCCAAGCAGATTGGCAACGGTCGGCAGGATGTCTACCTGTCCGCCCGTCTGGCCCATTACGGCAGGCAGTGCGGCACCCGGCGAATGGACGATAAACGGAATGTTGAACATATCCGTGTAGCCATAGTCATGGCCGACCAGTTCATTGATCAGGTCCTTTTCACTGCTGCCCAGGGTATACATGGGCACGCCCTGGTGGTCACCGTAGAATACGACAAGACTGTCATCCCATAATCCGCTTGTCTTCAGCTCCTCCAGAAATTGCCCCATGGCATAATCCGCATAATTCTGGGCAAGGATATAATCACCAAGCAGTGTGCCTTCGTAACTTTCAGGAAGCGTCATTTTGTATTTTTCCTCTGGAATCCGGTAAGGATGGTGGGCGCTCATCGAAATGACCATCGCATAAAACGGCTTCTCCCCGGCATCCATTTTGGCAAGCTGTGGAACGGTCTTCGCGAACAATACCTCATCCGAAGAACCGAAAGCAATATGGTCATCATCCCCATAGAATGCCTGATCATAATACTTGTCAAAACCGATAGCTTTATATAAGTCTCTGCGGTTCCAGAACTCCACACTGTTGGTATGGAACGTAGCCGTATCATAACCATTCGCGCTCATAAGCTTCGGCAGACTCGGGACCGCTTTTTTCATATAGTCCGAAGAGGTCGCCGGTTCATTCTTAGGCACATAAAAAGATGTATTCACCACAAACTCGGCATCCGAGGTCGTACCCTGCCCCGCATTCGTATAGAAATTGTTGAAGTACGTATTTTCTTTGACCAGCTTATTCAGATTCGGTGTAATTTCCTGCCCGTCAATGGTCAGCCCGATCAGGAAGTTCTGGAAGGATTCCATCTGCACCACAATCAGATTCTTGCCCTTGTCGGCTCCGAAATAAAGCGGCGCAGCAGGTTCCGTGATTCCTTTGGTCTCATTAACGGCCTGCTGGGTAATCTCTTTGCTGTCGATCAGTGCCTCGTCCTCTGTGGTATCGGCAAAAAGAGTATACAGCTCGTAATTGAGAATCCCCATGCTTTCCGCTTTTTTAATCTCGTTCATGCTTGCATGATTGGGCCAGATATTAAAGAGGCAGAGTCCGATCGAAACGGCGGTAATGACGAGAAGCGCCGGCCGGCTCATGCGGATCGCACCTCTCTCCTTCCATTTAGCAATGTATTTCGGGCGGAACATAAAGAACAGGAAGAATACAATATCGACAAAAATGAACAAATAATAAGGCGTAATCAGTGAATACGTGCTTTCCCCCACCTTGGTGACTTTATCTGCCTGCTGCAGCGCATGATAGGTAGCAATAACGCCGTAATACTTGTAATACATCAGCACGGCAAAATAAATAACTGTAATCAGTAGATTCGCAATCATGTAATACAATATCTTTCGTTTCGATGCCAGCCATTCGATCAGGCTGAACACGATAATGAAGAATGGAATTTCCGTAAACACCATACTCCAGTTAGGACCATCACTGAATACGACAAACCAGGCCACTGCGCTTTTGATAAGCAGCACAAGGCTGAATAGAATAATCGGTCTATTTAACAGAGTTGTAAACGCGGATTTTTTGTTCATTACTGACCCCACCCTTTACTTCCATTCTTATATGCATTGAATAAGCTCCCGGTACTTCTCCTTCGCCAAAATTCGCTAATTTCAGAAAGGCCGTCATCTCTTTTCAAGAATATGCAGCTTCATGTTGTACCGGCACAATCCCATATTATACGCTCTATTCTGGATTTGGAGAAGATCTGATCCGGTAGCGGATCACTCTTTTTTTCAGCATGCAGATGACTACTACGTCAAGGAAACCGGCAAAGGTCCGCTTAATAAAAGCATTTTTGGAGCTGCCGTGTTTTCTCTTACGGTGTGTGACGGACACTTCAATCACGGAGAATCCATTCATAATGGCCAGCGTCGGCAAATACCTGTGCATGCCGTTGTACAGATGGAAGCTGTCTGCCACCTCCCGCCTCATCAGCTTCAGCGGTGATATAAAATCACGGATATGCTCTCCGGTAAGCCAGTTGCGGATCATGCTCCGGACCTGTGCGGGGAGCTTGTAAAGTAAAGATTTCCCGGCGTTCATCCGCTTCCCGTTCACGAAATCCACCCTGCCGATAAACGGCATCAGCCTGAAAATATCACGAGGGTCACTTCTCAGGTCCGCATCCATCAGGGCAATCAATTCCCCGCCGGATTGCTTAAGCCCCGCGGAGACAGCTGCTGTCTGCCCGCAATGCTTCTCAAAATGGATCACCTTTACCGCCCTGTCAGTTCTGGCCAGCTCATCAAGGATCCCGGCACTCCGGTCCCTGCTGCCATCATCCACAAGTACAATTTCGTAGCTGTCCACCTTGTCCTTAACCGCATCCGTTATGCTCCGATGGAGCTCTAATAGATTGTCTTCTTCATTATAAACGGGAACGACGACAGACAATTTAATCAACGGCTTCACCTCTGTACCAAGTATTTATATTCAAGCTGCCCTCTAAAGGTTACAGGCAGCAAGAAAAAACGGCTTAGCCGTCCTGTACCGAAGACGGGTTCCGTTTCTGACCTCTGCCGGACATTTAACTGTACTACTGCATTAAATCACAAAATAGATAGGTAATCAACCTAATCTTATCATGCAAAAAAAGGCTGCCGCAGGGATTCCTGCACCAGCCCTATTCTTTTAGGGGAAAGCCTACTCCGCGTTATCGTACAGCCCGATCAATTCATCGAAGGCATTGATAATAACGTCAGAGCCTTTCAGTTCGTCCTGCCGGCCGAAGCCGGCATAAGCGCAGCCGATCACCGTCTGCCCGTTGCCCTTGCCGGCTTCTACATCGGATGAACGGTCGCCGACCATCCAGGCACTGCCGACACCATTCTCTTTCAGTAAAAGTCCCAGCAGCTCCGTCTTGGTTGCCGTCCCTTGGCCGCCAGCGCTGTACAGTCCGTCGAACAGCTCTTTCAGCTCATGAACTACCACAATGCTGTGGATGTAATCCGCCAGTCCGTTACTGGCAACGAACAGCCGGACTCCCCGTTCATGAAGAGCACGGAGGGTCTCAACTACATGAGGATAAAGCAGGGTGCCCCCGGCTTCCAGCCCTTCGATCTCCAGCTGCAGCAACAGCTCATCCGCCCGCCGGTGCACAGCTTCATCAGCTTCCGGCATAACATTCTTCCAGATTTGCGCAAGCAGCATGCCGAGGCTGCCCAGAATACGTTCCTCCGGCGGCGTAGGGCCGGAATACAGCCCTTCCTCCCGCAGAATATCAAACATTTTATGGTATGCAGGTAATAACAGGCTTTCCGTCTGGAACAGGGTTCCATCCATATCAAATACAATCGCTTCCGGTTTCTTAAGTTTCAGCTGCTGTTCTTCATAGCTCATATGGTGAATCATCCCTTCTAAGTTGTTCCGCTTCTTCGTTCCACGCCTTAATGATATAGAAAACAGCATACATTGTCTATGAACCCAAGTTGGGCATTGCTTCACCCCCAAAGCCGTGTATGGAGCTGAGGCTGGTCCGGTACGATGTCAGATTCTCAGGCCCATATTCGCAAACAGGAAAAACGGCAGTCGCTAAGCCCTATGCTTCGGGGATCTGCCGTCTTTGTTTTATGCTGTGGCAATGAAAAAGGACCGGGTGCACACACTGTAAAAGTGCTGCGTTCCTGGTCCCTGCTGTACTAAATTAACTATGAAGTTTAGAACAAGAATTATACCTGGTCAAAGCTTGCGATCAGTTCGTCCAACACATCTTTGCTGACCATTTTACCCTTGAAGTTAATCAGGTTCTCAGCGCTGCCGGAGAAAATGCAAGTAGGCTCATATTTTCTCAGGATAATCTTTTCTCCGTCGACGAAAATTTCAAGCGGGTCTTTTATGTCAATTCCCATTGTTCTGCGCAGCTCAATCGGAATTACGATCCGTCCCAGTTCATCCACTTTTCTTACAATACCTGTTGCTTTCATCATTATGCATCCTCCCTTGAATAAACACTTTATATAATCATTTGTGTTAAAAGCTTTCAATGCTTCTAAATAGTAGTAATGATTACGCTATATCTGCATTTTAAAGTGCTATTTCTTCCCTGTCAAATTTATTTCTACATCTTTTGATGTATATCGACAAATTATTCGACAAAGTTTAGAGTTATTTCGACAAAATAATCATGTACTAAACTTTTTTAGGCAATTTCTATTTTTATTGGCTGTGTTTCCTTTTGTATATACCTTTGTGGGCTTAAAAAGTTCTGCACAGCAAAAAACACCCTCCGCTGCACTGGATAACTGCTCCAGTTCACGAAGGGTGACGCTATACATCCGGTTCTTTAGACCCTGACGCAATAATTATGCATGGATCTCAAATAATCTGGCTGTCTTCCCGGCAGGAATGGACACTGTCAGACTGCCCCCGCTCTTGTCCCAGCTCCACTCCGAGCTATGCTGCTTAGGGTATGCACAGCTTACTTCGGCATCCAGCCCTGCCAGCTCGGGAAGCGGAAGGGTGATTCCGCTCACTTCACCGCCAATCCTCCATACGGCCAGGTAACGGGTATTGCCGTGCCGCAGGCCGAAGCTGACCCACTGGCCACTGCTGTCGGGCAGGCCCAGCGGCCAGAACGGCACAGCCTGCGGAATATGGGCGCGGATGGATTTGTAATAATCCAGCGCTTCCTTCACGAGCTGCCTGCGCCGCGGCTCAAGCCCGGCCAGATGCCCGCTCTGATGTACGCGAAGCAGCAGCGCATTAACCATATTGAAGATGACCTCTTCGTCATCGCCTTCGCGCAGCGGATAGGACCACACCGCGGATTGCTCCGGTGTCAGCGCCAGCGGTGAACCGGCGGCAATGGCCGCATACTGCACATAGTCCTCCTGGTCACTCGTGGACTGGATGCTGTGCCGGCTGAGCATTGCATAGTCCATGCGCATCCCGCCGCTGGAGCAGTTCTCGATCACGAGGTTCGGGTAACGTACAAAAATACGGTCCAGCCAGGCCAGATACGCCCGGTTATGCTGCAGCAGCCCGTCGCCGAAGCTGTCTGCGTCCGTTTCCGTACCGATGCCCGCATTGATGTTATAATCCATCTTGATGTATCCGACACCATACTGTTCCACCAGGCGTGCAATTACCCCGTCGGCATGCTCAATCACCTTCGGACTGCGGTAATCCAGCTGATAACGGCTGCGGTCCTTGACCCGCTTGCCATGGCGCATGAAGAACCAGCTGTCATCGGTTTCCGCCAGCTTCGGACTGTTGATCCCCATGACTTCCAGCTCCAGCCACAGGCCGGGGATCATTCCTTTGCTCCGGATGTAATCCAGCACATATTTGATGCCCTCCGGGAAACGCTCTCGGGAAGGCTCCCACTCGCCTACGCCATCCCACCATTCGCCGGGTGCATACCAGCCGGCATCAATGCAGAAATATTCGCAGCCGACATCTGCGGCGGCATCGATTAGCGGCAGCAGCTTCTCTGTCGTCGGACTTCCCCACAGACAGTTCATATAGTCATTGAAAATAATCCGCAGCAGCTCATTGTCTTCATTAGGTCTGCGGATGATCCGGCGGTAAGCGGTCAGCTGTGCGGCAGCAGCCTCAATCCCGCCTTGAACAGAACCGGCGGCTACCGGTACCGAAGTGAATTCTCCGCCGGGTGCAAGCTTCAGCCACCAGTGGTTGTCATGCTCCGTCGGTCCGCTGACCAGCAGCGTCAGCTGATCATACTGGTCGGTCAGTTCCCAGTGCCAGGAGCCGTTATGCTCGATTTGCCAGAACAGACTGCTTCCGCTCTCCTTGTTATGAAGCACAGCCATCGGCAGCAGTTCGGCCGCCGACCAGGAGCCTGTGTTGCTGGCAGCAATCCGCTTGGAACCGCGGTCGGCCAAATGCGACATCCCCAGCTCCGGCAGCCGGTAGGTCCGCCATTGCAGCTCACTTTGCCACCCGCTGTGCGCCAGCGTCACTTCAATTTTATCCCCCCGGTCAGCGCTTCCTTCTTTGTCTACCCCGGTAAGGGCAAAGGAAGAGACATATTCCACTGCAATCTCTTCCTTTCCCTCATTCTTCAGTTCCGTCCAGGAACGCACGATCTGTACACCCTGATAGAACTGAAAATGCTGTACTGCCTTAATTGCAGTCAGCGGATCAAGCAGCGTTAACTCCAGCTTGCGCCCCAGCGCATTCACCGTGTCACTGTGCCCGTTATAGATCATCCGCAGTCCGGGATACGACGCGCGGTGCGTCCGGCCGTGATATTCGGCGCGGTCCTCACCGGACAGCTGCAGCTCCAGCAGCCGGAACCCCGGTTTATTCTTTTCCGCGATCACTCCTGCCTCAAGCGGTGTCGCCCCGAAATGCAGCAGCCGGACATCCAGTTCCTTCGTAATCTCAATCGTAAGATAAAGTCCGTTTTCAGTAATCTCAATCAGCCTGCTAGTCATATCCCGTATAGCCTCCTGACAAAAGTTGGTGTCACTCTTATATAAGTTTAACCTTAGATTTACCTAACCGGCATTGTGCGCAGACTACAGAGAATGTTTGAACTTCCTGCCGCTGCCCGCCTGCAGATTTCTTGATATTGTACCGCTGTTCGCGGTGGAAATCCGCAGACAAAGGCGGGCGCTTCGCTCCTACAGTTCTAAAATCCCCTTCCGCCACTTCTTCCTAATAGTTGTCTAAAGTTCATTCTATCAAAGTAAATTTAGTAACTCAAAATGGTATGCTCTCTGAAACATTTTGCATCCTCAGTAAAGGGAGACGTAGAAAAACAGTGTAAAATCCGGAAATTGCCGTAACTTATGAGAGCGTTCTACACTTACCATGAGAATGCCCGCTTACGGGGGCGCATTCAATTCTGGCTTTTGGACTTGAAAATATAATGAACTATCAACCTAAAAAAGGTACAAGTAACGAAGGGGAGGTTTGGAATTGGAGGAGCGAATGCGTCCGCCTTTAGGTTTAGATTTCTACTGCGACCAGCAGTTATAATCAGGAAATCCAAACCTAACAGCGGCCGGAAATCCAAACGCTCTCCGCAGTTACGACTATTACCCATACTTAATATCATACAGTTCATACTATTTCCCATACACAAAAGACGGCCCCGCCGGTAAAAGAATCTTACCTTCGGGACCGTCCGGATCAAATGAGCTATGTTTTATTCTGC
The DNA here is from genome assembly GCF_031599675.1 of Paenibacillus pedocola. Lineage (NCBI taxonomy): Bacteria > Bacillati > Bacillota > Bacilli > Caryophanales > Paenibacillaceae > Paenibacillus > Paenibacillus pedocola. The sequence continues at coordinate 2,265,448 of NZ_CP134223.1, read as the reverse complement.
GGAGCCGAATTGGATCCAGGCTTTTTGAATTTCGTCGATCGCCTGGTCCTTAGTTTTGCTGCCGCCGATATAGGCCTGCATCAATTCACCGAATTTCTGGTGGAAGGTATCCAGAGAGTAGTTGACCGAGAGGTCGCCGGATTTCTCTGTTTTCAGGATTTCTTCCATTTCCTTAGGCATTTGCAGGTCAGGCATTGGCGCATCTTTGATTGGCGGAATTACTTTGGCTACAGTGGAGAACCAGCTCTTACCGTAGTCGGAGGTGTACAGCCAGTTGAAGAATTCAATCGTTTCAGCAGCTACTGCGGAATCTTTGTTGATGCGCAGCGCCTGGTCAGCACCGGTAATGATTTGTGACTGCTCAGCCTTGTCGCTGACAGGGTAGCCGGCGATACCAAGGTCGAAGTCAGGGGTGATTTTCTTGATGGCTTCTTCATCCCATGCGCCTTTACCGGTCATGAAAGCTGCTTTGCCCAGGGCAAAGTCGCTGACTTCGGCGTTGCTGTCACGTTCCAGAGGTTTGTCTGTTCCGTGTTTAACCGTTGTGTCGATGAAGTTGAAGAAGTTATCGTACAACACCGGATGATCCTTGAAGGTGGTATCTCCGGCAATGAATTTAGCTACAAGTGATTTTGCATCCGTTCCGGCATCTGTCGCTGCTGCATCCACGAAGTGCTGGAAGATATGCTTCCATACCCACCACTCTTTGTAGGCATTGGCGAATGGTGTGATGCCTTTAGCTTCCAGCTTGGTGATTGCATCATCCAGTTCAGCCGTTGTCTTCGGAACTTCAGTGATACCCGCATCGGCCAGCAGCTTTTTGTTGTACATCAGCACGAACAGATTGCCTTTAACCGGCAGACCCAGCACTTTACCGTCAGAGGAGCTCATATTGGAGCGGACTGCATCGGTCATTGCTGCTGCAAGCGGTTCGTTAGTCAGATCAGCACTATATTCAGCAAAAGTATCGATATCTCCGCCGGCTGTAGTCTGGAATACATCAGGTGTGCTGCCTGCGGCAATTTTTGATTTCAGTACCGTATTATAGTCAGCCTGCATAATTTCCAGGTTAATGGTTACATTCGGCTTCACTTTTTTGTATTCAGCGATGTAAGCATTGAAAGCATCCGTGTACTCAGGAGATGCGGTAAACATATTAATCGTTACAGGCTTGGACGAATCTGTAGCAGCAGCGTTATCCCCGCCGTTTGTTCCGGCCGTATTATTAGCGGCATTATTGTTGCCCCCTCCGCAGCCGGCCAGCAATCCTCCGGCGAGCAGCAGACTAGCAGATACAGCCATAAATCTTTTTAACATGGTGTTGCCCCCTTTTCCTCATACATCTTGTGGTCTTGCCCATATTCTAAATAAAAAGAAAAAGGATAAGAATGTACATAAGTGAACTTCTGAGGGTAAAAAAGTGGGCTAATGTAACCGTTTCACTTTTCTACCTCCGAGGATTGAGTCCGGAATTCAGAAGGCGAACAATCGTAATAATTGCGGAATGCCTTGCTGAAATAGTTCTTGTCCTTATAGCCCAGCATTTCTGAAATATCCTGAATTTTGAGCGCAGGGTCGGACAGCAGATCCTTGGCTTTGTCCATTCTCACCTTTTGCACATACTCATGAATGCCGACTCCGTATTTACCCTTAAACAGCTTCATCAAGTATTCTCTGCTCAGGAAATATTTATCCGTGAACATCGATATTTTAATATTCTCAAAATAATGATTATCGATGTATGCTTTAATATTTTCCAGCACCCCGCCGCGGTTTCCGGCCAGCGATCTGCTGATTTCTCCGGTGTAGACATCCAGAACCTCATTCATAACACCTTCAAACTGTGCAAAAGATACAAAGTCGCCGCTGATGCCAAGTCCGCCCAGCCCCTTATCCTTGCCGCTGCGGAGCAGCGGTGGAACCACGTCCATCTCCCCGGCGATATCGCCAAGCAGAATAAGGAACTCGCGGATCGTGCGGTCGGCATCCCCCAGGCTGAAATGAGCCGAGGACTGCCACTTTTGGGTGAACTCATTCAGGATGCTCTTCGCGTGTGCACTGTTGCCGCTCTCCAGAATGTTGCGGATCTGCGGCATCCGGCCTGTCAGTGAAGGACCGTCCTTGGCCTCCAGTGCGGATGCTGCGCTTCCCGTGACGACGATATTTCCTTTCAGCTGCAGCAGATCAATGTCATCGAGTGCGGTTTTCGCGGTCTCATAGGATTGCGCCAGATCCAGGCAATCGCTGTACGTAGCACCGATCCCGCCGGCACAGGCAATGCCGAACAGCTCCTTCAGGGTCGAAGCAGCCTTCTTCAGATGATGCATGGATTGGAATGCCGCATCTCCCTCATAGCTGCCCTTCATCGTAAAAATGGCGATAAATTCACGCTCATTCTTCGGGCTGGCAAAGCTAAACGCCTCAAACTGGCCGCCGCTGTTCTCGTTAATGACATTAGTTACGGCAAAATGCATCAGATCGCGGTCCTCATGGAACCGCTCGCGGCGCACCTGCTCCAGATTAAGCAGCCGCAGAACCCCTGCGGTAAAATGGTTGCCGGAAGCATCTGCGCCGATAAGCGGCAGAAAGGCTTCGTTCGACTGGTTCTTGAAGCTGCGCTCAATGATCGACAGATACATTTTCTCTTTCAGCTTCGGCAGCGACATGTTGAGCGTGATGTTCTTAGTAATGAACTCGCTCTGCTTCTGGCGTTTTGCTTCAAGCACATCGATTGCTTTTCGCAGCGCAGTGTTGAGATCTGTGCGGTTTACCGGCTTCAGCAAATAATCCACCACTTTGGAGCGGATAGCCTGCCTGGTGTATTCGAAATCATTGTAACCGCTGATTACAATCAGCAGCAGATCGGGAAATTCGCGTTCAGCGATTTGCAGCAGCTGGCTGCCGTTCAGCTCAGGCATCTTCATATCCACAAGTGCCAGATCTATTTTATGCTCACGAAGCATTGCCAGTCCGACATTCCCGTCCGTGGCTTCCAGCACCTCGCTGACCCCTAAGCCCGTCCAGTCCCCCAGAATATTGATCGCTTCGCGCAGCGGTTCTTCATCATCAATAATCAGTACTTTATACATGTTGTCCAAGGCCTCCCCGCGGTAATCGCATATCCATTGTTGTACCATTCCCGTCACTTGTAATCACCAGGCCCGCTTCTTCTCCATACAGAAGTTTCAGGCGTGTGTTTAAATTTTTCAGCCCGATGCTTTCATGCCCGCCATCCTCAGCAGTATCTCCGCCAAGCTCCTCCCACTGGATCTGCAGCGAGCTCAGCACCTCTTCCAGACGCTCCGCGCTGATTCCCGGCCCGTTGTCCACAACCGAAATAACACTGTAAGCCGGTGTAATATGCGCCTCAATCCGGATCGTAATTGTGCTGGATACTTTCTCAAGCGCATGCTTAATGCAGTTCTCTACCAGCGTCTGAATCGACAGCTTAGGAATCCGCAGCTCCTTCAGGCTCTCCTCCCAGTCATACACCACTTGCATCCGGGTGCCGAAACGGGCTTTCTGCAGCGCCAGATAACGCTCAATATGCCGTAGCTCCTCACTTGCCTGGACCACATCCCGGCCGCTGATGCAGTACCTGAGTGTGAGAGCCAGGTTGTCGACCATCTCGACAATGTCATCATTATTGTTTTTCAGCGCCTTGGTGGAAATCGCTTGCAGGGCATTATATAAGAAATGCGGGTTAATTTCCGCCTCAAGTGCTTTGAGCACTGCGTTTTTTTCAACGATTTTCATTTTATAGCGTTCATTGATCAGCTCATTCGTCTTCTCAACCATTTTATTAAAATGCCGGGACAGGTAGGCTATTTCATCATTGCCTTCTACCCTGGCTTCGGCATCGAAGCTGCCTGTACTGAACCTTTTCATCTGCAGAGACAGATTTTTCAGCGGGCTTGTGATCCGGTTGGAGATGAAGCTTACCAGAATGACCGAGGCAATCAGAAAGAGCAGCCCGATCAAATAATTGAGCTTGCGGGTTGTTGTCGCCGCTTCGTAAATCTCTTTATAGGGAATCGGCTTGATCAGCTTCCAGCCCTCTTTTTTGTTGATGTCATAAATGACGAGGTACTTCTCCTCTTCATCAGACCAGGTGAGCTGTCCGCCCTTTGCCGGGCTCAGCTGCTGCAGCAGCCCGCTTGCGGCGCTTTTCGCAAAGAAATCCTCGTCATCGACCACAAACGGCTCATCATCCGGGCTGACATACATCAGATGCTCCCCTTCCGAAAAGGGAACGTCCTTCATAATCTCATCCGTCACGCTTGAATTGAAGTATAGAGACAATACTGCCTGCGGCTCACGGGAAGCTATGGAGCGCAGCAGCCGGTGATAGCCCATGAAGCTGGTATCCGTATTGACCGGATAATCGCCTTTCTCCACGTTATCTGTTACAAACGACTGGTACGAGCGGTTATTCGGGCTTTGCAGCGCACGCTTGTACCAGGTCAGATTCTCGATCGGCGGATGTTCAGCGACCCGGACGGTAATATTATAGTTCTCTTTGGTGACATAATAATATTTGTGCTCCTTGATGACATAGAGGTAAATCGCCTCCAGGTCGCCCCGTGAAAAATACAGGTTCTTCAGATAATTCTCCACATACATCTTGGAGGCATAGTCCTCCGATTCGTGGAGAATAGCATAGGCGATTTCGTCATAGGAAATTTGCGGCAGGGATAACTGCTCTATGCCATCAAGGTAGCTTTCCAGGTTCCGGCCCACCAGCAGCAGGTTGTTGCTCGTGCTCGCTATGCTGCTGTTCACGGATTCCTTACGCAGCATGCCATAGGAAATGAACGTCAGTGAGGTTACCACGAGGATAATAATAATGGAGAACAGCAGGATCAGTTTGTTGGCCAGACGGCGCGAAACCCGCTCTATCAGCGGCTCGAACAGCTTTTGCAGGGTTGTTTTTATGATAATCGCAGCCTCCTCCGCTTGCATTTTGTGTCCGCTTACAGTTCACCTTTTTACCCCTAACTGTACTCTTAAATCCATTTCTGAGTATACGGTGCTGCTCTATAATACACAATATAGACTAACCGGAATGGTTAAGTGTGGCAAGCGGGGTCAATACTCCCACCCTATAAATCCAGAAGAGGTGCAACCATGTTAAAATCACTCGGCAGAAAATGGCGCGAGAAAACGGAATTCGGGCTCTTCACCCTCCCCGTTCTCATCTGTATCGCTGTAGCCTTCTACGTCCCGTTTATCATGACCATCCGCTATTCGATGACCAAATGGAACGGAATTTCCAAACATCCTAAGTTTGTGGGCTTGGACAATTTCAAGCAGATTTTTACCGGGGATACCAATTTCTCTGATTCCGCCTGGTTCACAATTAAATATGCGGTACTCTATATCATTATCGTCAATGTGCTGGCTATTCTGCTCGCCGTGCTGCTTGATATGAAGCTGAAATCCACCTCCTGGCTAAGAGCGGCATTCTTCATTCCTTATATTCTCAGCTTGGTTATTGTCGGCTTCATCTGGAAATTCATCTTCATGCAAGGCTTCAACTCACTTGGTGACAGCACCGGCTGGTCCATCTTCGGACTAAGCTGGCTGGGAACGCCGGGACTGGCCTTCATCTCTATATTAGGTGTATCCATCTGGCAATCCATCGGGTTCTATCTCGTTATCTATATTGCAGGACTGCAGTCGGTGCCGGAAGACCTCAAGGAAGCCGCTACGGTGGACGGAGCCGGACCGCTCAGACGTTTCTTCAGCATTACCCTGCCGCTGCTTGCACCGTCAATCACCATTTCAGTATTCATGGCGCTGACCAACTCCATCAAGGTATTCGACGTAATTCTGTCACTGACCGGCGGCGGTCCCGGAGGAACTACCTACAGTATCGCCTACGATATTTACCGTGACACATTCCAGAACAATCTGTACGGCTACGGTACGGCAAAAGCGCTCATTCTGTTCATCGCAGTGCTGATCGTGACGGTCATTCAGCTTACGTTCTTCAAACGAAGAGAGGTTGAGGCATAATGAAAACAAACAATAAATCAGGAAAAATAATTCTAGAGGTCGTTCTCGTCCTCCTCTCCCTTCTGTTCCTGTATCCGCTGTTTCTGACCATCATCAACTCGTTCAAAAGCTTCAGCGAGGTGATGACCGATGTTATTGCTCTGCCTAAGCATATTACCTTTGCCAACTACTCTTATGTATGGGAATTTATTAACTATCCGCGGCTGTTCCTGAACAACTTCATCATCACGGCACTGGGTCTGCTGGGGATCGTATTCGTCTCCTCTATCGCAGCTTACAAACTGGCGCGGACCAAGACCAGATGGAGCGGGGTTATCTATTTCCTCTGTATTATGCCGATGCTGATTCCGTTCCAGTCCATCATGCTTACTGTACTGCAGACAGCCAAGAACCTGAACCTGTCTGAGAGCACATGGGGTCTGGGACTGCTCTACTGGGGCTTCGGCGCTCCGCTCGCGGTGTTTATCTACCACGGCTTTGTCAAAGGGATTCCGCTGGAAATCGATGAAAGCGCCACGATCGACGGGGCTTCCGGCTTCCGCCTGTTCTTCAGCGTGATCTTCCCGCTGCTGAAATCGGTGACGACCACCATCATTATCATTGACGTGATGTGGATCTGGAATGACTTCCTGCTCCCGCTGCTCATGGTCAATGGCTCACCGGACACGAAGACGCTGACACTCGCTGCCTATACGTTCGTAGGCCAATACACCTCGGACTGGCAATATGCGATGACGGCCATGGTTATGGCGGTACTGCCATCTATCGTCGTGTTCATCTTCCTGCAAAAATATATCGTCAAAGGCGTTGTCGCCGGTGCGGTCAAGGGCTGATTAATTCATGTAGGACAACGAAAACAAAAAAGTGCCTTACAGCTTAAAAAAGCTGTTGAGGCACTTTTTTATTGATAAATGTAGTTTTTATAGCCAGCAACAATTGGGAGTTTGTTACAGTTTTCAAGAATCGCACAGCGCGTAAGCATCACAGCTTCTCGCTGACCGCGCCGTCTGCCGCAATCTTCGCATTGAACGACAGCTGGTTCATCAGCCTGATCGTTTCTTTATTGTAGGCTGCACCCATGAAATTCGGCTGTCCGCCGATGATCTTCACCGGTCTAATCCGGCTCGAAATGCCGGACTTGCTGATGGTGAAGTCAGCCAGCATTGACAGCAGAGTCTTCTCTCCGCCGCGTGTGGAACGGTTGAACACAAAGTTACCCAGTGAATAGTAGATCGGTTTGTGCTTGTAATACTCGATCCCCATCAGGCAGTGGCTATGCGCGCCCAGGATAATATCCGCACCGCTGTCGATCATCTGCTTCGCAAGCGTCCGGGCGTATGGCTCCGGATAATCCTTAAACTCCTCATTCCAATGAAGATACACAATCGTATAATCATTATCCTTGGCGGACTTCCTGATGGCTCCCAGCAGCGGCTCTGCCGTATAGGCTGAAGCAGCTCCCGGACTGGTCTTCCCGGCATACCACGAAGGTCCAGACAGTACACGGCTTGCCCCCAGAATGGCGACCCGCTTACCTTTGACCGTCTTGACATACGGCTTGAATGCCTGGTCAATATTGCTGCCCGCACCTGTATGGCCTATCTTGTATCTGTCCAGATGGGTCAGCGTATCGAGCATCGCTAGCTGCCCATAATCAAGGATGTGATTGTTCGCAAGCGAAACACCGTCAATTCCGGCAAACTTAAGTCCGCCGAGCGCTGCAGGCTTAGAGCGGAAGGTAAAGGTCTTCTCCACCGCCTTTCCCCTTACTGAGACAGGGGTTTCCAGATTGGCAAAAGCAATATCTGCCTTCTGCAGGGCAGGAGCGACTTTGGCAAAAGGAAAGTTGACTCCATATCTGGTGATCTGTTCGCCCACGAATCCGTCCAGCAGAATATCGCCGGCAAAGGTGAGCGTAATGTTGTCAGCCTCCTGCGCCTGTGACGTCCCGCCATATACGCCGGGCGCAGGAATAAGCAGTAATAACAGAATGGTAAGCATAGCAAATCTGCGCAATTCTTTAGACCCCTTTTATTTGATATGTTATCTACTATACTGGAAAAGGATGGTTGTCTAAAGAGTATAAAGTCCTGCTAGATTTGCGCTTTTTTCAATACGGCCCGGAAACAGTTTAGTCCGCCCCCGATATCCGTACGCAGCGCGTCTTCCGGCAGATTGAAGTCCGTCTCCCCCCAATACTGAAATCCCGCCTGAAGCAGCAAATCGTTCATAACTGCCAGATTAACCGTCGGATAGTCAAACGTCAGCACCAGGAGCCCTTCTCCGTTCAGCGTTCTGTGAAACTCCCGCACGGCCAGGGCAGTATCCTCCACCGATAAATGCTCAATTACGGAGATGCAAAAAATAGTATCGAAGCTTTCATCCGCGTAGGGCAGGTTCGTGAGATCCGCTTGCGTCAGGTGCAGATTCGCAGTGCTTCTGGCCAAGACCTGCCTGGCTGATTCGATGCCGATATCGTCAGCGATATCCTGAATAACCGCCTCCTGCGACAAAATCCGGGCATCGATATCGCAGGCGTAGACCTCGGAGCTATATTCTGCCAGATAAAATTTTAGCGGATGGGAAATACCGCAGCCGGCATCAAGCACCACATCATGGGGCGAGATAAAGTTTGTACACCATTCGTATTCATAAGGCCGGCTCCACCAGGATTCCGGCAAATCATAAATCAGCTTTTCTCGGCGGGCATCGGCATTCACAAAGAAACGGGAGACATACGGATGTGTCGGCATGGCCAGGACTCCTTTTAGAGGAAATTCGGTAGTGAGAGTATATTCAGAAATCCCCGAATCATGCCATTACCTTACACAGCCGGGCCTTTTTAACAAAGGCGGTGATTTATTAAGGGTTGCAGCCAATTTATTTGCATATAAAAACGGACTCCCAGTTGGGAGCCCGCTGCTAAATTCTGATAGGATTCGTAGTAAGAGTTACTGCATCTCTCTTACACGTAATAACTGAGCAATTTGGCATCAACGCCGTGTCTGCTGATCAGAGTATCCAGCATTTTGTTCCAATCCGTATCCACGGTGCAACGCTGCGGATGGTCTTCAAACCATTCAACCGACCGTCTGACTCCTTCCGCGAACGGTACGGCAGCCGAGAACTCCGGCACAAGCCGTTTGATCTTGCTGTTGTCGAACACACTGCTCACCGCCTGGTCACCAATCAGTCCATCAGCTGTTCCCGCGGGGGTATACGCTGCAATGAAGTCCGTGGAGATATGCACCACCTTGGGTTCTCTATCTGCGGCCACTCCAATGGCCGCATAAATCTGATTCCAGTTCAGCGACTCATCGGAAGTGATGTGGACCGCTTCACCGATCGTTTCAGGATTCCCCAGAAGGCCGACAAAGCCCTTGGCAAAATCCGTATTATGGGTTAGGGTCCAGAGTGATGTGCCATCACCATGAATCACAATAGGCTGCCCTTTGCGGATGCGTTCCACCAGCGACCATGGATGCGCCCAGCTGGTCAATGCAGCCGGAATCGCCGTAACTCCATAGGTATGCGAAGGACGGACAATCGTAACCGGGAAACCGCTGGTACGGTGCACTTCCAGCAGCAGCTCCTCACAGGCGATTTTATCACGCGAATACTGCCAGTACGGATTAACCAGCGGGGTCTCTTCGGTGATCAGATAATTCTTCTGCGGCTTTTGATATGCAGAAGCCGAGCTGATAAAGATATACTGTTTCGTTTTTCCGGCGAACAGCTCGATATCCGACTGCACATGCTCCGGCGTAAAGGCGATCCAGTCCACCACGACGTCAAATTCATAACCCTTTAGTGCCCCAGCAGCCCCCGCCGCATCGCGGATATCACCCTGAATCACTTCCGCCCCTTCTGGTACGAATTCATTCCGTTCCCCACGGTTGAACAGATACAGCTCAATTCCTCGTTCGACTGCCAGCTTAGATACGGCCTCACTAATTAATCCTGTGCCTCCGATAAAAAGTACCTTCATCTGTATCTGCTCCTCTCTCTAAATAAATCTGTTAGCCGATAATTTCGGCAATACGCGACAATACTTCTTCCGTCAGTTCCACGCCTGAAGCCTTAACGTTCTCCTCCACCTGCTCCGGCCGGCTGGCCCCGACCAGCGCACTTGCTACGTTAGGCTGTCGCAGAATCCAGGCCAGGGCCAGATTGCCCACGGAAATGTCCAGCTCTGCAGCTATTTTGCCCAGCTCATGCACCTTGGCTATTTTCTCTTCCGTAACCCCTTTGCGCATCCAGTCCAGCTTCGCAGCACGGCTGTCCGCAGGGATATCCGCTGCAGAGCTGTATTTGCCGGTCAGGAGCCCCTGGGCCAGCGGAGAGAATACGACTTGTCCAATCCCTTTGCGTTCGCCGAGCGGGATAATCTCCTTCTCAATGTACCGCTCAAACATATTATAAATCGGCTGGTTGACCACAATATGATCCAGCAGATAACGATCGGCAACCGCCAGCGCTTCAGTCATTTGTGCAGCCGTCCATTCACTTACCCCCACGTAGAGCACCTTGCCCTGACGGACCAGATCATCCAGTGTCCGCAGTGTCTCCTCGATCGGTGTCTCCGGGTCATAGCGGTGACAGTACATAATATCCACATACTCTGCGCCAAGCCGCTTCAGGCTGGCATGACACTGCTCCGTGATATGCTTGCGTGACAGACCGCGGTCATTCGGCCCGTCTCCCATAACACCATACACCTTGGTGGCCAGAACATAAGATTCGCGGGGAAATCCGCGCAGCGTCTCGCCCAGGACCTTCTCGGCCGCGCCTTTTTCGTATACATTCGCTGTATCAAAAAAATTAACACCTAATCCGTAAGCGGTTTCAATGGCTTTAACAGCATTCTCTCTTTCGACATATCCGCCATACGTTAACCAGCTTCCCAGACTGATCTCACTGACCTTCAGCCCTGTTCCGCCCAATCTGCGATACTTCATTCCACACTTCTCCTCTCAGGTATCCTCTATATGCGGCCCTTCTTAGAGCCGGCGGCTCCATGCAATGTATATTCTAGAACAGTTTGCCGTTAATTTCTATCCGTTTGGATAAAATAGATTGGATATGATATGTTTAACTCACCTATATTTTCCATTAGGAGAAGAATAAAAACTGCCTATGAGCTGACATAAACATTCAGAGATTAGTAGTTTCTAAAATAAACTTGCTTAATAAAAGTAATGTGCTATAATAAAATCCATAAAGGTTAACGCGATCTAAATTACAATTACCTAGGAGGAAATTCAAATGACAACTTTAAACATCGGAATTATTTTGGGAAGCACACGTCAAGGCCGCGTAAGTCCACAGGTCGGTGAATGGGTTAAAGGGATTGCAGATGCCCGCGGGGATGCCAACTATGAAATCGTAGATATTGCTGACTTCAAATTGCCGCTGCTCGGTGAAAGCGACGATTATGCACCTGCTCAGGCCTGGGCAGCTAAGCTTGCGACATTGGACGGATTTGTATTTATCGCCCAGGAATATAACCACAGTGTAACAGGAGCACTCAAGAACGCCCTTGATTCCGCCCGTGAAGAATGGAATAACAAAGCCGCCGGTATCGTCAGCTATGGTTCCGCAGGCGGTGCGCGTGCAGCTGAGCATCTGCGGGGAATCCTGGGTGAATTGCAGGTGGCTGATGTCCGGGTACACCCTCTGTTATCGCTGTTCACCGATTTTGAGAACGGCAGTGTCTTCAAACCGGCTGACCTGCATACGGCCAATGTAAATGCAATGCTTGATCAGGTACTGGCTTGGAGCGGGGCCCTCAAGACACTCCGCCAGTAATTTCATACCTTTCCGTATCCCGTTTACGGGAACAGCCGCCTCCAACTGGAGGCGGCTGTTTGTTATTATATGCTTTTGACCATTAACACATGAGGAATTCCATCCTCCATAAACACCGGAGAGCCTGTCTCATAGCCCAACTTCTGATAAAAGCCCTCCGCCTGCTTCTGGCCATGCAGCTTCATTCGCGTAAGCCCTTGTTCAGCCGCCATTTGCTCAAGTGTAGCAATGATCAACGACCCGAGCCCGGATTTACGATAAGGTGCAAGCAGACAGATCCGCTCGAGTTTCGCCCATCCGTCCACAACTCTCAGCCGCGCCGTGCCGACAGGAGCATCCTCCTCATGATAAATCAATATATGCTCTGAGTTCTGTTCATACTGGTCAAATTCATCTTCCAGCGGCACACCCTGCTCCTCTACAAATACTTCCCGCCTAATCCGAAAAGCTTCCTCAAGCTGATTACCGGTTGTAACCCGTTCTGCCCGCATGCCAATCCTCCCTTTCCTTGCTATGATTGTCTAATCCCTGCCCAGAATATATTCCAGATATCCTTCAGGCGCCGTTCGAATTCTTCCTCTTCATAAAAAAACATCTGCATCGCGATCCCGTCCAGCAAGCAATAATAAGCCGAGAGCAGACTATCAGCCTGCTGGCGCCTAATCTCGCCTTTCATCATTCCTTCTTCAAAAATCGACCGGTAAAACACCGCTGACCGCTGCTCCATCATACTAATCTGCTCCAGAAGAACTTCTTTGAAGAACGGAGGCGGAAATTGCACAGCCCGTTTGTAAAAAGCGGTCAATGCCGGATGACCTGCCCTGTACTGATAGTTCTTATATACAATTTCCCTCAGCCTGGTCTCCACCGGTGCATCCGCGAGGTCCTGATACAGCTGCTCCAGGAATCCGATATAATGCTTGGCCATTCCGTGAAAAACAGCCATAAATAAATCCTCTTTCTTCGGAAAATAGGTGGCAATGGACTGTTTTTTGATTCCTACAGCCTGAGCAATCCCCGCAAGCGAGGCACCCTCAAACCCGTTTTCTGCAAAATGCACTAAGGCTGCCTGCTCAATCGCGTGTGCAGTCACTTTTTGACACCTCCCTGACGATCGTCAGGCAATTATGACATGATTTAGCGGGTGTTGTCAATTTAGGCACCGCCTGCCGGTCAAGCTGAGGGTAAATCCCGAAACCTGCAGGTAACAATATCGTATTAAAGGGTAATTATAGATTAAAGCCATGCTAATTCGGCTTAAACCACCCAAGAGGAGGAAACATGATGCTTAAAAAAATTCTCGGCAAAGTGCTGCACTCCATGGAGCACTCCAAATCAGGAGGACACCGCAGATATTCAAGCAGTCACAAAGGGAGGCCTGTATACAGCAGACATTCCAGCAGCAGCCACGGATATAAGAGACACTCGTCTTCGGACTCACGCCATGGAGGAACCGGACATAAATACTATAAGAACCGCTACGGCAGCTCAAGCTGACCCCGGTTTAACCATTCTGTATAAAACATAAGGCACCTCTACCCTGTGGGTTGAAGGTGCCTTTTTTTTGGGGGCAAGGTATTACTGCAGACTCTTATAGAATTGTTCGGCCTCGCGGACAAAAGAAGCTGTATCCTCATAAGCTTCCTGCTCTCCATGCAACCGGGTTAGGATATGCAGCATTTCAGGTGACAAATCCAGCTCTTCCCGCCAGCTCCGTTCCGCTCCTCCAGGTTCAGGCTGGTAAGCGGAATACAGCATAAACAGCATTAATTGTCCAACATAATACAAATCTGAGGCGATAACCGGGGGCATTCGTTCCGGCATCTCTTCCGACTTCGGCTGGTACTCTTCGTTTGCGCTTTCAACTTCACCGATCGGCCGTGCCAGTCCGAAATCAATTAAGTACAGCTCCTTATCCCGGAGGATTACATTTGGAATCCGCAGATCAAGGTGTACAAAGCCGCACGAATGAACATAGGATACCAGCTCCATCAGTTTCAGCGTTGTAGCCAGGCACTCCCGCTCCCCGTATACCATATGCTCAGTAAAAATTTTATCTTCGAGCGTTTTCCCTTCAATATAATCGCTTACTAGCCAGTTCAAGCCCTTGTACTCGAAGTAATCACGGCACACTGGAATATTGGGATGATTCAGTGCCCGCAGAATAGTGCTCTCTTTGCCCAGTAAAGCCCGCCCTGCCGCTTTCTTACTCGGTCTGGACTGTTTGACTGCCACAAGAGTTTCCTCCTTAGCGTCGAAGCACCGGTAGGTAAGCCCGTAACTCCCTTCACCCAGCAGGGACTCAATCTGGTACCGCTTACCGATCCATGCCCCTTCCCTGAGCGGATAATCCTGCCAGGCCCGCACGAAGCCGCGCCACCGTTCAAACATCATAGCCTTCTCCATCCTCCGTCCTCTGTGCTGATAAAATGCCAGTATCGCTATTATCTCATAGATGGTGTTTTTCAGCAGCAGAGAGAGGGCAACCGGCTTATTTCCGCACAACAACTGGTAAGCCTTCAAAGGAACCAAACCAAAAAAAACCGCGAATAAAACCACGGTTTTTGTGTGTGAAGCTTCCTCCTGTAACGGCACGGGAGGTTATACTCAGAACACCCGCTTCTTCCCTTGTTCCTCGATCAGAATCTGCACCGACTCCTTAAAGCGGATCGCATGAATAATCTCCCGCTCCCGCAGGAACTTCAGGCTGTCCTGCAGATCCACATCATCGGTCATGTCGATCAGCCACTGGTATGTAGCCCGGGCTTTTTCTTCAGCCGCAATATCTTCATAGAGATCGGCGATCGGATCACCCTTGGCCTGGATGTAAGATGCGGTCCAGGGAACGCCTGCCGAGTTCTGATAGAACAGTGCATGGTCCCGCTGTGCATAATTCGGACCGAGACCAGCAGCCTCCAGCTCCTGGACGGAGGCATCTTTCGTCAGCTTATAGATCATGGTGGCAATCATTTCAAGGTGGGCAAATTCCTCAGTCGAAATATCTGTCAGTACGCCGATTACTTTATCAGGAATCGCATATCTCTGGTTCATATAGCGCAGCGCCGCCGCCAGTTCCCCGTCTGCACCGCCGTACTGCTCTGACAGATAGCGCGCCATTCTCACATCGCATTTGCCCACCCGTACCGGATACTGCAGCTTTTTCTCATATATCCACATTCTGAATTCATCCCTCCTAACGGTTATTTACACCTGCCAAGGCCAAGGAGTTTGGTTCCATTCCCACGGGCATTTGGAATACGCGCGTCCAAAGTTCTGCAAAGGGCCATACAGCTCCTGAAACTGGTTAGCCAGCCGGGTGCGCTCCTGGGTCAGCTGGTTAAACTGTTCAATCGCCTTCAAATCCTCCGGATGGGTGTCCAGATACAGATTGAGCTCGACCAGTGCAAAATCCAGCACCTGCAGCTGCTCCAGCATTTCATAGTAACGGGGTTCGCAAGCTTTTGCCTCTTCCATGACCTACACCCTTCCTTTTCCGGCTTTGGATTCATACGGGCTGAACAGTGCAGGCCATAAAGTCCCTGCCTTGAGCGCCTCAGATAGCGGAAACTGCGGCAGTCCCGGAGGCTGAAAATTAATAAATTGGTTGGGCGGCACAACATACGTCTTAAACGGCACCGGCGGGCAAGGATCAAACGGCCCCCTATACGTTGCCCATACACGCTCCTGGGAGTTCAATAGGTACACCCTCCTCAATGAAATTTACTTATTATGGACGTTTATCACTTCGTAACTAATTTATGACGCTCCCTGAAGGAAACAGAACGGCTATGCAAAAAAAAAACCGCACCGCTGTATCAGGCAGGCAGCCATATACAGCAGTGCGGTTTATTATATTGTCCGGTGTCCATTCAATAGGCGCTTACTCCTGATCCTCATCACTATCAGAGCCGGGTTCCTCAGATTCCGGGGCCTTCTCGCGGTGGATGTTGATTCTGGTGATCCGCAGCCGGGTCGATTCTTCCACCTCAAAGGTAACATCGCCGACAACGACTTTTTTACCCTTGGACGGATTGCCCTCCAGCTCCTTAAACAGCCAGCCGCCGATAGAATCCACCTCATCGTCTTCGATAATAACGCCAGTCAGATCGTTGACATCTTCGATCAGCATGCGGCCTTCGACAGAGATATATTCGCCGTTGCGCTCAACGCTTGGACGCTCATCCTCGAACTCATCATGCAGATCACCTACAATTTCTTCGAGGATTTCTTCAGCGGTCAACAATCCGGCGGTACCGCCGTATTCATCGACTACCAGTGTCAGCTGAGCCTTGTTCTTCTGCATCAGGCGCAGCGTATGGCTGATCTCCATCGATTCGGGCACATTCAGTATCGGACGGACGAGCGATGCCAGGTCATTCTGCTGCTCCGGCGGCGCAAACAGCAGATCGGTGATATGGATGAACCCGATAATCCGGTCCTTATCCTCGTTGGCAACCGGATAACGGGAATGTTTTGTTTCGGTAATAATCCGCATATTTTCTTCCAGCGAAAGATTGCTGTACAACACATCCATATCGGTACGCGGCAGCATAACCTCCCGGGCCAGCAAATCTGAGAACTCAAAAATATTGTCCATAAGCTTCATCTCATCTTTGTCGATGACACCACTTTTGGCGCTTTGATTCATCAGAATGCGGATTTCCTCTTCCGAGTGTGCCGCTTCGGCTTCACTTGCAGGTTCTACCCCTACCAGCCTCAGAAGGGCATTAGCCGAAGCGTTCAGCACCCAAATAAACGGCAGGAACAAGTTATAGAAGAACATCAGCGGTGCTGACAGCAGCAGCGCGGAGCCTTCAGTTTTTTGAATTGCCAGGGATTTCGGTGCAAGTTCACCCAGCACAATATGTAAGAAGGTAATGATAGAAAAGCCCACAATAACTGATACGGTGGAAATCAGAGTATGATCGGTAACCCCCAGCTGGTACATAAGCGGTTCTACAAGCAGTTCTGAAATCGCCGGCTCCCCGACCCAGCCGAGTCCAAGCGAAGCAAGTGTAATTCCGAACTGGGTGGCGGACAGATAGGCATCCAGCTTC
Source organism: Paenibacillus pedocola (assembly GCF_031599675.1). Taxonomy (NCBI): domain Bacteria; kingdom Bacillati; phylum Bacillota; class Bacilli; order Caryophanales; family Paenibacillaceae; genus Paenibacillus; species Paenibacillus pedocola. The sequence continues at coordinate 2,248,565 of NZ_CP134223.1, read as the reverse complement.
TTGTTGACCTTCAAAGCGTATCCGGCCATCTTGTTGCCTTCACTGACCAGCTGGGTCAGACGGGACTGTCTCACTTTGACCAGCGAAAACTCTGCTGCGACAAATATACCGTTCAATAATACCAGCACCAGAACCAGCAAAAGATTAAGCAGCAATCTTCCTATGTCAAATTCCGTATGCACTATAACAACGCCTCATTTCTACAGAGTGATCGCTTTTCTTGATTTGAAATCTACCTTTGGATAATACATATCGGCCACCAGAAGATTAGGTCCGCAGCAGCTGGCTGCCTCACAGAAGCAGTTCACCTTCTGATTAAGCGGATGGCTCTCCTGCCACTCGGCGAAGATGTCATCCAGCTTGCTTACACCAATGTTGCCAAAGGCTGAAATATCGGCAAAATCCGTTACAAACACATCGCCGGTAAACATATTGACGTTCACCCGGTTTCGTCCGTCCGGATCATTGCGCAGCGTCACATTCTTCTCCTTACGTAGTCTGCGCAGCAGCTTCTGATCTTCTTCAAGTGCGCTGCAGGCGAAAAATGGAAGTGTGCCAAACAGCATCCACATCTCCGGATCGCGGGCGTCCAGCAAGGAATGAATGGCATCGCTCATCTCCTTCAGGGACAGCACGGGAAGCGAGGAAGCGAAGCTGGAGGCATACATCGGATGCACTTCATGCCGCCTGGCCCCCATATCGCCGATCAGCTTATGGATTTGCGGAAGCTTGGCGTGTGTACGGTAGTTAATCATCGACTCCGCTGAGATCAGCATACCATCTTCACTAAGCCGGCGTGAATTCTCCAGCATCGTGTCGTAGAGCCGGTAAGCCGCTTCCTTGGCGACCGGATGGCCGCTGTTCGCAAAGCCGACCTCATGGAAATCATCGCCGTTCACATAATTGAATGAGATATGCATTACATCCAGGTAAGGAAGCAGCTTCTCATACCGGGCATAAGGCATGGTCAGATTGGAGTTGATCTGCGAACGGATCCCCCGCTCACGGGCATATTTCAGCAGCGGTACGATCATATTATCCACCGTCGAAGCTCTGAACATCGGCTCTCCGCCGGTAATGCTGATCGTCTGAAGATGCTCCACTTCATCCAGGCGGTCCAGCATATTCTTCAGCGGCAGCATCTCCCCTTCTTTCATCGTTAGGCTGTCGCCAACCGCACAATGCTCACAGCGCATATTGCATAAATTGGTAACCGTCATCTCCACACTGGTCAGTACATGCCGTCCATGCTTGCGGAGTGAAGTAATCGGATCCCATGGATCGAAGCTTGGCGACAGCTCCCTTATTGTTCTTGATGATGGCTCTAATATACTCATTATTCTTGCTCCTTTAATGCGTATTCCTTATTATTAACCCAAAATAAATTAAAAAGAACGGTAACTTACCCTCTATCATACCATGACCGGCAAAAAAACTGCATTTTCTAAAGCTGTAGGCTGTAAAGCGGTACGAGTGCCGCATCTAAACTAAAAACAGCGGGATGAAAAGCAAGCATCCGCTGCCCGGCGGTCGCTCGTTTTCTCTCCTCGCTGCTAAGAGGCAGGGAGTGTCATGTAAAGTCCCTGCCGCAACAATTCAATTAGGTAGACTTCACTGCCTCATCATTATCTGAAACATCCGCAATGACTACGGAGAGCGCGGAACCCAGGTCAAGCTCGTAGGGGGTTACAGGCTCATCCTCAGGGCCTGTAAATACACGTACCACCGGCCTGTGCGGCGTACTGGGATCAATCTTCACAACAACACCGCTCTCGCCAGTGCTGAGCTTCACCGTAAGACCAAGCGGATAGATTGCAACACGGTCTCTGAAGAGCTCAAGCTGTTTCTGCTCATACAACGTCCCCGAGCCTACATACAGTGCTTCAACGGCCTGATGGGGCAGCATCGCTTTTTTATAGATCCGGTTCGAGGTCATTGCATCATAGGAGTCGGCTACCCCCAGCCATTTTGCATATTCATGAATTTGCGGACCCGTCAGCCCGCGCGGATAACCGGACCCGTCAATGCGTTCATGATGCTGCAATGCGCAGTGAGCCGCCAGAAGAGGTATATTGGGCTCATCCTTAAGAATCCGGTACCCGATCTCCGTATGGGCCTGCATATGGCGAAACTCCTCATCGCTCAGCATACCGGGCTTTTGGACAATTTTGACCGGAATCTGGGTTTTACCGATATCATGCAGCAGGGATCCCAGACCGATCACACGCAGCTCCTCTTTGCTGTATCCGTGGGCAATTCCCAGCACAAGTGTATAGAGGCAGACATTCAGTGAGTGCACATACAGATAATTGTCAGCTGTGTGCATATCCGCCAGCATGATCATCGGATCATCCTGTGACGACATATCATCCAGGATAGAATCCATAACACTCGAGAATTTTTTATCCAGATGATAGAAGCCTTTAGTAATGCCTGAAGCGCCGGACATCTGCTGAAACTGGTTCCTGATTACTTTGAGCGCCTGGTTGCGCGTTTCATCATGCAGCATTGTAGTAATAACAACATCGTCTGTGTTGGCATCCTCTATGTAAATGTAGCCGATATCGATTTTAGACAGCCGCTTAATTAACGCATCCGTTAGTTCAATCCCGTCAGCGAGCAGAACCAGTCCTTCATCATTATATATTTTTTTCCCCAGCTTCATCCCCGCCTGAAGCCGATTCACGGATACTAAACGCACCTTGGCTCACTCCTGCCTTTAACGGTAAATTACTATTCTGTTGCAATGCCTTTAGTTACACGCTGTGTCTATACCGTTACCTTGAGCGAACCGGCATGAACATCAGTCCAGAATCCAATCTGTTCCTTTGTTCTTCCGGTAGCCAAGTCCTTGATCTAACGCATAATGAACAGCCAGAACACAGCTGCCAGAATAAAGCGGTAGATTGCAAAATGGGTCGGTCTGATCTTTTGAATCAGTTTCATAAACAGAATGACCACTACATAAGCAACCACAAATGAAATCACGAAACCGATGGCAAAGTCCATAATAGTATCGCTGGTAAAATATTTGTATGAGTCCAGTAGTTCATAACCGGATGCCGCGCACATAATCGGAATAGCGATCAGAAAGGAGAAATCGGCTGATGCCTTGTAGCTGACTCCGCTCAGCATACCGCCTGAAATCGTTGAACCGGAACGGGAAAAGCCGGGCCAGAGTACAGATATTATCTGATATAACCCAATTGCAAGCGCCTGGCCATACGATAAATCATCAAGCTCATGCGCCGTGACCCGCGATTTAGACCGGTTCCACCATTCTGCGACAATCATCAGAACCCCCCCGGCAACAAGCGCCCAGAGCACAGTAGAAGCTCCGAAGAGGCCTTTGATAAAGTCCCGGGCAAAAAAGGCTACAGCCAATGCCGGAGCAATTCCGAGGATCACGTGGATCAGATTAAGCCGGGAGGCCGGCATCACACCGCCTCTGCCCCTGTCTCTGCGTCCGATGCCAAGCAAATCAAGAATTCGTTTGCGGTACACTAACGCAATTGCCAGAATCGCGCCGAGCTGAATCACAATTTCATAAGTCTTCATGATGGGCTCCTGCTCATCGTAGCCAAGCAGCTTCGTGGTCAAAATCATGTGGCCTGTGGAAGAAACCGGGATAAACTCGGTAATCCCTTCTACGATAGCCAGAATTATTGCTGTAATTGTATCCATAACTTCCTCCTGATCTTAGAAAAATGAAAACCTCTCCAGTTTCTGCTTTAGTCTAAACTTATGTAGTTGAGGCTTTTTATATGGATGTGTTCTTCCAGCGGACATTTGCACTTTCTTCGAGACTTCCCGGGCGCTGCAATTCCATCCGCAGCAGATCGCGCAGGAAGTGGGGCACCAGATACACCGGATCACGCCCGTTCGCAAGGCTCTCATACCCTATGCGGAAGGTGAACATGTCCAGGGTTCCAACGTTATATTCCCGGCTGTCCTCCAGCGGCTCCCCGTCGACAAAAACTGCAATACTGTTATCATAAGGCATTACTGCAGGATCGTACAAGATTTTTAATCCGTCGACAGCCAGACTGCCGAGCACCTTCCCCCGGAATCCATACCCGAAGATCGCCTTATTACAGAATTCCTCCGTTAGGCTCTGCATGAGAGCGGTCCTGATATCTTTTCCCATTAGCTTAATGGTACAGGGATTAATCGGTGACGGACAAAGTGCATGCAGCAGGCCTGCTGTAATATTGCCTTGTGGCAGCGCCCCCAGCAGCTGACCTGTATTGACCAGAGACAGCGGACTGCCTGTAAACCGTCTCACTGCCTGGGCCAGCAGATTGCCGAAAGGAGATTCTCCCAGCAGATTCAGCGGAAGCTCATGATCCGTGATCGCTACGGTTTCTTCCAGTGCCTCACGCCCGTGAAGCAGATGCAGTGCTGCTGCAGGCGCGATTAAAGTCTCCGTATGCTGCGGGTCAAGCTCAATGCACTCACCGCTTACCAGCTTGAACGCCTCCCCCGGTTCCGTCCGTTCAAACTGCAGCCGTCCCACATAACGGCCGAACTTCCCGGCGCCGCACACAGCCGTCCCGTTAATCAGCATCGGCTGCTCCAGCAGGTGATGCGTATGTCCGCCGAGAATGGCATGGACGCCTTCCAGCCTCTCTGCCAGCAGCTTATCTGCCGGTAAGCCGAGGTGGGAGAGGATAATGACAAGATCGACCTGCGGGGCGAGCAGGCGGCACTGCTCCCGAAGAGCATCCTCCGGATCCGAGACATCCCAGCCCAGCAGTGAATAGAAGGATGTAAAAGCAGCAGTGGCTCCGGTAATGCCGATCTTCACACCATTCTTTTCGACAATAGCCTGCTGCTTCATCCAGTGCGGAGGCTGCCCTGTGGAGGCATCCAGGAAATTGCAGCATACCACCGGGCACTGCAGCCCGGAGAATATAGCGGACAGTGTCTCCGGAGAAAAGGTCAGCCCTTCATTATTACCGATGGTAACAGCGTCGTACCCGGTTAAATTGAGTATATCAATGTTCGCCTGGCCCATCGTACCTTCCGTTTCCACAGCAGCCCGGTCCATATGATCCCCGATATCCACGAGAAGCACGGGTTCCTCACCGGCTGCAGCTTTCTGGCCGGCAATTTCAGCAGCAATGGAACTCATCATCTCAAAATGGCTATGTATATCATTTGTGTGAAGTATGGTCAGTTTTTGCGGCACGGACTCCATGAGCTATAGTTCCCTTCCACCTGTAAAGCCGTTCTGACAGAAGCGGCAGGCATGTAATCTTATAAAGCCTAGCATAACATTTTCAGGGGCAATATGGTATATTGTAATCATTATTAGAACCCCGAGGTGATATCAACCATGCAATTAACCATCCGTCTATTCGCCGGCCTGGCCGAAATGATCGGCACTTCTTCCCTGGATTTTCACGCCCATGAAACCCCGCTGACCGCAGGAAAGCTCAAGGAGCTGCTTGCTGCCTGCTATCCTGATGCTGCACCGCAAATCAATGTTTCGCTGGTAGCCATCGACCGCGAGTATGCACCGGACAACACTGTAATCTCAGCAGAATCCGAGATTGCACTGATTCCTCCTGTTTCCGGAGGTGAACCCGCTGAATCAAGCGGTGAAACAGCTGACGGCCTTTATCTGATTACGGACCAGCCTTTGAATGCAGAAATGATGTTAGACAAAGTGCTGGACAGCAATCACGGGGCTTCACTTATTTTCGTGGGAACAACTCGTGAAATGACTGGAGAAGAACGGACAACAGCACTTCATTATGAGGCATACATCCCGATGGCGCTTGGCAAACTTCAGGAAATCGGCAGCGATGTACAGGAGCGCTGGAATGCAAGATGCGCGATTGCACATCGGATTGGACTTGTAGGACTTAAGGAGGCCAGTGTGATCATTGCAGTATCCGCCCCGCACCGTGACACCTGCTATGAAGCCAGCCGTTATGCGATTGAGAAACTAAAAGCCTCGGTTCCTGTCTGGAAAAAAGATATCAGTGAAACCGGCGAAAAATGGTTGGGTTCTGACCCCAAAGCTAAGGATTATAAGCCTGTATAATCATTACTTCATAACCATTGAATAATTCAGACTTTGTTGCTATGCTGGAAAAAAATCACTTAAGTAAGGTAAGGTGGCATAGTCATTGAGAGTACACGTCATGGATCTAAAAGCAGGTGATTTCCTGAGGATGGATACCTTTAGTTCTACAGGGCTACATGTATTGCCTAAAGGGTCACGTCTTCAATCAGAGGAAATTGCCAAGCTAATACAGCATGGAGTAGATTATGTCGACATCGAAGATGTACGGGAAGCAGAAGCTGCACCAACAAGCAGGTCCTCTATCATCCAGGCTGTCGCCGCCAATTTTGACAACAGTATCGAAGGTTTCGAATCCGTATATATGGAAGCGTTGACTAAAGGAAGCTTTAACCAGACTGTAGTAGATGATATTCTTCAGCCTACCCTGCTCACGCTGGACAAGCATAAAGATGTAGTATCACTGCTGCTTCTGCTGGACCGTGATGACAATTACACCTATAACCATTCCCTGCAGGTAGGCATGCTTTCTTATTATATATCATCATGGCTTGGATATTCCAAGAGAGAGTGCTATGAAATAGGACGTGCCGGATATCTGATCGATATCGGGAAATGCCGGATTAATCCTACTATACTTAATAAGCCGGGCAAACTCACACCGGAAGAATATGAAGAAGTGAAATTACATACGATTTACGGTCACGAAATTATTAATAATTCCATGAATGATCCTTACACGGCTCTGGTTGCCCTGCAGCATCATGAACGTGAAGACGGCAGCGGATATCCGCATAATCTGACTAAATCCGATATTCATCCGTATGCCCAAATTGCTGCCGTTGCCGACATATACAGCGCAATGACCTCTCACCGTGTCTATCAATCGAAGCAGGAACTCATATCTGTCATGCGGGAAATTAATTCCCTTAGCTTCGGCAAGCTGAACGGCAGACCTGTACAAGCTTTTATCCAGCACCTGATGCCCAACTTCATCGGCAAAAAAGTGCTGCTCAGTACCGGTGACATGGGTGTTATTGTCATGAACAATCCGCTGGATGTTTTCCGTCCGCTGGTGCAAAGCGAAGGCAAATTCCTCGATCTGTCCCGTGAACGCCAAATTGCCGTGGTTGAGATTTATATGGAATAATATAAAGCAGTTCCTTTAAAATAAGTCATTTATAAGCGGCCTTAGTCCTGAATTCAAAGGGACTGAGGCCGTTTAGTTTTTTGCCTGTAATCTTTTAAAATGCAGCGTTTGAATGCCGAAATCTCTGGCGAGGCTGATAAGGGAATCATTCATCACACAAAGAGGGGGCAGAGCGATGCTACCGGTTCATCAGCGCTTGGCAGAGCTATATACGATAAGCCGCAGACGTCCGCTGTCAGCAGCCGAACTTACAGAGCAGCAGCATTGCCTGCATGCTAACGCGGTTTACTGCTGGGAAATGGGGCGGCTGAACAACGAAGCACTGCTGGCTGCCCAGACGGAGGATACCGAGTGGCAGCAGGTGATCAGTGCGCAGCTGTTTGAAGTGAGAATGAACGGCAAAGCCGGTAAAGGACACAAATAGCGTACAGCTGAATTCCCACATTGAAAAGCAGCAGCTTATTCCCTGGCTCCAGGGGAACGGCTGCTGCTTTGGCTCTTACAAGAAGCGGAACTGCGCCTCTATCAGTCCGTTGTAAATCCCGTCACGCGCGGTAAGCTCGGCGTGATTACCTTCTTCCTTGATTTCCCCATGATCCAGCACAACAATTTTGTCGGCATGGCGGATGGTCGATAGCCTGTGGGCTACAATGAAGGAGGTCCGACCCTGCAAAAGGATTTTTAGCGCCTCCTGGATCTTGATCTCTGTCTCTGTATCAATACTTGCCGTTGCTTCATCCAGGATCAGAATCCGCGGATCGGCCAAGAGCGCCCGGGCAAAGGAAAGCAGCTGGCGTTGTCCCATAGATAAGGCGCTTCCCCGTTCCTCTACCTCGGTTTCGTAGCCGCCGGGCAGCTTCATGATAAAGTCATGCGCATCGACTGCTTTGGCGACCTCTTCGACTTCCGCATCTGTTGCGTCCAGCCGGCCAAAGCGGATATTATCACGGATCGTTCCTGAGAAAATAAATGTATCCTGGAGCACGATACCAATCTGCTCACGCAGACTTTGCAGCGTGACATCACGGACATCTCTGCCGTCAATCGTAAGACTGCCGCTCTTAATATCGTAGAAGCGCCCGATGAGGTTAATGATTGTACTTTTACCCGAGCCGGTATGTCCTACTAGGGCAATCGACTGGCCAGCCTTAACGTCAAGGGAGATGCCTTTTAGTGCGGCCCGGCCTTTTTCATATTCAAACACGACTTTGTTGAAGTTAATGTCGCCCTGAATCTTCGGCAATGGCTTCGCATCCGGCTTGTCCTGAACCGCTGGCTGCTCATCAAGGTACTCAAATATCCGCTCTGAGGAAGCCATTGCTACAAGCAGCTGGTTATACATCTGGCCCAGCCGGTTGATCGGGTCCCAGAAATTGCTCACATACGTACTGAACGCAACCAGGAACCCGACAGTAAGTTCTCCGGACTGAATGAGATAGGCACCATACCAGAACAGGATCATCGTACCGAACCCGCCTGTGACCTCAATAATCGGGCCAAACGCCTGGTTCATCGCTGAGGCCTTGTTCCAGGATTTGCGGCTGTCCATATTCATGGCGTCAAAATACTGCATGTTTTCCCGCTCCTGCGTATATGCCTGTGTAACTCTGATGCCCTGAATCGATTCGTTCAGATGAGAGTTGATCCGCGAGTTCTTCATCCGCACATCCTGCCAGGCAATCCGGATCTTCTGCCGGAGCTTCGTGGAGACAAAGAACATAACCGGCACTGTAATCATTACAGCCAGCCCCAGCTTCCAGTTGATCAGCAGAAGAATTACCATGATGCCGACAAGCTGGACGCAGTCAATCATCAGATTGACGACCCCGTTCGTAAACAGATCCTGCAGGGAGTTGATGTCATTCGTCACCCGCACCAGCACTGATCCAGCCGGCCGTTTATCAAAAAAGTTAAACGAGAGCTTCTGGATATGCCGGAAGAGATCGGAGCGCAAATCGTAAATCACCCGTTGTCCAATTACATTCGTATACTTAATCCGGTAAACCCCGGCGATCCACTGGATCAAGTACAGCACAATGACGCTTGCCGTCAGTGTATACAGAAGGGTAAGGCTGGGATTTCCGTCCTTCGGAGCGATTGCCTTATCAATGGCCATACTCGTTAGAAAAGGAACCGTCAGCTTCGTCACGGTGCCCAGAATCATCAGTACGGCGACAAGGGGAAGCATCTGCTTCGCATAAGGCTTCATGTACCCGAACAGCCGGGTGAACTGTTTCCAGTCAAACGACTTATCAATCTGATCATCATCTTTGTACACAAAACGTTCTCCAAGCGTCTGCTCAGCATTCTTATTTCCCTTTGCGGCGGCAGCTATTGCCTGTTTGGCTTCAAGCTTTTCAAGCTCCATGCTGGGTCCCCTCCCCTCTTTCGGCGGTTCTGGCCAGATAATCGGCATATTGAATCCGGTAGACATCCTGATAAGGGCCGGGAATTTCGATCAGCTCGGAATGCGTCCCCTTCTGAACCATCCGGCCTTGATCCATTACAATAATCTGGTCGGCATGGCGCAGCGAGGAAATCCGGTGGGCAATTATCAGCGTTGTACGCCCGCGCATAACCTCCTGGAAGCCGGCCTGAATCTCATGCTCTGTTTCCATATCAACGGCACTCGTCGCATCATCCAGAATAAGAATCCGCGGATTCTTAAGCAGTGCTCTGGCGATAGCAATCCGCTGCTTCTGGCCTCCTGAGAGCCCCATCCCCCGTTCACCGACTACCGTATCGTACCCGTCCGGCATCTCCATAATGAAATCATGAGCTTTAGCAAGCTCAGCGGCGCGGATAATTTCTTCCATGCTCACATTTTTGAGGCCATAGGAAATATTATTGCGGATTGACGAGGAGAACAGGAATGTCTCCTGGAACACCGTGGAGATCTGTGAACGAAGACTGCGCACGTTGTACTCCCGGATATCTACACCATCCAGGGTTATACTTCCTTCATTCACATCATAAGCACGCATCATCAGCTGGATAATCGTCGATTTGCCGGAGCCGGTTCCCCCGAGGAAACCGATCACCGCACCGGGTTTCGCTTCAAAATGAATATCCTTGACCGCAGGCATCTTGTTGCCATACGCGAAGGTTACATGATCGAATACGACTTCTCCCTTGACCTCCGAGGATTCGAGCGTCCGGGCATTCTCTTTATCCTGCACATCAATCCGCTGGTTAAGCACTTCAAGAACCCGTTCTCCCGAGGCTTTGGATTGCGTATAGTTATTGATATGGAAGCCAAGCCCCCAGACCGGTCCAATGATGTACCAGATCAGACTGAAGAAGGCTACCAGCTCCCCCAGCGACATATGATTGTTGATGACTAGTGTCCCGCCGACTCCGAGCAAAATGGCGATACTGACCGAGGCCAGCAGCTCCATAACCGGGAAAAACTTGCTCCACAGCCCGGCGGCAAAAATCTGGTTATCCTTATAACGTTCATTACGGTGCGAGAATTTTTCAACTTCATAAGCCTCTCTGGCAAATGATTTGACGGTCCTTACACCGGTAATATTCTCCTGAACAGCCGTGGTCAAAGAGCTTAGGGCGAGCCGCATCTCCTGAAAGGCCGGGTGAATCTTCGATTCGAATCTGAGTGCTACCGCAGCCAGAAACGGCATAGTGATCAGAGTGACAAGCGTGAGCTGCCAATTGATCGTGAACATCATAATCGAGCCGAACAGCACCATGAAAAATACGTTCAGCAATTGGGCGAAGCCGAAGCCGATAAAGTTACGGATCGCTTCCAGATCCCCGGTCAGCCGGGACATAAGGTCACCTGTCTTAGCAGTATCATAATAACGGAAAGACAGGAATTGCAGCTTCTCATAGCAGGCATTACGCAGCCTGTAAGCCAGAAAATTACCAAGCCGGCCTCCAAAAAAACCGTGTGCAAACTGCAGGCAGGCTTTCACGATTACTACAGCGACTACAGTGAGGGCCAATACGGGTACCTCAGTAAACTTTAGGGGAACTATTACATCGTCGATCAACCTTCTTAACAAATTGGGGGTTATAAGCCCCACTGCAGTTGCGGCAGCCAAGCATAGAATCGAAAGAATTAAATAGTGCAGCTTCTCCCGATAAAAGCCCCGCAGTTGCCTGAGAACATCCATATCTCTCCTCCTTAAAGCTTTACGAAGTAAAGCTTGCTTCGTAAGCATAAACTTGGCTTTACGAAGTAAAGCTTGCTTCGTAAGCATAAACTTGGCTTTACGACTTGTTCCTGCGAAGCGGCGCCTGCTCCGTAAGATACATTTGGCTTGCGATGTAAATCTCACATCGCAAGCCATGTTTTTTAGCGCTTCCAATTTAGGGACTTTAAGCAGTTTATCACCCATGTTTTAATGCGGCAAAGGGGAGAAATGGCCGTTTTCCGTCTTTTTTCCGATTAAATGAGGCTTAACCTGCTGCAAAATGACGGCCGTATCTTTAATTGCTCCCATTTCCTCTCAAATACTGTTCAATTAAGTAAAGACAAGATTCAACACGATTTTACCGTCTGCAACCCACAGTTAAACAGGATTATATGTATAATAATTCCATTACTGAAGCTAACTCCAAGAATATTCTTATCCCTCAATGGTTGCACCCCGTTATTTCCTCGGCAATATTCGTTTGGATCCGAGTAGAATGGCTTCAGCAACGTCAGTTAACGTCGTGGATACCACAGGTTTGGCTAACTGCCCGTTTGCATCCTGGGGGCCAGGCGAGGGCAAAACCTTAAAAGGCTTAAAGTTTGGAGTGTAAGCTTCCAGGTGGTTATCCAATAACAACAACATAAAAAAACGAGCCTTTTCAGCCCGTTCTTCACCCTTCCTATGCTCCACTGAGAATTTAATGGATGATTTCGCGCTTATTCACCTTCACGCCCGATAAAGACTGGTCAAACATATCGAGAATAAAGAGGAACCGTTCAGCTTCACGAAATACGTGATCAGCCAACAAAGGATGAATAATACTTTTTATCCGGCATTCCTCGATTAAGTCTCGTGCAGTTTTCTTGAAGTCACGCAATGATTTTACAGAGACCCGGTTCTCATCAACAAATTGACTTAGAAGCGGGACGGTTTGAGATTGTGGACGCATATGACTTAAATCAACCGCCTGAAACACCAGTGTATCAAAATCATTACTAAATTCCCGTGCCTGTTCAACCAATTTCCGTTCTGACGGATCAAGCAAATGACCAATAAATTTCGCATGATCGGCCATGATCTTTAAGAAAAATACGTTTTCGTCGATAATAGCATCGGGCAATGGCTCGAGTTTTCCTGCATTGAGTTCTTCCAAACGGTTTCTGAAATAATTAGCTTCCCGGCTTACATGATCTACCAATAAGGGGAAGTTTGTTTGACCGGGAAGTTTACACTGCAATATTAGACCCAGCACCATTCTCTTAAACGCCCAGATATTAGTCGCCGCCACCCGAACTTCTGTATTAAAAGCTTGAATTGTAAAAGGGTCTGCATCGCTTTGAAATTCGTGAGCTCTTCGCTCAATATCCTCAAAAATAGCATAGAACTGGTTTGCCTCTTTTTTTAATTGCGTATCCTCAGCTCTGAACCCTAACCCAAGAAAAAGCGAATGCTCCTTCATGATCCTGGACCAAAACCGTATTTCATCTAACGACCGGGTAACAAAAGCATCCAATCTTATCCCTCCCTCGTAGAAAAAACCAACTACTTTTAGGCATATGGGAGTTCTTTGTCGATTAGAACACTGGCTGATTTCAATTTATATGCGAAATGGGGCCTGGAAAAGCTCTGCTTTTCCAGCATATCTGACGTCCATCAAATGCCTGCGCAAATAAAAAATACGTATCCGTTTGTCTTAGACATAAGAGTCTCAAGACACTAACGGATACGTATTTGCAAGATTCCTCAGAAAAGGTTAACCGATACTGCCTTCCATCTCGAACTTGATGAGACGGTTCATTTCCACCGCATATTCCATCGGCAGCTCTTTGGTGAACGGTTCGATGAAGCCCATAACGATCATTTGAGTGGCTTCAGCTTCTGTAAGGCCGCGGCTCATCAGGTAGAAGAGCTGTTCCTCGGAAACCTTCGACACCGTAGCCTCATGCTCAAGCACAATGTTGTCGTTCATGATTTCGTTGTACGGAATGGTATCCGAAGTGGACTGGTTATCCAGAATGAGCGTATCGCACTTAATGTTCGATTTCGCACCTTCCGCCTGACGGCCGAAGGAGGCCAGACCGCGGTAAGTTACCTTGCCGCCGTGTTTACTGATCGATTTGGATACGATGGTTGATGTTGTGTCCGGTGCCAGGTGAATCATCTTGGCGCCTGCATCCTGGTGCTGGCCTTTGCCTGCAACCGCGATCGACAAGACCGAACCTTTGGCTCCGCGGCCTTTAAGGACAACCGCAGGATACTTCATGGTCAGCTTGGATCCGATGTTGCCGTCCACCCATTCCATGGTGGCATTCTCTTCGGCAACAGCGCGTTTGGTTACCAGGTTGTAGATGTTCGGAGCCCAGTTCTGTATGGTCGTATAACGAACACGTGCGTTCTTCATACAGAGAATTTCAACGACCGCGCTGTGCAGGGAGTTCGTGCTGTAGATTGGAGCCGTACAGCCCTCTACATAATGCACGAAGCTGTCTTCGTCTGCAAGAATCAGCGTACGCTCGAACTGTCCCATGTTCTCGGAGTTGATGCGGAAGTAGGCCTGCAGAGGCACTTCACATTTCACGCCTTTTGGAACATAGATGAAGCTTCCGCCTGACCATACGGCGCTGTTCAGTGCGGCAAATTTATTATCGGCCGGAGGAATAATCGTTCCGAAGAATTTCTTGAACAGTTCAGGATGCTCACGCAGTGCAGTGTCGGTATCCGTGAAGATTACTCCTTGATCCTCAAGGTTCTTCTGCATGCTGTGATATACAACCTCTGATTCATACTGAGCAGAGACACCCGCGAGGAACTTCTGCTCCGCTTCGGGAATTCCGAGCTTATCGAAGGTTTCCTTGATTTCGGAAGGAACTTCCTCCCAGGTCTTTCCTTGCTTCTCGGAAGGTCTTACATAGTATTGGATGTCTTCGAAATCGAGATCATTCAAGTCGCCGCCCCATTGAGGCATCGGCATCTTGCGGAACTGCTCCAAAGATTTCAGACGAAAATTCAGCATCCATTCCGGCTCATTTTTAATTGCGGAGATTTCCCGTACAATTTCTTCCGTGAGTCCTTTACCAGACTGAAATATCGACTTGTGCTCATCACGGAATCCGTACTGGTATTCCTCCATATCAGGCGCTTTCTTAGCCATGGTATCAGCCTCCTTATTTCTAATGGTGTTGGTGATCTTCTTCGACTTCTATGCCTTTGCGTAGCGCGTTCCATGCCAGGGTGGCACATTTGATCCGCGCCGGAAATTTATTAACACCGGAAAGGGCTTCTATATCTTCATAATCTCCGAAATCTGCTTCTTCACCCTTCATCAGAGAAGAGAAACGGTCGGCAAGTTCAAGCGCATGGTCTATAGTCTGCCCTTTGACCGCTTCGGTCATCATGGAAGCGGACGACATGCTGATGGAACAGCCTTCTCCGCTATAGCGGGCATCCTTGACGATACCGTCCTCCACTTTGAGCTGCAGCGTAATACGGTCGCCGCAGGTAGGGTTGTTCAGTTCGATTTTTAGTGCGTCATCCTCAAATGAACCGCGGTTCCGGGGATTTTTATAATGATCCATAATTACGCGTCTATACAAGTCATCCAAGTTCATAGGCGAAATACTCCTTTGCCTTGATTAAAGCTTGAACCAGTGCATCTACATCCTGTTCGGTATTGTAGAGGTAAAAGCTGGCCCGGGCGGTTGAGCTGACCTGAAGCCAGCGCATCAGCGGCTGGCAGCAGTGGTGTCCGGCACGGACAGCGATACCTTCGGCATCTAGTACCGTAGCCACATCATGCGGATGAACATCACCCAGGTTGAATGTCACTACACCCACTTGACGGTTCCGGGGACCATAGATCGTCAGATCGCTGATCTCCGATAGCCGCTGCTCCGCATATGCCGCAAGCTGCATTTCATGACGGTGAATGTTATCCAGGCCGATGTCCTGCAGGAAATCAATAGCTGCCCCGAGTCCGACAGCCCCGGCAATAATCGGTGTGCCGCCTTCAAACTTCCAAGGGAGCTCTTTCCAGGTAGATTCATACAGGCCGACATCATCGATCATTTCCCCGCCAAACTCCACCGGCTCCATCGCTTCAAGCAAAGCTTTTTTGCCGTACAAAGCACCAATACCGGTAGGAGCCAGCATCTTATGGCCGGAGAAAGCATAGAAGTCACAATCCAGCTCCTGCACATCCACCTTCATATGCGGAGTGCTCTGCGCCCCGTCAACAACGATTACCGCGCCATGGCGGTGGGCAATCGCGGCAAGCTCTTTTACCGGATTAGTAACTCCCATTACATTGGATACATAAGCGATCGCCACAATCTTGGTCTTATCCGTGATTGTGTTCTCGGCATCTTCCAGCGTAACGGTTCCGTCCTTCTGCAGCGGTATAAATTTCAGGGTTGCCCCTGTCTTCTTAGCCAGCTGCTGCCATGGAATAAAGTTGCTGTGATGCTCCATCTGGGTAATGACGATTTCGTCGCCTTCACCCACTGCGGCAGGGCCGTAGGAGGAAGCTACAATATTCAACGCCGTAGTAGTCCCGCGTGTGAAGATAATCTCTTTGGTACTGCGGGCATGAATGAACTTTGCCACCTTCTCGCGTGCACCTTCATAAGCATCTGTCGCCCGGCTGCCTAGTGTATGGACACCGCGATGGACGTTGGCATTATCCCATTCATAATAGGATTTCACCGCCTCGATGACCTGGAGCGGCTTCTGTGAAGTAGCTGCACTGTCCAGATAAACGAGCGGATGTCCGTTGATATTCTGATTCAGAATGGGAAATTGTTCCCGGATATTGCTGCTGATCATTGGCCTAACTTCCTTTCCACAAGAGATTGGAGCTGATTGCGCAGTCCCTCCAGTGGAATTTGCGACACTACAGGTGCCAGGAAGCCGTATATGATCAGTGTTTCTGCGTCATGCCGTGAAATTCCGCGGGACATCAGGTAATACACCTGCTCGTAATTGACCTGTCCTACGGAAGCGGCATGGCCTGCTGTTACATCGTCTTCGTCTATAAGCAGGATCGGATTGGCGTCCCCGCGGGCTTTCGGGCTCAGCATCAGTACTTTTTCCGTCTGCTGTCCATCGGCTCTCGTTGCGCCTTTCTCAATCTTCGTAATTCCGTTAATGATCGAAGTGGCGGCATCCCGCATTACTGCACGGGTGATCATGTCACTAGGTGTATTTTTGCCAAAATGCTGGGCTTGTGTTGTATAGTTCAGTTTCTGTGAGCCCGAACCGACAGCAATAACCTTGGCATCAGAGCTTGAACCGTTGCCTTTGAGCACTGACTTGGTATCACTTGCTGTATCGCCATAGTTCATCTCGCCGACAATCCATTCAATGGTACCGTCATTCTCTACAACCGCACGGCGGTAAGTGACATCCGTTGTGTCTACGCCCAGCTGATGCACTGTAGCGTAACGGACTTTGGCGCCCGCACCCACGAAAACTTCAACGGCTCCGTTGTGCAGACCTGCTTCAGCTTTGTCCGACACATAGTTGTCTACATAAGTTACAGAACTGTTGGTGTCGGCAACTACGAGAATATGCGGAACAAAAGCAGCTTCTGCATCATCAGTGAGCAATACAGCCTGCATCGGAGTTTCAATTACAACATTCTTAGGAACATAGAGGAAGACTCCTCCGTTCCAAAGTGCCGCATGCAGCGCCGCAATCGAATGCTCATTAGGCAATACAGCCTTATGCAGATAACGCTGCACAAGATCGCCATGTTCTTTGACCGCTGTCTGCAAATCGGTAAAGATCACTCCCTGAGCAGCAAGCTCAGGTGCCAGACGGGTATAGATAACACCTGAATTCTGCTGAATAATCAGGCTGCCTTCTTCCTGGTCCTTGATTAGGGCCGTAATGGAAGCAGGAGCTTCGCTAAGCAGTGCCAGCGGCTTGCTTGCTTTGTAGCTCCCGTAATTATTCACATTCCAGCGGTCAATCCGTGTCTTCTCCAGCTTCGGCAATTCCAGCTCAGCTGCCAGCTCCAGCGCCTGCAGGCGGCTGTCCTTCAGCCAGCCCGGCTCGCCGCTGCTCTGCGATAATTCGCTAAGCCGCTGGGCATCCACCGGAAGAATGGTTTGCGTCGTCATAAGTGGTTTCCTCCTTCCTGGCGTCTTATTTATGCTTCCTGTCCTACAGTTTCATCTTCAATGCCAAGCTCTTCCTTAACCCACTCGTAACCTTCGGCTTCCAGTCGTTCAGCCAGTTCCGGTCCGCCGGATTTCACAATACGTCCCTGCATCATGACATGTACGAAATCGGGTTTGATATAGTTCAGCAGACGCTGATAGTGGGTAATAACCAGGAAGCCGCGTTCCGGGCTTCTCATGGAGTTCACGCCTTCGGCAACGATTTTGAGCGCATCGATATCAAGGCCGGAGTCAATTTCGTCAAGGATGACGATTTTAGGGTCCAGCATCATCATTTGGAGAATTTCATTACGTTTCTTCTCACCGCCGGAGAAACCTTCATTCAGATAGCGGTGCAGGAATTCAGGATTCATTTCCAGTTCTTTCATTTTTGCTTCCATCTGACGGATGAAGCGGATCAGGGAAATTTCACTGCCCTCTTCGCGGCGGGAATTAATTGCACTGCGCAGGAAGTCAGAGTTAGTTACCCCGGAGATTTCGCTTGGATACTGCATCGCCAGGAACAGACCGGCACGCGCACGTTCATCCACCGCCATCTCCAGCAGGTCTTCTCCTTCAAGGACAGCCGTACCAGCTGTAACCTCATACTTCGGATGACCCATCAATGCCGAAGCCAGTGTACTTTTACCGGTACCGTTCGGTCCCATGATGGCATGGATTTCTCCACCCTTCATCTGAAGATTGATCCCTTTCAGAATCTCTTTTCCTTCAATCGTCGCTTTCAGTCCCTCAATGACAAAATCTGCTGCCATAATTAATATTCCCTCCACTCATCAATTTGCGAAATCAGAAAGTTGTATTGTCACAGGATGTCCCTGATTGCCAGCACAATTAGATTTTATATCACATTGTAATAATTATAAACAGAATCCGAGTGATTATCAATGATTCTCACTAATTTTATTACAAAGCATTTGTTTTTACAATTGTTGCTTTTCAATTTTCAAACCCTTCATCCATCTTTTAACACTTATTATAAGGAAGTTATTCCTTCAAAGCGGATACGATCTCAGCTCTCCTGCTGTCAAATGCATCATCACTTAGGACTGGCCGCCATTGCCGCGAACCTGAAGCATTCGTAAGCTCAATCCAGGACCGGCAGCCTGAATATTCCGGGAGCACTTGAATCGTAACCGGTGTATCCGGGACGTACACGCGAAGCAGCAGGACATGCAGCGGCTCCTTGGCTTTCCAGCGCAGTCTTTCAGCGGCCAGATCTTCACTCCAGATATGGAAAGGATACAGCCGCTTCAGCTGTTCCAGATCATGGACTTCCAAATCCGCTGCAGCTTCAGCATATGCGCGTAATGGAACGGTCTCGGTGCTTGCCGCTTCATCGGCCAAAGTCTGGCCAACCAGATGGCGAAACTGCTCCTTGAGCATTTCGGTACGCTGATGCTCATAGGTGGGATAAAGGTAGAACGAAGGGCTTTTCAGCTCAAAACGCCTCGTTTCTTCTTCAATGCCCCCCTTGCGCAGCAGCATGATTTGCTGTCCTTCGGTTAAAGCTTGTACGGCAGAAGCCCACTCCTTCAGAGCTACCGGGTTAATATTCAACGGCGACCTCTCCTTTCAATCCTCGGGATGACAAACAGGAAGTTTATTAAGAATTATATAACTTGCTGCAGCTGTCTACAAATTGCATGAGTCACATATGTACACGAAACATTTATTCAATTGTGCCCCGTAGCTGCAAAAAAATAAAGCCTCCACACGGGAGGCTCTATTCCATTTGTCCTTAAAAGTACTTTACGCTTCTCAGCCCAGGAAAGAACGCAGCATCCATTGATTTTTTTCGAGATCGGTGCGGATCTTGATGAATAAATCGGCGGTCGGCTGATCGCTGACCTGTTCGGCAAGCTCAATGCCCTCCGTCAATTCCTCAGCTACCGTCGCAAAATCCTCAATCAGGGTCTGTACCATGCCCCGGGTATCTTCCTTACCGGTTGCCTCCTGAATTGTAGCGATTTCCAGATATTCTTTCATCGTCGCTGCCGGACTGCCCTTGATGCTAAGCAGGCGTTCAGCCACCTCGTCCATTTTGAGGGTAACATCATCATACAGCTCTTCAAACTTCACGTGCAGGGAGAAAAATTGCTCTCCTTTTACATACCAGTGATAATTATGAATTTTGACGTACAGTATGTTCAAGTTCGCTACTTGTCGGTTAAGTACTTGTTCCAGTGAAGCGGTATTGACCTTGTTAGATGCTTTAGCCATTAGTGATCCCATCCTTATCCATAATTTTTGCCGGCAAGCATGTCCATCTTCCGGCTGCAGTTGTCTATATTCATTTTACCCTTCCGGATGAAGGACGAAACAAAGATAAGCTGTCCTTCCTCAGCAGGCTGCGGCACAACTGCAGGCTTCACCTACTCGTAGGATGACCATGTATCGCGGCCTTATGCTCTTTTTTTGTAGCCTGTTGAACATGAGGGGCCATGGCGGCCCCTCATGACTGTTACAGCTCTTTGAGTGTTACTCAGAGCATGAGAAGCAGTGCTTCCGCACCAGTCATCCCTGGCACAATACCCAGATTCTCCGCTTCTATAGTAACAGATTCCAGCGGAGCGGCAAGCAATTGCGCTAAGGTACGCACGCCTACTGCCCTTGCTGCAATGATCTTCCGGTCGCTTAGTGTTTCATTAAGCAGGCCCACGTCGAGTGCTCCGCACATGATATATCCCCGGCTTGTGCTGACAGTAAGCAGAGTTGTTTTAGGCAGTTTTACCTCGACACCCACCAGAGTATGACCGCCTACCTGAACAGGCTCTATCGTAACCAATTTGCAGCTCCTCCTTTTTTCATATGCACGTTGTATGTGTATGCGTCTAACCTGATACGCGTGTGGACGAATGAGCCTATCCGCTTACAAATACCGGAGCCGTTAGTCCTTATTTCCGGCAATCGGGTATATGATTATTGCCTGTTTAGTGGTATAGTTTATTTGATTTATCAATCGATTTAACGACAAAGCTGGGGGATATATGGACAAGAAACTACAAAACACGGACGGTAATTATTTGTTTAACGTCGACATCTTGATTAATGCCCGTACCAACCCGCTTGCACTGCAATTTTTACTGGAAGTGTTGAATAATAGCGACAAAGTTACAGATTTCAACATTAACTCGGGTCTTGAACTGGGGAGAACGATAGATACACTTCTCCGTTCGGCAAAAATGGCCCTTAAACAAGAGTCTGCACAGCCAATCCCCATTAAATTGCCAGTAAAGCCGGCGAACGAGCAAACAGATAAGCGCAGCGCCTCCAAGTCGGCACCTGAAATTCCAGCCGATGCCTTTGCAAAAATCCGGCAATATATTAAGAACAACCAATTAGTCCGCCTCCGGACGAACAGTCCAGGCAAGCAGATGTCTATGCCCTGCCGGATTCTGAATTTTGATGATGCCGCCTACACAATAAGTGTCTATCATGTGGATGAGAAGCAAGTCTATACCTTCAACCTTAATGAAATTGATGAATTTGTGTAAGGGCCTTCTTCTCAGTAATGCAAACAAGCACCTCCCGGGAATCATACAGCGGGCAGGTGCTTGTTTTTTAATTATGATACCAGAATCAGCTTTTGCGGGAAAAAGCTTCCCAGGCCAAACAAATCCAGCCGGCAATAAAGCATACACCACCCAAAGGGGTAATGGCTCCCAGGATACTGATGCCAGTAATACTTAATACATACAGGCTGCCAGAGAACAACACTATTCCTGCAATCAGCAGCCGGCCTGCCCAGCGCAGACGGGCACTTTCACCCCATTGTCCTGCAACCAGAGCGATCAGAATCAGGCCAAGCGCATGCACCATGTGATAATGAACTCCGGTCTCATACACCTGCAAATGGTCCTCACTGATCACTGACTTCAGCATATGCGCCCCGAAGGCGCCGATCATCACTGACAGCATCGCCAGCAATGCCCCCCAAGCCATAAATCTTCGTTGCATCGCAGTTACAACTCCTTATCCTTAAGCTCTCCTTATCTTAACTTATCAGCAGCGTTGAATTCCAGCTCAGACCCTTTCATAATTTTCATCATTACTCTTGCATTTACTGCTGTCTTGTGAAAAAGTGGAAGGAGTAATCATTCAACCCCATTCACGAGGAGTGCAATGCATGGATTATAATCCACCACCAAGATCAGAGCTGCCGGAAGATCCGGCGGACCCATCTTTATCCGGACATAGAGCGCCGGCGAATATTGAACCAGAATATGTATTTCAGGAAAACAAACGTGATTTCAGGCATTCGGGACCAGGTATCGCCTCTTTTGTCATCGCCTTGGTTACATTGGTCGGCTATGCGGTTTCCTTCGTATTCGTAGGCATGCAAGCCTCTGACATCCTTAGCAACAGCAACGATGTGATCGCTGATTCTTCCGAAACCATTATGTTCCTGGGGCTAACCGTACTGATTCTCGCGGCCGTGAATGTAATCGGTGCTGTCATCGGCATTATCGGGCTGACGCTCCGCCGGCGCCGGAAGGTATTTGCTATTATCGGTACGATCATTAATGGAGCGATCCTCCTGCTGTTCATGCTACTGATCGCTACCATACTGGTAAATGCCGGCGCATAATATTTCTGATGTCATCAGCATTTGGACTTACAGTAAAAGGGCCGTTCCCGGATTGTTGGGAACGGCCTTTTTGCTGCTACATTAGCGGTTGACGATCGATTCCAGCGATGCATAGACATGCGGACCGAAGCCTTCAGAGGCTTCCCGCTGGGGAATATTCAGCTTGATGATGTAGCCCTGCCCGTCAATCTCCTTCACAATATATTGGCGGGTGAGACCGGAGCCCATTGCAGTCAGGTATAGTCTTAGCCCGGACATCCGCTGATCCCGCTCATCTTGGCTGAGTGCGGTGACTTCTCCGGTAGCCGAAAGCTCTTCACGGCCTTCCTCAGCCAAAGCATCCAGATTAAAATCGGCAGGCAGCCTGGTAATTTCAGCATAGTAGCCGGGGTCTACTTTCATCGCCAGCTTATTACTGGATTTGTCGAAGGTGAATATATCAAATATATATAGTGAATACCCTTCACCTTCGGCAAGGCGGGCCGTTTTCTCTTCCTCCATCCCTTCAAGCGTAAGCTTGATCACTTTGGTTTCGGGCAAGGATCCAGATAGGGCTTCTTCTTCGGAGTCAGGCGCCTTATCCAGCTTGGAAAGTACCCGCTGTACAACAGAAGGGTCACCTTCCACTGCTTTTTCCACATATTCGATAATGACAGGATCATTCATCTCAAGCTTCTTAGGCGCATTCTCGGTGCCTACCCCCAGCTCAAAAGCAGTAGGGCCTTCTTCGGTCTCTATTTCTACAGAATGATTGTCAATCTGACCGACATAAGTGCCCGTGCTCTGAACCGTCTGTGCTTCTGCAGTAGCGGCCGGGCTGGTTGACGGTGCAGTGGTACTCTCCGCCACAGGCGGAGAAGCGGTAGCCGTGGGTTCTCCGGGTGCTTCAACAGGACTTTTGCCTCCGCATGCCGTTATCGCCAGCATTAGTACAGCCACTGCCGCGACTGCCGGTAAGGAACGTTGTGATCTCATGTTGACGGCCTCCTCAGATTTGCAGGATATCGTAATCTCTACCCTTATTAACGTTTAACCCGTTGTCAGGGTTGCATAAACTTGGGCCCTCTTCACCTAACACGTCCGCAGAACCTGGTTACCGCTGTTAATCCGCACTGTAAGCTGCTATACCGTTGACAACCGTCATCCGCACCTTCGCACGCAGCAGCTCATCGGCATCCGTCATGATCCCCCGGTCTAGTACCGTAAAATCCGCATGATAGCCGGTTGTTATCCGGCCCCGTTCCCGTTCTTCTCCGGCAGCAGCAGCACTGCCTTCCGTGAACAGTCGGAGCGCCTGCCCAAGACTCAGCTTTTCCTCCGGCAGATAGCCCGCATGCCGCTCTCCCGGCTTACTGCGCGTGACTGCGGCATGCATGCCCAAAAACGGGCTCAGCGGCTCGATCGGCGCATCACTTCCCCCGGCGCAGGTAATTCCGGCCTGCAATAGCTTCGCCCAGGCATAGAGATATTCTGTTCTGGCCGGGCCTACCCGGTCCAGCACCCAGGGGAAGTCGCTAGCCACAAAACGCGGCTGGATATCGGCGATCAGCCGCAGGCTGCGCATCTGCTCCACCAGACTGTGATTCAACACCTGCGCGTGAATGAACCGGTCCGGAAGGGCCGCATCCAGCGGCAGACGGACATGCTCCATCGCCTCAAGTGTCATCCGGGCCGCGGCGTCCCCGATGGCATGAACAGCTACAGGATAGGAAAGCCTGCGGGCTGCTCTGACGATTTCATTCAGACCCTCCTGAGTATGGATTGCGATGCCGGAGGTCTCAGGTGCATCGCTGTAAGGCTGCTCCAGCAGGGCAGTCCGCCCTCCGATGGCTCCGTCGGCGAACAGCTTAACTGCTCCGAGCCGCAGCCATTTGTCTCCGCTGCCGGCAGCAAGCCCCAGCTTCTCTACCTCCTGCAGGAAGGGGTAGTACAGCAGCTGATGCGTGCGGAAGAACAGCCCTTCTTCCCTCAGCTCGCGGTGGATCCGCAGCATTGTTTCCACGCTGCCCAGCAGCCGTAAATCCTCGGTATGCACAGCGGTCAGACCCAGAGAGAGCGCATCATTAATTCCACTGCGGACTGCCTTTTTCAAGGCGGCATAATCCGGAGCGGGCTGCACGGCATTAAACGGCTGAACGGCATCCTCGTATATCCAGCCGGTCAGCTTCCCTTCACTGTCACGGCCATAAGCTCCGGAGGCAAAGTCCGGAGTTGAGGCGGTAACTCCGGCCCGCCGGAAAGCCTCACTATTGCCGAGAAAGGCGTGGAAGCAGGTCCGGGTCAGGAACACTGGATGCTGCTCTGTTACCGCGTCGAGTTCGGACATATGCGGTGCAGCAGCAGGCTGGAACTCATTCTCGTTCCAGTTCAGGCCGAGAATCCACTCGCCTGGAGGCGTAAGCTTCGCCCGCTTCGCGATGGCCTGCAGCATCTCTTCTTTGGAGGTCATGCCGGTAAAGTCCAGCATGTCCAGCTTCATGCCGTGCATCCCCAAATGCACATGGGCATCAACCAGACCAGGCAGAACATGCCCCCCGTCCCAATCGGTGACCGCATATTCACGCCCGGACAGCTGCAAGGACAGCTCCTTGCTTTTTCCTATCGCTGTAATAATGCCATTCTCCACAAGTACAGCATCCTCTTCCGGGCGTCCGATGGCTGACAGATTTCCATTTTTGAACAAGGTTAACGTCATAAGTACTCTGCTCCTTTATATTGAAGTGTCCTTAATGGTTGATATGAATGCTGCACAGCTAAAATAGAAAACTCACAAGTTCAATCTATATAGGCATCTACCGGAAGCAGGTACCCGCTAAACTAATACAATGGTGATAAGCCTTATTTTATCCTCCGAAGGAGTGGTTTCCTTGAGAATCGATATCGGCTGCGGTTCCAGCAAAGAATCAGGTTACCTGGGAATCGACCGGGTTGCTTACCCCGGAGTGGATATTGTCTGTGATATTAATGAAGAAATACCGCTGCCGGACAACACCGCCGAATTCGTCATGGCCAGCCGTGTGCTGCCGTATGTGAATGATTTAATAGCAGTAATGGCGGAAATTTACCGGATCAGCACTCATAAAGCTGTAGTCTGTATCCTCGCTCCTTATGCGCACAGTTATTCCCATAGCTCTAATCCTTTTTTTAAGCAGAAGTTCGACGAATATACGCCCCGCTATCTTACTGCGAGCTTTTTTCAGCCTTCGTGCAGCCCGCTCTCTCCGGTGGTTCCCGACTATCCGGTGCCGCCCCCGCCGTTTGATTACAGACTGCTCCGGATGGAGCTATTCTATCAGTATCCGTTTGACCAGTCACTATACGAAACAGAAGAGCTCGACGTGCTTAAGACCCTTCAAGCGAATGTAGTGCATGAAATTATGTATCATTTCACTGTAATTAAGAAAGATATTTCCCAGGCAGAGCTGGAAGCGATGAGCAGGATTCAATATCCTGAGCCGCACCAGCTGCTGGAACGCAGACGACTCGCCAAGTTCAGGCAGGATTATTACTAGAGGTAAGCGCCCCTTTACCGGAAAAACTTGCTATTATTTATTAAAATCTGCAACTGGACAAACAAATTAGGCCGCAGCCCTTCATAGGCTAATATATCACATGAATGATGGCACATCGTCCCAGCAGGTGACGGTCTGCTTTTTTCGTTATAAACAGTATTGAAAAAAAGGAGGTGAAAATTATTCCTCTAGTCGTCCGGGCTACGATTAATGCAACAGGTGCTATTACTTTTACAGGCAATACGCTTGGCCTAAGCCGTTCCGATTCAGCGGGGGTCCCCGGCACACAGGACAGTATAGGAGCCTTCAGTACTGTGAATACAGCCTCTACTTTCGGTTCTTATCCCGCAGGCACCACAAATCTCTACCAAAGTAACAGCTCAGCTGCCATCCTAACGATTCCTGCCGGAAGCACTGTGCTTTATGCAGAATTGATCTGGGGCGGTTCCTATATCAACGGCAATGTTAATTTAACCGGTTTCATCAACAATCCGGTTTCGCTGACTACACCGGCAGGAGCAACTGTCAGTATCTCGCCGGATGCAGCCACCAGCAACACGGTTGATCTCGGAAACGGTGCCTCTGCTTATGTCCGTTCAGCCAATGTAACCAGCATCATCCAGACCGGCGGAGCCGGGACTTACATCACCGGCGGTGTAGTCGGCACTATTGTTATTAATAATGATTCGACAGCCAACCATGCCGGTTGGACGCTTGGCGTCATTTATCAGAATCCCTCGCTGCCCTTCCGCAATATGTCACTGCGTGCAGGGGCGGTGCTCGTACAGTCATCGTCTGCGCCTGTCGTCACCACCATTACAGGGTTTGCCACACCTGTCACCGGGGCGCTCGGCGGCCGGATTTTGTTCAGCGCACAGGAAGGAGATGCCAACCGTTCAGGCGACCAGGCGCTGTTTGGTCCTACCTCGGCCACGCAGGCAGCTCTGTCCGGGCCAAACAACTTTGCCAACAATTTTTTTGCTTCACAGATCAATAATGATACCGGTTCGCTGAATACTACCGGAACGTTCGGCACCCGCAATCAGACCAACGGCAGCCCGGGCAGCAACATTAGCGGCGGACGTCAGGGCTGGGACATTACGAATATCGACGTTTCGGCCAGACTGGTTAACAATCAGTCTTCAGCTCTGCTCACCTTAACTACGTCAGGAGATGCCTATGTAGTTAACGGGAATGCACTGCAGATTGATATCAATGCACCTAAAATCAATCTCACCAAAAGTTCTAATTTGTCAGGCACCATCATCGGCGATACGGTAACTTACACTGTAACTGTAAGCAATACAGGTACTGCCAGCGCCGCGAGTGTCGTTTTGTCGGACACCCTTCCGGCAGGCTTAACCTTTGTGGCCGGAAGGGTCTTCGTCGCCGGAGTATCCAGACCTACTTACGATATTTCAGCAGGCATCCCTCTAGGCTCTTTGGCTTTTGGTACCTCTGTGACCGTTACATACCAAGCAAGGGTCACTTCACTGCCTAACCCGCAGTTTATTCCCAATACAGCCAATGCCGCTTTTACGTTTCAAAGCGTGGCCGGCGGGCCCATTGTCTCCGGGGTTATCCCTTCCAATACGAATTCATTGCCGGTATACTCCCCGGTCCTGGGCATTGTTAAAAGCGCCAATACCAGCAATGCTACCGTCGGCGATCAAATAACTTATACGCTGCAGATTGCCAACACCGGCAATATCGGAGCAGCAACTACGCTGACGGACAACATCCCGGCAGGCAGCTCTTATGTCCCGGGCAGCTTTACCGTAAATGGTACACCTGTTGCCGGCAACCCCGCCACCGGAATCGCGATTGGCATGATACCCGCCGGAGGAAGCTCCACAGTGCAATTCCGGGTGGTGGTCAACAGTTTGCCGTCTCCGCCGCAGCTCGTAGATCAGGCAACCGCCGCATATACCTTTCTGGTTCCTGACGGCCGTACCGTCTCCGGTTCAGCGGCTTCGAATACGCTGACCATTCCCGTTACACTTCCTAACGTAACTGTACTCAAAACCGCCAGCTTCCCAGACGTTGCTGTAGGCGATACACTGCTGTACACCTCCGTCATCAGCAACAACGGTGTAGCTGCAGTCACAAATGTTATCTTGTCCGATCCCATTCCCTCCGGCAGCACTTTTGTAGCCGGGAGTGTCATCGTAGCGGGTACATCCCGGCCAACCGCTGATCCGGCGACCGGAATTTCTATTGGAACGATTGCTGCAGGAGCCAGTGTAACCGTCACATTTCAGGTGACCGTTAGCTCGGTACCGGCGGGTTCCCAGCTCTCCAACCGGTCGTCGGCATCCTACAGTTCAGGGGCTTTCACGGCCATAACACAGTCTAATATTGTAGCAACCCCTGTGTTTCAGCCCGTGATCGGAATACTCAAAAGCGCAAGTCCTGCCAGCGCCACCGTCAGCGGCAATGTGCTGTACACGCTGCAGGTACAGAATTCCGGCAATATAGCAGCTGTCGTCACTTTGAGCGATAATATTCCGTCCGGCTCAGCGTTTATCTCCGGCAGTGTAACAGTGAACGGAGTCGTCCGGCCGGGGGAATCGCCGCTTAGCGGCATCGCGCTGGGATCGATAGCTCCAGGCACAACCTTTACAGTGACATTCTTGACGTCTGTAGAGTCCCTGCCTTCACCTGCGGTATTAACCGATCAGGGCAGCAGCAGTTATACTTATCAGCTTCCAAGCGGACGCTCACTGGCTGGATCCAGTGTATCCAACACCGTCAGCCTTCCAGTATCCGCACCTAACATTACTCTGCTGAAAAGTGCAAACCTTGCAGCCATCGCTGTCGGAGAATACATTACCTACACCGTATCCGTCTCTAACCCCAGCGGCGTGCCAGTTAATAATGTGGTTGTATCCGATCCGATTCCGGAAGGAGGCGCGTTCGTAGCCGGCACCGTTACAGTTAACGGCACTGCTGTTCCTTCAGCTAATCCTGGCGCCGGTATTGCCCTGGGCACTATTGCAGCCGGCGCAACTGTTGTCGTGAGGTTCCAGGTCAATGCTATTTCAGTGCCGAATTCTGCACGTCTGAGTAATCGGGCAAACGCCTCTTTTACCGCCGGCGCGTTCAGTGGTACAGCACTGTCCAACACCATAAACACACCGGTCTTTACCCCGGTGATCAGCCTAGTCAAAAGTGCAAATGCCGCACAGGTCTCAGCAGGCAGCTCTCTGTCTTTTTCGATTCTGGCCAGAAATACCGGCAATATTGCCGCCACACTGAATCTGACCGACAGCCTGCCGCCGCAGGCAACATTTGAAACGAACAGTGTAATTATCGGAGGAACTCCCCTGCCGGGTTACGACCTTGTAACAGGAGTGCCTGTAGGCCCGCTTGCCCCGGGCGACAGCGTCACGGTAAGCTTTCTGGTCACTGTTACTGCACTGCCCCCGAACCAGCTGCTGCTGAATTCCGCGGCAGCCTCCTACAGCTTCACCTTGCCGGACGGGCGGCAGCTCGGAGGAAACGCTGTATCGAATACATTATCTGTTCCCGTGTCTGCACCGAATGTCACTGTCGTGAAGAGTGTGAACGCCAGCGATGCCGTAACCGGCGACATTCTAACGTTCACCTCACTGCTGACGAACAACAGTATTGCTGTGGTCCGCAACATCATTCTCAGCGATCCTCTGCCTGAGAATGTGGCTTTCATTCCCGGAACCGTAATTGTGGGCGGTGTCTCCCAGCCGCTATCAGTTCCGTCCGCCGGCATTCCAATCGGCAGTCTGGCCCCAGGGGCAACAGTTGCCGTAACATTCGAGGTGAGGGTAACAATGCCGATTCCTTCTCAAATTAATAACCAGTCAACCGTAAGCTTTACCTCCGGTGTATTTTCCGGTTCATCGACTTCCAATGTCACCACAACACCGGTAATCGAGCCGCAGATTTCATTGGTGAAAAGCGCCAACGACCTTAACGCTACGGTCGGGGATACGATCATTTACACGATCGTTGTCAGCAATACCGGCAATCTGGCAGCAAATGTAACCTTAACCGACAACATTCCGGCAGGGACTACCTTTGACCCCAACAGCGTTATCGTCGGCGGCTTCCCGCAGCCGGGATCAGCCCCGGATACCGGAATTGCTGTAGGCACCGTTGCTCCCGGCGTGAGCGTTTCCGTCAGCTTTACCCTGTTTATCGTCTCCCTGCCGTCTCCGCAGCAGCTTGTCAACCAGGCGAATTCCACCTACACCTTTACACCGCCAGACGGCCGCCTGCTCACCGGCACCGCAGCTTCCAATACGGTTACGATTGCAGTTTCAGCCCCTAATCTTGAGGTAGTGAAAAGTACTGCTTCTACTTCCGTCGCACTAGGAGACACGATTTCCTATTCTGTCAGCATCACCAACAACGGGATCGATCCGGTTAATAATGTGCAGCTTACCGACCCTATACCTGCCGGAACGGTATTTGTCCCGGGCAGTGTGTCTGTTAATGGCGTGTCTTTTCCGAATGCTAATCCGGCCTCGGGGGTTTCCGTCGGGACTCTGGCCCCCGGTGCTTCATCCTTGGTTACTTACAGCGTTTCGGTTACTGCGGTTCCAGCCAATGCCTTGATTAATAATCAGGCGACTGTTACGTATACATCTGGTGTTTTTTCGGGATCCACCTTCTCCAATCCTGTATCCGTCCCGGTCTTCCAGCCGAGCATTGCTGTGGGCAAGAGTGCTAACACTTCCAATGCAACAGTCGGCGATACGGTTACCTACTCCCTCAATGTTACCAACACAGGCAATTATGCGGCTAATCTGACAGTTACGGATAATATTCCGGCAGGCACTACCTTTGTGCCGAACAGCGTACTGGTAGGCGGTCTGCCTCTGCCGCAGGCTGACCCGTCCACCGGTATCGCCGCAGGCTCCATTCCTGCCGGCGGCACCGTACTGGTGCAGTTTTCGGTAGACATTACTTCACTGCCTTCGCCGCAGCTCCTGGTCAATCAAGGAACTGTGACCTCCTCCTTCACCCTGCCGGACGGACGGACTCTAAGCGGTTCTGTGCTGTCGAACACGTACACTATTCCGGTTTCCAACCCGAATCTTGGAGTTGTGAAAAGCACAACTACCACAGCTACAACTGTCGGGGACTCCATCACCTATACGGTAGTTCTGACAAATAACGGGATCGCCGCCGTGGGAAATGTCGTCTTCACCGATGCGCTGCCAGCAGGAACCACATTTGTTGCCGGCAGTGTGCTGGTCGATGGTGTACCGCGTACGGGTACTTCACCTGCCACGGGTGTAAACATTGGCAGCATCGCTCCTGGAGCGTCTGTCACAGTCTCATTTACAGTCACTGTAACGTCACTGCCGGCCTCCGGACTTCTGAACAACCAGTCCTCAGTCAGCTTTACATCCGGGTCCGTTTCGAATGTAGCCTTCTCCAATATAGTCTCCACCCCTGTCTATCAGCCCATTGTTGCAGCAGTCAAAACCTCCAGCTCCACAAATGCGACGGTCGGAGATACGATTACCTATACAGTAACTGTCAGCAACACGGGCAATTACCCGGCAACAGGTACCTTAACCGATACGATTCCTGCCGGCACTTCACTTATAGCCAACAGTGTGCTCGTGGGTGGCCTGCCGGTTCCGGGAAGCGACCCGTCTACCGGCGTTCCGCTTGGAACGATTGCTGCTGGTTCAACCCTGCAGGTCACATTCTCCGTCCTGATTGCTACGCTGCCGTTAAGCCAGCAGTTAAGCAATCAGGCAACGGTCTCCCTGGCCTATATTCTGCCTGATGGCCGGACGTTCAACCAGTCAGCCGTGTCGAATATTAACCAGATCTCTGTGTCATCACCTAACGTACTGATTGTCAAGAGCTCTGCTGTAACCGATGCCGTTGTCGGCGACACCGTCGGCTACACTATTGTCGTTGCCAACAGCGGGATTGCACCAGTTAATAATGTTGTGCTCAGTGATCCGATTCCTGCCGGCTCTTCCTTCGTCCCAGGAAGCGTAGTCGTTGACGGCACTCCGGTACCAGGGGCGAATCCGGCTAATGGTATCTCCCTTGGTACAATTGCACCTGGAGCTTCGGTTACGGTCACCTTTAACACGGTAGTCAATGCACTGCCTAGTCCGGCAAACCTCAATAATCAGGCTTCGGTCGGCTTCACCTCCGGTGCATTCACCGGCGCTTCCTATTCCAACAATCTGATCATACCTGTCTATCAGCCGATTATCAGTGTGGTAAAGAGTGCTGATACAGCCAATGCAACCGTTGGCGATACCGTTACCTATTTCTTGAACGTGACCAATACGGGCAATTTACCGGCGGACGTAATACTAACTGATGCTATTCCGCCGGGTGCCGTATTTATTCCGAACAGTGTACTTGTAAATGGTGTACCTCAGCCGGGTGCCGATCCGACAGCCGGAATCAACGCAGGAACCGTTGCAGCAGGAGCAACCGTCACGGTAACCGTTACACTGCAAGTAACTGTAGCTTCCCTGCCTTCGCCGCAGCAGCTTGTTAACCAGGCAGAGGCCAGCTTCACCTTCAGTCCGCCGGACGGACGCCTGCTCACCGGTTCCTCGCGCTCGAATGTGCTGATTATCCCGGTATCTTCGCCGGATGTTACAGCGGTTAAGAGCACACCGGCCATTGATGCCGTAGTCGGCGATATAATTACTTATACAATAGTGGTAACCAATAACGGAATTGTTGCTGTTAATAATGTTGTTCTGGTTGACCCGATTCCTGCTGGCAGCCAGTTCGTTACCGGCAGTGTAACCGTCGACGGTGTTACCCGTCCTGCTGCTAACCCTGGATCAGGCATCGTGATCGGCACAATTGCTGCCGGTGCATCCACAACTGTAACCTTCCAGGTACAGGTAACTGCCATATGACACCCGGCCCGAATCTGCAACCTGTCGTGACGAATCAATCGATGGTGCTGTTCAGTTCAGCGGCGGGCGTTGACGGAATTACGTTCTCCAATACCGTTAATACCCAGGTTGTAGGTCCTATTCTCTCCCTGTCCAAAATCGCAGATAAAACCAGTGTCTCACTCGGTGAAACACTGGTTTATACGATCGCGGCCAGAAACAACGGCAATATCCCGGCACTGCTTACGGCTGTGGACGCCCTTCCCGAAGGTGTGTCGTTTATTGCCAACAGTGTATTAAGAGACGGAGTACCCTTACCTGGTGTAACACCTGCTGACGGGATTCCGTTTGGCACAGTTTCACCTCAAAGCCAGGTCACGGTCGCCTTTCAGGTCATCGTTGTTTCGCTGCCTGAAGCTATGGAGCTCCGGAATGCCGCGACGGGAAGATATTCATTCTCCACACCGCGCGGCCGGTCCGTACAGGGTGAAATCCGCTCCAACACAGTGAGGGTTTCCCTGCTATCCTTCCAGCTCTCTACACTGCTGACAGCAAGCACTCCGACTTCCTTCATCGGGGATGCCGTTACCTATACTCTGCTGCTGAGGAACGGGGGGACACAGGCACTGGGAGGCATTTCTGCAGTCATTCCTGTTCCGGAAGGGACAGCATTTATTCCCGGAAGTATCATCGCAGGCGGTGTATACTCTCCCGAAGCAGATCCTGCTGCCGGAATCCGGCCGGGCAGTTTACGGGCTGGGGCTGCTGCAGAAATCTCTTTCCGGGTGCGGATCACCAGCGTATCTCCGGGTTCAGCGCTAATTACCCGCGCTCTTGTCTCCTACACTGTCAATGACCATTCCGAGAATACGGAGAGCAACGCTGTATCCGTCACTATCGTGCAGGCGGGCATCACTGCCAGTCTAAAGGTCGATTTGAACAGCGCTACTCCGGGTGACATTCTCCGGTATAAATACACTATCCATAACAGCGGAAATCTGGCGGTTGATGCTGTGCTTGCAGATGCGCTTCCGGCCGGTACACTGTATATCTGGGATACCATACAGCTGGACGGAGTGCTTCAGAAGGGTGTCCGGCCGGGTGAAGGCATTCCGCTGGGCACCTTACGGGCCGGGGTTACAATCGTGGTGGAGTTTCTCGTGTCCGTCCCTGCAGCCACCGACATCCGCCAGCTGCCCGCAGTACAGAATCAGGGGAGCGTGCAGTACACGTTTACCCTGCCTGACGGGCGGAACGTCCGGCAGAATGCCCGATCGAATACCGTCACTACCCTGCTCTTCGCGCCTATCATCTCCATCCACATGACAGGCGAGCCGCCGATTGTGGAACCCGGCAGTATTGCCGAGTTCAAAATACATGTTACCAACAGCGGCAATTATCCGGCAGACGTAACCGTTATCCGGATCGTGCCGTTAGGCACCATAATAGATCCCGATATCGTAACAATCAGCGCGATTCCTATGCCTGACACCCCATTTAGTGGAACCGTTCCACTGGGTGTTCTGGAGCCGGGACAGACGGTCCATCTGATCTATAGAGTCAAAATCAATATCGATTACATGGGCAATGTGCTCGCCGGCAATTCGGCAGCACTATATGTTTATACTATTGAGGGCCGCAGATATTCAGGAGAAGCAAGGTCCAACAGCTATCGCCTGATTATTGAAGAGATCAGTGAATAAAGACAGTACGTTCACATATCCCCCATCCCCATGAATATACTTTAGTTACAGCACATCCTTTAGCTTCAAGCCAATGCCCTACCGATTTATATTCCATGGGAGGTGGTCATCCTGCCAGAGTCACCCGGTCCATATGCATTTGTCGTGTCAAAAGAAGACTGGTCCCTTCACCGCAAAGGCCATCAGGATCAGGAGCGTCATCAGCAGAAGGTCAGGGAAGCCATTAAGGATAATCTGCCTGACCTTGTGACCGAAGAGAACATAATTATGTCGGACGGCAAACAAATCGTAAAGGTGCCCATCCGCAGCCTGGACGAATACCGGATCATCTATAATTTCCGCAAGCAGAAGCATGTGGGGCAAGGGGACGGAGACAGCCAGGTCGGTGATGTGCTCGGCCGCGATTCGCAGTCCGCCCAGCCGGGCAAAGGGGATAAAGCCGGTGATCAGCCCGGACAGGATACTATCGAAGCGGAAGTCAATCTGGAAGATCTCGAGGACATTCTGTTTCAGGACCTGGAGCTGCCGCATCTGGCACCGAAGGATAAGGAAGAGATTGAGGTCAAATCGATCGTCTTCAACGATATCCGCAAGAAGGGCATGATGTCGAACATCGACAAGAAACGCACTCTGCTGGAGAATCTGCGGCGCAATGCCAGTAACGGTAAGCCCGGCATTCACAGCATCAGCCCCGACGATTTGCGCTACAAAACGTGGGATGATATTACGGTCCCACATTCTAATGCAGTTATTATTGCAATGATGGATACGTCAGGCAGTATGGGGACTTTTGAAAAATACTGCGCCCGCAGCTTCTTCTTCTGGATGACACGTTTCCTGCGCCGCCAGTACGAGAAGGTTGAAATTGTCTTTCTGGCCCATCATACGGAAGCCAAGGAAGTCAGCGAGCATGATTTCTTCACCCGCGGCGAAAGCGGCGGCACCATCTGCTCATCAGCCTATCAGAAGGCGCTTGAGATTATCGACAGCCGTTACCCGCCGGCCAAATACAACATCTATCCGTTCCATTTCTCTGATGGCGATAACCTCACCTCGGATAATGAACGCTGCGTCAAGCTGATCGGAGAGCTGCTGAAGCGGAGTAACATGTTCGGCTACGGTGAAGTAAACCAGTACAACCGCAGCAGTACACTGATGTCCGCCTACCGCCATCTGAAGCAGGAGCAGTTCATGCATTACGTCATCAAGGACAAAAAAGAAGTCTACCAGGCGCTCAAGAGCTTTTTCGGTAAAAGAGAAGCAGTGAAGTAAGAATCTGATAGATTTCATGCATACCAAAGATCCCCCTTTCCGGTAAAACGGATAAGGGGGATCTTTGAATTCAGCGTAAATTCTGCCCTTTTACTTTACAATTTCGGAATCCAGAGTGATATCCTCATCAGGATTCATATACCAGACACCGTCCGCAGATTTCACCACGGATACAAGAACGTAGAGTCTGAGTTTAGGCAGTTCTGGCTGGGCTTTATCACTTAAGTTGTAGACAGAATAGACCGTGGCTCTATTTTGGTTATAAGCGACAATGACCGCTGTTTCTTTCGTATACTCCATTTGCTGCTTCTTATACTCGAATTTCAGATACTCCCGCACCAATTCCAAATCGGGATAGTCGGTGAACATCTGCCCGGCAGGGTTTTGTAGCGCCAGCAGGGCATCTATGTTCTCTTCATTTCTCGCTTTAAAATCAGCAGCAAGCAGGGAATTGATCGCCGTTTTGTCGGCATCAGGCACACTGATTTCTTTTTGAGCCAGCGAAGTATAATCCAGATATTCCGTATCCGAAGTTATATTGTGAATAGTCCAGCTTTTATCCGCTTGATGCTCCATCTTGATGCTTGCATGCTCGATCCGGTCCAACAGCTGTCCACCGCTTTTCCGGACCAAAATATCTGCAGAGAATGTTGTATACGTACCCCAGGCTTCCAGGTTGAGACTTTGGATTGTCGCCAGACCGCCGGAGGTTTGATAATGGGCTTCCAGCAGCGCCCGGATTGTTTTCAGGTCCGATTTTTTGGGCTTTCCCTGCAAATCTTCATAAATCCGCAACGTTTTTTGTTTCTGG
The DNA here is from genome assembly GCF_031599675.1 of Paenibacillus pedocola. Lineage (NCBI taxonomy): Bacteria > Bacillati > Bacillota > Bacilli > Caryophanales > Paenibacillaceae > Paenibacillus > Paenibacillus pedocola. The sequence continues at coordinate 2,212,290 of NZ_CP134223.1, read as the reverse complement.
TCATAGTCGGTAATGATATACCAGGTACTTTGAAATATTGATGCAAGGACCATGATGTCCGCACCGGAGCCGATGAACACCGGGGTCCCTGTCTCGCTGTAAGGAAATTCATTTACATAGGCCTTTTTAGCTTTCAGATCAATTCTGAACGAAGCATCCTCCGAGCCTGCTGTTATGACCTTTTTGACAGCGTCATATTTAAAGCTGAAGCCCAGGGCCTGCACGACGCTCCGGAACTCAACATACAGCTTGCCTCCCTGAATTACAGGAGCTGTCCGCGGGTGGATTTCCTTGTCCTGCACGTATACACGGATCGTCTTCGCGGCAGCAGCCTTCGCTGATACACCTGCCGGATTCCAGGCCATGATTGCGATTAAGCTGACTAGCAGAAGGATTGTAATACTTTTCACATTAACTCTGATACTCAAAAATTATTCCCCCCAGTAAATAATGATTTTTCCTTAATCTATATTTCGACAAGTTCCATACATTTCCTTAGTCTGTCTTTGTTACGTGAGCCCATTGACAATTTATATCGGTTAACGATATAGTATTTATATCGACAGACGATATACCGCCAATCGATACAAATAGAAAGTGGTGAAACAGGTTGCCGGAAAACAAAGATTACGGAGCATTGACCGAAGGGGTCTACTACATTCTGTTGTCCCTGTTCACCCCGATGCACGGTTATGGAATTATGCAGAACGTCAAGCTTCTGAGCAATCAGCGCGTTGATCTTGGGGCAGGAACACTTTACGGTGCACTAGGCACACTGGTAGAGCGTGGCTGGATTGAGCCTCTTCAGGGCATTCAGGATTCCCGCAAGAAAGAATACAAAATTACGCCTGAAGGCATCCTCGCCGTGCAGAGTGAAATAACGAGGCTGGATGAACTGCTGTCCAACGGAAGAAAGCTACTGGGAGGCGAATCGGAATGAGTCATACGGTGCGCAAATTATTCTTTAACTTTGAGAAGGAAGAACAATGGCTGAATGACATGGCGGCTAAAGGACTCGCGCTTACCGAATATTCATGGGCCCGTTATGTATTCGAAGAAAGCGGCAAAGGTGAATATATTTATCGGATCGAGCTGCTTGAGGATGGGATAAAAGGGGCTAAATCTGTAGAATACCTACAGTTTATGGAGGAAGCCGGAGTAGAGCGCGTGCCAATGAACAAAGGACAAGTTTCTTACAACAAGTGGGTCATTTTTAGAAGAAGAGCATCCGAAGGTCCCTTTATAATTTATTCGGATACTGAATCCAAAATAAAGCATTATAGACGTATCCACCGCCTGTGGATCTCCCTCGCTTTGATGGAATTTATCCTCGGCTTCATGAATGTAGGGCTGGTGGCTCTGAACAACATTAGCATTATCTCCAATATTAATCTTGTCACGGGTCTTCTGCTTATCGTTCTGGGTGCGGTCTTCCTTCTCTGCAGTCTGCCAGTGCGCCAAAAAATCAACAAATTGCAGAGCGACAAGCTAATCCGGGAGTAAGCTTCCGGATTAGCCGCCGCTCATACATTGTTGCCTGGCAGGCCGGAAGCAGATTCTCCGTCCTGTCCCATTCTATATACTAATGTACCTTTTCCCGGTCCTTGCCCTTATCGGATTCACTCGCGTTTTTATTCGCGGCATCGCGGTCGAGCTGCATTTCTTCCACGGACTTCACCTTTAGCCTGGCCGCCCCTTCGTTATCTGTCCGGGTAGGAATCAGGTTGCCTGATGCCAGCCGCTCTTTGGCTTCGGTAATAGCATCTGTATACTGCGGCAGCCACTGCTCTCCAGCGACAAGCATCTCATCCACCATCTGCCAGATTTCCGGCGGACTACAGACCGCGCCGACCAGCGGATCCATCATGAATGCCTGCCGCAGCAGCTGATCATCACCATGCACGGCGGCTTCGACTGCGAGCCGCTGTACAGATATGCTGACATTGCATACTGCAGCCGGTCCGAGCGGAAGTTCACCGACCAGCGGCATGGAGATGCCGTTATGGTCCACATAGCCCGGTGCTTCGATCACCGCATCCTCCGGCAGATTGGAAATCACGCCATGATTCACGACGTTGAAATGCCCCCGGTAGACGCGGCCTGTCTCAAGTCCTTCAATAATATATGAGCCATGCTCTTCCCCGCGGTTCTCTGCTGTGTACTCCAGTGCCGGCTCTTTCATCCAGTTTGGAAAATCAGTCTCGAACCAGTTCCGCCCTTCCGTACACACCCGCAGGTAGCCGCCTGTTTCTCCGTTAATCCAGCTTCCCAGGTCAATCCAATCCATAATTTCAGCACTGCGCTTGCGGTACCAGGGTACATATTCGCTTAAATGTCCGTTCGATTCCGTACTGTAGTACCCGAACCGGCGCAGCATATCAATCCGCACTTTTTCGGTACGGCTGAATTCCGGATGCTGCTCAAATGCCGCAAGCAGACCTGCCGTCAGGTCCTTACCCTGATGCTTCGCAGAGATGTACCAGGTCTGGTGATTGATCCCGGCGCAGATAATATCCACCTCAGACTTCTCCAGCCCGTAGACTTCAGCAATCTGATGATGACCGTGCTGCACACCATGGCATAAGCCGATCGTCCGGACCCCGCCGTATTTATTGCAGGCCCAGGTCAGCATCGCCATCGGGTTCGAGTAATTCAGCAGGAGGACATCTGGAAGAGCGACCTCCCGGATATCCCGGCAAATTCCCAGCATCTCGGCGATCCCCCGCTGCCCGTACATAATGCCGCCCGCACACAGCGTATCCCCTACGCATTGATCCACCCCATACTTCAGCGGAATATCCACATCCGTTGCAAAAGCCTCCAGCCCGCCCATACGGATTGTGCAAAATACGTACTTGGCATCCCTCAGCGCTTCTTTGCGGTCCGTGGTTGTTTTGATCTGTATAGACAGTCCATTCTCTCTGATATCCCGCTGGCACAGCTCGGTGACCATCTGCAGATTATGGCTGTTAATATCCATGAAGGATACTTCAATATCGCGGAATTCCGGTACTGTCAGCAGGTCGCGCAGGAGTCCGCGGGTAAACCCGATGCTCCCCGCCCCGATGAATGTGACTTTAAAAGACATGGCTATCAGCCTCCGTAAGTGGATTGGTTATTCCTGTCCATTGTAGCAAGGAGGCGGAGGGAAGCGTAACCAATATCATGACCAATTTCCGGACTGGCTGTCAACAATCCTCACTTTTCATCTGAAAAGCGGGTGATGTCGCTCCAGGAGTAGCGCTCGATGGAATTACGGTATTCGACTGGAGTCATGCTGCTGTACTTTTTGAACAGAAGATGAAAATACTGCCTGCTGCTAATGCCGACATAATCGGCAATTTCCGCAACCGGTATTTCACTTTGTGCTAGCAGCATCTTGGCCTTCTCCATCCTCAGCAAATTCAAGTAATCGGTCAGGGTACGGCCTGTCTGTTTCTTGAAAATCCGGTGCAGATATCCGGGATGCACATTTACGGCTGCCGCGACCTCCTTGACCTGGATGCTGCGGTCATAGTTCTGATGCAGGAATTCAATGGCTCTCCGCACATAGAGCTGTGAAGGCTGCTGGCTGGCAAGCAGCCGTTCCCGGCGCAGCCTGGAGAGGCGCAGCAACAGCTCAGCAAACAACAGCCGGACCATACTGCCCCCGTCCTTGCCGTGCTGATCCAACTCCAGCACCAGTGCTTTGAGCACATGAAAGACTTCCTCCGGATCAGCCAGAACAAGGCTTGTGAAGGGGTTCCGGAGCAGTTCTGCAAGAGACTCTTCCTCCTTGGCGAGCCTGCTTAGCGAGGGTGCCACACCTGCATAGTCCGCGAAGCCGAATTCCACATTCAGCATCCGGCAGGCATTGTCCTCATCAACAATCAGCCTATGCGGAACATTGGCATCGAGCATAATCAGCTCACTGCGTTTCAGGATGAACCGCTCCTCACTTCCGGAGCAGCTGCGCACATCCACCGAACAGCTTCCTGAGATGACATACATGATTTCCGTTGAGTTATGCTGATGATACGGCATGGTGTAGTGATTCCATTGTTTATAATAGTAGGCAAAAAAATGCGGACTGTACTCTCCCTCCAGCAGTTGCTGCTGAAAGAGGCTTCCATTAAGCTCCGGCACTCCCTTCACTCCCTTCACTTGGTAATACACCGTTCCAGCTTGAATAGGACTAGTGTATCCTGTGATGTGTTTCCCGACAAGAAGCGTTCCGGCAGACAAACAAAACCTCTGCGCTTCCGTAAAATGAATTACGGTACGCAGAGGCTTAATTAACTGTCATTTGTAATGAGCGGATACCGCCATCACTACGCTAGCAGTTTATCCCTGAAAAGAAACAAGCGATTGCTGCAAATTCTCAGACAGCTCTTCCAGCTTTGCCGAGAGGGCCACGAGCTCCTCGCTGACAATGAACTGCTGCGAAGACATCGAAGCCACCTCCTGTGTGGACGCGCTTGTCTGCTGCACCACCGAAATCACACTGGCCATGGATTCACCAAGCTGGCGCTGGAACTCGTTCAGCTCAGAGACAGAAACGGAGGATTGGCTGATCAGCCCAAGGAACTCTTCCATCTCACCACGTACACTTTCAAAAATTACTGAAGATTCCCGTACGGACGTAATCTGCTCGCGGAACAGCGGGCCTGCCTCACTCACAACCTTGACTGTATTATCGATATGGCGGCTGATTTCTTCTGTAATCCTGGAAACGGATTGAATAGACTCGTTGGACTGGTTAGCCAGTCCCCTGATCTCATCGGCAATAACGATGAACCCTCTCCCGGCCGCCCCGGCACGGACGGCTTCAATAGAAGCATTCAGCGCAAGAATATTGGTCTGCTTGTTGACTGCTATCATCGGGCTGAGAATGCTGCGGATCAAATGCGTGCTCTCCTGGAGCATCGCAGAGTTCTCCTGAATCAGCTCCATCATCCGCATTGTAGATTCACTTTGCGTGACAAGTTTTTTCATCAGTTCCGTACCCTGGTCACTTACCGCTATCACCCGCTCCGCCGAGTTATCCATGATCGAGTTAATCTTAGCCACCTCGTTCATTTTGCCGCCCATCAGCTCCACATTGCGGTTGCTGCTCTCCGCTTCAGCCGCCAGACTCGCTGCCCCATCAGCAATCTCACCCGTTGCTGCGGCCACCTCTCTGGCATGGGTTGAGGTAGCACCGGAAGCTTTGACCAGCTGCTCCGAAGTTGCCAGCACTTCCGTCGCCGACAATCCGCTTTGACCAGCGAGCAGAGAAATCTGCTCCATCATTCTATTGAAGCTGTGCCCGACCCGGCCGATTTCATCCTGGCCTTTAAAATTCGTCCGCACCTGCAGATTGCCCCGTTCGCCTTCTTCCATCAGACTGGCAAGTTTGCCAAGCGGACGGCCGATCAGGCGAACCAGTATATAACCAATCAGCAGTGCAATTAAGGCTGCCGCCAGCACAACGGATAATGTAATGTAGAGCAGCCTGTCTGCTGATTTGGTGAAATCACTGACCGGCGCATAACCAAGAATCGTCCAGTCCGCCGTTGCCAGCGGCTGGTATACAACCAGTTGGGATGCGCCCTGCTCATTACCTGCTGTGAAGGAATGCTCCTCACCCGCTGCCTGTCCGGCACCGACTTTTATGTATGATGATTTCCCAAGCAATTCATTATCCGTACCGTAGACAATGTTCCCCGCCGGGTCAAGAATACGGATTTCTCCCTTCTCCCCGATATGCAGGTTGGACAAAACATCTGTTAAGGCGCTGCCCTTAATCTCAATCAGCATATAATATTCTGCATCAGGGTTCTGGATATTGCGCAGCAGCCGGCCCATCGTCATCGAAGACTCGCTGTAAGAATCGAAGAACCCTTTGGCCCGAACCGGGAACCATACGGGATTTCCTTTGGCATCGTCCAGCTCCTTGAGTCTTGCAACTACCCCCTCATCGCTGCGGATCGCCGAAATGCCCGATGATTTGTAAGATTCGACATCAACAAGACTGCGGGATACGAGCCGGATGGCCATCAGTCGCTCATCGGAGCCTTTGACTCCATCAAGCTTGCGGCGGATCCGGTCTTCTGCCCCAACCTTGGCCACTGTTCCGGTAGCGGGATTATTTACAGCCTCCAGGTCGGCCTTCAATACAGCATCTACGGCGAATTGTCTTGAGAGCGCCTCATATTCATCGAAGAGGAAGTCTAACTTATCGGCAGCCTGGACGATCGCTTGGGATGAGGCGGCCGCAACCTCATCAGTGATGATGCCTTTTGCAGCGTAATAGGAGGTCAATCCAAGCACGGACGACAACAACAGAATGGTGCTGAACAGGATAATGAACAATTTGACGCCAACCGATTGCAAGTGCAAGCTTCGCTGCCGTTTCATAATTTCTCTCCCCACAAAATAAAATAACCCCACATATGGTGGGTTATATCCTTAAAGCCTAAACAGGCACCTTAGCATGAGTATCTGAAAATACACAAGGTACAGCCTATCGTAGTCGACATAAAGGCTGTACCTTGTTTTTCTTAAACCATAAATATGCAATATGAGATAAGCTGCTTTAGCCTTTGCTAGCGCCTGCGGTCAAGCCTTCGACCAGCAACTTTTGCAGGAAGAAGAAGAGAATCATGATCGGAATAGAGATCAGTACAGCGCCTGCAGCAAAAGTCGTGAAATTGGTGTTCTGATTCGAATTCACCATGTCCCACATACCCACTGCAACGGTCCATTTCTCCTTGGTTCGGAGAATGAGTCTGGCAAAGATAAAGTCAACCCATGGTCCGACAAATTGTGTTAGTGCCATGTAGGTAATCATCGGTCTCGACAAAGGCAGGATGATTCTCCAAAAGATTCCGAAATTGCTGGCTCCGTCAATGCGGGCAGCTTCGTCCAGCGAGCGCGGTATCGTATCGAGGAACCCTTTCGCGATCAGTGTTCCACCTAGCGGAGCTCCGGCTGCATAAACCATAATCAGTGCCATATGTGTATCCAGCAAATCAAACTCTTTGAGCAGCAAATAAATGGCAATCATACTCATGAAGCCTGGAAACATTCCAAGGACCAGCAGTCCGGACATGGTGGTCTTGCGCGCCTTGAATCTGAACCGGGAAACTGCATAGCTTGTAAGCAATGTCAGGAAAACGCCCAGGATCATTGAGAATAAGGCAATCTTGAACGTATTAAGCCACCAGGTAGGGAACAGCAGGGTGTTATCATAGAAAAGTGCCCGGTAATGTTCCATTGTAAACGTTTCGGGAATAAATGTTTTACTATATAGGGATTTGCCCGGCCGCAGCGATGAAAACAGAATCCATATGGCCGGATACAATGCTGCAACAGACAGAATTACCAGCATCAAATAGCTGAAAGTAAGCCGTATTCTTGTTTTAAATTTAACTCCGCTCATTGGATCATATCCTCCTCCTGGAATGATTTCGTACGCCGGTAATTGTAAATTGAGAATGTAGCCACAATTAAGAAGATAATGATACCGATCGCAGATGCCATGTTATATTTATTTTGGTCAAGCGTGAGCTTGTAAAGCCACGTCACAAGCAAGTCGGTGGAACCGGCATACTGATAATCCCCGTTGACAGGACTACCGCCTGTTAACAAGAAGATCGCATTAAAGTTATTGATGTTGCCTGCAAACTGGGCAATCAGTGTAGGTGCCGTCGAGAACAGCACCATAGGCAATGTTATGATGCGGAATTTCTGGTAGTTGGTCGCCCCATCCACTTCGGCCGCTTCATACATATCGCGCGGAATGGTTGTCAGAACCCCCATAATCAGCAGCATAGATACAGGAATACCGACCCACATGTTAACCACGATAACCGTTACTTTGGCCCAGAATGGATCCGTTAGCCAAGGAAGGCCGCCAAGCCCGAAAAACTTTAGATATTGGTTAATCGGACCAAACTGGCCGTTGAACAAGTTGCGCATGAGCAGAAGTGAGATCATTTGCGGAATAGCATAGGGAACAATCAGAATAGCTCTCCAGATGCCCTTGAAACGAACACCTTGCTGGCTGATCAGCATCGCGACCAGCATGCCGCCGAAATAGGTGGTAACCGTCGACAGGATTGCCCAAATAATAGTCCAAGTAAGCACCCCGTAGAAGGTATGACTCCAGGATTTAAGAGCTACCAGATTATGGAATGTTTCAAAGCCAACCCAGTCAACCAGCTTGGCCGGAGGCATATGGTTAGGCGCAGAATAGTTCGTAAACGCCAGCATGACCATGAAGATGATCGGCATCACTGTAAATAACAGAATGCCTACAGACGGCAGGATAAGAAAGGTCTGCGCAAACTTATAATCGAGAATATAACGGATGCTCTGTTTAAAAGTGCCTGGGGTTTGGCCTGCATCTCTGGCAGCCCCATTCTTGTAAGCATCTCTAATGTTCATATACCATGCAATCAGAAAAAGAACGAAGAATATGATTGTAATCAAACTCTGAATTAGAATAAATATAGAATGATCACCTTTGACCAGCTTGGCAATTCCTTTAACCTTCTCAAAATGTTGGGAGGTTGTACCCAAGGTAACGATACCCCAGAACGCCCGTCCCAGCTTCTCAATAAAATAAGTTAAGCTTAATGCCTCTACAATCAAAAAAATAAAACCCTTGATAAATTGGCGGTTATATATTTGTCCCAATCCCATAAACAATGTAGACAGTATCGTTGCTGCTCTAGTATGGTGTCGCTGCATTTCCCTTCCGTTCTCCTCTCCTGGGAAATCAGAGAATCGCCCGCCGCTACCAGGCGGCGGGCGATTTGATTTCATAAATATACTGTTGGATCAGACCTACAGATGCTTATTGCGAAGCGCCGTTATTCAGATCTTTGATCTGTTGGGCTGCTTTGTCCATTGCTGTCTTAGGGTCTGCGCCTTTATCCCAGATTTCCGGCAGGGCTGCGTTGACAGGAGACCACACGTTGCCCATTTCAGGAATCGATGGCATTGGCTGGGAGTTCTTAGCCTGTTCAGCAAATGCGGAGATATAAGCATCATCCTTGATTTGTGGATCTTCCAGAGCTTCCAGGTTGGTTGGAATCGATCCTACCAGTTCGTTCAGCTTAAGCTGGGCATCCTTGCCGGATGCAAACTCAGCATACAGCTTAGCGGCATTTGGATATTGTGTATATGCATTAACCCCGAAGATCTTGAAGCCTGCAAAGGAGATTGCAGTCTTTCCGCCGATAGTCGGCAGTGGCGCCAGTCCCAGGTTGTCACCCAGTGCTGTTTTGTAACCAGCCAGTTCCCAAGGTCCGTTGATATCCATAGCCACATCGCCGGAGTTGAACAGGCTGCGCTTAATGTCGGCGTTAATATCGCCGCTGTTGATTGGCAGAATTTCTTTCAGCTTAACATACTCTTTCAAGCCTTGAATTGCACCATCGGAGTTGATCCCGATATCATCTTTATTTGTACCGTTATCCCCGAAGATATATCCGCCGTTTGAAGCGATGAAAGGATAGTTGAAATACATGTTGCCGACTTCCCACATGATTCCGTATCTATTTTTTGATTTGTCGGTGAAAGTTTTGCTGAAGGCCAGAACATCGTCAAAGGTTTTTGGCACATCAGTAACAATTGATTTATTGTAATACAGAGCATAAGTTTCTGCTGCACGCGGGTAGCCATACAACATACCGTCATAACTAGCACCTGTAATCGAAGCTTCCGTATTGTTCTTTACGGTTTCTTGTTCAAACACGTCGTTTGGAAGCAAGAGTTGTGCACTTGCGGCTCTGCCCAGGTTATCATGAGGAATCAGAATAACGTCGGCAGCCAAACCGGAAGGACCGTCCTGGGAGAGCTTTGTAACCTGATCGGTCGGAGACAGCTCTTCAATTTTTACCGGTACATTGTATTTTTCAGTGAACTCTTTCGCGATTGCATCAGCAAAAGCTCTTTCTTCTTTACTCTCCCAAACAACCAGAGATGCGCCATCCTCTGGGGTGATTTGTGCGGTATCAGCGCCAGTGTTTTCTCCACCGTTGTTTTCAGCCGGTGCTGTGCTTTCTGACGGAGCATTCGTCGCTGCAGCGTTACCGCCATTTGTGTTGTTGTTGTTACCCCCGCATGCTGCCAGCGATGTAGCCATTGCGGCAACAGCCGTGACCATCATCCATTTTCTCATTTTCATTACAGATAACCCCTCCCGATTTTGTATATCACTATTGTGCTTAAGATGATGCTGCAGAACATGCGCAAACGATTTCAGAGGATCCAAAAAAAATGTGCCCATCTACTAACCATCCTTCTGAATACGCTTCAACAAGTTCTAGAAAGCGCTTCATTCCTAAATTCATAATACAACAGTCAGGTTAATTGTTAAAACGTTTGCACATAGTGTATTTGACTATATTCCGCTAAAATATGAATATAATCAATGCATCACTTCATTTTTCACATAATTACTCTTATTTACTCAGAAATCCGTGTAAAAATGAACACTCATTTGCCCCTAACCTTGTTCTTTTCCTTAAAACTGAGGGTAAAGGTACCGGTTTCCCTTTTTTCAAACGAACTTATCGCTTGTGAAGATTTGTGCAATGGTTTGTACAATAGTATTGAATGACCTAATATTCCGTGCTATAATCCAAACCATTATGAGCAGCAAGTCCTGCCGGCAGCAAACAATCCAAGCATAGCCCCTTGTTCTTCTACAATTAAAAGGCAATGTTACTGATCAGGGACAACCTCGGACACGCTTTTCGCTAGGGTTGTGCCTTTTTGCTATGGGCGGATTCCAGGTTCAATGTGTGCAAATGTGGCACAAAGCCAGTGCCTTGTCTGGCAAGGCATCCATTTCAGCGCCATTTCATCCTTATATCTCTATTTGATGAAAATGCTCACAAAACTTAAGTGTATGCTTCCGTAGCAGTTTTGTCCGATGTCCGGCAAGGAAGTAAACGCTAACAAAACTTTTAGCCCTTGCTTCCGATGCGAGTTTTGCCTGATGACTAGTCGAGGAAGCATGTGCTAACAAAACTTTTAGGAGGAATTATCATGTTACTAGAAGCAGTATATCACCGCCCGCGCTTAAATTGGTCTTATGCCTACGATCACGAAACCATCCATCTTCGTCTGCGCGCCAAAAAGGGTGATTTAACAGAAGTATTTGCCTGGGCCGGGGACAAATATGCATGGGACACTACTAAAGAACTGATCCCGATGAAGCTATTTACCAGCGATGCGATGTTCGATTACTGGGAGTGTGAATCCGTTCCCCTCTACCGCCGGCTTAAATACGGCTTCCTGCTGCAAAAGGGCCACGAGCGGATCTGGATGACCGAAAGCGACTTCCAAACTGAACGCCCAATAAATCCAAACCGCCTCTTCGAATTCCCTTACATCAACCGCGGGGATGTCTTCACCCCTCCGGCTTGGGTCAAGGATGCAGTCTTTTATCAAATCTTTCCCGAGCGGTTTGCCAACGGGGACGCCAGCCTGAACCCGGACAATGTACAGCCGTGGGGAGGAACCCCCACACCTGAGAATTTCTTCGGCGGAGACCTGCAGGGTGTTATGGATCACTTGGACCATCTGACAGAGCTCGGGATTACCGGAATCTATTTCACGCCTATTTTTGCCGGCACCACTAATCATAAATACGATACCGAGGACTATATGAAGGTTGACCCTCATTTCGGTGATGTGGAGACCCTCAAAAAACTCGTCGACGCCTGCCATGAACGCGGTATCCGCGTGCTGCTGGACGCCGTATTCAACCATTCCGGCAGAACCTTCGCCCCGTTCCTGGATGTGCTGGAACATGGGGAGAACTCCCGTTACAAAGACTGGTTCCATGTCCGCGAGTTCCCGCTTCAGGTAGTGGACAACATCCCGAATTATGATGCTTTTTCGTTCGAGCCGCATATGCCGAAACTCAACACAGAGAACCCTGAAGTAAAAGAATACCTCCTGAAGGTGGCAGAATATTGGATCAAAGAGGTCGGTATCGACGGCTGGCGCCTGGATGTAGCCAACGAAGTAGATCACGGCTTCTGGCGCGAATTCCGCAAGGTCGTGAAGAATGCCAATCCGGAAGCCTATATTCTCGGCGAAATCTGGCATGAATCTGCTCCTTGGCTGGAAGGCGACAAATTCGACGCCGTGATGAACTACCCGTTCACGGATGCCGTCCTGGATTTCTTCATCAACAGCTCGCTTGATGCGGAAGGCTTCGCCAATGCAATTGGTAAACAGCTGTCACGCTATCCGCTGCAAGCCAGCGAGGTGGCCTTCAACCTGCTGGACAGCCACGATACGGCACGCCTCTTAACCCTTGCCGGCGGCGACAAAAAGAAATTCAAGCTGGCTGTACTGTTCCAGTTCACCTTTATGGGCACGCCTTGCATCTACTACGGAGACGAAATCGGTATGGACGGGGAGAATGATCCGGGCTGCCGCAAATGTATGGAATGGGATCCCGAGAAGCAGGACCACGACCTGTTCAGCTTCTACCGCAAGCTGATCGAAATCCGCGGCAAACATCCAGCGCTGCGCAGCGGCTCCTTCACATTCCTTGAAGCCGGCCGGGATGGCAGCAAGCTCGCCTTTGAACGCAGCCTTGGCGATGAAGTAATTATCGTTCTTATGAATACAGAAGAAGCCGCCCAGACCTTCCGGCTCGATGTAGAAGAGCGGAATTGGACGGATCTGTTCACTGGCGATTCCTTGCGGGCTGAGCGGGGCAAACTCACCCTCAAGCTTCCGGCGTATGGTTATACTGCCGTTAAAGCAGTTCTGTAATCTTTCTTCGCAAATACAAACACAAAAACGGCACTCTTCATCCATATGAAGAGTGCCGTTTGACGTTAACCGGGAACTTATTCAGCCAGCAATTTGTAAATAACCTGTGCGCTTTCCGCGCGGGTCATCATTGCCTTAGGCGCAAATTGCTTGTTCTCTCTGCCCTGTACCAGCCCAAGCTCAGCCGCAGTGTTTACATAGTCTGCTGCCCATGAACTGATGGTGCCGGCATCCGTGAACGCTGCAGATGAGGAGCCCGGGCTTGTTTTCTTACCCTGCTTCACTTCCAGCGCACGGATCAGCATAACCGCCATCTCCTCGCGGCTGATCGCAGCATTCGGAGCAAAGATATCAGCACTGCGTCCGGAAACAATGCCTTGGCTGACAGCTGCCGCCACATAAGAAGCATACCAGGCATCTCCACTGACATCGCTGAATGAAGCTTGCCCTTCTGCTTTGATTCCCAGTGCACGAATCAGCAGGGCGGTAAATTCCGCACGGGTGACACTTGCATCCGGTTTGAATTCCGATGCTGTCACACCTGTTACAATCTGTTTCGCACTGAGCGATTTAACCGCTTGAGCTGCCCAATGCAGAGCAGGAACGTCCTTAAAGGATTTATTCAGCTCAAGTGCCGCGTATTTGCTGAAATGCGTTACCTCAGCTGTAATTTGATCCCCGTTCACAGTTCCGCCTACATACTGCAGGCTGTTGTTTTCGCCTACAAAGTAGACTCCAAGCAGCTCTTTGTTTATATTGCCGCTGAACTTAAGAGTAAGCTCTACCGGAGCTGTAAATGTAGTAACCGGAATACGTGTGCCGTCCTTTTTAACGACGAACAGTGAAAACTCATAAACTTTTGAGGCCGCTGTTACACGGGTATTGTTCCCGTTCAGCCCGCTCAGCAGGCTATTCACTGCTACGTCCTGAAGAGGGGCTATGCCGAATAGAATCTGCGCACCTTCCGCATCCGATCCGGTCAGTGATGACTGAAGCCCGTGCAACACTTCTTTAGGCAGGGTCACGGAGAGCTCACCCTGGTGCAGAACGAGATCATTCGTACCGAGTGCTGCTGCAGCCTGAATCGGCAGCAATACCGACGATGCGGATGCAGCAACATCAATGGTAACCTTGCCGTCCTTACCGCCTTTTAGACTGTCTGCACTAATAGTTTGCGTGCCGGCAGCAGGTGTTGCCGCAGGTACAGAACCGGGGATAGATCCCGGAAGCGTTACTGGTGCTGGCGTCGGTGTTGGCGTTGGCGTTGCAGTTGGTGTTGCTGTTGCTGTTGCTGTCGGTGTCGGTGTTGGCGTCGGTGTTGGCGTCGGATGCACATTAGGCACTACAGCCAGAATAACCGTTCCGCCTTCATCTCTGCCCGGAAGCTCGATAGTCACCTTCTGATCACCAGATACCGTATACGTTTTGCCGCTGTATTCATCTTTTACAACTGTAGCTGCTGTAAATGGTACAGGGATACTGGCAGTAACAGCCTCTGTCTTCGTATTAATGACCGTAACCACATTTTCGGTTCCGTACTGCTTGTTGAAGGCAAGGTATCCCAGGTCATCCGAACCGGCCAGCTTCGTGCGTGTGCCTTTGGAGAACACTTTGGAATACTGCGCCCGGATGTTCAGCAGCTTCTGATAATGGTCATGAAGCCCCTGCTCCGCTGTAAACTGTTCCCATGGCATATCTCCGCGGTTCTCGCTGAACTCTCCCTTGGACATATCCCCGGCATTGCTGCCGGAACGGCCCAGCTCTTCCCCGTAATAAATGACCGGCTGGCCTTTAGCTGTAATCTGCAGTGCTGCCGCAATCATCAGCTTGCCTTGATCTCCGTCGACGTAATCAGAGAGGAAGCCGTTCTCATCATGGCTGCTCAGGAATTGAGCCATAGTCTTAGTATTGTCCAGCTTAGATTCACGGTCTTGCAGGTATGCATCTACATCTGTGATTTTGCCGTCCGTGAAATTTTTGGCCGCATTCTTGAATCCAAAATCAAGCAAGCCGTCCATTTGGCCGGACTGCAGATTGCCACCGTCACCGTCAATCGTACCGCCATAGTATTCACCGACAAGCTTGAAGCTTGGGTCAATAGCAGTCAGTGCATTTTTGAAAGCTTTCCAGGTCGTGCTCTCCACATGCTTAACGGTGTCTACCCGGAAATAGTCAATCGTATCTCCGCGGTCAGTCCGCGCATTGTCCAGCCAGCCTGTCTGCCAGTCGATAATCTTCTGGCGCACCGCAGGATCTTCTGTCTTGAAATCCGGCAAGCCCGCCAGTTCGCCCTTGACCGGATCGGTATCCGCCGAAACGTTGTCTGTGCGGAGCATTCCGTCAAAGCGTGCTTTATCCTCTGCAGTAACACCTTCATAGCTGTCGCCTGCTTCAAGGCCGTAGCCTGCATGATTCAGCACAACGTCAACCATAATTTTGATCCCCTTGTCATGCGCCTTCTCAATCAGTTCCTTGAAGGTTGCCATATCGCCAAGATGCTCATCCAGCTGGGTGAAATCCTTGGCCCAGTAGCCATGGTAAGCGTACTGTGTTCCGCCGAAATCAATGCCTTTGTTGAAGTCTATGTTGTCGACAACCGGCGTAATCCAGAGCGTATTGATACCAAGCTCCTGAAGATAATCCAAATGGTCGATCATCCCCTGGAAATCTCCGCCGTGATAGGCTTCCAGATGGGTTTTGTCTACATTCTCGTTGTTGGCCGTATCGCCGTCTGCAAACCGGTCCGTCAGCGCAAAATAAATCCGCGCCTCATCCCAGTCGAAGTCGAGCTTAGCACCGGTATACGTTCTGGCCTTAACTTCAACCGTTACTGCACCGGTATGGCTGTTGCCGTACTCATCAATAAGTGTAATTGGAACCGTTTTGGTTCCTGCCGCTACCGTATCTTTTACGGCAATGGTGTGCTTCATCAGCCCCATATCAAGCTGAACCTTCGCCGGTCCTCCCAGGGCGGTCAAATCCATGTAGCCTGCCTGATATGCCACTTCTTCCGCAGAAGCCGCCTTGACCGTCACTACAGCATTTTCATTGGAGGTCACTGCTTGCGGCTGTACGGTTGCTGTTATGGTGACATCAGGGTTATGGTAGACCACAGCTGATTCGCCGTTCACCGTATTTTTCGGATCCGTCAGCTCTTCGGTAACCCCCTCCTTGGTAATCAGGAAGGTATACTTGTAGGTCCCTTCTTCCACACCTGTCATTACATAAGTAAACCATTCGTTTTGAGCATCATAAAGCATCGGATATTCGGTGCCGTTTACCTTGACGGCGGCTTTCTCAATACCCTCCTGGCTTCCGCTGCGGAACAGCGCATCATCACGGTACTTGAAGGTAATCGTTCCGTCCTTCATCACAGGACCGCTGATAAATGGCTTGATATCCAGCTCCTTCACCTGGCTAGTTACAATAACCTTGGTGAATGGCTCGCCAGCAGTAAGCGGAATGACGCGGTCATCCGGGTAATCCTGTTTCCCTGTATTCCAGTCTGTGCCTTTGCGGAGCACGAAACCTACACTTGTAGCGTTCTGTGCAACTTCAATCAGTACACTGGCCTTGCCGTCCTTGAAGGTGGTGAAATCAATCTGGTCGTTCTTGGCACCTGTGTTCCAGACCCAGATGTTCCAGTCCTTATAATCCTTGTCGTCACGGACATAAGTGAATTCAATATAACGCTTGTTGTCTACAGCTTCTTTGACAACTTTAACTGTTACAGCAGTGGAAAGCCCGCCGTAAGAAATCGTGATCGTTGCCGTTCCGGCTTTTAATCCTGTTACTACACCTTTGCTGCTTACGGCAGCCACATCCGGTTTATCGGATGTATAGACTGCGGTGTTTGTAATATTACGTTTGCTGCCGTCATCATATTTGGCATAGACAGCCGACTGGTGCGTGGTACCGAGCTGAAGCATGTAATCCGTGCTGTCTGCTTCCACAGAAGTAAAGGCTGCTGCCGCTGCATCTATCCGGATAATTACGGCCGTCAAGGGCTGCAGCTGAATAGAAGTAGAGGTCAGCGTAAACCCGCTCTGATCCGCGGCCGGGATAGCAGTAATTCCCGCTTCATCGTTATCGGCAAGCACTGTACCCCCGGTCAAATCCTCAGACAGCGAAAGGGTTCTTGCTTCATCGTCTCCGTTAACAAAGACGTAATAAATGCCTGTTCCATCTGTCGCTTTGTTCTTGTAACCGATCACCAGATCGTTTGCCTTCATTTCCGGCGCCTGGATCAGGGTGACATTGGAATTCACCATGCTCTTGTCGCCCAGACGGAAAGCATCCGTAGACTTTCTGAGCTTGATAAGCCCAGCAGTATAATCTTTGGTCGTGTTTTGTACCGGGAAGTTCACTTCATCCGTTACTTTCGCCCAGTCAAACTTGTTGATAGCATCTGAGGAATCATAAGAATCGTGGATAAAATAGCCAAAAGACTTGCCGGCTGCATCCTTCATCTCGGTATATTTCTGCTCAGGTACGCCAGTACCCAGCCATTGCTTAGTACGGCCATATTCTTGCCCCGCCTGCAGGAAAGCCGTTCCCTGCGACGTCAGCTCCAGCGTGTTGCCGAGCCTGATCCGCTGCTGGATTTCCAGCTCATTCGCGGGAATCGCCGGGTCCTTCTTAATCGACTGCGCAATAACATCATGCAGCGTCAGATTATCATGGGCTTCGATATAGGGCACTACATCACCCGGATCATCGGCAGGGATGTTGGACGGCTGTGCCTTGATATTATTCAGGATGGTGGTAATGGAACGCGCACCGCCTGTGATGAATCTCGGCTCCCCTTCCGAACCAAAGCCAGATTTCAATTCATTGCGGAATTCATCGGAGAACACGCCGACGCTATCCGTTTGGTCCATCCACTGCTGATCGGCACCCTTGCCTGCAAGCGACGGATCGGAAGCCGCACCACCAAAGGTTACCCAGCCTTCTCCGATAAAGAGTGCCTTAGGATTGATCGCCGCAGCAGCATCATAAGCCGCCTGCACCGCATCCTGTGACGCATCACCCATCATATCCCAGCGCATACCGTCTATCTTGTATTCACTGAACCAGTATTTGACGGAATCGACCATCAGCTTTTCCGCCATTTTATGATTGGTAGCCAGGTTATTGCCGAACCCGCCGATAAAGTTGCCGTTTGCATCCTGGAACGCATAATAATTCGGCACGATATCGTTCAGGAATTCCTTTTTGGCCATATGGGTATACACAACGTCCAGAATGACACCCATTCCGGCTTCGTGTACAGCATCAATGAGACCTTTCAGCTCCTTGATCCGCTCTTCGGGATCTGCAGGATTCTGTGAATAGGCACCATCCGGGGAGAAATAGCTCTGCGGATCATATCCCCAGTTGTACTCATTGTTTTGGGCCGAATAGGCCGTTTCTCTTTCATTCATTGCCGTCTCATCCCCGTAATACCAAGCCATTACCGGGAGCAGCTGAATGTGGGTAACACCCAGAGATTTGATATAATCAAGTTTCTTGGCAAAAGCGGCATAGGATCCCCAGCGTTCGCCGTCCAGACTGCTCTCAATGGAGACATCCGAGGTAAAGTCCCGGAGATGGACTTCGTAGATAACGGCATCTTCCCGGTTCTCATAGCCCTCAATATCCGCTGCATGGGAAGTCGCCGGATTGGTCCGGCTCAGATCAACGATCGCCGCTTTGCCGACTGTATCTCCGTCCGCACCTGCTGCGCCTGTAGTATCAACGGTGAATACGGCCATTGATTTGGCATAAGGATCTAGCACCTGCTTCATGACCCCGTTATTCGTTACCTCATACTGGTAGTAGTAGCCGCGGACATCCTGTTCACCACTTACTCCTGTGATGTCGGATGGCGTCAGCTCTGCCGACCAGACTCCTTGCTCACCCTTGGTCAGGCTTACCCGGCCGACAACTTCGGCTGCGTTGGACTTATTGTACACATTCGCAACAACCGTGCTGGCCATAGGTGCCCATAGCTTCAGCGTGGCCGATTTGTCAGCCGCATGATAGGTCGCTCCAAGGTCATCACCTGTGTAATTGTACATCTCATCCAGCATTCTCCAGCCGCTGGAAGCGGATACGGTTTTGCCGGAATAAGTAATGCTAAGCGGTGTTTTATCCAGATTAAAGACTGCGGTATCGAGTTCAATGGATGTAGTACTTGTAATCTTCACGGCAGACACAGGGACAGTTGCACCCTCTTTGTCCTTCACCGTGATTGCACTCTTGAGTGCCGCAGCATCCAGACCGTCGGTTAAAGTAAACCCGAGCAGGATTTTACTGGCAGACAGCACTTCTGCCGATACCAGTCCCACCGGCTGTTCGCCGAACGGAGAGACATAAACATTATTATCGCCTTCTTTGATCCACAGCTGATTGTAGCGGTCCAGCAGGCTAAAAGCTTTGTCGCCGCCGTCTTTATCTCCGTTTGAAGGCTTCACCACGAGGAAACCAAGCTTCTTCGCATTGTCTTTCAGCGTGATATCGGCATATGCACCAAAGTGATCCGCATGCTCCGCCAGAAAAGGAACTGCGTCAGACGGCCAGGTGCTTGGCGCCGATGCTACATCATCCCACAGCCATAAGCCGTAGTCGCTCTGCTTATTATCTGCTCTGATATAGTGAATCCGGACAGTATTCGCAGGCAGGGATACCGGCTCATAAGGCGTTACCGTATCCGAACCTTGTTTGATCCAGATTTCATTGGTTTGCGGGGTATTGATCAGAAAAGTTTTATCTCCTCCGTCTTTAGCTTCATTCGAGCGGTTAACGACGAGGAAGGAGATTTTTTTGGCACCGGTTTTGAGCGGGATATCCACATAGGCACCATAGGAATCGGTCTGTCCTTCGGGAAATGCAGTCGCACCGGATGGCCAGCCCGCAGAACCAGCAGCTACATCATCCCACAGCCACAGGCCCTGGTCGGTGTAATCACCTGCGGTACGGTTGTAGTGAATCCGGATACTGCCTTCCGGCACAGGCGTCTCCGCTGTCCCCGGATCTACCGGAGCCAACAATGCTGTACTGACCCCGTGATCCGGCTCATTGTACATAAACTTTACCGTCAAATCCACGGGCAGGCTCAAAGGTACATCCCCATCAGGGTAGAACCGATCTTCGGCTGGAGCAGTTCCCGGAACCAGCACTCTGAATGAATAATCGCCCTTCGGCAGATTCACTGAATTCTCGTATCTGTCATCATAGTTGGTATCTGTCAACAGGGTCCCGGCATCAGCCGCAGAATTATCATTGGCATCCCCCAGCTCTGTCTGCAGAGAGCCAACCAGCCTTGGCAGCTTATCCTGCGCAAGCGGTGTGTAATACGTGGAATCTGCGATTTTCTTAGTGATGTCGTTGTAATAAAAGGTTACGGTTGTCTCGGCAGCAAGTGTAAGCACAATATTGCCGCCATTATCTTTCCCGCCGGGATTGGTATAGCTGCTGAAGCCATAGCTCTCATCCCATGTGCCGTTAAGCGCAACCTTGTACTCATAGGTTCCGGCAGGCAATAAGCCAGTAAACTTATAAGTGCCGTTGTCTGTATACGTCATTTCCGTTACTGTGGCTGCTGGATTCCAGTCATTCGTAGGATTCGCCTCTGTAGACAATTCCGACTGAAGTGTGCCGACCAGAAATGCCTTGGTTGCAGCAGCCTGTACCTGTGATGCCGGAAAAGAAAAATAGGAGCACACTAGAACAACAATCATACTGACGGCAAAAGCCTTTTTGCTCCATAAAGCTAATTTCATTCCTTTAAGCCCCCCTAATGATGTTTTCCTTCAGTTGCGCGGGTACTGCGTTCATGTTAAATTGACCGTCTCTTCCGGTCGTCCGGCTGCTTAAGCCTGAACAAGCCCACACCCTCCTTCTCAAAATCGCTGAATGGCTCATTGAAACCAGTGAACATTAGCGCAAACGTTTGCAAAAAAAGGGTCAATGGCCTAAAGCAGACAAACCTTTGTGCGCACAGCAAAAATTGCCCGAAATAAACACATGTAAGCGCTTCTAAGTTCTGTTAACCATATTATTCCGGAAATTAAAGCGTTGTCAACAGGCATTTTTATTAATTGTATGGCAAAAAGGCATAGTTATGGTTGAAAATAATTTCATTACGTTGCACATAATTGCACAGAGCATAAGGCCCATACACCAGTTATTGAAATGATTTTTCAACAAAAACCGTTTGCACACTTCTTTTCGGCTGATTTTCCTTCTCTGGCCATGGTTTTGCCCCTATTTGACCGCTTTTCTCCGGTTCCGCCGAATTCTCTGTAGAAACATGCAATAATAGGCCGCTTTTCCTTGCAATTCCTCCAAAATCGCCTGTAAACAGCCTGAAGCGGGACTTTCTCTATTTACAATTAACAGCACTTCGATTAATATTACTTTGTAAAGCAAACGGTTCCATGAAGGAGGTTTCTATGACAGTTACCATTAAGGATGTGGCTAAGAAAGCGGGAGTTTCTCCCTCCACTGTATCCCGGGTGTTGTCAGGCCATCCCAGAATCAGCCTAGAAACTTCCCGTAAAGTTAAAGTAATCATGGAGGAAATGGGCTACACTCCGAATATGATGGCTAAGAGCCTGGTTTCGAAAACAACCAACAGCATTTGTATTATCTTGCCGAAGCCTGCTGAAGAGCTTTTCTCCAATCTGTTCTTCATGGAATTGATCCGCGGGATTGTTACCCAGTCCAGCCGATCCGGCTATGATGTGCTGATTAGTTCCGGAGCAAACGAGAAGGAAGAGCTGGAGGCGGTCTCCCGCCTGCTCAAAGGGCGCCGGGTAGACGGCGTTATTCTGCTGTACTCACGTAAAGATGATGCGGTTATTGATTTTCTCGAATCCGGCGGTTATCCCTTTGTCCTTGTTGGACGAAGCGACCGCTATGAGGATATATTATCCGTGGATAACGATAATGTCATGGCAGCCTTTGACGCTACGAACCATCTGATTTCTATGGGACATGAGCGCATCGGCTTTGTCAGCGGGCCGCCTAATCTCATCGTTTCACGCGACCGTCTTGAAGGATACCGCAAAGCTATGCTGAACAGCGGTCTGGAGATGCGGACGGAATGGATTGTGGAGGGCGAATTTCTGCAGGATAGCGGCTACCGGGCCATGTCATTTTTTATGAATCTCCCGAACCGCCCGACAGCACTCGTTGCCGTCGATGATATGGTCTCTTTCGGAGTACTGCGCGGTCTGAACGAACTGAAATACAAGGTACCCGAGGATCTGGCGATTGTCAGCTTTAACAATATCCCGCTCTCGGAATTGTCCAGCCCGCCGATCAGCAGTATTGACATCGGTATTTATCATCTTGGTTATACGGCCTCCCAGGTGCTGATCCAAAGCATCCAGAAGCCGGATAATGATGCAGGATATACAAACCGTTTCGTCATTCCCCACCGTTTGATCGTAAGAGAATCATCTATGTATGCTCCAGGGAAGAAATGACCAAGATTCAAGAATAAATGAAGCAGTCCCTTGCTTCATTTATTTTTTCGAATGTTGTACAAACGTTTGCGCTAAACCTGCAGCGTTAAAACAGCCTTCATTCATAAGTACTTAGCTGCACGCTTCCGGAACGAGTTTTGTACGAAGTCATTCAGGAAGCTATGCTCACAAAACTTAGGCTTATGCTTCCGGAGCGAGTTTTGTACGTAGCCATTCGGGAAGTTAAGCTCACAAAACTTAGGCTTATGCTTCCGGAGCGAGTTTTGTACGTAGCCATTCGGGAAGTTAAGCTCACAAAACTTAGGCTTATGCTTCCGGAGCGAGTTTTGTACGTAGCCATTCGGGAAGTTAAGCTCACAAAACTTTTAGGAGGTTCAACATGTCAGCAATTAAAGCTTGTTTGTTCGATTTGGACGGCGTACTCGTCGACACCGCCAAATATCATTTTATCGCCTGGAGAGAGCTTGCCGAAGAACTCGGTTTTGTGTTCACTGAGCAGGACAATGAGCGCCTTAAGGGCGTCAGCCGGGCCGCTTCCCTGAACATCCTGCTGGAAATCGGCGGACTTGAGTTAGACGAAGCGGAAAAAGCACGGCTTGCCGAGCAGAAAAACAACCGCTATGTGGAATACATCGCCAAAATGGACAGCTCCGAAATTCTGCCGGGCGCGTTATCCTTCCTCCAGGAATGCCGTGAAGCCGGCATCAAGGTTGCCCTCGGGTCAGCCAGCAAAAATGCGATGACCATCCTGAACAACACCGGCCTGACTCCCTACTTCGATGCGATTATCGATGGTACACATACCAGCGCAGCCAAACCTGATCCCGAGGTGTTCCTGCTGGGTGCCCAGGCGGTGTCCGTTCCGGCGGAGCAATGTGTCGTCTTCGAGGATGCAGAGGCAGGAATCCTTGCTGCAACCCGTGCCGGCATGAGCAGCATCGGCATCGGTTCACCCGAAACGCTGTCTGAAGCGAACTTCGTCGTGCCTTCCCTCGCCCAGATCAGCGTCGCCAAGCTGCAGGAATTATTCGCAGCAGTTTGATGAATAGTAACAGCTAACTGTAAGTTATTTGTTCATGCACTACTCTCTTTATAAAAGAACTATCTGTGAGAGAACCGGAGATACGTGATCAGCGGAGAAGGCAAAAGGAATGTGCAGAAGCGCCAGCGTTCGCCTTTGTCCCCGGATGCTTACCTTATAGCTTTCATCTGAGCATCCGGGGACAACAGCGATCGTAACATCCTTTTGCATTCGCAGCGGCCCCACGTAGACCGTACCGTCGAACCCATAGTTCCATTTATATCATCCCTCATTTAAAAGGAGCCAAAAAACAATGAAACAATATTTGAAAATTGATGAATGGTCCATTATTGAAGAATCCTTCGATCCGCAGACCCAGGAAATTTCCGAGAGCGTATTCAGCATCGGGAACGGCTATATGGGCGGCAGAGCGAACTTTGAAGAACAGTACAGCGGCCACAGCCTGCAGGGCAGTTATATGGCGGGTGTGTACTATCCGGACAAAACACGGGTCGGCTGGTGGAAAAACGGCTATCCGGAGTATTTTGCCAAAGTGCTGAACAGCACCAACTGGATCGGCATCAATATTGACCTGGACGGTACTCCGCTCGATCTGGCGACCTGCACTGTAAGCCAGTTCCGCCGTGTGCTTAATATGAAGGAAGGCACGCTGTCCCGCAGCTTCACTGCCACCCTTGAAGACGGCAAAGAGGTTCAGGTGGAGAGCATCCGCATCGTCAGCATGGCCCGCCACGAGATCGGCGCCATCCGCTATTCCATCATTCCGGTGAATTTTGCCGGACAGCTTACGGTCACTCCTTACCTCGACGGCGACATCAAGAACAAGGACTCCAACTATGATGAGAAGTTCTGGAACGAAGTGGAGAAGAAAAGCGAAGCGGAAGGCGGATACCTGACCCTCAAAACGAAAAAACTCGATTTCCACGTGACTTCGGCGTTTGCGTTCGACATTCTGGTCAATGGTGAAAAGCTTACAACAACACCTGAAGCAATTGAACAGGAGAAATATGTGGCAAGTAAAGTCAGCCTCGCGGTACAGGCAGGCGATCAGGTGGTTATCTATAAATATGCTGCCAATGTGACCTCCCGTAATTACGGCCTCGGCCAGCTTGTAGATGCGGCCCATACCGCGCTGAATAGCGCCCGGGAAGCCGGATTTGTGACGCTTTTGACTGAACAGGCTGCAGCATGGGGCGACAAATGGAAGGAAAGCGACATTATTATTGAAGGGGATGTGTCAGCACAGCAGGCGATCCGCTTTAATATTTTCCAGCTTAATCAGACCTACACCGGCGAAGATGACCGGTTGAATATCGGGCCTAAGGGCTTCACGGGTGAAAAATACGGCGGCAGCACTTATTGGGATACCGAAGCGTATTGTGTGCCATTCTATTTAAGTACTGCGGATTCCACCATTGCCCGCAATCTGCTCATCTACCGCTACAAGCATCTGGAA
Organism: Paenibacillus pedocola; assembly: GCF_031599675.1. Lineage (NCBI taxonomy): Bacteria > Bacillati > Bacillota > Bacilli > Caryophanales > Paenibacillaceae > Paenibacillus > Paenibacillus pedocola. The sequence continues at coordinate 2,187,551 of NZ_CP134223.1, read as the reverse complement.
AAAGCCAAAGAAAATGCCCGCAAGCTCGGCTTCAAAAAAGGTGCGCTTTATCCGATGGTGACAATGAACGGCGAGGAATGCCACAACGAGTGGGAGATTACCTTCGAGGAAATTCACCGTAACGGTGCCATTGCCTATGCTATCTACAACTATGTGAACTACACCGGCGACAAGGCTTACCTGGGCCAATACGGCCTTGAGGTACTGGTGGAGATCTCCCGCTTCTGGGAAGAACGTGTACATTATGTGCCGCGCAAGGATCAGTATGTAATGCTCGGCGTAACCGGCCCGAACGAATACGAGAACAACGTCAATAACAACTGGTACACGAACCGGATCGCTGCGTGGACCATGGAATATACACTGGAAGCGCTGGCGTACCTGCAGGAAAATGAAAGCACCCGTTATGCCGAGCTGGCCGACAAACTGGAGCTGGCCGATAGCGAAACTGCCCAGTGGAATGAAATTATCAGCAAAATGTATTATCCGTCCGATGAAGAGCTGGGTATCTTCCTGCAGCAGGACGGTTTCCTCGACAAGGAAATCATTCAGGTAAAGGATGTTTTGCCGGAGAACCTGCCGCTTAACCAAAAATGGTCCTGGGACCGCATCCTGCGTTCCTGCTTCATTAAACAGGCCGATGTGCTTCAGGGATTGTATTTCCTTGGCGACCGCTATGATCTGGACACCAAAAAACGGAATTTCGACTTCTACGAGCCGATTACCGTTCATGAGTCCTCCCTCTCCCCTTGCATCCACGCCATTCTGGCTTGTGAGCTGGGCTACAAGGAAAAGGCTTATGAAATGTACCTGCGTACTTCGAGACTGGATCTCGACAACTACAATAATGATACGGAAGACGGCTGCCACACCACTAGCATGGCAGGAACGTGGATGTCGATTGTACACGGCTTCGGCGGACTGCGTGTTCAAGCAGACCGGCTGATCCTAAAACCTTCCAATCCGGGACACTGGACTTCGTATTCGTTCAAAATCATGTTCCGCGGCTCACGGCTGAAGGTTATCGTTACTGATCTACAGGTTACGGTTGTCAATGAAACCGATGTTCCGGCGGCACTTACGATTCACGGCAAGGAGTATACTGTGAACGGGCTAAGCAGCGTTACTGCTGAGGGCACCCCGGTAACGGCATAATTCATAATGCCCCGGAGGCTTCTGCGCTTTCGGGGCTTTTTATGTAAGCTGAACGATTTAGAGCATGGGCTTATGCCTTGACTGCGGGGAATGCTTGGAGTTCCGGCCGCTGTTGTCTCCAGATTTCTTGATAGAAACACTATATAGATTGATCTTGTGATTTTATATTTTAGGGTTGACGTGACTCCAGAGAATGTTTGGACTTCCGGCCGCTGTTGTCTGCAGATTTCTTGATTTGTACCGCTGTTCGCGGTGGAAATCCGCAGACAAAGGCGGACGCTAACGCTCCTACAGTTCCAAAATTCCCTTCCGCCACTTTCCTTCAATATGTATTTTTAAGATCATTCTATATAGGTGCTAGAAATCCGGTGACAAAAGACTAACGCTATCGCTCCTACAGTTCCAAGCTTCCCCTCCGTCACTGCTGCCCCTTATGAAATATCTAAAAAAGTTCAGCTTAGATTATTTGTGTGGGTATAACCAACCAAACTCAAAGGAGTCGTTGAAATGAACAGAGCCTTTTGGAAAGAAGCCGTTGTCTACCAGATCTATCCCCGGAGCTTCCAGGACAGCAACGGAGACGGAATTGGAGATCTGCAGGGCATTATCTTCCGGCTGGATTACCTGCAGAAGCTAGGCGTGGATGTAGTCTGGCTGTCCCCGGTCTACAAATCGCCGAATGACGATAACGGGTACGACATCAGTGATTACGAGGATATTATGGATGAATTCGGCACCTTGCGCGACTGGGAGGAGCTGCTGGCCGGTTTGCATGAACGCGGTATCAAGCTCATGATGGATCTTGTCATCAACCACTCCTCCGATGAGCATGCCTGGTTCGCGGAATCCCGTTCCTCCAAGGACAACCCTTACCGTGATTACTATATTTGGCGTCCAGGCGGTCCAAATGGCGAGCTGCCGAACAACTGGAGCTCGATCTTCAGCGGACCGGCCTGGGAGCTGGATGAGGCTACCGGTGAATACTATCTCCATCTGTTCTCCCGCAAGCAGCCTGACCTCAACTGGGAGAATCCGCAGCTGCGCGGGGCGCTGCATAAGATGATCGCTTTCTGGCTCGACAAAGGAGTAGACGGGCTGCGCATGGACGTTATCAATATGATCTCCAAAGTAGAAGGCCTGCCTTCGGCTCATCACGAAGGGCTGGCTCCCGGCGAGCTGGCCGGCGGCGGCGAATATTACATGAACGGCCCGCGGGTCCATGAGTTTTTACAGGAAATGAACCGTGAAGTGCTGTCTAAATACGATGTCATGACGGTTGGGGAAACCCCCGGAGCCAGTGTGGAAGACGCTATTCTATATACGGACGAAGAGCGCCACGAGCTGCAGATGGTGTTCCAGTTCGAGCATATGGACGTCGATTCCGGCCCGGGCGGCAAATGGAATGTGATCCCTTGGACGCTGAAGGGCCTGCGCGAGATTCTGCACAAATGGCAGGTCGGACTCGCTGACCGCGGCTGGAACAGCCTCTACCTGAACAACCATGACCAACCCCGGATGGTCTCCCGGTTCGGGAATGACGGGGAATACCGGGTCGTCTCTGCTAAAATGCTCGCTACCCTGCTGCACACGCTGAAGGGTACACCGTACATTTACCAGGGTGAAGAAATCGGGATGACGAACGTCAAATTCCCGCTGCTGGAAGATTACAAAGATATCGAAATTCTGAACATGTACCGGGAAAAGGTCACCGAAGGCGGCGCTGATCATGATTCGATTCTGCAGGCGATCCATATCAAAGGCCGTGACAATGCGCGTACACCGATGCAGTGGGATGCTACGGAGAATGCCGGCTTCACCGAAGGGACCCCTTGGCTGAAGGTTAATCCGCGCTACACAGAGATCAATGTTGAACAGGCGCTGGCCGATTCGGATTCAGTCTTTTATTACTATCAGAAGCTGATCGCCCTGCGCAAAAAGCATCTCGTTATGGCTTACGGCGATTACCGGCTGCTGCTGCCTGACCATGAGGATATCTATGCCTACACCCGTACACTGGAGGATGAACAATGGCTGGTATTGCTGAATTTCAGCGAGACTCCACAGACGGTAGAGCTTCCAGAGCTGGCCGCCGTAAAGGAAACCATTATCGGCAATTATCCTGACGAACCGGCAGCCGGAGAACGGGGTACGCTGCGTCCTTATGAAGCCAGAGTCTACCGTTTAGGGAACTGACAGCCTGTCCTCTAATCGGTTATACTTTGGAAACGAACCTGTCATTAATGAGCACAGAATAACAGGACTGGTCACTCATGGCATGATAGGATGAAGTCAAAGGGAGATGGCACACTTGGAATGGCTGATCCGAATGAAGGAAGCCCTGGATTATATGGAGAGGAAAATGACAGAGACGCTGCGCATCGAGGACATAGCAAAGATTGCTCTTGTGTCTCCTTTCCATTTCCAGCGCATGTTCAGCATGCTGACCGGCTTTACGGTGGCAGACTATATCCGCAGGCGCAGATTGACCCTGGCCGCCCAGGAGCTGGCCAGCTCAAAGATCAGAGTGCTGGATGTGGCGCTGAAATACGGATATGATTCTCCGGAGTCGTTCGCCAAGGCGTTCCGCAAGGCACACGGATTGTCACCTTCCGCCGCACGCGAACCCGGGGTGCAGCTAAAGGCGTTCCCCCGCCTCTCTTTCCATCTATCATTGAAGGGAGATCAGGAAATGGACTACAAGATCGTGGAGAAACCGGCTTTTACCGTTATCGGCAAATCAATGGAGGTTACCACCCGGGACGGGGAGAACCTCCGCAGAATCCCGCAGTTCTGGACGGAATGCAACACAGACGGTACTTCGGACCAGCTGATTCAGCTCGCAGCGGACAAAAATTGGCTCGGCATCTGTATGAGCATGGACATGGAGAAGGAACTGCTGTCCTACTGGATCGGAGTGGAAGCAGATGCTGCCACTGACCCGCAGGGCTTTGAAACTGCCGTTGTTCCAGCGGCTAACTGGGCGGTATTCACTTCAACAGGCCCGATGCCGCATGCCATCCAGAACGTCTGGGAGCGGATTTTTCAGGAATGGTTCCCGGGCACTGGTTATGAGCATGCTGGCGGGCCGGAGCTCGAGCTTTATCCTCCCGGTGATCCGCAGGCTGATGATTATGTATGCGAAGTGTGGATTCCTGTCGTTAAGAAATAAGCAGCATGCCTTAACGGCAATGCAGTATACGGTCAAAGACTATCCGCTCCGGGTAGTCTTTTTTCTATCAGATCATTATTTTTTATTTTGAGATTCGCCATAGGCTTGGTATAATAAACAGATTATATGGCTTATAAATGCATATTGTCATCTGAGATTCGGTGAAGGAGAAACTCATGTCTATCGTAAAAATCTTTTCAGACAGCACTTCCGATTTGCCGCAAGGCTGGAAGGAAACGTATGATATCGGCATCATTCCGCTGTATGTAGTGTTTCAAGACGGCACCTTCAAGGATGGTGTGGACATTACACCAGAGGAAGTCTATCAAAGGGTTGCTGCGGGCGGAGCTTTGCCGAAGACTGCTGCACCGTCACCGGCTGATTTTATTGCGGCTTTCGAGCCGGTCATTGCCAGCGGCGGAGATGCTGTATACGTCGGCCTCTCCTCTGCTTTATCCTCTACATATCAGAATGCCCTGCTGGCTGCAGGCGAATTTCCGGAAGGACGCGTCCGGGTCGTAGACTCCGAAACGTTATGCGGGGGCATCGCGCTGCTCGTCATGAAGGCTGCCCGGGCAGCCGCTAAAGGCCACAGCAGCGCCGAAATCGCCGCCATGCTGGAACAGTGCCGCAGCCGGGTAGAGACGGAATTCGTCGTGGATACACTGGACTACTTATATATGGGCGGCCGCTGCTCGGGGATGCAGAATTTTATCGGCAGCCTGCTGAAGATCCGGCCCGTATTACGGCTGATTGACGGTGCCATCGTGCCGGTAAGCAGAGTCCGCGGCAAGAAGGAAAAGGCCGTGGAACAAATGCTGCAGCATGCGCTTTCGAATGCTAAATCGATGGATAAAGAGCTGCTGATTGTGGCCCATACTCTTGCCGAAGAGGATGCCAAATTTCTAGAGAAGGCGCTGCGGGAGCAGACTGACGTAGAAGAAATTGCAGTCATCCATGCCGGATGTGTTATCGGCAGCCATTGTGGCCCGGCTACTGTAGGACTCATGTACATGCATTAGTGTATTGTTACTTACTTAGGTCTGCCCAAACGAGCAGGCTGCGGGATCTTCCGCAGCCTGCTCGTTTTTATCTGCACCCGGTAACCTCCGCACACCGAAAAAGGCTGTCCCGGCGGCAGCCTGGACAGCCTTTCGGCGCTCAATATGACGTTGTCTCCGCTTCCATCTCTTCCTTCACGAAGGGCAGCATAAAGCGGAAAATGGAGCCACGACCCTCTTCACTCTCCACAAAGATGGTTCCGCCCATCAGCTCTACAAGCTGCTTGCAGATGGCGAGGCCCAGACCCGTCCCCCCATATTTGCGGTTAATAAACGGATGCAGCTGCGAAAAGGACTGAAACAGCAGGTTCAGCTTGCTGTCTGCAATGCCTACACCCGTATCACGAACCGAAAACTCCAGCAGATATTCCTGAGAACCCGGCAGCGGAATATTCTTCACCGACAAGGTTACACTCCCCCGCTCGGTGAATTTCAGGGCATTCCCGACCAGGTTTACAATGATCTGCCGCAGCCGGCTGGGATCGGTGGTCACTGCTTCAGGGACACTGGTATCCGCCCACCAGCGCAGGGCCAGCTTCTTCTCCTCTGCCTTGGGCGTGAACAGGTCAATAACATTCTCCAGCATTTCGCGCAGCTCGAAGGTCTCAGACTGCAGCGGCATCTTCCCTGCTTCCATCTTGCTGAAATCGAGAATATCGTTCAGGATTTGCAGCAGACTGTAGCTGCTGCTCCGCAGAATTTCCGCATAGCTGCGCTGCTCCTCCTCAAGCTCTGTCTCCAGCAGTAGATCAGCCATTCCGATCATTCCGTTCATCGGGGTCCGGATTTCATGGCTCATCATCGCCAGGAAATCTGATTTGGCCTGTGCTGCCTGCTCTGCCGATTCCTTCGCCTGAAGAATCTCCCGCTCGTTCGTAATATCACTGAAGGAAACCACTACCCCGCAGATGTTACCGTTGTCCAACAGCGGTGCAATCCGGTAATTAACGAAAAAACTCGTGCCGTCCTTACGCCAGAAAATCCCATCGTTCTTCACGCGGGTAATCCCGTCTTCCAGCGTTTTCCGGAGCGGACTTTCTATCAGGGAGTAGGGGGAAACGCTGCTGCGGATATGCTGAATCTGATCCATTAGATGAACTCCGGCCAGCTCCGAGGAGTCATAGCCCAGCATATCCGCACCTTCACGGTTAATAAAAATGGTACGCCCCTCTGTATCGAGGCCGAATATCCCAGCTGATACGGAATTCAGAATCAGACTCAGCCGCTTATCTTCTGCCATTTCAAGCATTAGCTCCGGCAGTTTAGGATCTCCTGATTCAAGCCCGGTCTGCTCTTCCCTCCCGGTTTCACATCCGGCTGCCGCCAACTCACTGAGCCAGTCCAGCAGCACTCCGGGGAGCAGATCGGAACGGTCATGATGAATAATTGCGAATACACCAGGGATGCCTTCCGCAGATTTCAATGGAACGTAGGAGATAGTGCAGGGAACGGATTCACCTTGGATATCTTCGTCCCCAAGTTCAAAGCTGGAGGTCATCCCTTCGAGGGCTGCTGCAAAATGCGTTTCACCGGGGAGTATCTGGGGGAACTCTTCTCCGTATGCACGAATTCGCCCCAGTCCGCCAGCGCCTACAGCGCTCAAAGTACGGTTACTGTCAACGTAGTTTCCCTGCCTGTCTAGCACAATAATCAAATCAGGATGATGATCGTATAACGCTTTATAAGCGCTTTCCTCAGAAAGCACCCTGCCCAAAATGGCAGCCCAGTCTTTTTGCATAGCCCAACTCCTTCACTGCTCTGAACCTGCTATTGTTATTCCGTAAATGCGGAAATTCTCTGTAATTGTAGAAATTCCTGAATTAAAATCTATTATAGCAAAAAAACCGCTTGTGGTCGCCAAGAAAACACAGGCGCCAAGCGGTTTTTACGGGTATTTCGGACTATCCCTTCAGATCATGCAATGTCCTGATGCTCAATTTTGCGGATGGACAGATAAGCAACAGCCACACCAACCAGTCCGAGAAATAAGGAGACGCCTACCTGGTTGCCCAGCCGGAACTGACCGAAGTCGGAGGATAAGGCGCTTGCGATCAGGATGGCGGACACGATAGTGGCCGGTACTGACTTTTTGCGTAGTCCGAAGAACAACGGAATCAGCCCTATCCCTGCTGAATATACCGCATCCGAAGCAGCCATAGTAATCTGCGACGTAATCAGCTTCAGTGTCACTTCTCCCGTGATAGCATCCTTGATGTAGTGATTGAAGCCGACGAGAGCAGCACTTATCAGCACATTGGAGACGAAGACGGTAATCAGGATGAATAACGACACGATAATTAGTTTGGCTGCCATCAGCTTTTTGCGAGGGATAGGGTACATAAAGAGTAAAGTCACCGTGTTATTTTTATACTCATCAATGACCAGCTTGCTGATCAGAACAGAACCGAAAATCAGAAACGTAATTTTTACAAATATATGCACACCATCAAATACATCGGCATAGGTAATGAATTCGCCGGTATCGTCTATTCCTGTGAATGCAATAAGAATCATAAAGAACAGAATCACCAGATCGGTGATCAGCACAGCCCGGAGCAGGTTGATTTTATTTTTGCGCATTTCAAGCCGGATTAGTTTAAGCAACGACTTCACCCCCCATCAGTTCTACAAAATAATCTTCCAGCGAATGATGTTTCTTGTTCAGACTTTCCAGCTCCACATTAGCCGCTGTGAGTGCCTTGCTCAGCTCAAGCTGCGGGATCGGGTCGTAGATCCGGACCGTGCGGGGACCTATCACTTTGATGTTGCCCAGGCCCAGCGTGTGTGTCAGCACATATACCGCCTTCGTGCTCTCATCTGTAACCAGCTCAATATAGTCGGTATCCCGGCTGCGGATCGTATCCATTGCGACTTCTTCCAGTAACACCCCATCGCGGATGAGGCCGATCGTATCGGCGATCTGTTCAATTTCACCCAGGATGTGGCTGGAGATCAGCAGTGTCATCCCGTATTCACGGCTCAGCATGCGGAATACCTCGCGCAGCTCCTTAATCCCCAGCGGGTCCAGCCCGTTGATCGGCTCATCCAGGATCAGCAGCTCCGGCTTCGTCATCACGGCTCTAGCAATGCCCAGACGCTGCTTCATTCCCAGAGAGAACTGCTTGACTGGCTTTTTGTCGATGCCTGTAAGCTTCACCAGCTCCAACGCTTCCTTCATCGCTTTGGGGTCATAGTAGCCCATATACTCTCCGTGCAGCTCCAGGTTTTCTTTGGCCGTCAGCTTATCATAGAACACCGGATATTCTATAATACAGCCCATACGCTTGAGCATCTCGTAAGAACGCTCAGTCATCTTTTCGCCGAAAAATTCAATCTCGCCCGCAGTCGGTTTGACCAGATTGGTCATCATTTTCATCACGGTTGTTTTGCCGGCCCCGTTCGGTCCCAAAAAGCCGTAAATCTCACCCTGCTTAATGTTCATATTCACGTTATTCACGGCTTCCTTGCCCTCGTAAACCTTGGTTAAGTCCCATGTCCGTAGTATGGTTGTCATTTCCGTTATCCCCTTTGCTTCATTGTTTTCCTTGTTTCTTATATTACAGGGCGGAATTTTCTTTTTTATTACCTGATTCTTACGAAATTCTTAAGCTGTGGTGAACAGTTAAAAATCCAGTCGGCGGAAAGACAGGGTAAAAGATGTTCTAATGTAGGGTTTGCTGGTCAGTTTGATGGTGCCGTTCATCTGCTCGGTCAGTCTTTTGGTGATCGTGAGGCCTAGCCCGCTGCCCTGATATGTCCGGTTACGCGAGTCCTCCAGGGTGTACAGCCGCTCGAAGATTTTATCCTGATGGTCTTCCGCAATGCCCTTCCCCTTGTCCCATACTTCTATGCAGACCTTGTCCGCTTGACTGTACAGGCGCAGACCGAGCACCCCGCCGGCGTCGCCGTAGGAAATAGCATTGGACAACAGATTGCCGAGCACCCGGTCCAGCGCCTCTTCATTACCCATGATGTACAGGGGCTCATCCGGAATATCGATTTGCACTTCGCTGCCTTTAGCGCTGAGAAGTTCATAGAAAGACAGAATATTGCGGCGGCACAATTCACCGATCTCCACCTTGGTCAGCGGAATGTCCTTGTCACCTGACTCCAGCTTAGCCAGATCAAAAAAACGGTTCATCAGCGTAATCACTTCTTCCGCTTTGGCATGAATCGTCCGCAGCATCCTCTCCCGCTCCTCAGCAGGCATGGAATCATCCTGAAGCAGCGTCTCAATATAGCCGAGCACTACTGTCAGCGGGGTCTTGAGATCATGGGAAATGTTGGCCAGCATATGGCGCATGGATTGCTCCTGCTTGGCCATCTCCACCGCACCCTTGTGATTGACATCCAGCAGCGAGTTGAGACTCGCAAGCAACTTTTGCAGCGCAGGATCACTGTTGAACAGAAGCAGCCTCTCGTGCGAGCCCCGGTCCATGATACTCTCCAGCTTGGAATGAATGTACTCCAGCTGGCGTCCGTGCTCCCGCAGCCGCAAATATTGCCACAGGATGACAAGCAGGAGCAGCACAAGCCCCCCGCTAAACAGAATAATCATAACAGCACATCCCCCAGCTTATAACCGATGCCCCATAGCGTTTTGATGTACTCCGGATGGGAAGGATCATCCTCGATCTTCTCCCGCAGTCTGCGCATATGTACGTTAATGACATTCTCATCCCCATAGTAATCATCTTCCCAGACCAGGCTGTAAATCTGCGCCTTCGTGAACACTCTGCCCGGATTCGCGGCGAATAGCTTCAGGATATGAAACTCCTTGGCGGTCAGCTTGACCTCATCCCCATCCTTCAGCGCTGAGAACGTGTCCAGGTTCACCGTCAGGCCGCGCAGCAGAATGACCTTTCCCTGTTCATTGGACGTCACAGCTTCATCTGCTTTGGCACCGGCTGCTGCATAACCCGCCCGGCGGATTGCCGCCTTTACCCGGGCCGCCAGCTCAATCATCGAGAACGGCTTGGTGATATAATCATCCGCACCAAAACCAAGTCCGAGTGCCTTGTCCACATCACTGTCCTTAGCCGACATTATCAGCACCGGCACCAGACTTCCGGCACGGATCGTCTGAAGCACATCCATACCGCTGCGCTTCGGCAGCATCAGATCCAGCAGCACTAGAGCATAGGCTGTGCCGCCGAGAATCTTCCGTTCTGCCGCTTCCCCGTCGAATGCCGTATCTACTTCATAGCCTTCTTTTGCCAAATACGAGCTTACCATTCTGCTTATATCTTCATCATCTTCGATTAGCAGCACACGCTGTTGCACGGCAGTACCTCCCAGAACTCTATCTTTTGTTAAAGTATAGCAATATTATGGTCATTCATAATAGCCTCTGATGTCCGGCAGCTCTTTATAGAGCTTCTCCTCCTGCACCATGCCGATGATGTACCGCGCCAGTGCTGTCATTTCCTTACCGTCTGCGCTCTGGTCACATTCGCTCCACGCAAACTGCTGCTCATGATTATTAATGTCTATTTGCAGCTCATAGCTCACAGACGGCTTGATGTTGCAGGATCCGGTTAATGTTTTGTCCTGCATATAATTGGCCAGCACAAGCTCCCGGAAAATCTTCTGCAGCTGCTCATGAGACAGCTTTAAGTGATCCGCCTCAGCAACAGTGCCGTCCTGGAGATCTTTTACCAGCTTCTCCTGAATGGTATTGATCTCGTTTCTGAGGTTCACCCCGTACTTCAGCACAAATCCGAAATCATCCATCTCTGACAGCTCGAACCCAATCCATAGCAGCGCCGTTTCCGGGTATTCCCCCTCGCAGCCCGTCAGCGTGTATTTCAGCACTGTACTCTCATCCTCGCGGTTAAGTGCTGTACAAACAAATGTCCCTGTCTCTTTAGGGCCAAAATCGTCTTCCGTCGTGTCATAGGCAATAACCAGCTTGCCGCCCTTATACCGCAGTTCCTGAAAAATCGGGCCACCCTCCATGGTGTACTGTATCACCCGCAGGCTTCCGCTTCGCCGCTCCATGAAGTCATCCAGCCGGTCCAGATTCTTAATCTTATAGCCGTGAGAGTAGACAACATCCTCTTGTTCGTTGATCTCATGGCTGAGAGGACCACCCGCCTTTTCCTGATGGAGCAGGGAACAGCCTGATAAGGCGAGCATCAGCAGCAGCCCGGTCAGAACAGTCAACAGAGCCAAGCGAATTTCTGAAATCTTCCTGATCTTCGGCAATCGTCCCCTTGAGCTGATTCGTGACATGCGCATGGATGCCGGTCCTCCTTCAGAATACTGGAAAGGAATGGTTCGTTGTTAAAGTATACCAACCGTTCGCGGTTCTTTCTACTATAGATCAACACTTATAAATGCTGGGGAGCGGGCACGCTGCACCGTAAATAGCTGCTCTAAGTAATTTCAGGTTCATTAAAGGTATCGCGCGTATCATGCTTCTTAAGAACTTAAATGTAGAGGTGATCCTGTAATGACACAAATGGGCAAAAAGAAAACCCTGAGCTTCAAACAAAAAATAGGGATTGGTATTTTAGTATTTCTGCTGGTGGTTGGCGGAGTGGTATATAAGCTGGCAGACCGTTACTTAATCGAGCATGTAGAAGTCGTTGTAGCTGATGAAGCAGCTTCGTCAGACAGTACAAGCGGTACAGCCGGCACCAATGCCACTACTACCACGACTGCCACAACTGCCACGACTGCCGCTGAGGTTAATGCCACTTCAGATGACTGGAGCTACAGTAGCGACGATATCCAGATCAAGATCGACGAGGTGCAGACCGGATCCGGATCCGACCAGATCACTTACTTTGTCGCTGATGTCGTGCTTAAGAATTCCAGCAGCCTGCGTTCCGCTTTTGCCGACAACAGCTTTGGCACGAACATCACAGAGGTGACCTCGGAGATTGCCGCCAGCAACGATGCGCTGTTCGCGATCAACGGCGATTACTACGGCTTCCGTGAAGACGGCGTGATTATCCGTAACGGCACGGTGTACCGGGATGATCCGGTGCGGGACGCGATGGCGCTGTTCGAGGACGGGACGATGCAGACCTATAACGAGGAAGAGATTTCTTCGTCCGAGCTGCTGGCGCAAGGGGTTACCAATACACTCTCGTTCGGTCCGATTCTGATTCAGGACGGCCAGATTACCAGTGATTTCAGCAATGTCAAAATCGACACCAACTTCGGCAACCGCTCGATCCAAAATGCGAATCCGCGGACGGCGATCGGGATGATCGCCCCGAACCATTATGTATTTGTTGTGGTTGACGGGCGCAACGAAGGCTACAGCCGCGGAATGACACTCACCGAGCTTGCAGATCTGATGCAGGATCTCGGTGCCACAGAAGCCTACAACCTCGACGGCGGCGGTTCATCCACCATGTATTTCATGGGACGGGTCGTCAACAACCCGCAGGGCAAAAACCAGGAACGCGGTGTCAGCGACATACTTTATATTAAGGAGTGACCAATATGATAACTATACTAATTCCTGCGTATGAACCAGACGAACGGCTGCTGGATTTGATTATCAAGCTGCAAGATTATCAGCTCGGCTCCATTGTCATTGTGGATGACGGCAGCGGCCCGGCTTACCGCGGACTCTTCCAGACTGCTGAAGCCTTTGGCTGCGATGTCCTGACTCATTCGGTCAATCTCGGAAAAGGACAGGCTCTAAAGACCGGCTTCAAGTATATTCAGGAGGCCAGACTGCCCGGCTATGTAGTCTGCGCAGACAGCGACGGGCAGCATCTGCCCCATGACATCAAGCGGATTGCTGATATCCTGCTGAACCAGCCCACCCCCGGGATTGTGCTGGGCAGCCGCCGCTTCAGCGGAAAGATTCCGCTGCGCAGCCGCTTTGGAAACTCGGTGACAAGAGGGGTTTTCTCCCTCACCACAGGCACGAAAATCTATGATACCCAGACCGGCCTGCGCGGCTTCTCCCCCTCCATGCTGGGTTGGCTCTGCCAGATTCCGGGGGACCGGTTCGAGTACGAAATGAATATGCTGCTGACCGCCCACAAGGAGGGCTATAAAATCACTGAAGAGTTCATTGATACCGTGTATCTTGACCACAATAAATCGTCCCATTTCCGGCCGCTTGTCGACTCTTTCCGGATCTATCTGCCGATTCTGATGTTCAGCACCTCTTCGCTGCTGTCCGGCCTGCTCGACTTCACGCTGCTGTTCCTGTTCCAGAGTCTCACCCATAACCTGTTCCTGTCCGTAGCCGCTGCGAGATTATGCAGCTCGGTCTTCAACTACTCCGTCAACCGTAAATATGTCTTCACCGGCGGCAAGAAGTCAAGGCTCCAATCTTTGCCTAAATACTTCTCTCTCGTAATCCTCGTGCTGCTGTTCAATTACGGGCTGCTCTACTTCTATAATGAGCAGCTGATCATCCCGCTGGTCGCGGCTAAGATCCTTACCGAAATTTCGATCTTCCTGTTCAGTTACTGGGCACAGCGGAAGTTTGTGTACTGAATGTAATAATAAGCTCTCAGGCTACGATGGTTATCGTTAGCCGGGGAGCTTATTTCTGCTGACTGTCCATGTTTATTGAATGATAAACAGCAGGTGATTGCACTTTCTGCAATAGATTACTCCTATGCCTGAGGTAAAATCGTATTCTGCTGTATTTCATACAATTGATTGTTGGATTTCCGGGTTCAAAAGCCTCTCTCCGGGAAATCTCCTGCACAAAGTGCAATAGAATCTATATTCAGGCTAATTCGGGTGCAATCTGCTGTAGCAAATGCAATAGAAAGTGTAGGTGATATAGATTAAAGCGGGAAAATCGGCAATGAGGTGCTGGGCATCATACTCTCCCCCCACCCCCCATATACTTGTATAAGAACAGTTCCGGACGCAGCTGCGGAACTTCTGCGGCGCAGTAAGAATAAGTTGCAGCAAACACAGCAAGCTGGAGGGAGAGAAGGATGCATGCCTCAAGAAGATGAGATAAAAGCACTGGAGCGGGCGATTGCCGAGATCACGGAGATCGCTACCGGGTTCGGGCTCGATTTCTACCCGATGCGTTATGAAATATGCCCCGCCGATATTATTTATACCTTCGGTGCCTACGGGATGCCGACCCGGTTCGGACACTGGAGCTTTGGTAAAACCTTTCATAAGATGAAGTCGCAATATGACTTCGGACTCAGCAAAATTTACGAGCTCGTCATTAACTCCAATCCCTGCTATGCCTTTCTGCTGGACGGCAACTCACTGATCCAGAATAAGCTGATCGTCGCCCACGTCCTGGCGCACTGCGATTTCTTCAAAAACAATATGCGCTTCTCCATGTCCAACCGTGATATGGTTGAGAGCATGTCTGCCACAGCCGACCGGATAGCCGGATATTCGGTGACCTACGGGATTGATACCGTGGAGAGCTTCATCGACTCGGTGCTGGCAATTCAGGAGCATATCGACCCCAGCCTGATCCAGCCGCGCAAGCTGGGCAAAACCCACCTGCTGGAAGCCAAAATGAAGGAGCACAAGGATGCCCCGGCAGGCGGAGCCGCTGAGGAGAATGCCTACAGCGAGCTCTGGAAGCTGGATCAGGCCCAAGCCGGACCTGCAGCGCCCGATGCAGCCGGAAAACGCACCTTCCCGCCAGAGCCGGAGAAGGATATTGTCTGGTTCATCCAGCAGTATTCGACGACGCTGGAGGATTGGCAGCGCGACATTATGACCATGCTGCGGGACGAAATGCTCTATTTCTGGCCGCAGATGGAGACGAAGATCATGAACGAAGGCTGGGCCTCCTACTGGCATCAGCGCATCATGCGCGAGCTGGACCTGACTCCTGAGGAGACGATTGAGTACTCGAAGCTAAATTCGTCGGTGGTGCAGCCTTCACGCCAGAGTCTGAACCCTTACTACCTGGGCCTCAAAATCTTCGAGGACATCGAACGCCGCTGGGACCGTGACAAAATCTTCGAGGTCCGCGAGCTCGACTCCGACATCTCGTTTATCCGCAGCTACCTGTCCAAACAACTGGTTAACGACCTTGACCTCTATGTGTTCGAGAAAAAAGGCCCGGAATGGAAAATCACCGACAAAGCCTGGGAAAATGTGCGCGACCAGCTCGTGCTGGCCCGGGTCAACGGCGGCTCTCCCTACCTGGTTGTCCAGGATGCCGACTACGAGCGCAATGGCGAGCTGATGATCGCCCACCGCTACGAGAGCATTGAGCTGGATCTGAAATACCTGGAGCGTACCCTCCCGCACATTTATGCCCTCTGGGGCCGCACCGTCCACCTGCAAACCGTTGTCGAAGACAAAAAAGCCCTTTTTACCTATGACGGCAAAAAGGTGCAGCGGAAGTTTTTGTAGCAGAATTATGGGCACGATCAGCACGTTTCCTTAGCGGAAAATGCGCAGAACCGTGCCCTTTTCTTTTTAATATAGTGAATTTACGAACTTCACCTCCGGGAAGCGGCTATCCGGTCCCTTCATTAAGATTCCGCCTTGATTTTTCAGATACATGTCGAAGAAATCCAGCATATAGGCATTAATAACGGAGTCCGCTCTTTCGGGCTCAATCTTTCCTGTAATGCCCAGCATTTTGAAAACCGGTGAAATGAACTGTACGTTAGTAAAATTTAAATGCTCCGTATTTTCGATATATAGGACTTGCCCCCCTGCGTCAACTGTTTCACGCATCCGTTCAAGCTCCAGCTTTTTATCTTCCGTGACTTGGTCCTCCCACTCTCTAGTTGAGCCCATATGCTTAAGCTCTGCATCCGTGTAGACCCGGTTATCCATCACCCTTATTAATTTTTCGGAATAGCTTTCCGAGTTAATGAACAAAAATGGCTTTCGCAGACCCTCTCTGTCACGCAGCCGGTAAAGCCCTCCATCAAGGTCTATGCCAACCGCGATCCGCGGATCGTAAGCAGCGTCATAAGCCGTCGCTCCGCCGATGGAATGACCGAACACCCCGACATGACCGAGATCAATCTTCCCTTGCAAATGACTTGGAATCTGCCCCGATTGGATGAGCCCGAATTGGTCCAGTGCAAACGCCACATCCCCGGTTAAGACTTTTCCCAGCTTGTCGCGAATTTCTCTTCCTGTCCGGTAATCATCGTCGGGGGAGAATAAGTCGTTGGTTGTGCTGGTCGTGATTCGCCCGTCCGGAAACTCGGTGGCAAATGTATTGTAGGTGTGGTCGATGACTGCCACGATATATCCGTGACTTGCGAGATATTCGGCTTGCGACGTGTGGAGGAACCTGGAGGAGCCATTGCCCGGATTCGCAAGGATCAGCGGGTATGAAGTCTGTGCTGAAGAGGCTTCGGCCTCTGAATAAGTATGACTGGATACGTACCTCAGGTGCCCAAAAGTAAACCCGGGAAGTCCATAGTCCGCGGCCATATAACGTAAAATCCGGGGTTCAGGAATAAAGGGAGCATACTTGGCGGTGCCGGCTTGAGCCGGATACCATACCTGAACCATTAATTCTCTATGATCCTCACTGTTTTCGCCGAAAGTCTCTTTCCTATGGGTATCCACGAAATGAAAAGTATGCGTTCCTACCTTAAATTCGCCTGTCGGTTCAGGTAGTTTAAATACAGGAAAAGCATACATGAGAACCGCTGTTACGGCCAGCATTACCGCAATAGCGGTATAAGCTGCACCCAACATGAATCGCGGAATTTTTCTGGGGCCGTTTTTCTTAAAAAAGCTATAACCTGAAACCGCTAAAAAAAGGAGCGTTATACAATATGGGAACAATAGCTGAACTCTGTATCCTTCCACCGTCCAATGAATGAACAGTAAAAGTGTAGCGATCCCGCTTGCAACGAATACTGGAATTCTACGCCGCCCTTTTGTTAATAGGACTGTTAATGCAAACAAGCCGATGTTTGATAAAAAAAGCAACAGTTCAAACAGTCTCATCCCGATTCTCCTTTTTAAACTCTCTATTTTTATTTGTTCCAATCTTATCCTCAGAGATCGGCCTAAGCTATCGATTTACCTTACATTAATCTTACAAGTATGAAATTTGCTTGCGGGATGGGAGGACCCGTAAAATGGTATCTCATCAGCTTGAAAGAGTGCCGCTTAAGGTTATAATTGTTTACAGCTGAACCTAATCCAGCCTATTCAAACCATAGAAACACAGTAAGTTCCAATCGCTCCTCGGAGACGGCATGCTGGTGTTTTTTCAAATCAGAAAAGGAGCCAAATCTATGTTTAGTATCCTGATTGTAGAAGACGATCTCAAGCTGGCGCAGCTGCTTCAATCCTATGTGGAGAAATACGGGTATCGGGCTGAAGCGGTCCAGGAGTTCGACCGGGTTATGGAGGTGTTCCAGAGCATTCGTCCGGATCTCGTGCTGCTGGACGTCAATCTGCCCCGTTACGACGGCTACTACTGGTGCAGGCAAATCCGGACGGTCTCTACCTGCCCGATTCTGTTCATCTCCGCCCGCGACGGCAAGATGGAGCAGGTTATGGCGCTGGAGAACGGGGCGGACGATTATATCGCCAAGCCCTTCGATTATGAAGTGGTCATGGCCAAGATTAAGAGCCAGCTTCGCCGTGCTTACGGCTCATACGCCCTGAGCAAGAGGGAACGGACCGTGGAATGCGCAGGACTCGTGCTCTATCCCGAAAGGCTTGAGCTGACCTTATCCGGCAAAACCGTAGATCTCAGTCATAAAGAATCGTTGCTGATCGAAACACTGATGGAAAACAGCTCCAAGGTGGTCAGCCGCGACTATCTTCTGGACAAACTGTGGAACAGTCAACAGTTAGTTGACGACAACACGCTTAATGTCAATATCACACGGATCCGCAAAAAATTATCCGAGCTCGGCGTTGAAGAAGCGCTGGAAACCGTGCGGGGAGCCGGATATAAACTGCGGCCTTTTTGGAGGGAGGAGTCATGAGGCTGTTTTGGAGAGAGCAGGCTCCGTTAATCTTTATGTATGCCGGACAGCTCCTGCTGACTGTTTATATGTGCCGCTTATCCGGTTTCCGGAATACCAACGATCTTATATACATCTGTATGGTAAATACGGCCTTATTCGCGTTTTACTTGATATACCGTTATATCCGCCATTACCGGTTTTACCGGAGGCTGACTCGTCCGCTTCTGTCCATTGACGAATCGGCCGAATTTGTCGGGAACGCACCGCTCGCGGATGCACTTGGGCATCTGCTCCAGGGAAAGTATCGTCTGTATCAGAACGATATCCAACAATACCGTAAAAAGCTAAACGATCACATCACCTTTATCAATCAGTGGGTGCACCAGATGAAAACCCCGCTATCCGTTATGCACCTTGCGGTTCAGAATGAAACCGACCCCTTCTTTGACAGCATTCGAGAGGAAATAGATAAGCTGGAGAAGGGGCTTGACACAGTGCTGTATACCTCACGCTTGGATGCGTTCGAGCAGGATTTCGTGGTGGAGCCGGTGCATCTTCATCAGCTGGTCGGGAAAGTGGTGGCTGAACACAAAAATTTATTTATCCGCAACAAGGTCTTCCCGGAAATCCAGGTCGATGACCGGCTGATGGTCATGTCCGATGACAAGTGGCTTGCATTCGCACTCGGCCAATTAATCACCAATGCGGTGCGGTATTCGGCAGGCGTAAGCAGCCGCATCCTGATTAGCTCTGATATACGCGGACAGCAAGCCGCTCTTGAGATTCGGGACAATGGCGCGGGAATCCCGAAACAGGATATCAAGCGGGTGTTCGATGCCTATTTTACAGGGGAAAACGGAAGACGCTTCGGTGAATCCACCGGGATGGGTCTCTACCTGGTTCGGGAAATCGCCTCGCGGCTTGATCATCACGTCGAAATTGAATCCGAGCAGGGACAAGGGACTGCAGTACGTATATGGATGGGAATCACGCATGTTCAAGCTTCATGAACATGCGTGTTTTTTATTACAGCATTGTAAGTTTTGTTTAAGAATAATCGATGGGATATTGGCTGAGGAGCGGTTATGATTATGCGGGAGGGCTTGGGGATTCGAAATTCCGGCCGTATGAAAGGAAGAATGCTTGATATGGATATGTTAATCGTGCGCAATCTGGGAAAAGTTTATGATGGCAGCATCGCGTATAGGGCGATGAGCGATATGAACCTGGTTGTCGGGAAAGGCGAATTTGTCGGCATTATGGGTCCTTCCGGCAGCGGCAAAACAACACTGCTGAACGCAGTATCCACAATCGACACGCCTACCTCCGGAGAAGTGTTGATTAATGGGGAAAACCCCCACTTGTTATCCAAACATGATCTGGCCCTGTTCCGCAGACGGAAGCTGGGCTTTGTCTTTCAGGATTTTAATTTGCTGGATACGCTGACCATCGGGGAAAATATCATCCTCCCTCTTACGCTGGACGGGAAAAGTGTGAAAGAAATGGACGCCAGGCTTCAACCGGTGGCCGAAAAACTGGGCATCACCGAAATTCTGAATAAACGAACCTATGAAGTGTCGGGAGGGCAACGGCAGAGGGCTGCCATTGCAAGGGCCATCATTCATTCCCCTTCGCTGCTGCTGGCCGATGAGCCGACGGGAAATCTCGATTCCAAATCTTCACGGGATGTAATGGAAATGATGGAGGCTATCAACGATACCGATCAAACGACCATGTTGCTGGTCACCCATGACGCTCTAGCTGCCAGCTACTGCCACCGGGTCGTATTCATTAAGGACGGCCGGCTCTATAATGAATTTTACAGGGGGAACAACCGCCAGACCTTCTTCCAGCAGATTATCGATATGCTTTCGCTAATGGGAGGGAATGCACATGACCTTTCACCGCTTCGCGTTCATTAAGAGGAGTTCACGGCGTATCCTGTCCATGATGACCATTCCGCTAATAAGTCGGGAGGGGCAATAAATGACGTTGCGACAATTTGCCCTCCGGAATGTTAGCCGGAACAAACGGACATATGCCGCTTTTTTTCTGAGCAGCACGTTTTCGGTGATGATCTTTTTCATGTATGCTGTTTTTATTTTTCACCCTGCCATTAAAAATTCCGGTTTCAATGGGGCGGCGGTTGAGGCAATGACGGTTGCGGAATATATCGTATATGTGTTCTCCATCTTCTTCGTACTCTATTCCGGCAGTGCCTTCCTGAAATCCCGCAAACGGGAATTTGGAGTGCTCATCATGCACGGCATGACCTACAATCAGCTGCGACAGATCGTCTTTATCGAAAACATGGTGATCGGTTTCGCTTCCATTGTGGCAGGTCTTACCGCCGGTATGCTGTTCGCCAAGCTATTCATGATGATTGGAGCCGATGTGATGCACATGAGCCCGCTGCCATACTACATGCCTGGCACAGCCATTCTGCTCACTCTTTCCGCATTCGTGCTGTTGTTTCTCGTCATCTCCGCGTTCACAGCTGTATTCGTAAGGGCCAGCAAGCCGATCGATCTGCTGAAAAGCAGCGCCAAACCGAAGCCTGAGCCTAAATCATCCGTTTTTCTTTCAATTATAGCGTTCTGCCTTCTTCTTGGCGGATATATCATATCGTTCCAGGTTAAAGGTCCCACTGTCGTTTTCGCTCTTGTGCCGGTGACGGTCCTAATCATCATCGGCACTTACTTTTTGTACACACAATTAAGCGTGTTTGTGATCCGCACGTTAAGAAGCAACCGCTCAATCTTTTTGCGCAAAACGAATGTGCTCGTTTTATCTGACATGGCTTACCGCATGAAGGACAACGCCCGTATGTTCTTTCTCGTGACGGTCGTTTCGACAGTCGCCATTTGCGCTATGGGCGGCTTGATGGGATTTCTGGAAACCATCCACAAACAAATCTCGGCTGCGTACCCGTTCGCCTATAATTACATCCAAACCACCGGCGATGCCGGGCAGGCAGCCTATCACACGAAAATAATCGAACAAGTGCTCAAAGAACGGCAAATTCGTTATGATAAATTGTCTGTCCATGTAGCGAGCTTCGATTCGATAAATGGACAATCCCTGAACATCATCCGCCTGTCCGAGTATACCAAGCTTGCCAAAGCCTTGGATTACCCGGTACTGTCGCTGCAGGGAAATGAAGCCGCGACCATCTGGACCATGAAAAACCGGCCTTTTCCGGAACACGAGTGGTCAGTAAAGGGAACATCCATCACATTCCACATGAAACAAACCGTCGGAAAGGCGGTCACGCCTCCCATGATCGATGAACCGCTGTTGATCGTTTCGGATCGGATGTTTGACTCGTTGGGCTATCCCAGAAAAGAACAGCTTTTAACCAGTTACAATACGGACAGCGCCGATTCAACGGCAGACACGGGTGAGGCCATCGCCGGGCAGCTCGGATATGCAGAACCCTCCGGTTTTTGGTTCGCATCTTCTGCCTATTTGGAGGAACAGATGAAGCGAACCTATAATCTGATGCTTTTCGTCGGGTTGTTTGTCAGTTGCGTATTTTTTGTTGCATCGGGAAGCTTTCTATATTTCCGGCTGTTTACCGACCTCAATGATGACAAGCAGAAGTACCTTTCCCTATCGAAGATTGGGTTGACCGGCAAGGAGCTTGAGAAGGTGGCAACTCTACAGCTGGCGCTGTTGTTTTTCGTACCGCTCGCGGTCGCGCTCATCCACAGCTCCGTTGCGCTCTACGCTCTCCATAACCTGTTTCATTCACCTGTGATTCATTCGGCCATTACGATCTTTATCGTTTTCCTTGCCGCGCAAATCCTGTATTTCCTGCTGATCCGTGCCCGTTATTTAGAGCATTTGAAACACTCAGCGGGCTTTAACTGATTGCCCTAATTTGTGTAAGGTCCGCCGATTATCATTCTTTGAAGCTACTCTTCCAGGAAAAACTGCATGACACGGTCGGCACTGCCGGGAAGCCATTCATGTCCAAAATCCGGATAGACGACCAGCTGCTTCGGTGAAATGATTTTGTTATACGCTGCAAACTGGGTGGAAGGCGGACAGATGGTATCCATCAGGCCGGTGAAAAATAAAACCTCCCCTTGGATACGGGGGGCCAAATACTGCAGATCAATATAACCCAGCTTCTCGAAAATCTCATCCTCGCGTTCATGCAGCGGATCAAATTTACGGAAAAAGATATTTAGCTCCTGATAGGCATCCTTGTCCAGGTCCATTTCCCATACACGCTTGTAATCGCACAGAAACGGATAGGTAGGTGCGAGTTTTGTTACCCGGGGCTCCAGGGCAGCACAGGCAATCGTAAGCGCGCCTCCTTGGGAGCCGCCTGTTGCATATACACGCTGCGGATCAACCCCCGGCAGGTCAAAAGCAATTCTGGCTAACTGGACGGTATCCAGATAAATATGGCGGAACAGCAGGTTATCAGGATGATCATCCAAGCCGCGGATAATATGACCATTATGGGTGTTGCCCTTCACGCCTCCTGTATCCTCTGAAGAACCGCCCTGCCCCCGGCAGTCGAGCGCCAAGACCGAGAAGCCCAGCGAAGCATACGCCAGCTTGTCCTGCCAGTCGCCGGAGTCACCGGTGTATCCGTGGAATTGCAGAATCGCCGGCTGCGGCGTGTCCACCTTTTTGGGGCGAATGTATTTGGCATGAATGCGAGCCCCCCGCACTCCCGTAAAATAGAGATCGAAGCATTCAGCCTGAGGGGTCTGAAAAGCGCTTGGAATCAACTCAAGATTGGCCTCTACAGCTTCAAGCTCTTCCAAAGCCCGCTCCCAGTAAGCATCGAAATCTGCCGGCCGCGGATTCCTTCCCTCATACTTCTTCAACTGTTCAAGCGGCATATCAACTAATGGCATTTACGAACATTCCTTTCGGCATGGGTTATTTCCCAAATAATTTTTCCTAACCTATTATAGTGCCAGCCGGAAATGATTGGTATTAGATGATCTTACGAATGTCATTTGAAAAAGAAAAAGCTGCAATAGGCCCGCCAGCACGGTTACGTGCGCTGCGGGCCTAACTACGGCTGCCACCCCCGGCAGCCGGTAAAATAGGAATAATACAAGGCAAATGCTGCCCAGTGAGCGTAACGGAGGGAATTTTGGAACTGTAGGAGCGATAGCGTCCGCCTGAAAGCTTTCCGTAGGAAAGCTCGCATCGGAAGCATAGGCTAAGGTTGGATTTCCACCGCTGCACAGCGGCTCAAATCAAGAAATCCAACCTTAACAGCGGCCGGAAGTCCAAACATTCCCGCAGTGTAGCTTATACACCCGGGCAGCATTTGCAGCCGTGCAGTTAAATTCCTATTTTCCCGCCCGCCCCCTCACCGGAATATAAATCTCCATCACCGTATCGATCCGCGAATGGCAGCGTTCATCGTAGAACTCAAAATTCAGCTTGCCCTCGTCGTAGACATAACCGCTGTCCTTAAACCACTCTTCAAAAATGTACTTCCAGGTGCTCTTGATCACCTGTACAAAATCTTCCTGCTTCGAACCCCCCGAGGTATCAACTGGCGGCGTGGTGAACACCGCATATTCGGCCTCCGGCACTTCAGCTGTCAGCATATCCGGCGTGACCCTGGAGAAATCGTCCACAATCACACCCAGCAGGTAAGTGGCATTGCCGCTGTCAAAAGACGGAACACACAGCCCCACTTCGCCATGCCTCGGGGGATCGAGAATGTCGTACATTTTCGACTCCAGATTCTCGCCTTCATAATGGATCCAGAAGGACGCAATATCCTTCGTATAATTGCCTCCGGCCACATTCGTTTCAATACCATAGCCTGCGACCTTAAAAGCCGGCTTACTCACTATTACAGGATTCATGATATAACCTCCCATTTTAAACTTTGGGACATCTTGAAGATAACCGGCCATCCGCGCCGCATATTGTGAGGGGGGGTAACCATACGCTTTGCGGAATGCCTTCGTAAACCCGCCATGAGTCTCGAAACCATAATCCAGCGCAATATCGGTCACGCTCCGCCCTTTGAACAAATCCACCGCCGCCAAAGACAGCTTCCGGCTTCGCACGTATTCCATCACTGACATCTCCCTGCACAGGCTGAACACACGGCAGAAATGATACGGCGAATATCCGGCCACCGCGGCAATTTGTCCTGCAGTCAGATTTTCCTTAATATTCTCCTCAATATATTCAATGCATTTCTCTATATCCTTACTGTAATTCACTGAGCAACCCAGCCTTTCCCGTACGGTAATTTTATTATAGCAACTGCATCACGGGAGAACTGTTCCTATTTTGCTGTATATAAAAAGGATGTCCCTGCTGAAAACAAGGTATCATTTCATCCCCTTGATGAATAGGCTACTTTAAACCTATTGATAACAATGGAGGAATCTTGGATGACCCTTGAGAACGAAAACCCGGTCTCGTCAAATTACCAGTACAGCTATCTCCGGACTGCCAGTCAGGCATCTTTTCCCTACGCCCACTACTTTCATCACTACCGCTCAGACAGCGGCCCGGCAGACCTGCCTGCAGCAGAAAATTCAGGCACAACCGCCAAGCAGCTGGCCGACGGGTATTTAAATGCAAGTGCAGGCAGCGGGCAGGGGATCCACCTGAAAACCGGCGGCGAAGTCGGCGGCAAGCATGGAGTAGGCCTGAATACAGGCGGACATGTAGCAAAAGACGGCGCGGAGCTCTACGCGAATGGGCATCTTGGCGGCGCCTCCTATGGAATTCAAGCGCAGGGCAACGCCCATCTCGACACGCAAAAAGGGCTTGGAATCGATACGGGAGCTGCGGCCTTCGGCAAATACGGAGTTTCTGCACAGGCTAAAACACAGATCGGCGGCGGCCAGGGGGCTGGCTTTCATACCGGGGCCAATGTGGGAGGAGCGTACGGGCTTCAAGCGGATGCGGAAGGTCACTTAGGTATCAGCCAAGGTGCAGGCTTCAATGCCGGACTGCAGCTCGGCGGACAGAATGGACTCGGAGCCCAGGCTCAGGCACAGCTCGGAGGCGGTCAAGGCGCAGGCCTCGGAGTTACCGGACAATTAGGCAGCTATAACGGCGGCCTGGGGTTCACCGTCGGCGGATCTAAGGAGAAGGATTCCAGCCACGGGAAGGAATAACACACTCACTGAACACATCATCAATAAAGGGAATATCTCAAAGCCAGAAACAGCGGCTTCGGGATATTCCCTTTCACATGCCTAGGTCACCTAGCAGTTCGCGGATTTCACTCCAGTTGCAGAGACTTCGATGTTATGAAATTTCAATTACTTTCAAGGAATTTTTCTAGTGCCTGCTCCATTAAATTTTTGAAATGCTCTGAATTTTCGCCGAAGTAGTCTAAGTCATTTAATTGACTTTGCGTAATTTGACGCTCTTCAAATGAGGTATCATTGGATAGTTTGTCGACATTAAATTTCCCTTGGTAAGAGCCACAAATAGCGAACTTCCCTGGTTCAACTTCTCTTAGAAATAAAAGGTATGAATCTGCATTATTCATCTTTACGTATCCTTCTAAGGTTTCATATACATTATTAATAAGAGCACCATCTTCAGATACGAGAATTTGGTCTCCTTCGTGGCCTTATTCGTGATCTCATCCACATTTTCATAATAAACCAGTTTGGCTTGGTCTGAGTTTAATTTGTAAGTATTTTGAACTTGAGGTGCACTACTCATTGGATAGGTATCAACCTCTGCATTCTGCACTCCAAGGATAATAGCAGCAGCCGCTGCCAAAGTAATGGGGATGGCAATTAATTTTTTATTCATTTCGGCATCTCTCCAAGTAAATAGAATACCAAGGATTAAAAATATGGTTTGAAACTACGCAACGCGAAAAAAGCGTACCCCTATGGACGGGAGGTACGCTTTTTGTATTCATCCAGATCTATGAATCCTTAGCGGTTCAGCAGGCTTCCGACATATTTCAGCAGCTCATTCGCGCAGATCGGGCAGTAGTTATGCTCGTCAATCAGTCGTCTACTTACCTCATTGATGCGTTTGAGCTGGCTTTCATCCGGCGTTTTGGAGGAGGTGGTGATCTTGACAATATCCTTCAGGTCGGTGAACAGCTTTTTCTCAATCGCCTCACGCAGCCGGTCGTGGTTATTGTATTCGAACTTTTTGCCTTTGCGGGAATATGCCGAAATGCGGATCAGGATTTCTTCGCGGAACGCCTTTTTGGCATTTTCGGAAATTCCGATCTGCTCCTCAATCGAGCGCATCAGCCGCTCATCCGGTTCCATCTCCTCATCGGTCAGCGGATCGCGGATTTTACTCCAGTTGCAGAACGCTTCAATGTTGTCGAGATAGTTCTCAAACAGCGTTTTGGCCGATTCTTCAAAAGAGTAGACGAAGGCCTTCTGCACTTCGCTTTTGGCCAGAATATCATATTCCTTGCGGGCGATGGAAATAAAGTTCAGGTACCGCTCGCGTTCCTCCTTCGTGATCGAAGGATGCTGATCCAGCCCGTCTTTGATGGCCCGCAGCACATCCAGCGCGTTCATGCACTGCAGGTCGCCTTTGATAAGAGCACTGGAAATCCGGTTGATCACATACCGCGGGTCAATGCCGGACATGCCTTCATCCAGGTATTCCGACTGCATTTCCTTAAGATCGGCTTCTTTGTAGCCCTCTACCTCTTCCCCGTCGTACATCCGCAGCTTTTTGATCAGGTCCATCCCCTGCTTTTTGCTGTCCTTCAGGCGCGTCAGGATGGAGAAAATCGCAGCGGCCCGCAAGGCGTGCGGGGCAATATGCACATGCTTCATGTCACTCTGGGCGATCAGCTTGGCGTAGATTTTTTCCTCTTCCGACACTCTAAGGTTGTAAGGCACCGGCATGACGATCATACGGGACTGGAGCGCCTCATTCTTTTTGTTGGAGATGAAGGATTTGTACTCCGTTTCATTCGTATGGGCGATGATCATTTCATCCGCCGAAATCAGTGCGAACCGGCCCGCCTTGAAGTTGCCTTCCTGGGTCAGCGAGAGCAGGTTCCAGAGGAATTTCTCGTCGCACTTCAGCATTTCCTGGAACTCCATCACCCCGCGGTTGGCCTTATTCAGCTCCCCGTCGAAGCGGTAGGCCCGCGGATCGGATTCCGAGCCGTATTCGGTAATGGTGGAAAAGTCGATGCTGCCGGTTAGATCGGCGATATCCTGCGACTTCGGATCAGACGGACTGAAGGTCCCGATGCCGATGCGCTCTTCTTCCGAGAGAATCACACGCACGACTTTGACCTGTTCAATGTCGCCGCGGTATTCATTTTTGAGCCGCATTTGGCAGGAGGGGCACAGATTGCCCTCAATGCGTACCCCGAGTTCCCGCTCAATCTCCGGGCGCAGCTCCAGCGGAATCAGGTGCAGCGGATCTTCATGCATCGGGCAGCCTTCAATCGCATACACCGCTCCTGCATCCGTCCGTGAATATTGCTCCAGACCCCGTTTCAGCAGAGTTACCAGTGTCGATTTACCGCCGCTGACCGGTCCCATGAGCAGCAGGATCCGTTTGCGGACGTCGAGACGGCGGGCGGCAGAATGGAAATACTCCTCCACCAGCTTCTCTACCGCACGGTCGAGCCCAAAAATCTCCTGTTCAAAAAACTTATACCGTTTGCGTCCGTTGATGTCTTCTACGCCGTGTGACTTGATCATGTCGTATACGCGGGAATGAGCCGTTTTAGCGGGAGAGGGGTCTTTTTTCAATAGTTCTATATAGTCCTTGAAGGTGCCGCTCCACGCCAAACGGTCGTTCTCAGCCCGATACGAAGCTATACGCTCAAAAATATCCATTGCTCGCTGCCTCCTCTTGCGCTCCTACTTGCTCGATTGGCTTTAAAAGTGTATT
Organism: Paenibacillus pedocola; assembly: GCF_031599675.1. Taxonomy (NCBI): domain Bacteria; kingdom Bacillati; phylum Bacillota; class Bacilli; order Caryophanales; family Paenibacillaceae; genus Paenibacillus; species Paenibacillus pedocola. The sequence goes on along the minus strand of NZ_CP134223.1, from coordinate 2,159,433 downwards.
ACATACCTATGCGGCGAGCCCGGAATAGTTGACCTCTTTTTTGCTGTGCTATAATAGAGAATCATTAAAAAAAACTAGAACTTCACATATAATGTTAAATTAGGCGCAGGAGTGAGTACGATGGCAGTAAAACATGAAACGGAGCTTTACGCTCCTTTGAAGGCTTTTTTTGAGCGTCAGGGCTATTCGGTCAAAGGCGAGGTACGGACCTGCGATCTGGTCGGCCTGCGGGAGGGGGAGGAGCTGCCGCTTATTGTCGAGATGAAAAAAACGTTCAACCTCGCCCTGCTGCTGCAGGGAGTTGAACGACTGCGCCTCAGCCCCAATGTCTACCTCGCCGTGGAACGCGTCCGTGACAAAAAAGGCGCGGTGAACCAGCGCTGGGGCGAGCTCAGCGGGCTGTGCCGCCGCCTCGGCCTCGGGCTGATCACTATCGTCTTCTACAAGACGAAGGCCCCGCTGGTCGAGGTGCTCGCGGAGCCGGGCGACGCGCCGCCCCAGGTCCGCAGCGGCGCGCGGCGGCGCGAGAAGCTGCTCTATGAGTTCCGCGAGCGCAGCGGGGACTACAACACCGGCGGCAGCACGCGCGTCAAGCTCGTGACTGCCTACCGTGAGAAGGCGCTGCGCGTCGCGCTCGCGCTGCAGGCTGCTGAGGCCGAAGCCGCGCTCGGCCTCTTGGATGGGCGCGCTAAGCGGAGCCGCGCGCCTAAGGCAGGCGCAGCAGCGCCTGCAGAAGGCCCGGCGGCTGCGCAGGCCCGGGCCGGCATCACGCCCGCCGAGCTGCGCCGGCGGAGCGGTGTGCCCGGCGCTGCGGCGATGCTGCAGCGCAACTACTACGGCTGGTTCACCCGGGTGAACCGCGGCCGCTACGCGCTGACGCCGGCGGGAACGGCGGCGCTGCTGGAATATGCTGCGATCACTGAGGCCAGTGCGGGCAAGGTCTAGAAGCTTCAGCCCCAGCAACCATAATGACAACATCCATCAGTACCATAAGTAATAGCAGCACGTAAGTTGTATCTGCACATCAGAATCATCAACCAATGTCGCGGTAATTCATTTGCTTTGAAACAAAAAGCAAGCCCTCGTATTACCAAGGGCTTGCTAAGCAATCGTAATTCACTTCAATCTCATTCCGGGAGTCTGTTTTTTGAGTTCTACTGTATTTCGTACAACAGAATCCGGCTTAAAGAGGGAGAAATTCGATTCTATTGTATTTTGTGCAATTAAATCCCACAAATCCAGCCCTCATCTGCGGTTTTCCGGAAATCTGCTGTACAAAGTGCAATAGAAACTATTTGTGAAGCCGGAACTGGCGAATCTGTTGCATAGAATACAGCAGATGGGAGTCGCCAAAGCCAGCCATGTCATTTTACAGATAGGCATTTACGAATTCCCTCATACGAATTTCCTCTCCCCGTATCGCCTTTCCCTCTGCATTTTTTTACCTTCCATTCGTCTTCCTGCTCCCCGCTTCCCTGCCGCAGCCTTATTATCGCAAGCATGCAGCAACCCTAGGCTGCAAGCCCCTCAGCTCCGCGCTGTAAACTCCGTGACCGCCTCACTCATCAGGTTCATCCCCAGCAGCAGCTCATCCCGGCCGGGATGGCTGAAGTTAAGACGGATGCGGTTGCCGCCGCCATTTACACTGCATAGCTGGCCCGGCAGGAACGCGACCCCCTTGGCCAGCGACGCTTTGAGCAGTGTCATTGCATCAAGCCCTTCCGGCAGGGAGACCCACAGGAACATGCCGCCCTCGGGAAGCGCATAATCACTATGCTTCCAAGCCGGACGCTTCAGCAGCTCCGCCATTAGTTTCAGGCGGGTGTTGTATTCACGGTTCAACAGAGCGATATGCTCACGCAGATCAAATGCCGTTACATCCAGCAGATGATGCAGCAGCCGCTGGTTCAGCAAGCTGGACTGCCAGTCAGCCATCTGCTTGGCAGCAGTCATCATCCCGACCAGCTCCCGGCTGCCGGCTGCCCAGCCTGTCCGCAGGGCCGGCGCGACCGTCTTGCTGAATGAGCCGATGTAGAGCACATGCCCGCCTTGGCTGACATTCTCCAGCGCATACAATGACGGATACCGCACGGCAGGAGATCCGCCGGTACCGGCCCGCTGGAAATGCAAATCGCCATAGGAATCATCCTCTACGATCAGCACGTTATTCCGGATGCACAGCTCGAGCACTTCCTTGCGCCGATCCAGACTCCAGAGGATCCCGCTCGGGTTCGTGTAGCTCGGGGTTGCGAACAGCATTTTGGGCCGGTGCTGGCGGATCTGGGTGCGAAGATGATCAGGCAGCAGCCCATCCCGGTCTCCCTGTACCGGAATAATGACAGCCCCCTGCATGCGGAGTGCCTGCAGAAAGCCCGGAGAAGTCGGATTCTCCACCAGTACACGGTCGCCGGGATCGATATAGACCCGGGACAGCAAATCGATAGCTTGTTGACTTCCCGTTGTCAGAAGAACTCCGCCCTCCGGGGCAGCCACTCCTTTTCCCTTCAGCCAGTCCCCGGTTAGCCAGTCCCGCAGCGGACCATAGCCCTCAGGATCGCCATATTGCAGCGCACTGGCATCCGCCGATATTACGGTAGAGGCCGTTTCCGCAAGCAGCGATAATGGGAACAATTCTTCAGCAGGCAGTTCTTCTGCCAGAGAGATTAATGTGCTGCGCCGCGTCTGTGTCCGGATACTAAGCAGAGGTGAAGATAGCAATGTATGCGCGCGGGCAGAAAATTCATATTTCATATGTCCCCCCCTTCCCTGGTACCAAGAATATTCCAGCCCGGACGGCAATATGTCGCAAAGGCAGGGACTACGCGTAGATTTGCTTATTTTGCCTTGAGAAAAGCGCATACTTCTCGATAGCCTGGGCCCGAGTCGTAACGTCAAGCTTTACATAGATTTTCCGAAGGTAGTTATCGATGGAACGACGGCTTACCTCTATCTCCAGAGCGATCTTGTCGTAAGTAATTCCTTGTACAATCCGCTCCATTATGAACATTTCAGTCTGAGTCAGCTGCATAACACCTTCCAGACTCCGTGTCGAGGTCACCGGACGGTATCCCCTTTGAATCCACTTCAGCGGAACCGACAGGAAACCTTCGCGCAGACTTTCGATCATTAAGAGCAGCTGGTTGGAGGAAGCTCCTTTGGACAGGACACCGCTGGCTCCGAGCTCCAGCAGGGGCTGGAATAATTCCTTGTCATCCTCTTCGGTCATGATGATGAAATGTGAATGCTCTGAACTATTTTTCATCTCCGGCAGCACGGTTTCCACATTGCCCTCAGGCATTTGATAATCTGCCAGTACCAGATCCGGCTTCATTTCCAGCACTTCTCTAACGGCCTCGCTCCAGGTGGAATACATCCCCTGAACGATAAGTCCTCCCCCCTCCTCCAATATCAGCTTTGTACCCAGCATACTTGTGGGATGACAACCCACGATGACCACCCGCCAAACCTTCATCATTAACGCCCAGACCTCCTGCTATCTATATATTTACCCAGAGTGGAAAGCACTTTACGTTTCCGGCTACCACGGAAGCAAGGATGGTTGATGACTTATTGTTAGTTTCTTCCTTCTTTTACCTTGAATACGCCACTCAGATATTCCAATCTATAGAAATTGTATCGCAGTAGTTTAATAGGATGCAATTACTTTTTCACGCTTTCAAACTTCCTTTCATTTTTGCGAAACTTGTAAAAGTCTGATAGAATGGGGACTTGAAAAAAATAGCTTGAGGTGATGTTGAAATGCAACCGCTAGCGGAATCGACCCCAGTACACTCGCGCCGCACTGCCGCGAGAAACGGCCCTTCCGTAAAATGGTTTTTACTGTTCTGGATTTTGATGATCGGAGTCGGCGTCTATGCCGTGTACAGCTACACCAACCATCTGAAGCAGCAGGTGCTTAGCGAGCTTAGCGCCCAAAGCCAGCAGCAGCTTACCGTTTTGAAGACAGATTATGAATCGAGAATCGCCGTTCTCTCCGAAGAAGTGAAGGAATTACAGAATACGGTGCAGACCTTTAATGAACTGCTGACGTTTACCAAGGATAATGCAAGCAACAAGACAGATAACAGCAACAAGCTGTATACGCAGCTGAGTGAAGTCAAGAAGCAGCTTGAAGCCTTGAAGAAAGAAATGGATCTGCTCAAATGATGACGCCTGTAAAAAGAGTCAACCGCTTCTTCATGCTGCTGACGGCGCCTTTTCTTGGCTTATTTATTGGTCTTTTATGGTACCAGCCGCCACTGACCCTTAACCTGAACACTGATCAGTATGCCGCAGAGCCGGGGCCGCTCGAACTGACAGCAGCGCTCAAAAAGGATCTTCTGCAGGCACAGAATTCAGCGTCCTACACGATTGACGCCATCGGTGCCAGCGCCCAGCTCTATAAGAAGACTACTAACGCTATGAATGCACTGGTCTCAACAGCTGCAGCCCAGGCTTCCCGCCCGGAACATATCTATAACCGGCGGATCACGGCCCGGCTTGGCATACCTGCCGACGTCGTCAGCAGTGACCGGATTACGATTGAATTATACCGGCTGAACCCCGGCAACTATAAAGCTTACGCCCTTAAGATCAGGCTGAAGGATGCTACAGCAATGAAAATGAGCCTGGCCGGAGACGGCACCGGTCAAGCCGAGACCACGATGCATGCCGTGGCCCGTTATGGTGCGGTTGCGGGGATCAACGCCGGAGGTTTCGCCGATCAGGGAGGAAGACGGTACCCCTTGTCCACTACAATCGTGGGCGGCAAATATGTATACGGTTTTGAGCCGACCTACAAGGATCTCAGCTTCGTGGGTCTGAATAAATCGGGCCGGCTCATAGGGGGTAAATTCACCAGCAAATCGCAGCTTGACCAGCTGGAACCAGTGTTTGGGGCAACCTTTGTGCCGGTTCTCCTTAAGAACAGTGTACGGCAGGCGATTCCATATAAATGGATGACCAGTCCCAAACGTGCCCCCCGCACCGTTATCGGCAAATATAAAGATGATCAGCTGCTGGTTCTGGTTGCAGACGGATATAACGAGAACGGAAACTCCGGGGCTACCCTGGAAGAAATTCAGAACAAGCTATGGAGTATGGGGGTGACCGATGCCTATAATCTCGATGGCGGCGGTTCCTCATCCCTCATTTTCAGAGGCAAAGTGATTAACGACCCGTCTGACGGAAATCTCCGGCAGGTGCCAACCAACTTCCTGTTCTTTAAATAAAAATCGGTGTCAATGCTGAATCTCACTTTTGAGCTTTTAATTTCAGCATGCGGTGGTTATAATCTATGTAACTACTACAGTCCTTTATGGAGGTGTCCAGCATGTCGTTTTCCCTGACCTTTTGGATTGTCACCCTGGTATTCCTGCTTTTTCTGACCGGTATTTTAACCTCATCCTACAACGACGATAAAACCAAGGGCCTGTAACAGCTGCCGGAATATTCTTATATTCTAAAAAAAACGCCGCACATTGTGCGGCGTTTTTTCAGCACTGGTCCGCGACGGAAATCACGCAGCACCATACTATGTAATTATTTTCCTTGCCCGTTTTCTCCAGGAGAAAGCGGTATTACTAGGCGTGTCTTGGCAATTGCGTCATTTCTGCAAGGCATGCGGCGCAAATATAACGATCTTTATACTCGCTTACACCTTCCATAGATCCGCAAAATACACACTTGGGACGGTAGCGCTCCAGAATGATATGGTCGCCCTGTACCAGAATTTCTACCGGGTCGCCTTCATTCATTTGGTACCTTTTACGCAGGGACTTAGGCAGAACAATTCTACCCAGCTGATCTACTTTACGAACTACGCCAGCAGGTTTCATATCTAACGTACACCTCTCCTGTTCAACAAATAATTAGTAGTCACTACTTATTTCGGCAGTATTCTTCTATTTCGTTATTTTATTGTCGAATCCTGCTGAAAAAAACAAAAAAACATGTCTACTTTTAGAAAAGTTGCGGAAAATCCATTTGACGCAGGGCTTCGTAAACAATAATCGCTGCGGAATTGGATAAATTCAACGATCTCACAGCTTCTCCCATCGGCATCCGCATAGCGGTTTCCTTGCCGGCTTCGATAATTTCGGGCGGCAACCCCTTGGTTTCCTTCCCGAATACGAAAAAATCCCCGTCCCGGAAAGCAAAATCCGTGTAGCGCTTCTGCGCCTTTGTCGTGGCATAGAAAAAGCGTCCCCCGCTATACTTTTCCTGCACTTCCGCAAACGAATCATGATATTCGATTGTGACGGCATGCCAGTAATCAAGCCCTGCCCGTTTCAAGGTTGCGTCGTCGGTCCGGAAGCCCAGCGGGCGGACCAGGTGGAGATGGGTGCCTGTGGCTGCACAGGTACGGGCAATATTACCTGTATTTGCCGGAATTTCCGGTTCAACCAGCACAATGTGTAATGCCATATTGGAATGTTCCTCTCTGTAGGCTTACCAGCCCTTTGATGTGGTGTAAAGTACCTTTCATTCTAAGCTGAGGGGCAGGCCCGTACAAGCAGAAAACCTCCCGCCTGCTGGCGGAAGGTCCGGGAATTTCATTCATTAGCCTTGAGTTTGCCGGAAATGATTCATGAAATCAGCAAGTGCCTTGACGCTCTCATAAGGAACAGCATTATAGATGGAAGCACGCAAGCCTCCAACGCTGCGGTGGCCCTTCAGACCGACAAAACCTTCTTGCTCAGCAGCCTTAACGAATTGCTTCTCCAGCTCTTCCGACTGCATCCGGAAGGTAACGTTCATAATTGAACGGCTGCCTGCTTCCGCAACCCCGCGGTAGAAACCGTCGCTGCCGTCGATATGGTCATACAGCAGACCGGCTTTGTCACGGTTTTTGGATTCGATGCCGGCAAGCCCGCCCTGCTCCTCGATCCATTTTAACACTTCATTAACCATATATACAGAAAAGGATGGCGGCGTATTGTACAGAGAGTTGTTTTTGTAATGCGTGTCATACCGCAGAATCGTCGGAATGTTCGAAGGTGATTTGGCAATCAGCTCTTCCTTGGCGATTACAACAGTTACCCCCGAAGGCCCGAGATTTTTTTGAGCACCGGCATAGATCAGTCCGAATTTGCTGACATCAAACGAACGGCTCAGAATATCGCTCGACATGTCCGCGATCAGCGGAATGGAACCCGTATCCGGATACTCTGCATATTGTGTTCCTTCAATCGTCTCATTGGATGTGATGTGCAGGTATGCCGCATTGTCGGCCGGCTTGATGCTGCTGAGCTCCGGAATCGCCAGGAACTTCTTGTCCTCTGAGGATGCGGCAACATGTCCGCCACCCAGCAGTTTGGCTTCCTTGAGCGCTTTATCCGCCCAGCTTCCTGTCATAACATAGCTGCCGACCTGGCCGCTGGAGATGAGGTTCATCGGGATCATAGCGAACTGCGTGCTTGCTCCGCCTTGAACGAACAATACCTTATAGCCCTCCGGATTACCGAGCAGTGACAACAGACGCTCCTGTGCTTCATTATGCACGGATTCGTATATTGCCCCGCGGTGCGACATCTCCATAATGGACATTCCGCTTTCGCGGAATTCTACAAACTCCGTTTGTGCGCGTTCCAATACTTCAAGCGGCAGCGCCGCCGGACCTGCATTAAAATTGTATGCTCTCTTGCTCAAATTGCTCCCCACCCTTTCTCTCCTACGAATATGGATATCGATATGATAGCAGCATTCTAACACGCCAGCAAGTATAATTATTCACATAGAACGTAAGATCACTGCATCTCAGAACGAGAAAAATTGATAGCTGCGGCGCCAATCCTTGCTGTGACGCGGTAAAATGCTGAGATCCGCAAAAACTTCGGGTGAAATTACATGCCGCTCACCCCAGAGCGCCATCCGCTCCGGACGGAAATTCCCGCTCTCACGGATGCCAACTCCGCTAGGATGATGAATCAGTTCCCAAAAAAATTCGGCATCCGGATTCTCCCACCCTGCCAGCCTGCAGTAGAAGGGACGTCCCGGCTCTGTATTCCAGCCCAGTCTGTCTCCGGATGTATGCAGCAGCTCAGCCGTAAAGGAGGACTCGGGCGCCTCAACGACGGCTGTTCCAGGCAGCCTTAGTTCATAGCCTTCCCCGGTGAGCCTGCCGTTAATTCCTATAAAGTTATGAATATATTCCTCCGTATGCAGCGGCTTTGTTCCTTTATTCTCCAGCCTGTAGTCAATATTTAGCCGGTCACCTTCCAGGGATATACGCTTGGTCAATAGCATGCTGTACCCCCGGCACTCCTCGGGAAGAACCGTATACGTTATCTCTTGCCCGCTGCTTTCCACGCTTATCTTGAAGGGAGTTAAAGGATAGGTTCGGCTAAAATCATAAGCTTCCTCATCCGGCTTTTGCAGCAGGCCTACGCCTGGCTTAGGAAACCATTCTCCGGCAGCTGCTTCGTCATACCCAATTGCCCGGGAAATGCCGAACTCGTTGCATAGTCCAACCCCGTTGCTGCCGTGCCCGGGTACCAGGCTCTCGGGAACACAAAAGGTATGTTTGCCCTCCTCCAGAGTGATTTGGGTTATAAATCCGGTCCAGTCGAACCGGGTACCGTTATAGGCTCCGGGTTCTGCAATCTCTACAGTTAGAATGCCGTTCGAGAGAATGTTAGACATTTGTTGTTCTCCTTCCTTTCTCTATAGCTGATTAATATCTATAACACTATTTCATCAGATTCAAAAAGCGCCTGCAGCGCCATATCCGGCGGAACAGGCGCTCCTGTTAACTTGTATACTTAAGCCAGCCCGACTTGCAGCTGATGAACCTGCCCTTCCGGCAGGGCACTCAATACATCGCGCGGGATCACAACACCTTCTGAGACGCGCTGAAGCGTCACCTCAGCGCCGTTCAGTGTTACCGAGTGTATTTGATACTCTCCGTATCCGGCGCTGCCTGTGGACGTGTAGACGACTTCCAGCTGGCGGTCCGCAAAAAGGGTCTTGATCGACGCTTTGCCCTCCTGATCAAACTGCTCTTTGGCGAGCTTCGGCTCAAGCCGCAAGTCGCCGAGCTGCCCTTTCACACCAAACACCTCGGTTACCATTGTCAGCAGAAGCCAGCTGGCTGAGCCGGTCAAATAGGTATACATGCCCCTGCCCTGTTCATTGATATACTCTGGAACCCCGGGATATATCCGGCTAAGCTCAAAATTCGCACTCAAGTTATACAGCGAATCCAGCACCTTGCGTCCTTCCCGCACATATCCGCGTTTATAAAGCGCATTTCCGTACATTACGGTCATATGACTGAACATTGCCCCGTTCTCCTTATGTCCAAAAGCAAATCCGAATGCCCGCCCCAAATTCTGCTGGATACCGCCAAAATTGGAATTCAGCCGGTAGCCGATTTTCTCGTCATACAGGTTGCGTTCCACAGCTGCGATGATGTGCGGGATCTGCTCCGGTGCCGCAGCATGGCCAAGTAGCGGGAATACCTGGCCTGTTAGCGTCATGCGGACACCTTCAGCCGTTTCCCCTTCCACCCGTTCTCCATCATTGTTGTAGTAGCCGTTGAACCAGCCATCGCCATGTTCGCTTGCCACCCACTCATTCTTGCGCAGATGGGCAAAGATCCACTCTGCTTTTTGAGCCAGGTCGCCTGCCACCTGCTCAATGTCGAGTTTAGCACGGATTCCGCTTACCACGTTCGGCGCAGCGGCATAGAAGCGGTTCAGCCGTTCCAGCTTCGCGGATACAGAAGTGTAATCCACTGCATCCCCAATTGAATCCAGCAGCAGTACCATTTCTTCAGCCAATTCCAGCGTCTTCTGCCCCGTGCGTTCTTTCAGAGTACGCAGCAGCATAGAGAGTTCATACAGATTGCTGGCATAGAAGGCGGTAAAAGTAACACTTTCCCCGCGCTGGGCCGCCATATCCAGCCCGTCATTCCAGTCTGCACCTTCCAGCAGAATATTGTTATGCTCGCCCACATTGAAGAATGGCACCAGATTCTGCAGCAGAATATGCTCCAGGATGGTCCCTTTATAAATGTCCCCGGCTGCTGTCCGCAGACTGCTGCCTGCGGCTGCCTCCCAGGAGCTGTCACGCTCACGGCAGCGGCTCATGAAGGAATCCCGGAAATAGGTCTGCTCCTGCAGCAGGAAGTCCAGATCACCGCTCTGATTCAAGTAGAGCATCGTGGTCATCAGCGGCCAGGCTCCGTGGTCCATCCAGACGCGCGGAATGTTGTTGCGGTCGGCGATGAATTCGCCAGGCTGCTGGCCAATTATAGTTGCATTACTGCCGTCGATTCTTACACCCGCATAATTATTCAGCAGCAGGCTGCGCACATCGCCCGGCTCCATAATGAGCAGAGCCAGACAATCCTGCCACAGATCGCGCCAGCCGCGGCCGCCTCTTCCATAATCATGGTATGGCAGAAAAGAGTTTCCGTACAGTCTGCGGAGCACCGGCTGCAGCGTTACCCATTTCATCCATTGGTCAGCGGTGTCATCCGCGGTGTGAAATTCCACCGTATTCACTTTACCGGCCCAGAAGAGCTTATTCTCCTCCAGATGCGCCTCAAAAGCAGCGGAAGAGCCGTACTTGGACATCAGCCTGGAGATGTTGATCCGGTCGCTCTCTATCGCCAGCACAACCACATACGAACGGCTCTGGCCCGGCAGCAGTGCTGCCGAGGCAAATCTTAATCCGCCCAGCGCTTCATAGCCCTCTTTATGTATGCCGCCGCCATGCCCGATTTGCGGTTCCGCATTAAGGACGACCGCTTCCGGCCAATCCAGACTGCCTCCCTCGCCGATAAAATCCTCCTGCACAGGGAAGAAACCGGCTGGCTGTCCTCCCTCCTCCTCAGCTCCAAATACACCGTAAGACGTATGATTAACCCGATGGCCCCGTTCGTCGAAGGAAAGCGCCGGCTGTACTTCGACACCATACGCTGAGGTATATATCCGGTTCAGCAGAGAAGTAACGTGGCGGTGATCCCGCAGATCATCTGCCGAACGTGCATACAACGGAATTGCTGCAGTCGGGGTGATTCTGATTTCCTCTGTTCCTGTGTTCGTCAGTACAATCTTCATCAGTTCTACTTGATCTGTGCCGCAAGGAACAAAGCTGGTCACATCCGCTTTAATTCCCAGCTCTCTATTCTCCCGGGATATCCGGTGCCACAGTAATCCTGCCTCCAGCAGGGACTCATCTGCGGAATCCGAGTAGGCCTGTGCATGCTGGCGTGCAGAATTCCCTGCCGCCGACCAGGCTCCTTTACCCTCTACATAGACCCAGAAATTACGCGACCCTCTGGAGTTATGTAAATCCTCCACTGATATTGGCGGTGTCAGGAAGGTATTATGCCCTGTAGTCACCTGACCGTGAAGCTGCGGGCTGATTGAAGACATCATTCCTCCTTCATTTACCAAGGGAAAATATAAAAAGCTGCTCCGGTCAGGGTGCTCAAGGCTGAACTCTCCGTTGTTCCCGGTGAACTGCCAGTTAGGCGTGCTCTTTTGATTCACTGTATTCATCCTTTCTATTGCTGAGGCTAATGTGGCGTACTCAATAATACCGAAACCGATTTCGGTATTATTATTACATCGTTATTTATCATTGTAAAGATAATTCTTACTCCCGCTTTAGATCAGATAGAATACTCAGAGTAAAACACTGATAAATCAACGCTCGCAATCGATCTATATCAAATATTTCTATTGTAAATATGGTATGGAATTACCGAAAGTATTTCCGAAACAGCCCTTAACTGCATCCAAAATTACGAATTCAAAATCAAATCATGGATTAATAATTGAATAAATAATTACATTCTCATTATAATAAATGCTTCCATTACTAATTTTTCTATTAAATACATATGCAAAAAACCAGATTTACGAAAACTTTCGAAAGTGTATGCCATGCAAAGGCTAACGACTTTTATTAGTAAAACTGCTGATGCCATAGAAGCCTCTGAGGCTAATTCTAAGGCCCGGACTCTCCCGCTGCACCAAAACACCACTGTGACGCACTGAATCGAACCAAGGGCATTACAGAGTCCTTTAGCGTTCAAATAAAGGCACATAAAGAAGCCCCCGGGGGACCCGGGGGCTTCTAAAGCAAAGCTTATTTAAGATTTAATCAATCTTATACATCAAAGTACAGGGAGTATTCGTGCGGATGAACACGGATAGCAACCTCTTGTGCTTCTCCACGTTTCAGAGCGATATAGTTGTCGATGAAGTCTTTAGTGAAGACGCCACCTTCAGTCAGGAATTCATAGTCAGCTTCCAAAGCGTCAAGCGCTTCGTTCAGGCTGCCTGGAACGCTGCGGATCTTCCCTTTGTCAGCATCAGACAATTCGTAGATGTTCTTGTCCAGTGGACCGTAACCCATTTCTTCAGGGTTGATCTTCTTCTTGATTCCGTCCAGACCCGCCATCAGCATAGCCGAGAAAGCCAGGTAAGGGTTAGCAGTGGAGTCAGGAGTACGGAATTCAATACGACAGCCCTTAGGTGTTACAGCAGCTACCGGGATACGGACAGCAGCGGAGCGGTTACCTTTGGAGTAAACCAGGTTAACTGGTGCTTCATAACCAGGAACCAGACGTTTGAATGAGTTGGTGCTTGGGTTAGTCAGTGCGATCAGTGCCGGAGCATGATACAGGATACCGCCGATGTAGTTCAATGCCATTTCACTCAGGTTTGCGTATGCGCCTTTTTCGTAGAACAAAGGCTCGCTGCCGTTGAAGATGGATTGGTGAACGTGCATGCCGCTACCGTTATCGCCGAACAGTGGTTTAGGCATGAAAGTTGCTACTTTGCCATATTGGCGTGCTGTGTTTTGAACAATATATTTGTAAGTAAGGAGATTGTCAGCTGTTTTCTTCAGGGTGTCAAAACGGAAGTTGATTTCCGCTTGGCCTGCAGTCGCCACTTCATGGTGATGGCGTTCGATTTCAAGACCCGCTTCGCTAAGCAAACGGCACATTTCACTGCGGATATCCTGTTGGGAATCCACTGGAGCTACCGGAACATATCCGCCTTTAACGCCAACTTTGAATGCAAGATTGCCGCCTTCGTCTTTACGGTTTGTGTTCCATGCTGCTTCTTCGGAATCTACGAAGAAGGAAGAACTGTTCATTCCGCTTTCGTAGCGCACATCGTCAAAGATAAAGAACTCGGACTCAGGTGCGAAGAAAGCTGCTGTACCCACACCGCTTGCTTGCAGGAACTCTTCTGCTTTTACTGCGATACCGCGCGGGTCGCGCTCATAACGTTCGCCGTCAGGTGTGAAAATGTCACACATAACATTCAGCGTCGGGTGAGCTGTAAAAGGATCGATGTATGTAGTACTTGGATCAGGCATCATAACCATGTCCGATTCTTCGATACCGCGGAACCCTTTGATGGAAGAACCGTCAAAAGCTACACCATTTACAAATGTCTCTTCTTCCACTGCGGATGCTGGCAATGAGATATGGTGAGCACGTCCACCTAAATCTACAAACCGAAAATCCACCCACTCGATATTGTTTTCCTTGATCGTCTGCAACACTTTTTCAACCGACATGAATTAATTCCTCCCCAAGTTCCGAACATTAGGCCGCTCACAGTATCAAATGTTCTTGTTTTAATTTTTTTACTGTCGTCATTATAAAACTCAAACCTAACATCGTCAATGCTTATGTCAGGTATTTCTGACGACAATGTAAGATATTCTGACGCTTTCGTGAAAAACGCTTAGCCTGTCCTAAATAGTGACATATGCTTTCTGCTGTAACTGAAATAGGCCCTCTTCCTCCGCCCGTGAGCGGCAAAGAGGACCATAAGACAGACCGATTTCTTCTGGTTGAATTAGGCGATAGGAGCAGCTTCAAGCGAATCTGAGAACTTACGTCCCACGATCGGCGCAAGCTTCTCCAGATCTCTCAGCAGCTTATCAAACTGCTCAGGGAACAGGGATTGAACTCCGTCACCTGTCATGGAATTGTCCGGATCGGTATGCATTTCGATAATCAGACCATTGGCCCCGGCAGCAACTGAGGCTTTTGCCATAGGCTCCACTAATTCGCGGCGGCCTGTGCCGTGGCTCGGATCGGAAATAACCGGCAGATGGCTCAGGTTCTGGAGCACAGGTATAGCAGACAGATCTAGCGTATTGCGTGTGTAGGTTTCAAAGGTCCGGATGCCGCGTTCGCACAGCATAACATCCCGGTTACCTCCGGCCAAAATGTACTCCGCCGCATTGAGCAGTTCATCATAGGTTGCACTGAAACCGCGTTTGAGCAGCACCGGGCGGCCGCAGGTTCCCAGCTTGCGCAGCAGATCGAAATTCTGCATATTACGCGTGCCTACCTGCAGAATATCAGCGTGTTCCGCACAAATATCAACATACTCGGGAGTCATTACCTCAGTGATGGTAAGCAGGCCATGTTTTCTGCCGGCCTCCGCCATCATAGTCAGGCCTTCTACACCTACACCCTGGAAGCTGTAAGGACCCGTCCGCGGCTTGAATGCGCCGCCGCGCAGCACCTGGCCGCCGGAAGCCTTGACCAGCCGGGCAATTTCATCGATCTGTTCAGGGGACTCAACGGCGCAAGGGCCGCCCATAATGACGAGGTTCTCTCCGCCGATCTTAACACCGCGGATATCAATAATAGTATCCTCGGGATGGAAGTCACGGCTGGCCAGCTTGTAGGATTTGGTGATTTTCACGACATTCTCTACGCCCTTCATCTGCCGCAGATGCTCCGCAAGCTTCGGCGTCACTCCGCCAACCAAACCGATTACCGTATGATCCGCACCCCGCGAAAGATGAACCTGCAGACCTTCTTTTTCAATAACTGCAATAATATCATTTACCTGGTCCTGCGGTGTTTGATTGGATGTAATAACGATCATATTATAGCTCCCCTTTTAGGCATTTATTCTCAAATATTGTCCAGCTGATGATAAAATACTATTTCGCTACGACGCGTGTGTGCTTTTAAGCGCTAAAGTGATTTTACCGCATATTGCATCTTACGTCAACTTTTTTTCCCGAAATACACGTTAGATCTACCAACACTTTCCATCCTAAAGTATTTAACATAAGAAAAATGCACCCGGCCCCAAACAGGAACCAGGTGCAGCTTATATAATAAAAATTAGTTCATAACTCCAAAATCATTAAGTTGCACTTGTCGTCTTGTTCTTCACAGGAGGCAGGAGCTTCGCCATATTTACCGTACGCTTAATCTCCCAAGTCTCAGGCAGTTCCGGATCGTATTGCTCCAAATAGCTGATGACTTCCTTCGTGATCGGGGTTGGCGTCGAGGCACCGGAGGTTACTCCCACCTTGGAAATTCCCTGCAGCCATGCCGTGTTCAGCTCGGATACATCAGAGATCCGGTGAGCGGGCACACCGGCAATTTCCTCAGAGACCTGAGCCAGACGGTTGGAGTTGTTGCTGCGGGGATCGCCGACAACAATCACCAGGTCACATTGGCCGGCTTGCTCTGCTACCGCTTCCTGCCGCACCTGGGTAGCCATGCAGATCTCATTATGGACCTCTGCACCGGGGAAGGTCTCCAGCAGCTTTTTCATAATATGCTTAATATCCCACTGGCTCATCGTGGTCTGGTTCGTGATAACGATCCGCGAGGAAGGAATGGACAATCCGGCAATCTCTTCTTCCTTTTCGATGAGGTGGACATGCTCTGGAGCAATACCAACGGCGCCTTCGGGCTCCGGATGGCCTTTTTTGCCGATATAAATGATCTCGTAGCCTTCTGCTACTTTCTCCTGGATAAGGTCATGTGTCTTCGTCACATCCGGACAAGTGGCGTCAACGGTAGTAAGCCCCTTGGCGCGGGCCATCTTACGGACTTCCGGCGATACGCCGTGTGCGGTAAAGATGACGGTGCCGCTATCCACTTTATCGAGAATATCCAGACGGTTATGACCGTCCAGTGTGATGATTCCGTCGTCTTCAAATGAATTCGTAACATGAGTGTTATGCACAATCATGCCAAGTATATAAATCGGCCGGGGCAGATCAAGATTTTGTGCGGCCTGCCGTGCCATAACCATGGCATCGACGACACCGTAGCAATAGCCCCGGGGAGAAATTTTGAGGACTTCCATGTATTTTCACCGGCTTTCTGCAGTCAATGACAGCTGTAATAGGACCTGATCTATTATAACCTATTCCAGCGGCGGAGCAAAGAGAAGCGGCAGCCAGATGATGAATGTAGTGCCCTCTCCTTGACGGGTTACCACTTCTACAGAGCCGCCATGTTCATCGATAATCCATTTGGCAATCGAGAGCCCGAGCCCGATGCCTTCCGTAATGCCACGTGATTCATCCGCCCGGTAGAAGCGGTCAAAGATATGCGGCACCTCGTCCTTGTCCATCCCGATTCCGGTATCCTTGATGCGGATCCCTACCTGGTTCTGATAAAATACTGCATCCATTGTAACTTCACCGGACGGCGTATATTTAAAAGCATTATCGATGAAAATGAACAGCATCTGCTGCAGATAATCCTTATTCCCCACAATATATTTGCCGTTCATATGGCTCAGGTCGCCGATAGACCATTCAGACTGGCGCGGCAGGAACGAAGCCCTGCGGGCCACCTCAGTCATCAGCGGCTCCAGCGCCACCGGCTCCTTATCAAAGGTGCGGCCGGTATCGGCACGCGCCAGCGAGAGCATATCGGCTACGAGACGGCTCATGCGTTTCGATTCATCGGCGATATCCTTCACGGATTCGATGGACAGCTGGCGGATTTCCGCCTCGCTCATTCTGCTCTGTTCCGGCTCCATCTCCCAGATTTTTTGCAGCAGATCGATATTCCCGCGGATCGTTGTAAGCGGGGTGCGCAGCTCATGTGAAGCATCGGAGACAAACCGGCGCTGGGTAGCATATGAATCTTCCAGCTCTTTATAGAACCCTTCCATCCGCCCAAGCATGCTGTTGACCGTCTCAATCAGCCGTCCAATTTCATCCGGCGGACCGTCATAGACAATCCGGGAGCTCAGGTCCGTGCCGGTCTGTATACCGTTAGCCGCCTCAATGACCTTGCCGATCGGGCTCATCGACTTCCGGGCCAGGAACAGGCCAAATGTAAACGCTGCTATCAGTGTCGCAAAGGAACCGACCAGCAGAATGTTCTTTAGCCTGGCCAGCAGTGTCACCTGCTCCCCGGTATAGACGGCCACCTGAAGCACAGCCGAATGAGTTTCATTCGTGCTGACTACTTCAATAGACTTCTGGTAGATCAGAAACGGATTGCCGCCGTAAGTTGCCTGTAAGAATCCTTGCTGTTTGGAGACAGCATCCTTTGCAGGGACCTTGAACTCCAGATTGATCTCAGCCATATTCTGGCTGGGAATCAATTTTTCGAGATCATAAATGTACATTTGGGCAAATAGGCTTTGTCCGGCGGGACCGCCGAGGATTTGTTTCAAAGTACCGTCGTTATAGTCTATGCCTACCTTAAGATCTACTTGCTGCGCCTGTTTAATCAGCCGCTCCTTCAAATCCCCATACGTATTAATATAGACAAAACCGTAAATTGCGGCTGATAAGGCCAGCAGCATAACGGCCAAAATCCCTGAATACCAAGCTGTCAGCCGCAATTTAATAGACATGTTAATTGTCACCTCTTAG
This sequence comes from Paenibacillus pedocola, assembly GCF_031599675.1. Classification (NCBI taxonomy): domain Bacteria; kingdom Bacillati; phylum Bacillota; class Bacilli; order Caryophanales; family Paenibacillaceae; genus Paenibacillus; species Paenibacillus pedocola. The sequence goes on along the minus strand of NZ_CP134223.1, from coordinate 2,141,799 downwards.
AATGTAACCGGCTCCCCGGATCGTCTGAATCAAACGTTTACCGCCATGCTCCTCCGTCTTCTGCCGCAGCATGGCAATGTATACCTCAAGTACATTGGATTCCCCGCTATAGTCATAACCCCAAATTTTGTCCATGATCAGATCACGGGATAATACACGCTTCGGATTCTGCATAAACAGATGCAGCAGCTCAAATTCCTTCGCCGTCAGCTCCAGCCGTTTGCCGGCACGGGTGACTTCACGGGAATCCACATCCAGTGTGATATCCTCATAGGAAACCGACTGGTCCGGATTTCCCCCTTGTTCACTCTTGCGGCGCAGCAGCGCCCGCACACGGGCCAGCAGTTCTTCCAGTGCGAATGGCTTGACCAGATAATCGTCCGCTCCCAGGTCAAGTCCCTTTACACGATGTTCAATTTCGTCCTTGGCCGTCAGCATCAGCACAGGCACAGTGCTCCCGCCCTCGCGCAGACGCCGGCACACTTCAAAGCCGTCCACCTGCGGCATCATGACATCAAGAACAACCACATCAGGATCGCTGGTCAGGATGGCACGCAATCCGTCAGCGCCGTTAGAGGCCGTTTTTACGTCATAGCCTTCAAAGGCCAGGCCACGCCGCAGCATGGAAATTATCTTCTCATCGTCATCAATAATTAAAATATTCGGTCGCATCAAGCAGCCCCCATTGTCTAAATCATTTAAATCTATTGTAGCATGAATGTAAGGTTTCACGTCTAGTAGCAGCACAAACGGAAGGGTCTCCCCTTCCGTTTGTCCTTTACCGTCCGGTGTGTTTATTTCCCCTGGGAATTCGTCTGGGTGGTGTCAAAATCATTTTTATTTCCGATTGTAACCGGAAGCTCCAGTGTTTTGCCGTCACGTACAACATTCAGGGTTACTTTATCGCCGACCTTTAGGGACTGAATGTAAGTAATCAGATCCTGGCTGGTAGCGTATTTGGTACCATTTACACCTGTAATAATATCGTAAGGGCGCAGGTCAGCAGTATAAGCCGGCGACTTGAAGACAATCTCAGCAACTACAGATCCCTCATTTATGTCAGTACCCATTTGTTTGGCAACTTCATCCGTAATGGTCATCAACGATGCGCCAATGAACGGTACCGGTTCCTTCGGAATTTCCTGGTTGGCTTCCAGCTTGTCGACAACCTCTTTAATGGTATTGACGGCGATCGCAAAACCGATACCCTGCGAATCCGTGCTGACTGCCACGTTCATCCCGATTACCTGACCGTTCAGGTTAAGCAGCGGTCCGCCGGAGTTCCCCGGATTGATCGAAGCATCGGTCTGCAGCAGATTTTTGTAATTGCGTGTGCCGCTGCCGTCTTCTTCATTGATATCAATACTGCGGTCCTTCGCACTGAGCACACCGGCTGTAACGGTATGATCGAAGCCCTGCGGATTACCAATCGCTACAACCTCGGAGCCAACCTTGATGCTGTCGGAATCACCAAGCGCTACTGTAGGGAAATCCGCACCTTCAATCTTCAGCACCGCGAGATCCAAATCTTTGCTTGCGCCAAGCAATTTCGCTTCATATGGCTTCGTAGTGCCGTCCACAGTAACCTGGATGACATCAGCATTTTCGACTACGTGTTGGTTTGTTAAAATATAGCCGGAGGAATCATAGATGAAGCCTGTTCCGATTCCATATGGAGTAAGCTGTGTAGACGAATTGGAACCCGATTCCGACTGTGAATTCTCATCCGTGCCGGAAGAGTTGCTGCCTCCGAACTGGTCACCGAAAAAGAATTGCGAGAATGGATCACTCATATTCGGATTGGAGGAGCTTCTGCTGGAGTTGGTATTTACTAGAGTTTCAATTTTAACGACAGCAGGCCCTACCGCATCTACTACGCTTGAGACATCCGTTGTTCCTGTAAACAGGTTCGTAGTGGAGGTTGAAGGTGTAACATTAGCACTGCCAACCGCTGTCTTCGCTGTGTTGCTTGCTACTGCTGCCGTTGTCACCGGATCCCCTGTGAACCAGTTGCCCCGGTCTGCCATGAACATCGAACCGGACAATACGACCATCCCGGCAAGGAACGAGATCAGCACTGCTTTTACCGGTTTCTTAGGCTTACGGTTATATTGCCAGCCGTTGCTTCCTTCTGGACCGTTACCGCCTCGTCCGCCATTTCCGTCATTACCGGTAGTGCGCAGCGAAGTACTGTAAGGAAGCTGTTTGACCGGCTGCGGAGGCGTAACCTCAACACGCTCAGGCTCAAGCCGGCTATAGTGCTGTCCGTTCTCCGGATTCACTTCATCATTTTTAAGCGATTTAAAAGGTCCATAGGAATAATAGTAGGAAGAGCTTGACTCAGAAGACTGGTTATTATTGCTGCTGTTGTTAGTGTCATTACTGCTGCTATTGGAGTTATCCCATTCCCGATCCGTGGTGGGTTCATGATCACGATTGAAATTGTTTTTGTTATCGTCCATTGTTTACGTTCCTCCCGTGCCTTGTCTGTCTGACAAGGAGTAATGTTTTCTTCTTGATCTTATTTTGTACTTTAAACCTTAAGTTCACATTAAAAACAATTTAAGCGGAGATAAAAACTGGGGAGTCCTAGGGTGAGGCTAGCAAAAATCCGTGAATGATAGCGAAAAAAAGCCCAAACGCTTAATACGCGCCGGGCCGGAACAAGGGCAAGATCAAATATATGTACTTAACTAGGACAGATTTATAATTTGAAAGTTTATTAGGAACATTATCTCCACGTAATGCATCAATAGCATTTCGGCTAGCTTATCCTTGCTGTGCCCAGCCTTTGCGGTGGGCGTATATAGCCAGCTGTGTACGGTCGTCCAGCTCGCATTTCATCAGCAGATTGCTGACATGCGTCTTTACCGTTTTAATGCTGATATGCAGCTCCTCACCGATATCCTTATTGGTCTTGCCTTCGGCAATAAGGAGCAGAACTTCTTTTTCCCGTTCGGTTAAACCGGAGGAGTCGCCCTGGACGGTACGCTGGCGGATGCCGCGGGTCAATGCCTGAGAGACATCACCAGTCATTACCGGCATGCCGCGGTAAGCGCCTTGCAGCGCGTAGATCAGCTCTTCAGCGGAAACCGTTTTGAGCACATAGCTGACCGCTCCTGCTTCAATTGCATCCACTACAAGATCATCTTCCAGGAAGCTGGTGAGAATGACAATTTTGAGTCCAGGAAATTCAGCCAGCACGGCCCGGGTCGTCTCGGCTCCGTTCATGACCGGCATCATCAGATCCATCAGCACCAGATCCGGCAGGCCTTCCTGTCCCCATCCGCGCAGTATATTCAGCGCTTCCGCCCCATTCCCTGCTTCGCCAATAACCTCGAACTTCGGATCCAGCATCAGATAGGTTTTGAGCCCCATCCGCACCATGTCATGATCATCCACCAGCAATACTTTTATGACACTCATGTTCTATTCCTCCTGTTCCTGATTGCCTTGCACAAACTTAGGAATATGTACGCGGATCGTCGTTCCTGCTCCTTTGCGGCTGATAATCTCTACTTGTCCGCCCAGCTTTTCCGCACGCTCGCGCATCGTAGTCAGACCATAAGAGCCCTGCTTATGCTGCACATGCTCAAACCCCTGGCCGTCATCGCTGATGCTGAGCACCACCTGCCTTGGCGCTTCACGCAGAGACAGACTGACTACCCGGGCTCCGGCATGCTTAACGATATTCGCCATGGACTCCTGGATAATCAGAAATAGCTGATGCTCAATCGCCTCCGAGAGCTCCCCTTGCAGCTCTAGCTCCTTGACACCCTTAAGCCCATTTTGCCGGCAGTAGTCCGGAAACCATTTCTCCAGCGCCTCAAACAGATTGCGGCCTTCCAGTTCTACCGGGCGCAGCTGGGCAATCAGAGCTCTCATCTGTTTCTGCGCCATTTGCGACATCGTTATGAGCTGGTTCATTACCGTCATCCCATGCTCTTCATTCCGTTCCAGCACTTTAGGCAGCGAAGAAGCGGACATATGGATCGCGAACAGCTGCTGGCTCACCGTATCATGCAAATCACGGGCCATCCGCCTCCGCTCTTCCAGTACCGCGCTCTCCGCTGCCTTTTCTTTCTCAATTACCTCTTGCTCACCCAGCCGCTGCAAAATCTGCATCTTGTTCTCAACCGTATCCATCATGATATTGAACTCGTGATACACCCGGGCAAAAGACTGGTCATCACTCTCTGGCATCCGGACGGAAAGATTACCCTTGGCCACCTGCAGCATGTTCAGATCGAGATGGTCGATCCGGCGCTGAATCCGCTGTCCGGCCATGTAGCCGACCACGACGTTGAACAGCACAATGCCAATGCTCAGGTACAGCCACATCCGGTAATCCACAACTTCGATGTAGTTAAGGCATGTCCCGGCATACACGAGCCCGGCAGCGACGCCTCCACTAAGCAGGAAATAGAGCAGCAGCAGCCATTTGGTATTGCTGAAGATCGTCCCCATCCGTTAACCCACCGTTTTAACCTTTATATCACCGATAAAAGCACTCACGTTAATCCGGACTTTTTTGCCTGCTTCCTTATAATATGGCGTCTTGCACTGTACGCTGCTCATAAAACCGCTGCGCGATTCCTCCAGCACCTGCATATCACCGATAAAGGAGCTGCTGTTCACCGAAACCCCGAGGTTCATATCATCCGGGATATAGACTTTAATGTCGCCGACAAATGCAGAGATATTAATTTTGGTCTCGCCGTAAGGAATTTGCGCGTTCGTCAGGTCCAGCACAGTGTCCCCGATAAACTGCGAGATATTGGTATGCTTCAGTTGAAAATGCTCCTTACCCATATGCACATCACCGATAAACGCAGAACGGTTCGTTGTTTCCTTATGGTTACCTGCTTCATGAAATTCCTCATGCCATTCGCCGTGTCTGCGGGCATGACGTTCCTGGCGCTCCTGCCGTCTGCGTTCATGCCGTTCCCGGTTATCCTGCCAGCGGGCTTCCGATGCCGACTGAAAATACCCCTTATTTCCCTGATTCTGCTCATTCTCATCCGAATCTTCTTTATGCAGATACTGATTCCAATCGCGCTCACCGGCAGGTTTGCCGAATTTCTGTTCAAACTGCTCATCCAGTGTGGATTCCAGCGGTTTCGGAGGCTCAGCATCAGGAGTTCCGGGTCCGGGCGGATAAAAGTTAGGTGGCGCTGGCGGTGCCGGAGGTACAGGCGGTGTATGGTCACGCGGCTTAAAGATCACAAACAGACCGCCGCCGATCAGCATCACCGGAATCAGCATTTTGAAAAAATCACCGGCCGATACATCAAACCACTCCAAATTGCGGCCCAGAAAATAAACTCCGAGCGCCATGAAGAAAAACCCCCAAAATGCGGATGAACCTTTCGAGCCGCGATCGCCTGTAGAGAGAAAATTTTGTAAACCCATCCATATAAGAATGAGCGGCCAATAATCTGAAATCAGAGAACCTATACTGAAATCGGTATATCCCATCTGTCTCAGAAGAAACATCCCGCCGAGTCCTATCAGGATCAAGCCGCCGAGAATCTGGCTGGTGAACCTTCTTTTCATCTGTCATTTCTCCTTTAATTGTGATGTCCACGTTTATCTGTTACTTATAGCCTTAGTCTACAGCATCAGCTGCGTTGCGAACAGCGGCGTGAGAAGTAAACTTGCCTCAGTCTCGGGACCGAGCTGTCACCCGGATGAATGTAAGGAAGGAATACCTGACGTAACAAAAAAAGACTGCTCCGCCGCTCAAAAACATGAGCGTATAGCGGAACAGTCCAATTGTAGCATATCGGTGTAAGATTAAACGTTCACAGCATTACTGCTGCGGTTTTTGCACTGGTTTGGCAAACGTACCTTGCTTCGTTGCGCCGTCGTTTTCAACAGCAAACTCCGCATTGTATTTTTCATTCGGTGTTTTATAGTTTTCTTGTACCTTTGGTTTTTTAGCCACTGAATTTCACCTCCCTGTGCGTTCTCGGAAGAGGCACTTGCTTTGCCCCAGTCCGTATTATGGGAAGCTCAGGGCCGTATTATGCATCCCTAAGTGAAATAAATTTCAAGCTGTCAGCTTGGATATGGCTAGCCTAGATAATCTCTTCCAGCAGGTTTTGCGGAACTGTATTATAAGTTTGAATCGCTTTGCCTAAGTTCTTCAGCATGCTCTCCGTACATTTCCCGTTACCGCGTTTGATCAGCTGAACAACCACTGTTTTTTTGCCCCATTCCTTATACACCTGTTTGGTAGTGGCAAAATATAAGTCGATCTTCCGTCCCTTGATCGCTGAACCGGTATCCGCCACCACAGCGTATCCGTAACCCGGGATATAAAGGATACTGCCCAGCGGCAGAACCTTGGGATCGGCAGCTATGGTAGAAACTGCATTTTTATCCCGGCGTACTTTGACACCTGAGTAGGTAATGCCGTATTGTGGATGTTTGGCTGTTTTGCCGGTTGACTCATAGCCTGCCGTATATCCCGTTGCCGTAACCTTCAGCGAAGTAATGATCTGTTCCGGTGCGGGTGCAGCTACCGTAACTGATGCAGGCTGCTTGGCAGTTGTATCCGTCTTCTTGCCGGAAGGTGCCGAAGTCGCTTTGGGTGCATTTGTTGCCGACGGTTGCTTTGCTCTGGAAGTGCCCCCGAGCTGGGAAGCTTCTGTAAGAATGGCCTCCTGTGAACCCTGTGTATTTTGGAAATTACCTGGCTTCATTGTGCTGACGCTTAGCTGACCTGCAGTGTCTGCCATCCCGCTGGCCTCTACTGACTTGCTTCCATAATCCGGATAGATACCGGCTGCAGTCAATACAAGCACAATCGTGACAATCAGACACCAAAACCTCTGGCATAAGCCCATTTTGTTCATTTGTTAAACCTCCCCCTATTAGCGAAGGTTTCCCGTTTCACAAAATTTTATACATGAAGCACGATTCTTCGGCTTCACGAGGCTGATGACAGAGGTTATTGTTGGATGATTATAAGCCGGATTGCGGCAGAGCTCCCGGCAAAATTAAATTACGCGACCGGAAATTTCCGCATTAAGCGATTCGATAACTTCATCGAGCGGTTTCGCTCCGAGATCGCCTTCTCCGCGTTTGCGGATCGATACAGAACCGGCATTCATCTCATTCTCGCCCACTACGAACATATATGGAAGCTTCTCCAGCTGGGCTTCACGGATCTTATAGCCCATCTTCTCGTTGCGCAGATCGACCTCAGCCCGGATACCGCTCTTGAGCAGCTTCGCTTCAACTTCCTTGGCATAGTCATCAAAGGCTGAAGATACAGGTATAATCTTAACCTGCTGCGGTGACAGCCACAGTGGCAGGGAACCCGCAAAGTTCTCCAGCAGGAAGGCTACGAAACGTTCCATGGTACCGAGAATTCCGCGGTGCAATACGACCGGACGGTGCTTGTTACCATCATCGCCGACATATTCCAGTTCAAAGCGCTCAGGGAGCAGGAAGTCGATTTGTACAGTGGATAAAGTTTCTTCCTTACCCAGCGCTGTGCGGATTTGCACATCCAGCTTCGGTCCGTAGAAGGCAGCTTCGCCTTCCGCTTCGAAGAACGGCAGACCCGCTTCTTCGGCTACCTCGCGCAGCATACGCTGTGCAGTTTCCCACATTTCGTCGTTCTGGAAATACTTCTCTGTATCCTGCGGATCACGGTAGGACAAGCGGAAGCGGTAATCATGAATGCCGAAATCGCTGTATACCTGTTTGATCAGCTCCAACACGCGTTTGAATTCACTCTTGATCTGATCCAGACGGCAGAAAATATGCGAGTCATTCAGCGTCATGGAGCGTACACGGTGCAGACCGGTCAACGCGCCGGACATTTCATAGCGGTGCATAGTGCCCAGCTCAGCGATACGGATCGGCAGATCACGGTAGCTGTGCATCGAACTCTTATAAATCATCATGTGATGCGGGCAGTTCATCGGACGAAGGACGAACTCCTCAGTGTCGATGACCATTTTAGGGAACATGTCCTCCTGGTAGTGCTCCCAGTGTCCGGAAGTCTTATACAGCTCTACGTTACCTAGTACAGGAGTGTATACATGCTGGTAACCAAGGCTTGCTTCCAGATCCACAATATAGCGCTCAAGAATACTGCGCAGCTTCGCGCCTTTTGGCAGCCAGATCGGCAGGCCTTGTCCCACCAGCTGGTTGAATGTAAAGATTTCCAGTTCTTTGCCCAGCTTACGGTGGTCACGTTTTTTCGCTTCCTCCAGCAGGTGCAGATGCTCGTCCAGCTGTGCTTTTTTGATCCAGGCAGTACCGTATACACGCTGGAGCATTTTATTCTTGCTGTCTCCGCGCCAGTAAGCACCGGCCACATTCATCAGCTTGAACACTTTGATCTTCGAAGTCGAAGGTACATGCGGACCGCGGCAGAGATCGAAGAATTCGCCTTGTTCGTAGATAGAGATCACACTGTCTTCCGGCAGAGCCTCAATCAGTTCCAGCTTATACGGATCGCCCAGTTCACCAAAAATCTCAAGCGCTTCCTTACGGCTGACTTCTTTGCGCACAATCGGCAGATTCTCGTTAACAATGCGCTCCATTTCCTTCTCGATCTTCAGCAGATCCTCCGGATTAAGCGGGTGCTCCAGGTCCATATCATAATAGAAGCCGTCCTCGATAACCGGACCTACCCCTAGCTTAACTTCCTTCGCACCGAACAGGCGTCTAACTGCCTGAGCCATCAAGTGAGCTGTACTGTGGCGCATAACCTCAAGGCCTTCCGGGGAATCCAAGGTTACGATCTCCACCAGTGCGCCTTCCTCCAGAGGCGTCGACAAATCTACAACGACTCCATTGAGCTTGCCTGCAGCTGCATTCTTGCGAAGTCCGCTGCTGATCGAAGCGGCTACATCCTCAATGCTGCTTCCGTTCTCATATTCCCGGACCGATCCGTCCGGCAGTTTAATACTTACTGACATTGTTGTTCCTCCTAAGGGATTGGTTAGCCATCACTAATTACCGGTGGCGAAAACTTCATTTGTTGAGCCCGCGTGGGGCGGCGAATTCTGCGGAACGGAAGAATCCACGCATACAAAAAACACCCGTCCCGCAAAGGGACGAGTGATTGCACCCGTGGTTCCACCCAAATTCGATTCCAGAAACAGAATCCTTCGTCAGCATAGAATAACGGCCATGAACCGGCGGTTCTTACAATCCCGGGCAGTAAACGTACCGGGAGTTCATAACCGCAGCTATAAAGGGGTAGATCGAATGCCGGATACCGGAGGAAATTGCAGCCTTGTTCCCTCTCTCTGAAGCGGTCCTGAATCAACGATCCATATCTTTGTCGAAGCTGTTAACGTGAATTATGGAGTAATTATAAATCTGTCGCCAGCTTCCGTCAAGCCTGCCAGCGGTCGACATTCAAAATATGACAGTCAAGCAGCTTAGTGCAGGTGAAGTTTCCTGTACCAGTCACTCTTCTTCCCGGCTTCTTTTGCCCGGCAAGCGGCCCGCCCGCTTCAAAGACTCACGCAGCAAGTATTCAATATGTCCGTTAACGCTGCGAAATTCCTCTCCCGCCCAGCGTTCCAACGCTTCGTGCAGCTCAGGATCGATCCGCAGCGGAAAGCTTTTTTTGGCCGCCATAATGGATCGCCCTCTAGTACAACGAGCCGGCGTTAATGACCGGACTCGCTCCGCGCTCCGACACAATCGCCACCATCAGATTGTTGATCATTGCCGCTTTACGTTCTTCGTCGAGCTCCACAACACCGCTCTCTTTAAGCTGGCGGATAGCCATATCTACCATGCCGACTGCACCTTCCACAATAATCTGCCGTGCAGAGAGAATCGCAGAAGCCTGCTGACGCTGCAGCATTGTGCTGGCAATTTCAGTTGAATACGCTAAATGGGTCAGACGCGCTTCAATCACTTCTACCCCGGACAAGGAGAGGCGTTCCTGCAGTTCCGTTGCCAGCTCTTTGGCAATTTCGTCAGCGTTAGCCCGCAGCGACATCCCGGACTCGTTAAAGTTGTCATACGGATATTTACTAGCTACATGACGCAGCGCTGTCTCACTCTGGATTTCCACAAAGGCCATATATTTATCGACATCGAACAGCGCCTTAGCCGAGTTAATGACTTTGAAAACAATTACTGCTGCAATCTCAATCGGATTTCCCTCTACATCATTAACCTTAAGCTTAACACTGTTGAAGTTGCGTACCCGAAGGGATACTGTCTTACGGATACTAAAAGGAATAACTGCCCATAAACCGCTGTGCACAATGGTTCCGACATATTGCCCGAAGAATGTTACCACAACCGACTTATTGGGCTGTACCACACTAATACTGGTGCACAACACCGAAGCAAGGACAAAAAGAATAACCGGCACCGTAATATACTCCTGAACTGCCCCGTAAACCCCGCCCCCGATACAAATGGCGATCAGTGCAATCACCCAGAAACCGCTAACCGGACGCAATACTTTTTCTTTCATAATGGCACCTCCATAAGATATGTATTTGATATAATTATGATATCACTTTTGGATTTATATGTAAATGGGTTCTGTGATATTTTTTGTGCTCATTCCCACAAACATCACTGCATTTCCACCAGCTCTCTTCTATACTACAAATCTAAGAAGTCATTCTTTCAATTAAAATTATAGTGAATAGGAAGTGTACACATGAGTGTAAAAGATCAGGTACTGGATATCCTCAAAACTTCAGCGAATCCGCTCAGCGCAGGCGAAGTAGAAAAGCTCTCCGGACTGGAACGTAAAGCCATCGACAAAGCTTTTACTGAGCTTAAAAAGGAAAATGCAATTGTTTCTCCGGTCCGCTGCAAATGGGAAGCAGCTGTAAAATAAAATGGCTTACAGGTAAGAAATGTGAAAGGCCCGGCGTAATACGCACCGGGCTTTTTTGCATGTGCAACAAACTGCATTTAATGAAGAAAATAAAAAAGATGCTCCGCCAGCCATCCGGAGATGACTGACGAAACACCTTTTGTGAAATGAAAGATTAGGAAGCTTTGTTCTCCAGCATACGATAAATAATTACTGCAGCTTGCGCACGATTCGCGATCGCTTTCGGTGCGAATTTACCGCCGTCGACACCATTTACAATTCCCAGCTGAGTCAGCTGTGCAACAGCTTCCTGAGCATAAGAGGCAATGGAGGACTTGTCAGCAAATTGTCCAAGGGCTGCAGAAGTGTCAATCTTAGGCAAATCTCCTGCAAGAGCATTGACAATCATAATTGCCATTTCTTCGCGGGTAATTTCACGTCCCGGTTCGAATTTGCCGTTTCCGGAGCCTTTGACAAGGCCCGCTTGGACAGCAGCAGCGATAGAGTCGGTATACCATGCTCCCTGCTTCACATCCTTGAAGCTTGCGGATGCACCGGAGTTGCTCAGGTTCAGAGCACGAACGAGCATCGTAACAAATTCAGCACGGGTAACGTTCTTCATTGGTGCGAAGTTACCGTCCTCAAGTCCCTTCAAGATCCCTTTTGCAGCCAGGGAGGTGATGGCTTCTTGAGCCCATACCACCTTGCTCAGATCCTTGAACGGTACTGCCGAAGGAACCGGCTTCACTGTTGGTGCCGGTGTTGCCGAAGGTGCAGGGCTTGTTGTTGGTGCCGGTGTTGCAGTTGGTGTTACTGTTCCGCCTGGGATGGCTACAGGAGGCTTCACATTATTCGTAATACGGCCTTCGATTTTGGCTGTAATGGCGCCGCCTTTGAATGTGTCTACGATGTAATCATAGAATACATCCAGATCGATCGGACCGGCCAGCGGGTTTTTGTCTTGAGTCAGCACGGTGTAGTTGTCTCCACCGGCAGCCATAAAGTTGTTGACGACTGCGGTGTAGGTCTGCGTCATGCTGATTGGTGTGCCGTCAGCTTTGGTCAGGCTGGCAATCCGCTGATCAACCGGCAGATACATATTAGCTGTATACTTCAGGCCGGAAATTTGCAGGGTTTTCGTATCCGGCGTTCCGTCAGCCTTCACAGCCCATTGCTGCTGCAGCAGGGTTTTGATCTGCTCACCGGTAAGCTTCAGCTTCACGAGTGTGTTGCCGAACGGCTGGATTTTGGCCAGATCGCCGAAAGATACATTTCCCTTCGGAAGATCGGCACGGATACCGCCCGGATTCATAAAGGCGAAATCAGCAGTAGGGACTCCATCGCCGAAATCTGCCTGCCGCATAGCGTCCGCAATCAGGTTACCCAGGGCAGCCTCATTGGTGTAAGCATCGGTACGGGTGATTGTGCCGTCAGTTGTACCCACAGGAAGCGTCAGCTCAGGATGCAGAGCCAAGTACTTGTTCACCAGCGCTACCGTCTCAGGATCTGGTGTTACACCCTCTTGGAAAGTTTTAGTAACAGTTGCAGACTTCGCTTTAACATCACCTGTGTTGTGGTCAATAATCAGCTTAATATCTTCAAATGCCGAACCGTAAGAGTAAGCCTGAACTACCAGCTTACCGTTCACAGTATCGTTAGCATAACCGTGATTATCTCCGGCCACGATCACATCAACCGGCGAGTTAGCCGGCAGGGCTTTGGCCAGATCAGCCGCTTCACCTGTTGTTACAAAGCCTGTAGTTGCATCGCCTTTAGTTGTAGCAGGATCATGGGCAAGCACAATGATCGTCTCTACACCTTTTTGCTTAAGCTCTTTTGCATATTTCTCAATTGCTGCCACTTCTTCCGAAGCAGACAGGAAGTTTACACCTACCAGGCCGGAAGGGGCTACCTTGCTAGGTGTCGCCTTTGTTACAACGCCGATAAATCCGATTTTTACGCCGCCTACTTCTTTAATGACGTAAGGATTGATGATCGGTTGTTTGTAAGTACTGTCTACCACATTGGCATTGATGTAATCAAAATCAGCACCAGCATGGGTTATTTTACTGTTCTTAGGATCAACACCACCGAAAATCTGTGTTTTCAGTGCTGGAACACCTTGGTCAAACTCATGGTTACCCAGTGTTCCGACATCAAATCCCATCATGTTCATCCACACATGTGTTGGCTCATCACGTTCAAGTGAGGACACTGGAGCGGATGCACCAACGGAATCCCCGTTGTGGAACAGCAGCGAATTCGTATATTTAGCACGTGCTTCTTTCAGGTAAGTTGCGAGAATCGCAGCCGTACCCGCATTTTTGCCGTCCATAATCGAAGTCGTATCCAATTGACCGTGGAAGTCATTGATCCCCAGCAAGTGAACCTCAACATCCTGGGTTGGTTTCACCGGTGTTTCTTTCAGATTAAGGCCGTAAACTTCAAAGCCCTTCACATCTTTAACACCAGTATCCGTCATATTGCCCGGCAGTACCGCAGAAGCTTTCGGAGAAGAAATGAAGGTAACATTCACATTCCCCTTGATTGGTGCAATCGACCAGTTGCCGTCCGCAGTCGGGTCAACCGTACCCGCTTCTCTGATGTAGTCCATCAGCACCTGGCGGTTTTCCATTTGGGAATCGATAATCATCGGCGAACCTTTAACGCCAGGGAAATTACCGCCGCCGCTTGCTCGGTAGTTGTTAGTAACAACTACAAACGGCTGATTTAAATCAAGCGGCTTTCCACCGTAAGTTACGCTGGTTACCCGGCTGGAGGATGCATCGTTGATCGTACCGTCCGGTTTGTATTTCGCGTTCTTTGTTACATCGATAGTGTATTGAACACCGTCAATTACGTCGAAGTTGTACACTGCAAAGGCGGAATTCAGCAAAGATTGCGGTGTAGAAATAGCCGGTTTAATCCGGTTAAACGCACCTGCACTCATTTCGATCCACTCTTTTACCGTAGCGCCGCTAACAACAATCGCCTTCAGCGTATTGTCGTACAAGTACAAGTCACTTGCACTGGCGATAGTCAGATTTCCTTCATTAATCTCAGTGTATTCCGACGGACCGTTGCGTCCAGCCTTAAACGGAGCACCCACACTAAGAATAGGATAATCCTTGTATTTAGACAATTCCGGATCCGAATTGATCAGATTCGAAACATAACGCTGCTGGGCGTAGGTTACGATCTGAACTGTAGGATCATCCTGTACCATGGCGAAGTAGCTGTTCATCGGAGCAGTGGTTTTACCCAGCGGCTGATTCACATAAGCTTTGGTCGCTTCATGGTCTGCAGAAGTTACGGCATCAATCGCCGGATCGGCTTTTACACCAGCGATGGAAACTGTGGATGCCTTAGAGCTTTCTTTATCCACTTTCCACGCACTACCGTTTTGAACAATCTTAAGGTCGATCAGACCCAGATATCCGCCGCCGTAACCGGCTTGTACCGCTGGAGTCCCGTTGATATGACCGTTAACATTGTCAATTTTGGCAACATCATTATTATAAGGAGCCTTAGTCGCAGGATCTTTGAAGGAAGCATCCAGCGTGGTGTCATTTCCAGTCGGGAACACCTTGTGTGTATGAGAGAAAGTAATAGCGTCGATGTCTGCTACTTTACTCAACTGGTTGATGTCATTCTCGGCACCTTCTCCAGTCGCCAAAGCATCAAAGCCTGTGTGAGCCATGGCGATGATAACATCAGCACCCTTAGCTTTCATCTCAGGAACAAACTTCTCAGCTGTTTCACTGATATCTTTAACTATCACTTGGCCATCCAGATTCGCTTTGTCCCACTCCATGATTTGCGGAGTTACCAGACCAAGCAGACCCACCTTTACGGTATGGTTTTGACCGTCTGAACCCTTAACTACTTTATCGATAATTTCATAAGGCTGATACTTATTTGAACCATTCGTGTTATAGATATTGGCATTTACATAATCAAAATTTGCACCTGTATTATCTTTGCCGCTGCCATTAATGGTACGGTCCAAATACGTCAACCCGTAGTTAAACTCATGATTGCCGAAGGTTGCTGCATCGTAGCCCATAACGTTCATAGCCGCAATGAGAGGATGAATCCGTTCATCGTTAGTAAGTAGATCCGACTTGATTGCCATATATGTTCCCAGCGGAGTTCCTTGAATCAAATCTCCGTTGTCGAGCAAAAGATTATTGCTGTTCTGTTCTCTGGCTGCTTTAACCAGTGTTGCCGTGCGGTCAAGGCCTACCGTCAAGGATTCAGCATTCTTGTAATAATCCCAGCCGTATACATTGGTGTGCACATCCGTAGTGCTCATCAGACGCAGATCGACTGTCACCGGAGAGGCTTCTACCGCGGCAGCTTGTGCTGTATCTGCTCCCAAAACTGAACCTGCGAATACCCCTCCCAAAACTTGCGCAGTCAGAACCGTGGTTGCCAGTATAGAAGCTACCGGCTTGTTCCATCGTCTTTCTCCCATAAGCGATTAATCCTCCCAGTTTTTTCTTTATAGTGACCGAGGAAGATTGTATCATATGGGAATATATGAATCTAGCGAAAATCATAAACTAAGTTCAATAGTTGTGTAAAATATCACATTTTTAGCATTGAATTTAGTTATGATGCCTCATTTAAAAGTAAACAAATGGCAAAAGGTGCATCCTAACTTTAATTCAAAAGGTAATTTTTATAACTCATTAAGTAATATAACATTACACATGTATACAAATATAATTACTCACGGATTTAAATATAGTATATTTTAGTGAAACTTTAATCAAAAATAACCTACGCCCTTCATAGGATGTTAGATAATATATAAGAGTGTGGATTTTATTTCAATAAAACACCAAGGGTTGGAATTAATGTCCTATACATCCATTGTGTCGCCTTACGTCACAATTCGACAAACCGTGCATAATAAAACCCCGCCAAACAGTGGATCACTGCTTGGCGGGGTCTATGCGCATTTGTATATATTAGTTCTGCATTACAAAATCATTGTCGATCTTCGTGTTCCCGTCCTCGAAGGTACGCAGAATGTCGTAGCGTGTGTTGCGCTGTGCCGGAATTTTGCCTGCTTCACGGATCAGCTGGGTGATCGATTCGATGTTGACCTTGTAGGTGGCACCGGCCGATGAGACCACGTTTTCTTCAATCATGGTGCTGCCAAAATCATTACAGCCGTATTGGAGTGACAGCTTGCCGACCTCCGGTCCCATCGTTACCCAAGAGGACTGGAAGTTTTTGATATTGTCCAGGACAAGGCGGCTGATAGCCACCGTCTTCAGGTATTCTTCCGGAGTCTGTCTGTCCAGCTTCAGGTTGGTGTTATCCGGCTGGAAGGTCCATGAGATAAATGCCAGGAAGCCCTCGGAATCATATTTATTCGCAATGCATTCATCTTGGGCTTCGCGAACACGCAACAGATGCAGTGCGCGCTCCTCCATGCTCTCACCAAGACCGATAACCATAGTTGCCGTAGTGTTCATGCCGATTTTGTGCGCAGTCTGCATGACATCCATCCACTCGCGCCAGGAGCCTTTGAGCCGGCTGATTTTGCGGCGGGTACGGTCATCCAGAATCTCGGCTCCGCCGCCCGGAAGGGAATCCAAGCCTGCGGCATGAATCTCGCGGACCACTTGCTCCAGCGGTAAGCCGGACACTTCGACCATCTTCATAATCTCTGCCGGAGAGAAAGAATGCATGGTGATTTCCGGGAAACGCTGTTTAATGCCGCGGAGAATATCCGTA
The DNA here is from genome assembly GCF_031599675.1 of Paenibacillus pedocola. NCBI lineage: Bacteria > Bacillati > Bacillota > Bacilli > Caryophanales > Paenibacillaceae > Paenibacillus > Paenibacillus pedocola. The sequence goes on along the minus strand of NZ_CP134223.1, from coordinate 2,125,226 downwards.
TAGTAGCTGAACGGCAAATTCGGGTTCGTTCCGCCTTGCATGAGGATTTCCGTGCCGTTCACAGCAATCGTCTCGGCGATTTTTTGATAGATCGTTTCGTCTGGAAGCACATACCCTTCCTCCGAACCAGGTCTGCGGTAGAACGCGCAGAATCGGCAATACACATCACATACGTTGGTATAGTTAATATTGCGTCCAATTACAAATGTAGCGATCGGATCGGGGTGCCAGCGTTTCATAATGACATCTGCGGCAGCGCCCATTTTCTCAATTTCGTTGCTCTCGAACAACCGGATAGTGTCTTCCAGCCCGAGACGTTCGCCTTTCAGCGTCTTATCCAGAATAAGATCTATCGCACTCATCGTTCGCAGCCTCCTTTAAAGTCCATACAATATGGTTGATAAATTCTAGTTGTTGATAGAAATCTTATAATTGCATTCGTTCTCCCATCGTAACATAAATCCCGGCGGGTTGAAAAATCTTTTACTGCCGCCCGCCCCGGCTCCCCGTAAAAAAACGGCAGCGCATGAATCGCGCTGCCGTCTTCCTTAAATAGTTACTCAGCTGTCACCGCTTGCTCCAGCTCGATCCGTGCCGCTTCCAGCGCCTGGGCAAGATCGGCAATCAGATCGTTCACATGCTCGATGCCGACGGAGAAGCGCAGCAGCCGGTCATCCACACCAACCGCATCGCGGATTTCCACCGGAATGTCAGCATGGGTCTGCACTGCCGGATAGGTCATCAGCGATTCCACACCGCCCAGGCTCTCAGCGAAAGCGATCAGACGGATATGGCGCAAGAGCGGCTCCACATATCTGGCGTCTTTTACTTTGAAGGAGAAGATTCCGGTATTGCCGGAGGACTGGCGGTTCTGAATCTCGTAGCCCGGATGATCCGGCAGCCCCGGATGGAATACCTCTCCGATTGCCGGATGCTCCAGCAGATAACGGGCAATAGCTAGCGCGTTACTCTCATGCCGCTCCATACGCAGGGCCAAAGTCTTCATCCCCTTCATCAGCTGATAGCTGTCGTTCGGTGCAAGCACGGCACCAAGAGAGTTATGCAGGACGGCCATTTCTGCCGACAGCTCGGCGCCTTTGGTCACGATCAGACCCGCCAGAACATCATTGTGGCCGCCCAGATATTTGGTCGCGCTGTGGACAATAATATCTGCGCCCAGCTCCAGCGGACGCTGGAAGAACGGAGTGAGCAGCGTATTGTCTACAATCGTGAGCAGCCCATGCCGGCGGGCCCACGTACAAACAGCCGATATATCGGTTATCATCATCAGCGGGTTGGTCGGAGTCTCAATGAATACAGCCTTCGTATTCGGACGGCGGGCCGCTTCAAGGCCATCCAGGTCATTAGTATCCACATAGGAGGCGCTGATGCCGTACTTCGAGAGAATCCGTTCCAGCAGGCGGTAGGTGCCGCCATACAGATCCAGCGAAACAACCAGATGGTCGCCTTGGCCGAACAAAGCAAACACGGTGGTCAACGCAGCCATACCGGAGCTGCAGGCAAAGCCGGCATCACCGGATTCCAGCTCGGCCGCAGCCGTTTCCAGCACCGAGCGGGTCGGGTTTTTGGTACGGATGTAATCGAACCCTGTGCTTTGTCCAAGTCTCGGGTGACGGAATGCCGTTGCATTATAAATCGGATAATTCACTGCACCGGTAGCAGGATCCTCCTGTGAGCCAATCTGCGCCAGTCTGCTTTCAATCCTTAGTTTCTCGTCCATGGGTAAGCCTCCTAAATGTGGTGTTGAGCATTCTCTTCTCATCTATGATTAAATGATTGGACCAATATCGTAAGGGGTCTCTTGGTATACATAGTAATTGAGCCAATTGGCGAACAATAAGTTAGCATGGGCACGCCATACGGCCGGCGGGGTGCGCTGCGGGTCATCCTTTGGATAGTAATGCTTCGGCAGTGCAATATCCATTCCCTTGGCGATATCGCGGTCATACTCCCATTTCAGGGAGAATGGGTCATACTCGGAGTGACCAGTGACAAAAATCTGCCTGCCGTCATGCGTTGACACAAGATAGACTCCGGCTTCTTCGGATTCAGCAAGAATCTGCAGATCGGGATTCGCTTCGATATCTTCCCGGGAAACGTCAGTGTGGCGGGAATGCGGAACATGGAACACCTCGTCAAAACCGCGCAGCAGCTTGAAGTTATTATGGCTCAAGGTGTGCGGGAAGACGCCGAAGCATTTCTCGGGGAGACTAACCTTGCGCACGCCGAAGTGGTGATATAATCCAGCCTGTGCCGCCCAACAGATATGCATAGTCGAGGTGACATTGTGCTTGCTCCATTCAAATATTTCTTTCAGCTCTTCCCAGTAATTCACATCCTCAAATTCCATTTGCTCTACGGGGGCACCGGTGACAATCAGTCCGTCCAGACGGCGGTCACTGATTTCATCAAACGTTTTATAGAAACTCTTCAAATGCTCCGGCGAAGTATTTTTGGAAGTATGCGAGCTGGGATGCAAAAGGATCACATCCACCTGGAGCGGGGAATTCCCGATCAGGCGCAGCAGCTGCGTTTCTGTTGTTTCCTTGGTAGGCATTAAATTCAGGATAGCAATCCGTAAGGGACGGATGTCCTGATGAAAAGCCTGGCTCTCATCCATTACAAAGATATTTTCTCCGGATAATATTTCTTTGGCCGGTAAGCTGTCGGGAATTTTGATTGGCATTGCAGTGTCCACTCCTTAATCGAATTAGTGTCCTTCCATTGGCTGAAAAGCATGCAAAAAAGACCTTTCTCGCACGAGAAAGGTCATATAGCTGTAGTCATATGTGCCTCTCTCATCTGCCAGAGAACGATGCCGGGATATATACTTCCCCTGCATAGCTTCCGCAAGAATTAGCACCGTGCGTTTACACGCCGGTTGCCGGGTTTCATCGGGCCAGTCCCTCCACCTGCTCTTGATAAGATTTAGCTGTATTCAATTATTTTCTTAAAATTCACTTTAAATCATGAACCTGCTTTTCGTCAAGTCCATACAATGCTGAAGAGCCCCTAAACTGTAAAGAATTTAGCTTGTAAGAGGCATATCCCGGCGTTATACTAGACAAGTGTTTCACAGCACAATTGACGAAAAGAAGAGGTGAGTAAAGAATGGAAGGCGACCCGGGTGCGCAGTTAAGCGTACAAAGTGAGCAACCACACAGGATTAACATCAGCTTGCCGGCGGCGGGAGCATTTCTTCTTTATGTCCTCGAAACGTCATTCTGGCCGATTCATTGATTGTACCACCGGCCAAGCTGATTTTTTCCGTGTGCTTTAATTAGCATACCCCTGGAGAAGAACGGGGACAGAAGGAGTGAATCAGATGAAAATCCGGCTGGTGAATGCAGGGGTTTTTACACCGATCGATGATATTGAGGAAACACTTACCGCCCCTTTAGAAGGGTTCTACTGGATCGATGCCGATGACGAGGATTTGGAGCTGCTTCAGCCTCTGTATAATCTGCATGATCTGGCCGTTGAGGATTGCCTCAGCGAGGAGGAACAGCGGCCGAAGATTGAAATTTATGAGAGCCATTATTTTATTGTAGTCAACAGCATCCGTTTTGATGATGAGGAGATTTTCCTCCGGGCGCTTAACGTTTTTCTGGGCAGACATTTCATCATTACCGTCACCAAGCAAAAAATTCATGAGCTGCGTGTCCTGAAGCCCATTCTGTGGGAACAGGAGGTCAGCGAACCTGACCGGTTCCTTTACCATCTGATCGACACGGTCGTAGATAATTACTTCTCGGTCGGCGACCGGATTGAAGCACGGATCGAAAAGCTCGAAGAGGATATCCTCATGCACACCAAGAAATCGCACTTAAGCGAAATCATCGGTCTGCGCAGTGAAATCCTGTGGCTGAAGAAGATGTTGGGGCCGCAGAAGGAAGTTATCAACACACTAAACAAAAAAGACCTCCGACTGATCGATGATCAGCTGCAGAAGTACTTCAGCGATATTTATGAGAATGCGGTTAAAATCTCTGAAACATTCGAGACCTACCGCGACCTCATGGGCAACTTGCGCGAAGCCTACCAATCCAGTATCGCCAACCGCGCCAATGAAATCATGAGAGTTTTTACCGCAATTACTACAATATTCATGCCGCTGACCGTAATTACCGGGATCTACGGAATGAACTTTGACAATATACCCGAGACCCATTCACAATATGGCTACTATGGCGTAATTGCCGTAATGGTAACGCTCGGCTGTGGAATGCTGTTTATTTTCCGCAAAAAGGATTGGCTATGAGCACTAACGGACGAATACGCTAAGGCGAAGGTTACCGCTACCGCAAGGTAGGAGGAAACCTTCGCCTTTTTGGTTAGGTCACAAACACAAATAGCACATTTCCGGCATGACGCTGATCAGCGTCAAGCCTTATCCGCTTCCTTCATCTCAGCAAATAAACGTTCTGTATCCTCGCGCTTGCACAGCTCCCGCTCCGGGTTCATCACGGCCGCGCTGCCGGAAGCGATTCCGAACTGGACGGCTTCGCGCAGAGGCCACCCGCGCTCCAGACTATATACGGTCCCTGCTACCAGACTGTCTCCTGCACCAACGACGCTAAGCACCTGAACTTCAGGAGCATTCAGATGCTCACAGCCTTCCCTGGTAATCAGCAGTGCGCCTTGTCCGCCTAAAGAGACCACCACCACTTCGGTCCGTCCCTGTTCAATCAGCTCCAGCGCAGCTGCCTTTAATTCTTCATCACCAGCGATGCCGTGCCCTACAAGCTCTTCCAATTCACGCGCATTCGGTTTCAGCAGGTAGACACCGGCATCGGCAGCGTATTGCAGCGCTTCTCCTGATGTATCGACAATCACCCGGGCGTTCCACTGCTTCGCAGTTTCTACGACGCGCCCATAGAAATCCACCGGACACCCCGGCGGCAGGCTGCCGCTGGCGACAATATAGGTTGGCTTCTCCGTTAAGGCTTTTAGCTGCTCCAGGCACTGTATCCAGTCCCCTTCAATAAAATGCGGGCCCGGCATGTCGAAGCGGAACTGCTGGCCCGTTGATTCCTCAACAACGATCAGATTTTCGCGCGTCTGCCCAGAAATCCGGATTTCCTGTTGGCGCACGCCCTCTTGCTCAAGCATATGCTGCAGCAATTGTCCATGCAGACCGCCCGAAGCATAAAGAGCCAGAGATTCTCCACCTAATCTGCGGATCGCCCGGGACACATTGATCCCGCCCCCTCCCGGTTTATATGAGGCTTCCCGGCAGCGGAGTTTATGGTCCGGAACTACCCTTTCAATGCTCGTGCTGGCATCCACACTAGGATTAACTGTCAACGTCACAATCATATGAATCGCTCCTTTTGTAATCGCGCTTACCAGTATCATAACGCAAATAAGTACTGATTCCTAAAGGGGCAATAATACATCATTCTCTGATTAAAAACTCGTCGCCATGCCTATTCCCGTATCCTGTATCCGCCGGAAACGGATGCGGATCAGCCGCAGGCGTTCATAATACAGATCCAGCCCCTCTGCCGGCGAGAAATTCTCACCGTAAGCTTTATAAAGCGCTGGCTTCAGATAGGAATCACCCATCAGCTCATAGGCAGTCCAAATGCGGTTCTGTTCATCCGCCGTAACTCCCCGCAACTCAAGCTCGATCAGCTTCTCCACCGAATATCCCTCCTTCTCCAGCTCTTCAACAGATTCGAGCACTTCACGGCGGCTGACTCCGCTGGACGCCTTCAGCTGCTCCATGTCCAGGCCGTTCTCAATGCCCTGAAGCAGGATCCGCCGCAAACGCAAACGTTCCAGCTGCTTCTTATATTTGATCTCTTTCTGCTTAAAGAGCCAGGAGGAGAATTCCTCATCATCCACTGCTTCAAACACCCAGTTCAGCGGATAATTATGCTCCCTGGGTACACCAGCGGTGATATTCAGCCATTCCCCGCCATGCTGCGAAGCCTTTCCTTCCCCGACACCAGGAATTTGCAGCAGCTCCTCAGGCGTGCGGGGCAGGTAAGCGCTGAGCATACGCAGCAGACGGTTACTGGCAAGAATATACGGTGCTTTCCGTTCGCTGGATGCCTTGCCCCGGCGCCAGGCGCACAGCTCCTCATAGACAGCCTCATTACCGTGATGTTCACTGTAATACTGCAGTTGCAGCTGCTCACGGCTGCGCTGGGCCAGGTTCTCCTCGTCGTGAAACACTCCGTCAATCAGCGGACGGTAGCCGGCACCCATCTTCACCGCCAGCTCATGCCTGTAGACGCAGAGCATTTCATTCCACGAACCGCCCTCATACCAGATATGCTCATCCGTTTCAAGACTGCCCGCGAAATCCTTCCAGCCCAGGCGCCATACTCCCTCCTCCTCGCCAATCCAAAGCTGGGCAAAAATTTCCTGTTCTACTCCAGATATTCTGGATAACCGGTTCATAAATACAATCTGCATATGAATCCCTACCTTCCTCGTCTTACAGCAAGCATGATTGCTGCGCCGGCCGGCGGCCCCGGTGTAACCGGAGCCTCCGCAGCTCCAATCCATCTCCTGAACGCACAAAAAGCACCTCCTTCACGATTATCGTGAAAGAGGTGCTTCCTCTGAATGCTATACTGTTGAATCCTACAATACCATAAATTTCCGTACAGTCAATCTCTTTTTATGCTACGCTCTGGCGAGTGCCAGCTTGGCAAGACCCAGTGCTCCGGAAAGCCCGGCATTGTCGCCAAGCTGCGGAGGAACGATATAGCTGCCAATTTCGGCATTCAGCGCAGGATGCTGGACATACCCGCTGAGCAGCTCCTGCAGCTTGGTATGAATCAGGGGAAACAGCTGGCTCTGCTTCATGACACCGCCGCCCATAACGATTCTTTGCGGAGACAGGATCAGTACATAGTTCATCAGAGCATGGGCCAGATAGTGAGCCTCCATCGCCCAGGCCGGATGATCCGCCGGGAGCTCGCCGGCAGGCTTGCCCCAGCGGCTGCCGATCGCCGGACCCGCAGCCAGGCCTTCCAGGCAATCCCCGTGATAAGGGCAGAAACCGTTGTAGGTATCCTCGGGATGCCGGGGAACGAGAATATGCCCCATTTCCGGATGGGACAAGCCGTGAATCAGCTCTCCTCCGGCAACCGCACCGGCTCCGATGCCTGTTCCGACAGTAATATATAGACAACTGTCCAGTCCTTGCGCAGCCCCCCACGTATATTCGCCCAGCGCAGCACCGTTCACATCCGTATCGAAACCAACCGGCACCTGAAATTGTCCGGCTACTGCGCCAACGAGATTATATCCTCCCCAGTGGGGTTTAGGTGTAGTGGTGATGTGTCCGTAAGTGGGACTGCCAAGCACCGGATCAATCGGTCCGAACGAACCAATTCCGATCGCCTCTACATTCTTGCCGGTAAAATAGTCCAGCACCAGACTCATTGTCTCCTGCGGGGTTGTCGTAGGAAAGCTTACCCGCTCGATAATTGTACCGTCTTCATGCCCGACTCCACATACAAACTTTGTTCCCCCTGCTTCAATTGCTCCCAGTATTCTCACTGCAGCAGTCTCCCTTCGTTATGAGCGGCAAGCCGGATCACCGGCTTCTCCGTTATAATTCCGATAATAAAGCGCTCTACTGAAATTATTATACGTGGCTGCTGTTCATATGACAAGCGGTTGACATACATCTCTTAAAAGCAAAAAAAAATGCCGCCCCTTACCCGGAATACCCGGGCAGGCTGCTGCATCCTTCACTTAAAGTCTGTTTCCGTGCAAATAGCTGCGGCATGCTGCCACCAGCCGCGCCGCCGCCGGCAGGTAGGAGGCCAGATGAACATGCGTGTAGGCGGCCATGACATTCCCCTTGTGATACCCCTCAGGATGAACGCCTCCCCTTCCCTTGGTCTCATAGGGATAGGACCGGGGTTCCCCTGCTTCGTAGCTCATCACGGAGTAATGAAATTCATGGCCGCGCAGGCGCTCTCCCTGCTTGAGCAGCAGGCTGTCCTGCAGCGCTGTAACCTCACGGTAACCGAGTGCCGCACGGCGTTCCTGCATGACTGCATGGGCTGGTATTACCCCCGCCATCTTATGCACAGCTCCGGCACGGTCGGTAAGTGTGCGGGCCAGCACCATGTATCCGCCGCATTCTGCAAACAGCGGCATTCCCTGGCCTGCAGCAGCTCTAAGACCTGTAAGAAAGCTATCATTGCCGGCAATTTCAGCAGCGAACTCCTCAGGGAAACCGCCGCCAAGGTAAATGCCGTCCGCCTCCGGCGGGATGCCATCACCGCGCAGCGGGCTGAATTCAACCAGCCGCGCTCCGGCACGGGCCAGCAGCTCCAGATTGTCGGCGTAGTAGAAATTGAACGCGGCATCCCGGGCGACGGCGATGACCGGAGCCGGGTGCAGGAGCTTCCTGCCATCTGCAGCCGGGCCAGCCTGCATTTCCTCCGCTGACCGCCCAGATGCGGATGAAGCTACTATGCAGGAACAGTCCTTGTCCGCTGCACCAAGAGACAGCGGATTAGCTGCCTGTGCAATGCCCAGCAGCATCTCCAGATCTGTACCTTCTGCCAGCAGATCGGCGGCGTGATTAAACAAGGGCTCCAGCTCCCCGCGCTCCACGGCGGGCAGCAGGCCCAGATGCCGCTCGGGAATGTCCAGCCCGCCGTTCCGCGGCAGCCCGCCGATAACGGGAATTCCGCAGGCGGCTTCAATCGCCGTTTTGACCGTTTCGAAATGGCTGGCGCTTCCGCAGCGGTTCACCATTACCGCTGCAATCCGCACACGCGGCTCCAGCTGCTGAAAGCCAAGCACTACCGCCGCCGCACTGCGGCCCATACTGCGCACATCCACTACAAGCAGAACGGGGCTGTCTGTGAGAAGCGCAATCTCGGCCGTAGAGCCGGTCAGCGCTGCTGCTTCTTTACCGTCATAAAGCCCCATAACTCCTTCAATCACCGAGAGCTCAGCATTCTCGGAGGAACGCAGGAAATATTCCAGCAGGTAGCTGCCCGGGGTCATCCAGGAATCGAGATTGCGGGCGGGATATCCAGTTACGGCAGCATGATAGGCCGGATCAATATAATCCGGGCCGCATTTGTAGCCCTGCACCTTCAGACCGCGCCGGGCAAAAGCGCGCATCAGCCCCAGTGTCACCGTCGTTTTGCCCGAGCCGCTGCCGGTGCCGGCTACGATGAGGCGCGGCCGGTGCTGCAGCTGGCTTAGCTGTTTCGTCAGGTTATTACTCTCATCCTTTTCATCCATCCGCTTTCCCCCTCCGATCCCGAAATTCGCATTACCGGTATATCCGGCTTATCCGGTATAAGTCACCCTGGCTACGGCAATCGTTACATTGCCGCTTTTTTTCTTGGACAACAGCAGTTGACTGCTGCCGGAAGACAGCAATGCTGCCGGTTCACAGACGCCATAAGCACCGGTTGCCTTGAAAACAATCTCCGAAGGACAGTCCAGCGGCACGGAGTTCAGCTGCTCCGGAGAATACAGGCTGAGCTCCCAGCCGTATTTCCCGCACAGCTCCAGGAGTCCTGCTTCATCGCCTTTAATAGCGGCGGTTGCGGCATTCCGGACGCTTAAAGGGGACAACCGCAGCTCAGCCAGGGTTTCCATAACCACGGCTTCCAGCTCTGCAGCCGGTGTTCCGCGGTTGCAGCCGAGGCCGAGCACCAGACTGCGGGGCCGGTACAAGGCGGTCCGCTCCCCAAGCGCCGCAGCCTCCCCCGGCTTCAGCAGGCGGTCGGTTACAACAATCGCCGCGCTGCGGGGCGCCTGCAGCAGCTCTAGCATGTCCCCGCAGAGCCGGACATGCTCCGGCAGCACTGCTCCTGCCGGAAGCCAGTCCCGCTCTCCGCTCTCCTGCAGGAAGGCTACCTGCTCACCGTTGACGATAGCCGCGCTGATACTTTTCATCGGGGCGAAGCTATCCGCACACCAGCCGAATTCACGGCCCAGCAGATCTGCGGCGAAGGTGCCCTGCACATCGGAAGCTGTAGTAATAACGGGTCGGCTCTGCAGCAGTTCAGCTATTTGCAGGGTCAGCCTGTTCGCCCCGCCCAGATGGCCGGACAGCACACTGATGACATGTTCTCCACCCTCATCAATGACAATGACCGCAGGATCGGATGTTTTGTTCTCCAGAAGCGGTGCGATCAGCCGGACGGCCGCGCCGAGCGAGAAGAACAGAATAACCGCCTCATACCGGCGGAAGAGATTCGGCAGGAGCTCTTTGACAGAACCGGTGAAAATCCGGCGTTCGCCGGGAATCTCCTCCAGCCCCCCGCTGTATTTCGCATAGCAATACACCTCAGTATCTGCGAGCAGCCCGCCCAGCTTCAAGGCCAGTCCGATTCCGTTCCGCGTAATGGCTACAGCCGCATATTTCCTAACCATGCAGGCCGGTCCCCTCCCGGAACCCATGGGTGAAGGTTTTATCGTAAAGCTTCGAGCGGGGCGCACCATGGTTAACCAGCTCCGGATCCAGTGCCCGTCCGGCCAGAATCATCGCATGCATCGTAATCCCGGCTGCCTGCAGGTCTCCTTCCAGCCGTTCTACCGTCGTACGCAGAATCTGCTGATCCGGCCAGGTAGCCCGCTTAACGACAGCCACAGGTGTATCGGGGCTCCAGCCGGCTGCGAGAAATTCACCGGCGACATGTCCGGCCAGCGATGCGCTGAGAAACAGTGCCACCGTGCAGTGGTGCTCGGCCAGCCGGCGCAGCTGCTCGCGTTCCGGCACGGGTGTGCGCCCTTCGGCACGGGTCAGGATCACCGTCTGCGTTATTTCGGGCACCGTCAGCTCCGCACCCAGTGCCGCTGCCGAAGCGAAGACAGAGCTGACGCCCGGGACGATCTCATAGCTGACGCCGCACAGCTTCAGCAGCGACATCTGTTCAAGGATCGCCCCGTACATAGAGGGATCACCGGTATGCACGCGGGCGACGCTTTTTCCGGCCTGGACAGCCTGGACCATCAGCTCCACCTGCCGCTCCAGATCCATGCCCGAGCTTTGCAGCACTTCAGCCCCGCCCTTAGCGCTGTGTATCAGCGCTTCGCTTACCAGCGAATCCGCGTAGAGCACAAGATCCGCCGAACGAAGAATCCGGCTGCCTTTGACGGTAATCAGCTCAGGGTCGCCGGGTCCGGCACCGACAATGTATACTTTTGGCTCCAGCAGTAGGTCTGTCATTTGCTCACCACCATCAGGCTCAAATACTCCAGCTCCGTGCCGCGCAGCTTGCGCGCATCCCGCCATACCGTTTCATACGGTGAAGTCACTTTGGTGACAACCGAGGCTTTGCCGCCCAGGCCTAATTCGTCCAAGACATCCAGCACGGTATCCAGTACCTTCGCTACTTTTAGGAATACGATGGTGTCGTGATGGAGCAGCGCCTCCTTCAGCGCCTCACGATCTTCGGTTGCCGGAATAATGCCTACCCGCTGGTTGCCGTCGGCAAGCGGCTGTTCGAGCGCAGCGGCTGCACCCAGCACCGAGGAGATTCCCGGAACGGACACAACCGGCACCCCGGGATGAAGCTCCTGCATCAGCCGGGCCAAATGGATAAACGTGCTGTACAGGTTAGGATCACCCTCGGTCACAAAAGCAACATCATTCCCGTGACGCAGCTCATTCCAGCACAGCTCGACTGTCCAGCGCCACCCGTTCTCCAGCTGCACCGGATCCTTGGTCATGGGGAAGACGAGGCCCAGCATCGTTTTTTGCTCTGCATCCACATACATTTCCACGATTTCGTGGGCGTAGGACTTGCCGCCTTTTTTGGCGGCGGGATACGCGATAACCGGACATTCCTTGAGCAGACGGCAAGCTTTGACCGTGATCAGCTCCGGATCGCCCGGGCCGACACCGACTCCATACAGCGTGCCGACTGCCAGCAGGGCAGGCTCATCCTCCGGAAGCAGCTCTTCCTCTAGAAGCCTATATCCTGCGCTTGTCATCTGCTCCATTGCCTCGGCCCGTTGTGTTCCAGCTGAATTGTCCACGCCTGCAAACTGCGGCTGTGTCTCCTGCTCCATTTTGCTCATCCTCGCTCCTCCTTATATTGAACTACTCCCAAGCAGTTATGATCGATTGGTGTTGTACTCCGCCAATTCCAGCCGGGTGCAGCCTAGCATTCGGCTTTTGTCCCGCTGACCACATAGACCGGATTCATCCCTTCCAGCCTTGTCATGCCTATAATCGGCTTGCCCCGTGAAGCCTGAAGGTGCGTAACCTCCGGATTCAGACCGGCCTCCCTCAGCGCCTCCATGCTTCCATATAGCGTCTCAATCGTGATCGCAGCAACGACAATCACTCCGCCCGGCCGCAGCCGTCCAGCCGATTGTGCAATAATATCGGCAAGCTCACCGCCGCTGCCGCCGATGAATACAGCATCCGGATCGGGCAGCTTGTCCAGCCCCTCCGGCGCCTTGCTGTGAACAATCGTATAATCGGCGCGGAATTTCCGCCGGTTCGCTTCCATGGTCGGCAGATTAACCCGTTCTTTTTCCAATGCAAAAACCCTGCCGAACCGGGCAATCCGCGCACACTCCACAGCAATTGCCCCGGAACCGGAGCCGATATCCCAGACTACCGCATTCTCCGCCAGATTCAGCTCGGACAACACCAGAGCGCGCACCTCGCGCTTCGTGATCAGTCCCTTTTCCGGCTTCCGCTGCTCAAAGGCTTCATCCGGATAAGCAAACCCGCGCCGCACACCGGCAGTGCTCTCCGGCTTCCGGCGCAGAATCACTACATTCAACGGTGCAAAGTCATGCCGGGCCATTTTGTCCAGCTCCCAGAACCGGCAGACTTCTTCGGGACCGCCCAGCCGCTCACAGACAAAGGCTTCATATTCCAGCATGCCAAACTCCAGCAAATAGGCGGCAATAAACGCCGGATTATTGACCGGATCGGTCAGCAGCGCCACCTTGTGTCTGCCGTCAATCCGTTGGGCCAGTCCCGTAATCGGCCGCCCGTGCAGACTGACAAGCTCCGCATCCTGCCAGCTGTCGCCAAGCCGGGCAAAAGCAAGCTGCACACTGCTGTAATGCGGAACCACCTCAACATGCTGCGGCCCGAACCGCCGGACCAGAAAGCCGGCAATTCCGTAAAACAGCGGATCTCCGGAGGCAAGCACCACCGTCTGACGCTCTCGATAGAGCCCCTCCAGCTTGTCGGCAAAGGCCTCCATTCCGCCCTGCAGGACGATTTTCTCCCCGCTGTAGCGGCTGAAGAACGACAGCTGCCGTTCCCCGCCGAACAATACTTCGCTCTCCTGCACTCTGCTCAGGCTCTGCGGCGTCAGTCCGCCGGCGCCGTCTTCGCCAATGCCGATGACATATATTATTTTATCCACGGATCTCCGCCCTCCCCAGCAGCCTGCCCTTCATCGTAATCAGCACCATCTCCACCGTCATGCCTCCATTCACCTGCTTCAGACATTGCATGCAGGCATGACGGCACAGCTGTTTAAAAAAATCCAAATGCCCCGCCTCGGTCATCAGATCCACAACCTGAGAGGCGGTATTTGCGCCTGCAACCTCCTGTACCAGCCGTTTATCAGCCCCTGCCTCAGCGGCAACGGCGGCGAGAAAACCGAAGTCTACAGGCGCATTTTTGGAATGGATCAGCATCGCACCTTGCGCCACCTTGGAATATTTACCGGCCATGCCCACCAGCGTCACTTTCTGAAATCCGTAAGCTTTGGCATGGCCGAGTGAGAACCCTACATATTCACCCATTTGGATAAAAGCTTCCTCCGGAAGCTCATTGAACATCGCCTGCGCATGTTTTTCACTGCTGCCTCCGGTGGTCAATACCAGCTGGCCGTTCCCGGTAGCAGCGGCGACCGAAATCGCCTGCACGATACTCGCCTGATAAGCTTCGGTAGAGAACGGAGTCACTACGCCCCGCGTACCAAGAATGGAGATGCCGCCAAGGATACCGAGCCGCGGGTTGAGTGTCTTTCGGGCAATCGCTTCGCCTTCAGGTACACTGATAACTACCCGCAGCCCGCGCGCTGCACCATGTTCCTCGAGCACCTCGGAGACAGCCTCCAAAATCATCCGCCGCGGTACCGGATTGATTGCCGCTTCGCCGACTGCCACCGGCAGGCCCGGTTTCGTTACCCGTCCGACGCCGCGTCCGCCGTCAATCTCGATGGAGGGGTGATCCAGCCAGCTCACCGTAGCTTCAATCCACGCCCCGTGTGTCGCATCGGGATCATCCCCGGCATCCTTAATTGTTGCGCAGGTCGCGCTATTGTCACCCTGACGCTCACAGCCGGTCAATTCGAAGCGGTGGTGGAATCCCGCAGGCAAATACAGCTCTACGCTATGCGGCGCTTCACCGGTTATAAGCAGGAGTGCCGCCCCTTTGGCTGCTGCTGCAGCACAGGCACCCGTCGTATAGCCCCTGCGCATCGGAGCCGGACTCCCAGCCGCCGCTTGCCCGTCCATTCCGTTCTCCCCGATCATGGCATTCCCTTCTTTGCTGATTAATAGGATCTTATTTCCCCTCAGCCTGACGGACGGCCAGCAGACTAAGGGCATTCACCGCTGCCACAACTACAGTGCTGCCGCCTTTGCGCCCGATATTCGTTATATAAGGAATATCCAGCTTGCACAGCTCATCCTTGGATTCAGCAGCGGATACGAAGCCGACCGGCATACCGATGACAAGCCCCGGCCGGGCTGTTCCTTCTTTGATCAGACGTATCAATTCCAGGAGGGCCGTTGGCGCATTGCCAATGACATAGATTCCCCCCTGAGCAGCCGCACAGGCTTTGCGCGTGGCGACAATCGCCCGGGTCAGGCCCAGCGCTTTTGCTTCTTCGATAACATCCGGATCCGAAATATGCACACGGACTTCCCCGCCATACCGCTGAATCCGCTCTTTGGCGATGCCCGCCTCCACCATCCGCACATCAGCGATAACCGGCATTCCCTGCAGTATCGCGGTGATCCCCGCTTCAATCGCCTGGGGATGAAACACCAGACTCCGCCCCAGCTCGAAATCGGCCGAAGCATGGATGATCCGCTGCACCACCGGATACTGCTCGGCGCTGAAATCATGCCCGCCAAGTTCCTCCGTAATCATTTGGAAGCTCAGACCTTCTATTTCCTGCGGCTGTACCGTCAGCGGCTTAAACTCCGTCCCAAAATCCACGTCCATTCCCCTTTCTCTTCGTTCCTGCTCCTGTTCAGCGTTTAACCGCACGGTACTCCGGCCTTTCCGCCAGCTCCGCCTGGACCGACTCTGCCAGCGCATCAAAGGAGTCATACACCCCGCCAATCCCGTCAAACAACAGCTGCGGCCGGGTGATGAGGATGACATACAATCCCATATCCAGCGCTGTACGCAGCTTCTCATCCACAGCTCCCTGTGCGCCGCTTTCCTTGGTAATCATGACCTGTGTACCGTAATGCCGGAACATGGCTTCATTCATTTTCCGTGAAAAAGGCCCCTGAAGCGCAATGATATTCCGCTGTTCAACCCCCAGTCTCAGGCATTTCTCTATATTCTCCAGGCAGGGCAGCAGCCGGACCGTCAGACGCACTTCCGGATCACCCAGCAGCACCTGCGCAAAGACCTCCAGTGTCTTGCCTCCGGTCGTCAGCATCACCGAGCCTTTTATCGCCTTCGCTGCAAGGGCGGCTTCCTCATAGGAATGTACAGGAATAAGCTTCGGATGACTGTCAAACGCAAGACTCCGCCGCTCATAGCGGTAGTATGGCAGTCCCAGCGCTGCAGCAGCCCGGATAGCGTTGGCATGCGCTTCAAGCGCAAAGGGATGGCTGCCGTCCACCACAGCGCGATAATTACCTTCCTGCAAAAGCGTGATCATCCCCAGCATATCCAGCCGCCCGGTCCTGGTGCGGATTCCAGCCTCCTCCAGCCGTTCCGCCGCGCTTGCAGTCACTACCGAGGCCAGCAGGGACAGCCCCCGGCGTGACAAGTCCAGCGCCAGCTCCCGCGCGTCGCCTGTCCCGCAGAGCATCAGAATCATCGTGCTACAGCTCCTTCGGGCTGCCCGCAGCAGCCGCTGGAACAGAATCATCATGTCCATGATCATGTGCATGGGAATGCCCGTGATGATGATTGTGACCATGATGCGGTTCATGTTCATCACCATGATGAGGCTCGTGGTTGTGTCCATGTCCATGGTCATGCCCGTGTCCTTCTTCACCATGATGGTGATGATGGTGGTGGTGATGCAAACCTGCTGCATCCCTGTATCTGCAGTTATCGCAGTTGGCGAAGGACTTGCCTTCCAGCGTCTCCTCAATACGCTCTGCGAGCATATCCGCCAGCAGCGGATGATTGCCGATATAGCTGCCGATCTCCACCTCGACCTCCGGATGCGCTGCGGCAAACTCTGCGACCCTCTCTGTAAACTGCTTCATCAGCACTCCGGTGAAGAGCAGATACGGCAGCACTACAATTTTACGCGCACCCAGTGCCAGACAGCGTTCCAGGCCCTCGTTCAGCGATGGCCGGGCAATGGCGATAAAGCAGCTCTCAACGCTTTTATAAGCAGTGTGTTCCCACAGCAGCCTTGCCAGCTTGTAGAAGTCACTGTTCGCATCGGGATCGCTGCCCCCGCGGCCCATGACCAGCACGATGGTATCCTCGGCAGCTACCGGCTCTCTCTCAGGTTTATCCCGCATTCCTAGAGGCACAGCCTCCGTGATCCGGTCCAGCAATATGTCCACCGCTCTCTCCTGCACACCAACCGGACGACCGTAGATAAACTCCACTGCGGGATACTTCTTTTTGGCCTGGTCAATCGCCAGGGGGATATCCAGCTTGGAATGTCCTGCCGCAAATAAAATAATCGGCACAACATACACCACCCCGGCACCACCGGCTACACTTCGTTCAATCCCTCCGGCAATCGAAGGAGAAGCCAATTCGATGAAGCAGGTCTCAATGTTCAGCTCAGGCTTACGGGCAGCAAGCTGGGCTGTAAAATTCCGCAATTCCTCATTGCCCTCTTCAATCCGGCTGCCATGGCCTACAAGCAGTATTGTTTTTCGGGTCATCCTGTTCTTCTCTCCGCTCCAGCTTGTGTTATTCGCTTGCCCAGTTACCCATACTCCGCTCTCCACAGTGCCTATCGACTCAAAAAAGGCAAAAAACCGCTCGTTTGCCTTCCCCTTATTCCGGTATTGCTCAACAACAGCGGTTACCGCGGCAACGGCTTCATCCTCGTCCATGCCTTCACGAACCAGGCTGCCTGCATGTGCCCCCCGGCCCGTCTTCTTCCCTCCGAGGTAAAGCTCATAGCTGCCTCTGGAGTACACGACGCCGATATCCTCCAGCACCGCCGAGCTGCAGGCCATGCCGCAGCCGGCAACACTGATCTGGAGCCCGCGGGGGACAGCCAGCCCATGAAGCCGCTCATGCAGGCGGACAGCTGCTCCTAGACCTTCATTTTTTTTGAGCTCACAGAACCCGCAGGTTTTCACTTTTACAAAATCACCCGGCCGGCTAACGCTCAGCCCGGCAGCAGCCAGTTTATCCGCAATCTCCTCCGGCCCGCAGTGACTGCTGCGCAAGAGAAAATCTCCGTCCTTTAAAGACGCGAGCTGACCGTCATCGCCCGCAAGCTCTGCCAGCAGACGCAGCTGGGCACTGCTGTATCTCCGGCTGCCAAGCCCCGGCGAAACCTCAAGTCCGTCAGATTCAAATGCAACTGCCGATAATACGGCAGAAGCATGCGCCCGGGGCATATTCTGCAGGACAGAAGGGGCACTGCTATCCGCTATGCTGCAGGTCGCACCGCTGCCGGAAGTGCTCTGCGCTGCTGCCGCCAGCGACCAGGGCTCAGCCGCGGTCCGCAGCCGCTCATGCGGCTTCAGCGCCTGAGTCTCCGCGCCAAGATTGTACTTGCGCTCATAACCGCGCGGCGTCACCATCAGGCCGTCATACACAGTGGTAGCAGAGTTGCCTACCACGACTGTAGAGAGCATGCCGATTTCATGCTCCAGCATCGCCTGCAGCGTCGTTACAATGACCTGCTGGCGGTCCCGGTAGGCATTCTTGACAATGCCAACCGGCGTGGCCGGATCACGGTAGCGGAGCAGAATACTGCGCGCTTCCTCGATCTGGCGCGTCCGTTTGCCGCTGCGCGGATTATAAAAGGCAATCACAAAATCCGCAGCACCCGCTGCATCAACCCGCGCGGCAATGCTCTCCCATGGCGTCAGATGGTCGCTTAGGCTAATCGTGCACGAATCATGCATAATCGGCGCTCCGAGGAGGGACGAGCAGGACTGAATCGCCGATATTCCGGGGATTACCTCAACCTCCACACCCTCTGTACGGTTCCAGCCGCGTTCCATCAGCACCTCATAGACCAGTCCGGCCATTCCGTACACGCCGGCATCGCCGCTGGAGATGACGGCTATCGTCTGGCCCGCCTCCGCCCGGCGCACCGCTTCCTGAGCCCGGCTGACTTCTTCGGTCATCCCTGTGCCGACAATTTCCTGATGCTTCAGCAGCGGCTTAATAAGCTCGACATAAGTGTTGTAGCCGATGACCGCTTCGCTCTCCTCAATTGCAGCGAGTGCTCGGCCTGTAATCTGTTGCAGGGCACCGGGGCCAAAGCCGATAATCAGCAGCTTTCCTTGTTTCTCCATTCTTTTTCCCCCGTTCATATGTAGATCAGACAGAACATGCGCCAACGCAATTTTTCTGGTCAATAACAAAAACTCCCGGCCCTTAGGGGTGGGAGTCCTATGTACGTCATCAGTTATGCAAGAGAGGATGTCGGTCTGCTACAGCCCTGAACCTTCACAGGAATGCAATGCTGCAGCTTGTCCCGGCTGAACCCGCAGCAAATCTCAGGAATCCCGTCCGCGGAAGCTGCCCGGCCTCTATTTCATTAACCCGTTCGTACACCGCTCTTATCCGCGTAGAGTCGTGGTGTGCGCCAACAAGGTAGGTCTCCTGGCTCGAAATACAAACGCCAAATCTTCGTCTTCCCCGGCAGCCTGGCCGAGTGACATCCAGAAGTTCAGCTCTTTCTTACAGTGGCGGGACCGCTCGGGAGTTTCACCCGATTCCCTGTTACCCCTTGCCTGACAAGGGCACCTTGTTTCTTCGCTAATTTATTCAATCCATTATAGAGGCCCCCGCCAGACCTTGTCTGTGATAAAAGTGAAGCGCCATTCTTGCCTTTTAACTTGTACCGAAGACATTTAAATAATATAATTATTAACTATATAACATGAACCGGAGGTTCTCCATGAAACTAGATCTCACCGAAGACTCTTTACCGGTGTACGAAGCATTATCCAGTAGCGTACGCCTTCATATGCTCCGGTTGCTTGCTGTTCAACCCATGAACGTCAAGGAGCTGGCTGGAGCAGTCAATCTCAGCAGCGCGATTATGACGATGCATGTGCGCAAACTGGAGGCTGCCGGGCTAATCCGCACCCACATGGCTCCCGGACGAAGCGGTTTACAGAAGATCTGTTCACTTGCTGCCGAGAATGTAGAAATCATCTTCCCTGCACAGGCCAAGGCCGAACGCAAGGCTTACCGCAAGGAGATCCCTGTCGGCCACTACTCCGATTTTCAGATCGAACCCACCTGCGGGCTGGCCACTACGGAGCAGGTGATCGGCAACTTCGACGACCCGCGTTATTTCTGGGATATGGAAAGGGTTAATGCCGGTATTCTCTGGTTTGGAAAAGGATATGTCGAATACAAAATCCCGAACTTCCTGTTAACCAGCCAGCAGCCGGAGGAGCTCGTCATTACGATGGAGATTGCCTCCGAAGCGCCTTCAACCAATAACAATTGGCCGTCAGACATCGCCTTCACCCTGAATGGCCATAAGCTGGGTTATTGGACAAGTCCGGGTGACTACGGGGACCGCCTGGGCAAATACACACCCTTATGGTGGCCTGCTTATACCAACCAATACGGCCTGCTCAAGCAGCTGCGCGTTACACCAAAAGGAACATTCATGGACGGCCTTAAGCTATCTGACATTACGCTTGAGCATGTCGGTATCAGGGACAAGCAGTGGACCTTCCGTCTCTCGGTAGATGAAGACGCTGAACATATCGGCGGCCTCACCCTGTTCGGTAAGGGATTCGGCAATTACAACGACGATCTCGTCGTTGAGCTATTCTATACCGACAGCGCCAGCCCCGCAGAGCCGGCTGAAGCAGCCGAATAATGCACAAAGAAACAGCGGCAGCCAAGGACATTTTCAATCGTCCATGACTGCCGCTGTTCTATTATGCCCTCGTGCAGCGGAAAATCCTTATGCACAGGTTAAGCTTATTCATCGCGTGGCTTCATCCAAGCGGTTTAATCAACGACAGGCTGCCACAGCCCGCCTCCCGGCAACGGGCAGCCGCGAGCTTTAAGCCGGGCGACAACCGGAATAATACAGCCGCAGGCGGTACAGGTCACGCCGTCTTGAAGCTTGGGACACGCAGAGCACAGAGCGAAGCGGGCCGCGTATACTTCTTCCGGCGCAGTATTGTCGGGCGTGAACATGGAGGAAGCCAAAATCCGGGCAATCTGTGCCTCTGTCACTTTGTAATCATCCCGGCAGCCTTTGCAGGCAGTTGTTGTACTCATCTTAGATCTCCGCCTTAAGCCTTCGTCTTAATTTCCAGTACGGTAACCGACATCGGAGGCAGCTCCAGGCTGAGGACGCCGTCTTCCAGCTGGAAGGCGGTAAACGGCTGTGGAGCTACTGCTTCCGGCTCACTGAAGGTATTATGGGCATCGATCGCCGTTCCGGCAAGCGTCGTTCCGGTCACTTCTGCCGCCTGCCCGGCAAGTCCGCGCAGCTCCAGCGGAAGCTTAGCTGCTGCTGCATGGTTCAGGTTGCACAAGCTGATATGAATCACGCCTTCTGCGGTAATAGAAGCCGATGCCGACACCTCCGGAATTTCGCGTCCTTCGAAGCTGTAGGTTCCGCTCTCCAGCGCCAAATCCAGCAGCTCTGCATCCTGATGCACCTTAAACATGTTGAAAACATGGTAGGTAGGCGTCAGAATCATTTTCTCCCCTTCGGTAAGAATTACAGCCTGCAGCACGTTGATCGTCTGGGCAATGTTAGCCATCCGCACCCGGTCACTGTGCTTGTGGAAAATGTTCAGAGTCAAGCCCGCAACCAGCGCATCGCGGATGGAGTTCTGCTGATAGAGGAAGCCCGGATTGGTTCCCGGCTCAACATCATACCAGGTTCCCCATTCATCGACGATCAGGCCAACGCGCTTCTCCGGATCATATTTATCCATAATGACACTGTGACGGGTAACCAGCTCATCCATGTGCAATGCCTTCTCCAGCGTAGAGAACCATTCCTTGGTCTCAAAACCGGTAGCCGCGCCTTTGTTATGCCATTCCCCTGTTGGCAGCGTGTAATAATGCAGTGTGATCGAATCCATGAACCGGGTGGCTTCACGCATGAGCACTTCTGTCCAGTTATAGTCATCTGCATTCGCACCGCAGGCGATACGGTGAATCTTATTGTCGCCATAATTGCGGACATACGTCTGGTAACGGCGGTACAGATCGGCGTAATATTCTGGACGCATGTTTCCGCCGCAGCCCCAGTTCTCATTCCCCACGCCAAAATAAGTCACACTCCAAGGCTCCTCGCGTCCGTTCTCCTGGCGCAGCTCAGCCATCGGTGAAACTCCGTTAAACGTCAAATATTCCACCCATTCGGACATTTCCTGAACGGTTCCACTGCCTACATTGCCGTTAATGTAAGGTTCACATTCCAGCATGGCGCATAATTCCATAAATTCATGGGTGCCAAAATGGTTATTCTCCACTGTGCCGCCCCAGTGTGTATTGATCATCCGTTTGCGGCCTTCGCGCGGACCGATGCCGTCCTTCCAGTGGTATTCATCCGCAAAGCAGCCGCCCGGCCAGCGCAGCACCGGAATCTTGATTTCCTTAAGCGCTTCCACAACATCGTTGCGGATACCCTTTGTATTGGCAATCGGCGAATCTTCGCCCACCCAGATGCCTTCATAGATACAGCGTCCCAGATGTTCAGCGAAATGTCCGTAGATGTTGCGGTTAATGGTTCCTTTGCGGATGTCCGTGTTCAGTACCATACGGTTAGCCATGTAGTAATCGCTCCTCTAAAAGTTAATAAATATATTAATCACTTAACAGTTATATTAATATTATAATCAGGATTCTTCGTATCCGTCAATCTTTATATTAAGCACTCTGAACGTTATGCATGGGCCCGGGAAACGGTGAAGTTCGCATCTCCCAAGTATATCGGAAAGATTAATTTCATTGTCCTGACTAATATCAGATGATATTATGGCAGGGACAGCTAACAACAAAATAAAGCAGATATGGAGAGTATGATGATCAGACCTATTTGTAAAGATAAGATAATGTTAAGCCAGCGGTCCGCTCCGGCAACCAGGGAGGATGTGCAGGTGGTAGATGACCTTCTGGATACGCTCCGGGCAAATGCAGACCGGTGTGTCGGTATGGCGGCCAACATGATCGGTGTTAATAAGCGCATCATTGTGTTCAGCGTCGGGCCAATGAACATACCCATGATCAATCCGGTCATCACCAAGCGTACCGGGCCCTATGAAGCAGAGGAAGGTTGCCTCTCACTGGAAGGCGTACGGCAGACTATCCGTTACCAGAGCATTGAGATAGAGTTCTTAGACCGTAACTTCAAGCATCAGAAACAGGTTTTCACCGGCATGACCGCGCAGATCATTCAGCATGAGGTCGATCACTGCGAGGGGATCATAATTTGAGTCTGGTATGCTGTTATTGGTGTGCTAACCGATAGCTTGTATCTGTCCTCCACAATAAAAAAGCGCTTTTGGACCCTAAACGGTCCAAAAGCGCTTTTTTTGTCAGAACAATATTATGGGACTGACATGCCTGATTCCGGCAAGCTTTATGGCCGGCATCCTTAGCGTTAACCCAAATCCCCTAGTTCAATCTGCACGATGCCCCGCTCATCACGCACATCGCCCATCTCACCGATCAGATGCATAAGGCTGCCGAACTCCAGCTCCTGAAATTTGCGCGCCGCCGTCTCACGCTGCAGCTCCCACATACATTCAGCCAGGGTGCAGACAACCGGCACATCACAGCGGATTTCAGCCAGCTCCCTCGACAAATGCAGCATGTCCAGATCTGCCTCAATCTTAGAGCGTACCCCCTTCGGCAGCAGATGCAGATTCTCAATTACACCTTCGACGGTGCCGTATTCGGTCAGCAGCTTCAGCGCTGTCTTCTCGCCGATGCCTTTTACGCCAGGATAATTGTCGCTCGTATCGCCCATGAAGCCCTTCAGGTCAATGACCTGTCTGGGCGTAAGTCCTTTTTCCTCCAGCAGCTCCGCCGGATCGTACACCTTATAGTTGGAACGGCCTTTTTTCATAATGACGACCTTGACGTTGTCATTGACCAGCTGCAGCATATCGTGATCACCGGTGAGGATGTAAACCTCAGACTCCCCGCCGTAGCAGGCAGCCAGTGTGCCGATGCAGTCATCCGCCTCATAGCCCACAAGCCCGATATTCGGTACACCCAGCTCGGCCACTACTTCCTTGACCAGATCAAACTGCGGAATCAGCTCCAGCGGCGCATCTATCCGGTTATCACTGGTCTCCACCCAAACATACGTTTCATAAGCATATGAAGTAATAAAAATTTGATGAGTTCCCCTTATTATTCATAGGAATTTTTTAACGTTTATCCATCTCTAGATCATATCCAATTGTGAAGTAAACTTTAAAAAATACTAAATCCTAGAATTTTATTTTCATTTCTTCTTTAACACATGACAATTCAAATAAAAGTGTTCTGGTAACCAGCACCACGCCAACAAGATATAAAACTTTAATATCTTTCCATTCGTAATCCAACTCTATCATTGTCAATATATATGTCACTATTTTCTTTGCTGTCAAAAATAAAAGGAGGTGTGTCTCTTTCCAGCCCATTTTCCGCATATTCTTTAATTTTTTTTGGTAGAATCAATTTAAGTCTTTTTACTTCATATCCCCAAAATCGTATAAACGGGGTATCGCTCAAGAACGGTGTCAGAAATCCACGATTAAACAAATCAACTTCATAAAATGTCTCTCCCTGATAGCCAATTTCACTATATGGGAAGAATTCTATATCTAAAAATTCTGATAATCTTTTATAATAAATCATTGTTAATTGACGATATAGATCATCATCAAATTTAATGGTGTCGTTTATTGGGTCATAATATTTGCAGTGAACTTCAGAGTAAAGATTGTATGAAACACATGCAACTGTAAAGTTAACAGGAATAGCACCTGATTGAGATTGTTTCTTATGAGTTTGCATATTCCCACAAGCACCAGAGAACCCTTTTGCTTCAAGAGCAAACATTCCATTAGAATTAAATGCAAACAAGTCAGGCCTACTGCCTGCAATTGGCATTCCCCTCATTCGCATTGCCGCTTCATAATTAACAGTATAAGAACTTTGGTCAATTCGTTTTGATAAAAAATCAGCAATTGCTTTGCCTGCAAGATTAGAGAATTGCCCTTTTTCGGTTGGGTCAGAAAGTGGAATCGGAGGCTCTGAGAATCTATCCTCATTAAATGCTCTTCGCTGTATGTAGTTACTGTAGTGGAGGAACATTCCAATTGTTTTCATAAACTTCTGAGGTCTTGGAGCATATCCTTGTCCTGCTACGGCTAAGTGCTTTGCAAAAGCAATTCGAGTTAATTTATGTTCTTGATTTATTACTTGTCCACTAGAATCTTTATATTCTACACGTAACTTCATTAATCCTTACCCCTTTATCTAGAGTATAAAAACTAATTTTTTAGAATTAACCAAAAATATTCTCTGTAATAATTTTAGAAAGTCTGTTCATTTTTCCATTGGTATAGGGTATAACTACTTCATTAAAATTTTCTAATGAGATTTCATTTAATATTGATTCAATATATATTTCGTTTTCACCGTTTGAAGCATTAAATATTCTAAACATATTAGGATTTATAGCTTCACTAGATTCTTCAGATTCAGGTATAAAATATCCCATATATTCATGATAATATTTCATGTTTATATTGGACATTAATTTCTCAGCACAATTATATTTGAGTGTCTGATTATATACATACTTCCATAAATCTACTTCGTACTCTTTTTTTCGAATAGTATTAAAAGCGTCATTTTCAATTTTCTCGAAAATCCTTGGAATTTTATTTTCTTTACATCCATTCTCCTTACATTCGTCTTCCTCACATTCTTCCTCATTACACAAATCGGGCAATTTTAGTTGGTATTGGTTAAGTATTATATCCATGTCTTTTAAATCGTGGATATGTATCATCTTTCTAATTTTTTCTTCGTCGAAATCTCTCTTTTCAACTAACTGACAGTAAGAATGAAGTATAGCTTGCCCAGACCAATTTTGAGATAAAACAACATAAAACTGAAAAGTACTAAATAACTCTATATACGCAATCAATAGGTTTCCATATGAAAATAATATAATTGCATGCTTAATATCAATGAGGTCTTCTTCTTCAATGGATCTGTCAAAAAAATTTAAAGGTACAAAAGGAATCACACCTGATTTATTAAATAATAGTTTCTTATTTACCGAGTCAAAAACCATTTCTAGACAATCTGGCGATAGATCCATATGTATGGCATAGTTAAATGCAATTTTCGAGAATCCTTTTTTTAACGCTTGATCATCAACCTTAAAAATTAGTTCAACAGGGACTAATTCTTTTAAGTTAATATTTTGATTTAAGTACTCTCCTGT
Source organism: Paenibacillus pedocola (assembly GCF_031599675.1). Classification (NCBI taxonomy): domain Bacteria; kingdom Bacillati; phylum Bacillota; class Bacilli; order Caryophanales; family Paenibacillaceae; genus Paenibacillus; species Paenibacillus pedocola. The sequence goes on along the minus strand of NZ_CP134223.1, from coordinate 2,099,424 downwards.
TTGAGAAAATACACTCCATACCTCCTTGCCTTTCATTACCGCATTATATACATGACCTTTTTTATCAGTAACAATTGCATTGTATTTTGAAGGATTAGATTCTCTCGATTTTTTAATATTCAAGTTCTCCGTAATGGCGCTAAAAATTTTTGTAAACTCTGAATCGTCTTTCTCACCAAGTTTTGAGTTACAACCTTTACAACAAATTTTCTTTGATTCTAGTAACCCCCCTAGTGCATTATGAATGACATGTTCCTTACTTACGTTAATTTCATTTAAAGGCTCCCCACAATATACGCATCTCATTTTAATAACCCCTTAATTGCTTGATTAAAAATTTATAACTATTGTAACGTACATTAGATTAATTGGCTGTTACATTCTGATTTGATTTTTATAGACTAATTTACCCTTAAATAATAAGCGCTTAAAAAAGGAACGTTTTTGATCTTGTGTCTCTACCCAAACATACGTTTCTGAATTTTATAAAGTTATCTTTAAGTCTTATTATGATCAATAATATGAACATCTCCGCAGTAACACTATTATGTATTAATTAAAAAAGTAGAAACCTTCATTATTTCGCGTTCAATAATAAAGTGATGCTCCTATTACTTACGAAGTAATTAATTTATATTACAAAGCCAATCTCCTTGATTAAGGTATATTTATTTTTCCAAACCAATAAATGTTCGGTCTGAAAAATAAAAAATAATACTATTTCCTTCATGTTCCAAGACTTTTTTAGTAATAGCTGGTATCATAAAACATGAAATTATTAGCTAAAAATATCATATTGTGAGTGATTATTGATGAAATTCGAAAGAATTGAAAACATAATATTTGCGAATAAAAATGATGTTATTTATTTAATGTATGATCCTTGGGATGATTATGGGTACTGTACGACTTTTACAGCATATTATCATAATGAGGACATTGAGGACATTGGTGTAGTTAAAATTGGTTGCAAGGCATTAGCTAGCCGGGGAATCCGAGGATCTTCTGTAAATAATTTCACGTCTTATTCAATAAAAAACTTGATTCCATTAGGTATACAATTTAATAGTTTAAATGAGTTAGGAGAAAACTTCTTTTCTTTAGGGCAAGATTTAAGCTATTACAAGAATGTTAATGCATTATTTCCAGATGAAAATACCGATTATTATAACAATCTCAATGATTTAGCTTACAATTTCAAATTATTTAATGAGTTATATGAAAATGGAGAACCATGTGTAGTCAATTCCCTATTGAGAAATTTACATATTTCTGTAGTTGAACAATATCATCGTGTTTCTAAGGGCTACTCAGAACTAACAGACTATAGCTTTTCATTTAAATATTTAAACGAAGAAAAAATTAATATTGACGTAGTTAGAAAATCTCTTCCACCTAGTAATATACATGTATTGATTGGAAGAAATGGTGTGGGGAAAACGTGGCTTTTACGAAATATGATAATTAATTTACTTGATAATAGTTCTATATTCGTAGAACTCGAACAATCAAAGAAGTACAAAATCAGCAAAGATTTCTACATAGATTGCAAAAAAAATAGTTTTGCCGGAATCATTGGTCTTTCCTTCAGCGTATTCGATGATGCATTATCTATCGATATAAAGAACGAAAAAGAACTTCCACGTGAAAAAGTTGAGGATTTCAGAAAAAAATATAAATACATAGGCTTAATAGATAAGCAAGAAAATGGAGAAATTCGAATCAAATCAGTAGAGGATCTTTGGAAAGAGTTTCTAAATTCCCTTAAAAACATCAAAAAAAACAAGAATAAAATTGATACATATTTAGAAACCTGTGAAAATTTAAATACTGATCCTATGTTTAGTGATAATAAATTTATTGAAGTTCTTAGAAGATACTTTTCAAAAGATAAATTTTCCAAAAGTTCATCTAATGCTTCAAAAAAAGACAAATTAGTTAAGAGGTATTTTGAGAAATTAAGTTCCGGACATATGATAATAATTCTATCTTTAACATTACTTTCAGATTCAATATTTGAAAAAACAATTGTGTTGATAGATGAGCCAGAAACTCATTTACACCCACCATTACTATCGACTTATATTAGAACCTTGTCTTACCTGTTAATCAAAAAAAATGCAGTTGGAATTATTGCAACACATTCTCCTATTGTCTTGCAAGAAGTACCCAAAAAATGCGTTACTAAAATCGAACGAAACGATAAACACATGCAATTCACTGAAGTAAAAACAGAAACGTTTGCTACAAGTGTAGATACTCTGACCAGAGAGGTTTTTGGTCTGGAGGTTATTAAAACAGGTTTTTACCAGTTAATAGAACAAGAATTAGGAAGAAACTTTGAAGAAAGTTATAGCAATTTTGATGAGAATGTAGGATTTTTAGGTCAAATATTGATGCAGAGTTTACTAAATAAAAAGAAGAGATGATCATGAAAAAAATTAATAAACCTGATATAAAACAAGAGGATATTTGTAAATGTTTTGATGATTTCAAATATCAAGACCGGGTTATAGTTAAATCAAAGGCATATGACCAAGATTTTTCTAACGTAAAATTGTTTTTTGCAGATGAGAAATCTTTTATGACAACAAATATAGATTATAGTAAATACATGAAAGACACCTATAAAAACAGATTTTCTCGAAAAAATTCACCTTCATACCAATACTATGAGAAGATCAGATCAACTCAGCGTAGTTGTCCATATTGTAACTTTCCAACAAGATCTGTAAAAGAATTGGATCATTATTTACCTAAATCCCAATTCCCTACTTTTGCTGTAACCTCTAATAATCTTGTTCCAATATGCAAAGATTGTAATGATATTAAGGAAGACTACTATGATACCGAATTTTCAAGAATGTTAATCCATCCATACTATGATAATATTGAGGGCGTTTTTGATTTCCTAAAATGTAGGATTATTGAGAATATAAGCATCGGTTTTGAATTTTACATAGATAAATTATCTACTTGGGATGGCTTATTTTATGAGCGGGTAAGATTCCACTTCGATAAACTCAAAATTGAGGATCTTTATCGTTCTGATTTTGAAGCAGAATTTGTTGTTAAATTCGAAGAAATAAAGATGCTTTATGAAGAAGAAAGTAACGCTGACCATGTTAGAGAAAGTCTAAACAGACGAAGAAAATCGTTACTTAACACAATGTCTCGCCCCTGGGAATATGCGGGACTAACAAGCATTATAGAAAGCAGCTGGTTTTTCGATTATTATCTACCAATTAAAGTCTTGGGACATTTATAATTTTTCATCAGTACTAAATAACAGCCTCATCTTATTTTACCTTTAATCCGCCAGGCAATTCAAACATAACTCGCTTTGTACAATAGCAGGGGGATAACAAACCTTTCCAGGTTTCTCCCCCCACTTAACTTGTTTTATTAAGTATCTAGCACCTTGACCGCATCAAATTTAAGTCCCATTCTGTAAACCGGACAGCATAGCTTCGAGCAACCGGCTCAAGCAAAACTTTAAATTCGGCTTAGTCAAGCCACTAGTTTAGATTATAGCTGCATATCACTAGTTTCAAATTAGTCTCATTAAATCGAATCACTATTAGCCTCTTCTGTTGCTGCGACGTATTTTGCCCCCTGTTCTTCTAATAAAATTAGTTCTTTTACACTTGCATATAAGTCCTTTAAATGATGTTCAGATAAATCCAATATTGGCTCAAACATAAAAGAGTTTAAATGGATGTTTTCAGGTGTCATTAAATTAACTCTTTCGAGAATTTGTATTGTGTCCCTCTCATTTGAAAAATCAGTTTTAAAGCGACCGAATAATCTACCTGTTTGATTATCTTTTATCGTTGACAAAAATGAAGGATCATTAATTTTAGAAATCATGTATACTTCAGCATTGATTCTAGTTGCAATGGATAAAACAATTTTGTTCTCTAGATTTAAACCAATCTCCGTACGCTCCTTATAAAGTTCCTCAGCAACTTCAATAATTAAATCCAATACTAATTTATTCGGATCATTTAATACCAAACCGTTCATGTCTTTAAAAATATCTTTATAACAACATTCAATATCACTTATTCGAAGCGACCAAGAGTTATTTTTTATATGCAGCATTGAGGTTAACAAATTAGTATTAACCTTATCTCCTAAATGCTCTGTAATATTTCTAGCAAATGAAATAGAAGCAATTAATTTAGCCTTGTCATCCAAGTGCTTTTTCCAATTTTTAAATGGATTGCTAATATATCTATACCCTGGTTCTACCAAGTTTATAGAATCAATGCTTTTGACTGCCATATAAGAGTGAGTGTGTTTGTTAGTGTTTATTCTATCTTGTACGGTTCGGTAAAAATCAAAGTTATGGGTCAAGATAATTATATTGAAATTATCTGAATCTGATATCTCTTTCAAATACTCAATGATGGCATACTTATTTTTATAATCAAAAGAATCTGCAATATCATCCACCACTAATATTGTTTTTAAATTTTGCACCCTCCTGCATTCTAGCTCAAAAATAATATTCAATAAGTAGAGAGCTCTTGTCTCACCCTGACTTAATACTGATAGAAGTAACTCCTCACTAACATTTTCGGAAACTTCATCTCGATCATTGAAGATATATTCAATGCTTGGTGCAACATCTTCTAACACACTGTCTGATTTATTACTCATTTTCAGAGTATAGGGCACATAAAACCTTCTGTTAAATATATCAATTACGTTCTCCCAATCTGTTTTTTCTCTATTTGCTTGTTCTATAATTTTTTTTAAATCATCTTGTGCCTCTTTAAATTCTTTAACTAAGTTAAAATATGCCACTGAGCATTTCTGAAAATAAGCTATCCAAACACATCTTTTTAAATTATGTATATTTTCCAATTCAACTAATAACTCTTGGTGTTCAAATAAGTACTCTCTTAGGTCTCTTAATTGCGCATTTGATATTTTTTTATCAATAGTATCAAATATTTTTTGAAGTTCCGAATCAGCTAGAATTTTAGTTTTCTCTTCAAGAATCAAATCCGACAATTCCTCAGCTGAACCTATCTCTTTCTTTACACCCTTCATATTCATATTTATTGTATGCTCTGCTTTAAAAAAGCCGTTATCCAATAAATTCTTATGAACCGTAGTAGCATGGTAATGATTAAATTCTTTTCGTAAAAAAGCTGATTTTTGTATAAGATCGTTATACTTCTCTATGTAGTTTTTTATTTGATACTTAATGTCACCCTTAGTAAGAAAATCAACTACTTTCTCATCAAATACTATTTTATATGCGATGTTTGAAAACCTTTGCGTTAAATCTTCACCTGAAACAACTCCTTCTAGATTAGAAATAATATCGACTATTTTTGAATCTCGTGTCCCAAAAACACCAAGTATCTCCTCTTCAATTTTGTTTAGCTTTGTGACTTTTTTCAGTTCACTTATAAGTAATTCTTTGGAATTATCTATTTTTTCATGAAGCTCTATATACTTTCTTTTTAAATCTTCTTTTACCAGTAAATTTGAAACCCTTTTAGATTTATAATTTCTTTCATATGGTCTAATAACGAAAATAGACTCCCTTTCTATTTCCACCCCTAATGAACCCGTTATCTTCCGCGTTGATAAACGATTTTTATAGACTAAATCGCATGAATCCTTATCCTTACTGTAATCATCAAAGACATTCGCAAAGGAAGACTTCATTACACCATTCGGAGCATAAATCACATAAGCTAAGCCAGTACTAAAGTCAAATTCATGTACTAGCTTATTTATCCCATAACAATTTTCAATCTCAACTTTGAGATTATCCAAGCAAATTCCTCCTCTAGAATAAATCCATCCACCATGTAATAAATAAGATTCGACTTCAAGGATCGTTTTACCTTCATTTCAATTTTTTTCTATTTATATGCGCATTAAGATTTCAGTAATGATAAATATGAGCTAATTTAAAATTTTAAATTCGGTTTACAATCAACCCCTTCTTTTTGAAGAAAAAACAATTTATAGTAGTAATTTTAGTGCGGTAAACAAAAAGTTAATAAGTTATCTTAGAAAGTATCTCCAATATGGTTCGGCCATTGACGGTTCCTCATACCAAAAAATAATTGGTATTTGTTTGTCTAAGAAGAAATGCCTCTTTACCCCATACAAATCAATCCAAATTTTTCTTAAATGAAAAAACATATCTAACAAAGAAGTTAACCGGGTTAAATATAGCTTCTCTTCAAGAACTACTGTATCAGCTTTAAAAGTCTGTGTTTTCCAATACTGATCCCTATATTTTTCCCCCATGTTACTATAATCTTCCATAAAATCAAAAAATCTAACTGTAGGTGAGCCCAGTGGGGCATGTTCATAAATCAACTTAATTTCGTGATCAATGTCCTCTAATAGATTCACCATCTTATATCCATTTTCATGTTCAGTGAGATAGTTAATGAACTCTTCTTTTGCTAATTTAAAAGTTTTATAGTATTTTCTTAAAAAATCAGATAATATGTAACGTTCCTCTTTAAGCAACTCTTCATCTAATAAAACAAAGCTATGTATTTTTGCTGATTCAATCATACTCTTTAGCACGTCATATTGTTTTTTAGCTTCTACAATAAAAAATTGAAAGGGTATTATTAGTGGAGCAATTGGATCAGTAATAATTGGTTTATACTTTATGTAGGTATATTCAAAAACACTCTCTTCAATTTCTCTTATAGCATCATAATCCTTAATAATGACACCAGCTTCAAAGTTATTTATTGAGTTTTCAGTTAGATTCGAGCTTCCAATATACATCTTTTTACCATTGCTTATTATTTTCGAATGATTATTATTGTTATAAAAAAATTGGACATACGGATTTTTATTTAAAGCTTTAACTAATAACCTGTATATCTTCCCCTCTTCTGTTCCATCAAAATTGTAAACATTAAAAATCACCTTAACATCATTCACAAACTCAATAGATTTTTGTAAAGACTCTTCCAACTCCTCGGGCATAGAGTAGTTAAAGGTTGTTATATACAAATGACTTGTTCTATCAATTGAAGTAAAAATCTCTTTATAATTTTGTTCGCCTTGAGACAAAACTATTTTAATGCTTTCTAAATTTATAATTTCAATCAAGATGTAGTCACCTCTCATAAAACTTTGTTGATTTTCTTTTCTATTACGTCTAATCAAAACATTATACATTACAAAAAATATTTTTTATAACGATGTATTTCATATTATTCTGTAAACTAACAAGACCGTGCTTATGTATCAATAGGCACGGTCTTGTATTATAATTCCTTTGAATTCTCATTAAATTATTTTTCGTTATGTGAATCTATAGTAATTAAAATGTTTTGAACAAGTTGTTGAATCATCTGCACATCATGCACTGGTCTATCAATCAGCATTTCATATACACTGTCAAAAATTACTTCTTTTTCCCAATTGTCATTTGACAGGTTCTCTCCAGTGTAAGGCCTAAAAAACTCATTAGCAGGACAATCAACAGCCTCTAATACTCTTTCGAGAGTTTCTAAAGAAATGTTCCTCTCTGCTCGTTCGAGAGCACCAATATAAGGCTGAGGCAAGCCCACTTTTTCACCTAATTGTTCCTGAGTATAATTCTTACTCTTCCGAAGCACTCTTATCCTATCTCCAACATATTCAGCAATACTTATCCTCAAAACAACCACCTCTCTATTAGAGTAGGTAAGTTGATCACCAGATTAAAGATACTCATGTTATATATTTCTAATTGAAATTATATAATTTAAGGTCTATATTGAGTGCTATACCCTAGAAATTTCTATAAGGAGTTAACATCTATGAGTAACTTACCAAGACCAATAGTTATTGAAAATGTCCTGCAGTACAAAATGCGTGGCAAGGTCGCCTATCAAAGTTATCTACCATCTAGCACTGCCTTAAACGTTACTTATGTTAAACACTATGATCACCCAGCAGGAAAAGGTTATCAGAGACCAATAGATACAAAGCGGAGTACTGATTTTGCGATTTATTTATCTAAAGGTGATGATGCTTTATTTACGCCTGTATTATTAAATGCTGCAGGAAACTGGGAGTTCTCTGCATATGATAATGTAAGAACGAACTACGGAAGAATTGTTTGTAACGGGAAAGCTTCCCTTATGGATGGCCAGCATCGTCTTGGTGGAGTTGAACGATACGTCCAAGAAACACATTCTGAGTTAAACATCCCTTTTCTGGCTTTCCATCATCTTGATGAAGATGAAGAAATACAGTTATTTGATACAATTAATACTAAAGCCAAAGGAATTGGAACTTCTCTCAGCAAATATTTACGACGGGACTCGGATGAGTATAGTTGGGTCGCTACAGAGCTTATAACAAGGCCAGAAAGCCCATTTCATAATATCGGGAGTATCGTTGGCAAGCGTAGCCGCGGACGCCATATCACCCTTCAAAACCTCTATCGGACGATACATTTACTATTTAAAGAACAAAAAATGATTGGAATAAAAAATGAAGAAAAATATCAGATCGCTTTAAATTATTACCGTTCTATTAAAGATCTATTTTCTAAAGAATGGATAGATTATGGAGAATATCGTATCACTCATATCGTTTGTTTAGATGCTCTTTCTATTGCAGGATCTAAACTTCTAACAAAGAGCATTAATGAACGCGGAAGAGTCGATTACAATACGATGAATAAACATATAAAAAAACTGCAGACAATAAATTGGTCTTCAGATGGCCCATTAAAATATTTAAAAGGAATGAGTGGGTCCAAATCTCTGGCAATTGATCTTGTTGATTTAATGCTTCTTTAAGGAGGAATAGTATCAATGATATTTGAAATTACAAAAAGCTGCAGCAAAAAATACGCAAATGGGATAAATGTATTGCCAATGATGTTGCTGGGGCAAAGTTCCAATATACATTTATTCCGACAGGACTTGGTTTAGTAATTAAAGTACACTGTGATATATGTAATCGGTAACTTGATCTTTCAGAATGGTAACTTTAAATGTATAAGCATGCTATACTAAGCTCTTTGTAGCTTCGCATCTACTCCTCTAAATACAAACTTTAGTGACACTTTAACAATCCCCTCCTTTACTAATTATTACCTCTATTCACTCAAGAACCTCATTAACGTTTGTAATTTCAAAAAGCCTTTCTAAGTGTCATACTATAAAATAAGAGCTGCCAAAGTTGCGGCAGCTCTTATTTTTGCTATTTTGAAGAGAATGACATTTAAGCTGTTATGTTTCTTATTTCTACATTCGCGTTAAGTAATATCTGATAAAGAGTCGAAATATTCGCACTAAATTGGGGTTTTGTTTGAATGCTTCCATAATGTAAGATTTCTCTTGAAGCACTAAATGTAAAGAAACATTGCTTTTTTGCTCTTGATAAGGCTACAAAAAATGCACAAATATCGGCAGCCCTCTGGCTTTGAAAACTCCAAAATGCATCATCCTCTAATCCCAAAAATATGACAGTATCATATTCTAACCCTTTGCTCTTATGAATTGTCATTATAGGTACACTAAGTAATCCCAAAAAATCCGAGATGGCATTATTCCAGTCTAAATGTTTCATATATGCTGAAGAGAGCTTTTCAATAGTACTATCGATTAATCGATTAAAGTAATCACCTCTTGCATACTTTGGATAAAGACGGAAAAACAATTCCTCCCCAATAAAGGAATAGACACCTTTAACAACATTTGATATGCATTGCTTACAAGAATTTTCTTCGTTTACGATCTGATTAATTTGAATCTTCATTTGACTAATTTGTGCGCTGAGATCAACCTCTATTCTTAATATCTTAGTCTGATCCAAGTCCTGATCTAACCCTTGAATATAACATAGCAGTTCCGAAAGCTTTACCCACGAACCATGATTTCTTTCTTCTATAGCTAGTTTGAAAAAATCAAGAACGAGCTGAACGCACTCTTCTGATAACAACTCCTGGTATTCTTTTTCGATTCTTGCATGAATACCTAGTTGTCCTAGTTCCTCCATTACAGCTTTAGCGTATATATGTTCTTGTTGCTTCACGAGTATACAAATATCTCTTGGATTCACCTTCTCTTGTTGAATTCTATTTGCAATACTGGATGCTACAAAAGATGCCTCATTCAGATGAGTTTGAAAACTCCAAACTTCACATACTCCTTCTAAATCACTATGTTGATCTGAAACGGTAGCATTCGTTGCATTTTCGTTAATTATTTTAGCTAGAACGTTCTGTATTTCTACCAATTTAGGAGCAGACCTGTGGTTACGAGTTAATTTAATCTCATCAGCCCTGAAATCAAACTGGAACTGTTCAAATGAGTTAGAAAGCGCACCGGCCCAGCCCATAATTCTTTGCTTATCGTCTCCCACACTTGTTATGATTGTTGAAGAATCTAAGAAAATAGTTTTTAATAATTCATATTGTAAATAGGTTGTATCCTGAAATTCATCCAAAAAAACATGACTATATGTCATTTGAAATGCTTTTTTGACCAGCGGATTTTGTTTCAGTAAATAGTTAGCAAGCTTCGAAATCATGGGAAAAGTTAAAGTGCTATTGAGACTACCCCGCCCATGAACCATTACATCCCACAATCTAGCTAAAATCCATGTGTATATATTTTGATCAAGATCTAAAATGGGTATATCCTCTTCTGATAGCCGTCTGAATAAGACATTAAAATTGATTTCGTGCTGCCAATTTGGCTGGTTAGGATGACGCTCATTTATATAGCCAACGGCTATTTCCCTTACTTCTCGTTGAGAAGTTACAATTTTATAGTTTTTTTGGGGTTGATAAGTTTCTGGCAGCCCCAGTCTATAACGATCTAATATTTGCTTAGCAAATGAATCAAAGGTTCTAGATTCAAATCTCGAAGCAAGATCTTTACCACAACGAAGTTCGACTCTTTTTTTCAAATTTTCAGCAGCGTCCGTTTTAAAACTGATAGCCAAAATTTTTTGTGGATCTGGGCACAGATTTGTTTGTAGTAAATAACAGGCTCGTTGAGCTAATAATTCTGTTTTCCCCGCACCTGGCCCGGCTAATATAAGACAGTTATTTTCAGATTTAACTGCTAAGGCTGCAGTGGGTTCCAAAATAATGCCTGCAGAAGTAGTCCAGTTATCTTGGTTAACATAAACCATAGCTTATTCATTCCTTTGCAATAAATCTTTTATCCTTGTAACGAGCAATTCAAACGTTTTAGGCATAGAACTCATTAGGTCCGAGTCATTAATATTTAATAAAGCTTCAATATGTGTACTCGGCTTACTTCGTCCAAGAAACAAGGTATTATACCATACCATGAACTCATGCTGTTCCGGGGTATAAGTAAACCCTATGGCTTCTTTGCTCTTTAAAGATGCAGTAATACCTTCACTGATTTTCTCTCTATACTTTTCAGGATGAGATTTAGGATCAGGAATATTCGGTCCTCGTGGTACCGTTTTTTTATAAGCTTCAGGAAATGTTTCAAGCATGAGAAAATCTAAGTCCAGAGGTGCTGAATAAAATACATTATATTTATCTTCCATTAATCTGTTTAGCCATGGCTCCATACTATTTTTCAACATATCCGGGGTCATTAGGTATTCATCCATTTCTTCAAGCTGATCATCCGTTAGAACTCCTGTAGTCACTTTAAGCAATTCATTACGATCTCGACCATTTAGTAGTAATTGCTTAATGGCATATTTTATTCGACTCCAACCACCACCGCCCCGTTCTCGATCCAAATCCAATAAAGTAACATGAGGAATATCTAATTCATTGAGTAGTTTCCACATATGGTTAACATGTCTTCCGCCAAGAGGAACAATCGCGATTCCATAATCGTCAGGATGTATACCATAAACTGAAAGAACCTTAGGAATTATAATCTCTTCAGTATCTCCTTCGCCTAAAATTACCAATCGAGAAAAATAAATTTCAGGATAGGCTCTGACTGCTTCTTTTATGTATGTAAAGGCTTCCGAAGTTTTTTTAGGTAAAGTCACACTTTTCACTACTGTAGTAAAACTTGCCTGATCTATTCTCAGGTGTGCTAAGTTCTCTGGATCGACTCGTTTAACGATTGAAGCACTATGCGAAGTTAATACAACTTGTGCATTAGGCTTAGAAGAAATATCTTTTAAATTTTCCATTACTCTTCCTAAAAGGTGCGGCGAAATATGATTCTCTGGTTCTTCTACTGCGAGAAGGGTAAGAGATGCACTGGATTTCCCATTAATCTTAATTTCTGCTTCAAGTAAAGAGGATACCATTGATAGATAAAACAAAGATCTAAGACCGTCTCCAAGTTTCTCAACACTATATTCACCTTGATCTTGAGTTGGTGAAAATGATACTTCAATCTTCTTGAGAATCGAAGCAAGTGTGGAGCTGCTAAATTGCAGTTTTGCATCTTGGTACCTAGCATCTTTATGGTATTTCTTCCACTCCTCTCCGATTACACTTCTAATTTGCGCAACGCCATCCACATCATCAAATAATTTATTTACAGGCTCCATTTTTGTTTTAATTGAATCATTCATATTATCTGGCCATGAGACGTTATTTAAAATCCGCCATAAGATTGTTCCCGAGGCATTTCGTAGTTGAGCAGAAGGTTCTCTTACAGCGGGAACGTAAATAACTTGAATGGTAGAGCGTTGGTGTGGTGTGACTGGCACGAAATTTTCATCAGTCTCTTCAATTCCCTCTGCTACAGTAATGAAGTATAATTTTTGTTCAATTTCTCCTTCAGGTGTATTATCAGCAATCCACTTCCCCACTAATCTAGCTCGTAGATAGGGCGCATCCCCCATATTTCGAATAACCAATTGATTAATAAATTGAGGAATTGTAGCTCGAATCAATGGATCATTATTATTGTCCGCCAGTTCTGGGAATTCGATTTTGGCCTCAATTGTTAAACTAAGTTCTTTTATGCTTTCAAGGTTGACTTGTTTAGGGATATGGAAATCCGACTTTTCTAATTTACGCTCATTTGAAGTTACACCAAATAGTTTGACCAGGCCATGAATTAAAGCAGTTTTTCCTGCGGAGTTTTCCCCAATAAAACCCGAAAGCTTATTGAAAAGTATAGGTTTACTGTCATTTCCAAAACTTCTAAAGTTTTTTAAATGTAGCATTGAAATCTGCATAGCACTCTCTCCCTTTTAAAATCAAAATTATAGCTTTCTAAATACCAAATAACCCCGTGTCTTTTGGAATACATATTCTAAGCCTACGTATTCATTTCGACAATTTCCTATTAGTTCCTTTTTTATTGGTAGTTTTACTAAGCATTAAAAGATGGACTGATTATATTTAATGTACTAGTAAGAGGAACGTGACACCAATGATGTCAGGTTAATAGAAAATACTATATAAAGAAACGGTTTGAGCCTTCTATGATGTGAGAATAAACGATTATAACTATATTCTTACTATACATACAACGAATCTCTATAGCTTCAGCATATCCTGCAGTTGCTCAGGTTATCGTTGTCGGCCTTTGCTAATAGTAGGCGCTCTCCAGCCTCTTTCAGCACTATCACAATGGATAACTTCCACTCTAGGCATACTAACAAAACCCGTTTAAATAACTTAAACAGATTTCTACAATTATTCTCCTGATTAATTTTTTCGACATCATCCTATTTTCTACAACAGTAAGAAACCAATATCAAATACGCCTCATCCCCTTCTTACCTCCTCCACTATCTTTAAATTATTTTGTTCACCATATGTAGATTGAGATTTTGTATTCCAGATGATACCATATAATCATATTGGTAAAATCAAGGTTCATAAGAATTATTTTCTAATATGTCTTAGTAAGTTACTTTACTACGATTTACCTATTTAAGGAGTGGAAGGCCGTGAGTAACAGTCAAAATAATAATGAAGAAAAAGAAATAAATCTATCAAATACCCATGTCCCAGACAAAGTATATGCTTATTCGCTTCAGGTAAGACATGTGCTCTATGAGTTATTAAGTTGTTCTGGTAATGATGTTGTAAGTATTGAGGTATTGGAGGACGTAGCCATTGAAAGAGAGGATGGTACAACCGATGCAATTCAATTAAAAAGTGTCCTCTCAAAAAACAATCCTTTGACAGATCGCTCTGCTGACTTTTGGAAAACGCTTTTTAATTGGCTAATTGCGGTTAAAGATAAAGAGCTTCAAACTGAGAATACTACCTTTAAACTATTCGTTGCTGCAAATAGAAAAGGAAATATCTCAAGTTTGTATCATGATGCTAATACTTTAGAAGACGCTGAGGATATTTGGGAAACATCAAGACGGGAGTTCTACGATGCTCAAGGTAATGAATTAGAACTTGGAAGCAAATACTCACTATATGTTCGACATTTTTTTAGTGCTGAAAATAAATCATTTGCCACAAAAATTATCGAGAAATTCAAAGTACAGACAATTGAAACCACCCATACAGCCTTTATTTTCAACTCTTTTTGTCAAAAGGCCACCATTCATGATGACATTATGGAGAATGTATTCGATTCTATGCTCGGTTGGATAGATAGAAAAACTGCAGAGCAAATAGAAGCAGGCAAAGCAATGGCAATTACATACAAAGAATATAAGGCGCAACTTGTAGCCATCACAAGACATTTCAATCAAAATTTGAGTCTCAGAGAACTAGCACCTCGCCCTACTGATCAACAAATTCAACATGAATATAATGCATTCCGAAGATATATTGATCAACTTAATCTGGTTGAATGCGATTATGATGAAAAATTAGAAGCAATTAGTGATTATTTAAGAGCATCTACAAATAGGACACTGTGGGCTAAACGAGGAGACATTAGCGAAGTTAGCATTTTGAATTTCCAAGAAGATTTAATAAAGAAATGGAAAACTAAAAAAAACATTATAAATTTAACATCAACTAACCTCACAGCTGAAGGTCAAGGTAAATTACTTTATTTGCAGTGTAAAGATGATTCAATTAGTATTGATAATCTTGCTGCACCTAGTTTTTTCACACCGGGATGTTATCATTCACTTTCTGATATTTTGAAGATTGGTTGGCATCCCACCTACAATCAATTACTCAAGACTGGAAGTGAAAATAATGAGTCAGCTGAATAAAGAAATTCAATATGTTCAAAATCCCGCTTTCGGAGCCTATATTATCTGGAATTTTGTACGAGGTTATTATAGTAATAATTCTTCATTTGTGCCTTTTCCTTTATTATTCGTTGTGCTTCCAATAATTTTCCGGGAGGATTTGGTTGAACAAATTAACGGAACTCAAAAAGCATCTGGATTAAGACAGTTTTCCAATAAATTTCTTTCCACAAAAATACTAAAAAATGATGTTATATCTCAGGTGCATGTTAGTAGTTCAAATATGAAAAACCTCACTTTGACTTCTATTAGAGTAAGTATCTATGCCTCTTTAATATCCTTGGATTACGAAAATGCTCTTGTCTTTCCAATTTCAACAACCGAGCGCAAAAACGAGCCTAAAAATATTCTCAAGCTAGGAAAAGCCTCTGAAAAACTAGGTTATTGGTGTTCTCAACTAACCTTACATGAAGTCTCTCAGATAATGAAAGTGAGGTTTTAAAAAATGAATTTCCAAATAAAAAAGTTAATTCTTTGGCCTAAAAAAAGTGACCTCAAGCCAAAAGAAATTGAATTCGAATTAGGAAAAATCAATATTATTACCGGCGCCTCTCGTACAGGTAAATCTGCAATAGTTCCAATCATCGATTATTGTCTTGCCTCTGGTTCTTGTCATATTCCTGTTAAAACGATAAGAAATGCTTGCAGTTGGTTTGGTATAATCATTCAAACGAATGATAAACAAATCCTACTTGCCCGACGCGAACCAGGTCTTAATAAATCAACAGATGAAATGTTTGTTTTAGAAGGTGAACAAGTTACTGTTCCGCCTACCCCACATAAAAATACTACAAGAGATTCTGTGAAAAAATATCTGGATGAGCAAGCATCACTTTCATTTCTTGAAATTGAGTCAGATACAACTAACAATTATTTTGGACGCCCATCCTTTAGAGATTTAATGGCCTTCTGTTTTCAGCCGCAAAATATTGTTGCAAATGCTGATACCTTATTTTATAAGGCAGACACTACAGATCACAGAACAAAACTAATTAATATCTTCCCATACATATTAGGAGCTGTAACTCCAGATCTTTTAGCAAAACGTCAAGAAATCAATGTTCTCTTAAGAGAGCTACGACGTAAAGAAAAAGATCTCAGTAAGTTAAAGGATGTTGCAGAAAAATGGAAAATTGAAATCAGCGGTTGGCTATCGGCAGCAGAGGAACTTGGACTTGTAGAAGTTAGAAATAATTTGGGAGTGTTAAGCTTCGATGAACAACTTGAGATCCTTTCTTCAATTTCAGAAAAGAAAGCTTCAGACTCTTCAATATTGAATAGAAATATACAAGCTTCTTCACGAGAAATTGTTGCATTACGAAGAGAAGAAAGTGAGATTTCCCTCAAACTGTCTTCCTTCAAAAATAGGTATACTGAAATGAGTCAATTAATGGATAGTATAGAAGATTACAGAGAATCCTTAACAATACAAATTGAACGGCTTAATATTTCAAAATGGCTTAGAAGCTTGACTGAAGATGAAGATAGTTGTCCTATTTTTGGATTTTCAGAAAATCATCCTAAGGATCAAATCAGCAAGTTTTATAATAGTCTAACTCAACTTGAAGAAGAATCTGGCTATACGAATAAAATCCCTGCTGCTTTTGAACGTGAATATGAAAGTGTAAAAACAGAAATAGATAAACTTTCAGAACAACTTACAGCAGTTCAAAAGCGAATAAGAATACAAAGTAGCATAAGAAATTCTTCAGCCGATGAAAAATATACCATGGAAAACATATCGAGATTTCTCGGCCAAGTTCAATACGCTAGTGAAACATTTGAAACACTCGGTTCTGACAGCCAGCTTTCGTTAGCGATTGCTAATTTGAACGAACGTCTTGGGGTTCTGAGAGCTCAAGTAAATGAAAATGCAATAATTCAGAGAGTGAAAGCTGCATTAAGAACAATAGAGGGATATACAATTAAATTACTCCCTCTCCTAGACTCAGAAAGACCAAATGATCCCGTAAAAATCGATTACGAAAACTTAACTGTGATTGTAACCGGTACAGATGGACGTGATGATTACTTATGGGAAATTGGTAGCGGCTCTAACTGGCTAGCATACCATATATCAGTTACTCTCGCGTTTCAACTTTTCTTTAATAAACAAAACCATTCACCTGTTCCAAATTTCATCGTGTATGACCAACCCAGTCAAGTATATTTCCCTCAAAAATTGGCTGCCAAAGAAAATGAAAAGGATTTAGATCCTAAACTTAATAATGATGAGGACCAAATAGCGGTTAAAAAAATCTTCAAGACCTTGTCACAGGCTCTCTCAGACTCAAAGAATGCTTTTCAGGTAATTGTATTAGAGCATGCAGATAAGAGTATCTATGGAGGCATAGAGGGAGTTCATGAAGTCTGTGAATGGCGTGGAGAGAATGAAAAATTAATACCATTGGAATGGATAAATTAAGTCTAATTAAGCCAATTAAAAAAGAACCAATTATATGTCATTGTTAGCTCTAATTCAAGACTAAGCGTATAAATGGACTCCCAAAACTGCATAGACACAAGCTTTAGCCATTATTTTTTATTTGCAAATTACCGTTAAGTAAATGAGTAAATACCAATATAATCTTCTTATTAAACTTTTTCAACTTCAGAAACGGAATCAGTTAAGTGCGTAACTATGCATCATTTGTCATCTGCACTGAAACCAAGCCTCATTGCTTTCCTTCATTGGAGCAACCGGTTACGGGCCCTGCTGCAGACAGCTGTTTAGGTCCGTAAACAACGGGTAATGAATATGCTCTTTCCACAATGAGTAAGTTACTTTAAAATCAAAATCATGTAATAAGAAAGGTTTCGTCTGAGGATCGACGAAACCTTTTTTATTAATCATTTAACCCCATAGTACAGAAAATCCGCGCTTGGCGCGGACTCTTACGGACTATGTTCTTGTCCATTTACAGTTGGAGAGCAGAGTTCAAAAACATAGTACACAGAAAGATGGATTTTATAAATCTTTAAAACCTAATGCTTTTATCTTTTTTCCGTCTTTTCCTTCTAAGATATATACTTCTTTTCCTCCAAAAGCCCCTTTTCTCATTTCAGCTGATAACGGAAGCAAATCAAGGAATTCACCAAAATAAGTAATCATATCCATATCACTCAAATGCTTTTGTTGTATAAGAGTGGGTCCCCCTATATTAATTTTGAATTTCAATTCTCTAGAGCTCCAAGCATCCATTATAACTTGTTCCTCTGCGCCATAGATCTCACTTCTCGCACAGCTTGCCATGCTGCCATTAAAGCCTCTAACAATTCTCTCGTCGAATATTTTTCCCTGTGGGAAAACTACCTCCGGAGTATCTTTCGTTCCATAAACACTCGTTGTTTCGATTTCCAATCGTTTTTTAGCAATCATTATCAACATTTTTTTATTAATTGGAATAATATATCCCATGGGTCCACCACTATGTCTTGCATCAAATACACCATATCCCCGGTCATTTGTAATTAAAGGAATATTAGTACTATTATGAATCAGTTTCCATTCTGCATCCACCAACAAGCCACAATTAATTTGATAATCAATTAGCCTATTAATATTGGAATTGTCTTTTAATTTGGATTTATCAAATTCTAGAATATCCTTTAACCAAGGAGCTCTTTCTTCCAGATAAACAGAGTACTCCATTTCTCTAATAAATAATTGTGAGATAAATGGTACTATAACTGTACTCCAAATTATTGCATCAAAATAGTAAGAGTCTGTGTGCTTAGCGAGAAGACTAATTGCCTTAGGAAGATTTGTCTCAACATATTCCCATGTTTTATCTATATAATCTTTTGGACCAAGTCCTTCAGAATTAATTGTATATATATTTTTCTTCATTCCTATGTTTTCTGCCTGAGTACTATATAATTCTTTTTCATCTCTTTTTACTAGTACAACACTCTTCCGGGTTGGAGTATAAATATTTTCAGAAAAATTCCCAATGTAACTTGCAGGAATAACATGTTGTTTAGCTGAAAATTGTTTCACCATCTAATCTCCTTAAATCAATATTAATAATTAGTATTCATTACATTATATTACCATATATTATTTACCAGTTGTAAGAGTAAATTCACGGTGGCCGCCAGATCCCCATGTTCTAACATTTAAAAATCATCAGATGCTCAATACCGTATTCGAACTATAGACCATAGTGACTTGTAAAGGTCGAATACGTATCAAGCCTTGAGCAACCGAGGTTTAGTTTGAAATTGTCGGCATAGCTAATGCTGCTAGGAACATTTACTAAACTTCAATAAGACATCTTATCAGTATTATATAAGTCATCTGGTTTTAATCAATTGACAAGTGACTGGTCTATGTAAACATAATAGAATGTTATATTTCTTCATTAAATCTCAAGAATGCCTCTCTCCAATGCAACAGCACCGCCTGAGACCGTGATTCCACTCCAAGTTTTTTAAGATGGTCGTTAAATGGGCCTTTACCGTGCGCTCGGAGATGCTCATATCGGAAGCAATCGCTTTACTTTTGTAACCCTGGGCAACAGCCTGCAGAATAAGTGTCTCTTTTTCGGTTAAGGAAGAAGCTTCATTAGGAGCAAGGGCTCCCCTTTTCTCCTGAACTCTGGCTGCAATTACGCGTTTCATAAGATCTGCCGAAAGCAGGGTTTCCCCTCGGACTGCCGATTCAATATTTCCGAACCAGATTCTCCCGGCTGGTATCTTTTAATAATTAACCTTTCGCTCCTATAGCCAGTCCACTTATCATTAGATCATCTTCGTTGTAAGTCGTGAGGATAATTACCGGTATTGTAGAGCCTTGCTTCTTTAATTCCTGCATGGTTTCCAGGCCGCCCATAACTGGCACGGCTTTATACGTAGATAAGTTTTGCACTTCATTTCTTGCCAACTACTCATATTATCTCCCTGGGTTATTAACTATCTATATAATATAATAAAAGAGCAAGAGTAGAAGAACAAAAGGGGGAACTAGTAAATGAATTTAAGGCACCAGTTAGAATCATATAGAGACAAAGATGAATTGTTACACAGTTTTAAAATCTGTACTATTAATGCTTTTGATACAAAATATGATACAGACAAACAATTCGCAAATCATTATTTGGATGACGAGTCTCAAGAAGATTTCAGGTGGGATTTTCTTGAGTTTTCTGTTCATAGTATGGTTTTAATTATGAATGCTCTTGGGCTTGAAATAAGCAAGTTTGATAGAATTGAACAGTTCAGTTATGAAGCTCAGGAGCCATATTATGCATACAGATTCATCGAGATATGGGATTTTCTCAAACAACAATCTCCTTTTGAATTTCTAGTTGCAATGGCTACTGTTAGTCAAAAAGGTAATCCTAATTATTACTCACAAAAGAATATGAATATACTAAATGAAATTATTACTGATCAGTTAGATATCCATGAAATTATTCTTGAAAACAAGATTCAAAAGAGCATCTTCATTGCTATGTCATTTAATAAAGATATGAGAAGTGCAAGAGAAGCTATTATTAGAGCAATAAATAAATGTAAATACATTCCTGTACTTATCGATATAAAAGAACATAACAACTTTATTGTTCCTGAAATATTTATTGAATTACAGAAGAGTACTATGGTTATAGCAGACATTACTCAACAAAAAACAGGGGTTTATCTTGAAGCAGGATATGCAATGGGACTAAAAAAACCTGTTATATTATCTTGTAATGAGGAGGATTTTGGAAATAAACATTTTGATGTAGCTCAAATCAATACAATCGTTTGGAGTAATGCAGATGACTTAGAACAACGATTAATTCAGCGGATTAAAGCTGTTGAGTATCAGAGCAGAAACAACTGAGATTCAGAATCAGCTAAAAATAAAAAGAGAGGATAGAGATACACTGACGGTGTCTCTATCCTCTACTTTAAAATCACTGTCTACTCTTTATGCTTTTAAAGCATTTTTAATTTCTGCTTCACCTAGTAATTTAACAAGACCGCCAAATTCCAGCTCTTCGAATTTCCTTGTAGCTGCCTCATGGCGTAAATCCCATAGGCACTCTTCTAACCTACACTCTATAGGTACATCCAAACGAATTCGCGCTAAGTCTCTTGAGAGGTGTAACATATCTAAATTATCTTCAATTTTCTTTTTAATACTTTTAGGCAGCATTTCAAGACATTCGAGACATCCCTCAATGGTTTTGAACTCACCAATTAATTTAAGTGCCGTTTTTTCACCAATACCCTTAACTCCAGGATAATTATCCGAGGTGTCCCCCATAAATGCTTTCAAATCAATAATTTGTAACGGAGTCAATTGCTTAGTTGCAAACAGGGTATCTAAATCATATAACGTGTAATTGGATCTTCCTTTATTCATAATTACAACTTTAACTTGTTCAGTAATCAGCTGAAGCATGTCGTGGTCACCAGTCAATATATACACTTCCGAATCGTTCTGAAGTATATTAGATAGTGTCCCTATGCAATCATCAGCTTCATACCCAACTAGACCAATATTAGGAACTCCCATTTCTTTGACCACTTCTTTAACTATATCGAATTGTGGTCTTAATTCAAGCGGAGCTTCCGAACGATTTTGTTTGTACTGGCTATAGTTTTCAGTTCGAAAAGTGCTGCTGCCCATATCCCAGCAACAAATAACATGCGTAGGATTAAAAGTATTAACTGCATCGAAAAAATATTGCAGAAATCCATACACCGCATTTGTAGGCAATCCTGCCTTAGTTTTTCTTATATATCCTGAAGATGCAGTTGCATAAAACGCTCTAAAAAGCAGAGCCATTCCATCAACAAGCATCACTCTTTTATTTATATCTGTCAAAATAATCTCTCCAATTCCAAATCATCTTAATATTTATTATTTCTTATTTATATTATCATGATAACGTTATAGTATCCAACCCTTCATTTACCAGCGGTACTACCTATGGATTTCACGTCTCGACTTTTATCCGTTAGGTAATCTATTATACTTTTTCTGGGAGATCAGTATGAGAAAATTAAATTCAAATCAAATTGAAAGATTTGCAATTAAAGCGGTTAATGACGAAGCTAATCTTCCTTTTTCAGGACTAGTTCCAGATCTTAAAGAAGGGGACAAAGGAGTTTCTTTTGATGGAGAAATAACTGTGTTCTTAGACCACACTGAACGTGTAGAAGCATTTTCAGGTAAGGTCCCTGTTCAAGTGAAAGGAAAAGAAGTATCGAATTTTTCCGGTAATACTCGCACATTCTCTTTGCCACTCAAGCATTACAAAAATTTTTACAAACAAAGTGGCGTTCTTCTTTTTGTAGTTGAATTAATAACGGATTTGAATGGTAAATGCACTTCTAAAATTTATTATAAACAATTGCTTCCTCAAGAATTGTTTACTCTTATTAAGAACGATCCTAAAAATAAAAAATCAAAATCCATACTGTTACGTTCTTTAGAGGAGAGTGATCTGAAAACTGTTTGTGCAAAGTTCCTCTATGAACAAAAACAACAACCACTTGCACTTATAGAAAGTAATAGAAATACTGGATCTATATATTCCCAATACATTCTGAGTAGTTTAACTTATGATCCAATTAATACGGCAACAAATAATATGTTTGAACATGATTTTTTTGTATATGGGAAAGATGAGACATATGATATTTTGGTTCCTTTACAGGTAGGACGTTTTACAGAATTGGCAGAGGAAAAACAAGAAATTATGATAATAGGTAACAAGTCATATTCCTTTAAGATAAAGACTACGGAAGACAGTAAATTTGTTTATCGTGATTTTGAAGACGTATTAAAAATTACACATCGACGCGGAACGAACAAAATGAGTTTCAACTTATCAAATTTCAGAACACTTAATTCACAGTTGAAAATAATAGACTTCATGAAATCTGTCCTTACAAATCTTATTGTGCCCTGGAATGAAGAGACTCTAGAATTTGAAGATGCACCTAAAAAAACACGGTTCATGAATAATATTAAGGCTAGAGAACATTTGATCCTTGACCTACAAAAAGTCTTTACGGAACTAAATATCTCAGCAGATGCTTATATAAAGCAAATCGATCCGAAAAAAGATATATTCATGCAGTTGGCTTATTTAGTGGAATTTTATTTATATAACAATCTTGAAAGATTAAACATACCTAACAAAAAGCCTATCACTGTTTTTAACTATAGATTAGGTAACAAATTGGTTGTTTTGTTTTATAATCCAGGAAATGAGAAGAAAATTGTTAACGTCTTCTCAGATGAAGCGTTCAATGGAAAAGGATTAATATTTATTAAAGATGAATCAGCAAATAAATCTTATCCAAATAGCCTATATATATTATTAGGCTTAGATTCACTTGCCTATTCAATTAATCTTAACTTTCAAATGATTAAGGACTCCTTCGATAATTGTGATCCTTTTATAAGTGAGGCCACACGAGCTTTTTCAAATCAGTTTTATTTAAATTGTATAAGGGCTTATGATATTACAATTAATGATTCTTTTTTAGACTTAGCAGAATATATTATAGGTAAATATTATATTAGCCCGGCATGCGATCCCAATTCTTTCGAAGCAGCTATTGTAAAAGTTAATGAAATTCAAATTATCAAAAGAAAAAACGAATATATCGATGATTCCGATATAGAATGTCTAATCAACTTTAAATATTTGTATTCATTCAACGAATATACTAGCCTTCATTTCAGCATAAATGTGTTGTTAGGCAGCAAGCAGGAGGCGGTTTTTGCCTTTCAAAAGCTGGATAAGGATATCCAAGATACTTTTCGAGAGTATCCCATTTTCTTTTTATATGATCAGCTCTTGAAGAGAACGGATTGAGGAACCGACTCTAAGTGCCGATTTATTTCGTAAATCTAATATCTCATTACTACTTACTTACCCCTGAGCAAATTTTTATTTATCAATTCTTAGATTTAATCTGCTTTTTAAATGTCCTATAAATATCTGATTAGAATCCAACGGGGCGTAAGGGCGATTTACAGTTTTATGAAGATAATCTATTTCTTTTGCAAAATCATAAGCATTCGGTTCAAAACCAAATCTTCTCTTTAAAGGTCTATAGTATTTAATTAAAATTTCTTTAGCATGATCATCATCATGCCCTCTTAGTCTAAGTTCACTGATAACCTCTCTAATATAGGGCTTATTCAACATGTGACTGACTTTCGAATTTACCATAAGATTATCACCGCCCCATTTAAATTTACTTAATTAGTCTTTGATGCAGATAAGGTATCCCTCTTATTCTAAGCTCTATGATATCAGTATGGTATGTTTATATCTCATTCATTTCAAATATATATTAATGTTCATATCTAATAAATTCTATAATTTCAATGAATTTAATTATGTTGCAATTCCAATTTTTTAAGAAATATCACCGTTTATTTGAATCTCTATATTCTCTTTCAAGTTATTGTCCCATCAAGAATGGTAGATTTGATTTTTGCCGCAGTTAAAGGATCTTTCGTAAATGGTGCTAGTTCTATCACATTATCATTTTTAGACTTTCGAATATTTCGGGTAGCCCTCACAGCCAAATCTTTATATTTCTGCTCCCACTCCAACGATTTCTTATTTAGGGATTCCAAATTCTTCTGATAGGATTCTGTTGAAGCTTTAAACTGCTTTGTCAGTAGCTCTAACTTTTCTTTTTGAATATCCAATTCTAAATTCGTCTTATTTCGTTGGTTTAAATCGTATATTTCATTTAGCATCTTTAAATGCAGAATACTTAATTCTCTTGCGAGAGTTAAAGCCCCTTCATTGTCCCCTTTCTTAAGAAGGAAGGAGAATTCTGCAAAATAATTAACTATTGGAAACGGTAACTCTTCTGGAGGCTTAAGCATTCCGAAATCATCAATATATTGAGCATCGTTTATAAGCTCAATCTCCGGTTTCATACGATCACGCCAAATACTGAGTGGTACGTTTGTCAATTTAGCTAGATTATACGGGTTCAATTCCCTTCCAGGGTGTTCTCTTTTAGTCCGATAAAGTAACAACTTTAATTGTTCCTTTGGGTATTTTGGCTTCACTCCCATCCCTAGGCCTCCTCATCTTCAAACACTAGTTCGTCAATACGGTTCCTATATTCACGTTCCCAGATATTACGTTCAATTTCCAACTGGTAAGCATCTACTTGGGCTTTTTTATTTACAAGTGCATCCAGTTCGCCCGCCCTATTCTTAAGCTCATCCTCTTGAGAAATTAATTTTCTTAAAGGCTTCATTGCTTCAACAATGGAAAGGATGCTTTTTTCTAACTGATCTGACTCTTCCGCCAACCATGGTAGTGCTTCTTTCCAACTTTCCTTCGGAATATATAAATATTTGCAGTAACGACAATCATCGGTTGGACAGTCCATAGGAGTATAGAAACAGTAGCTTCCATGCTTGTTTTCCCACAAGTATTTAAAAAATTCTTTACTGAATATTCTTCTATCTCTTAATTCCTCAGGCACCAGGTTCAAATTCTGGGTATTTCCACTCCACAGTTGTCTCACTGACTTGCGATATACTTCGGTTAATTGAACAACTCGAGATTGAGCATACAAATCCATCCGGGCAGCATAAGGATTCTGTGCATCGATGCTTTCATGGCCAGCAATGTTTCGAATCGAAATTGGTGAGAATCCCATAAACATCATGTTGCATATTGCTAAATGACGAGTATCACCTGGTCGCATCCTTTGTGGGTCACCTCTATCTAGTGGTACATTTGAATATCGATATTTTTTATAATAAATCTCATTATAGAAATCATCTAACAAACATCGAAAGATATGAGAAGTTATCACATTATTTTTTGAATTTGCCCCACTTTTTCTTTCCCCTTTAAAAGCAACATAGGTGTTATAGCAAAGCAAAAATTCTCTATCTGAATTCGATTGAGTTAATAACTGATAATCTTCTACTAAGCTCAATAGTTCATCACTATTAAAAGGAACTTCACGAATTTTCACACCCTGCATATGTGCGTACTTTATTTTAATTTGGGGCTTCAGAAAAAGCGCTTCACTATCTTTTCTTCTTATGCAATCTAGAGGTATTATACAAAACTCAGTCACTCTCATTGGTAAAATAATTGATAGTTTCCACCAAAGCACTACTGGATAAAATTTCATCCTTTCAGCATCATCCCATTCATCAATAAATTGTTCAATACAGTGATTAAATTGAACTATATCATTAAGAAAGGGTAAGACTCTTTGTTTAATTAGAATTTTTCCTTTTGAATCAATAATTTGCAATATAATGCGTTTTGTGGATTCCTCAATTGTCACGAAATCAAGAAAATCAAGTAATCTTGCTTGCACGGATGAAAAGGAGTTTTCGGGTACACTTGCTATTATTCCACGCGCAGCTTCAGGATCTTCTAGTCCCCACGTTGTATTGATAACTTTAACTAGAATATCTATGCCTAACTTAAAACTTCTTGGATTCAACTTCTGACGTAAATACAATAGAACCAAGTACTTGATGTGATGCTCCCATCTTCGACATTGTAAAGAGAGTTTAAAGTTGATGAAAATCACGTTTTTTGAATATATATATGTTCTAATTTCCCATACCTGTTCTTCATATCTACTTAAAATAATATTTTGTTCTACAAATTCATTAAAGATCTGTAAGTATTCAATCTCGTCTAAATCATGAGATTGAACGGGGTAGACGACTTCTCTACCATTCTCCAGTTGTTTGACCATATTAATACTCATTACAATTCTCCACCTAGGTATAGATTTTTATTTGAATTCATTATCTTAAGGTGTTCATTGGTTATAGAATTAACTCGCTTCTCCCACTTAGAAAAATCTATAGAGTCAAGTTTTGCGCGTAATTCATTCAAGTCTAGATAGATGTTCACTACTTCTTTCCCCAAGGATTGAATTGCTTCGGAGATAAGAATTAATAGTTTAATAATTTTATTCACTTCTTTTATTATTATCAGTTCTAAACTCTCGTTTAATATTCGACTGATAGATAGATTAATTTCCAAGCTTAAAGTAGTAAGAACATTTTTCTTTGGGATTATCCACTTGCATGTGTAACAATCCTTAGTTGGTGTAGAACAAACATCTTTCCCATTGTAGCAATAGCAATCAGGTTTTCTAGAAGGTAGTTGGCCCATAAACAGTTTCAAAGCAAATTCACGTATCTGCACTTTGTTTTTTGTTAATAAATTTATAATCACTTCGTTCTTTTGCTGCAAAAGAAGGAGACCAGCTGTTGTCTCAAGGTCAAATAGACTTAGATTATTTTGTAATTGTGAAATCTCTGCTGTGCGTAATGCTGGGGTTTGCAATTCATCATTGGTTAACAACTGACATAAGGTATCGAAAATCCAACCAAAACCATCACGCCTGAATAAGGTCATAATAGCTTGGTCAAGTGTACCGTCCTTATGATTCATCAAAACATAGTTGACAGTAGTGTTTGATTTTTTATGGCCCCTCATTCTTTTTACGAACATTGTAGCTAGTTCCGGATGAACATTTTTCAAGGTATTTCCATGATACATGTACGTAATAAAACTTCTATTCATCTTCACAGATTCAAAACTTGGTAAAGTATCCGGATCGTTCTTGATTTGTTTTCTGTATGATTTCAATAATTCTTTATTGACTTCAAATGCTAAAATTTCTCTAAATCTTTTATTATTACCAGTCCTTATTAGAAGGTCATCTTTATCAATTGTTTGTCGTCTATGTAGTTCTGCAATAACAAAGGCTGTGGCCATACAATATACATGCTCAGGGTGAACATGAAATATATAGGGACTGTTTGTTTTGTTTGAATTAAAATCCATGTCATTAAGAAAATCAGACATTTGCTTAATTATGCTTGACGCTTGTACAGCAGATAAACGGTTGTCGAGAAAAAAGTCTAACGAGTAAACTTCAATTGTTTCAAGGGGCACCTTTGGTAGACGGACAATATCACCGCCTCTAAATTCAGAATTCATGTGCATTCCTACAAATACCCAAACTGAAGTATAATCCCTTGAGTTTAAGGCATATAATAGATGTCTTTCAACATCCATCATGAACTCAAAATAAACCAAGTACTCATTAGGGTCATATAATTCTTTAATCTCTGATTTATTTTTTTGGATTTTTAGCTTTGGAAGGGGATTTTGATATCTACATAAGGTTTCTTCACGAAGCCATTCGCAAAATAAGCGAATGCTAGCATATTCTCGATCAGTTATCTCCTCTTTTGATGCGATTTCTCTAAGTTCTTCATCAGTTAGATCCATAATCTCTTTTTTTGAAAGATACCTAAGTATCTTTCTTAATATCAAAGTACTTTGAAGACAAAAACTATGTTTTTGTCTAGTTGCACCTTTTACATTTCCTAATTTTATTAATGAAAATTGGGTGAACCAATAAACAGTTTGCTCATTTTGATTATCGTAGGGTACCATTGAAATTCTTAAACGTAGTTGCTCATCAAATGTAAGTTTAGAAAAGTTATCGACAAAATTTTCAACATTCTCCCATTTATATTCACTCAAGAAAGATTCAAATTTTTTTCTATCTACGACCCAACCTTTATGTGTAAACATTGCTGATTCAAATTTATTAGATTTTGCAAATATATGTCGCGTTGCTGAGTGAGTTAGTCGCATTACATCCGATGCTTCAAAGTGAGAAATACCTTTATCAATGAATTCAATAATTTGTTGCAGATTTGAATATGAATAAATTAAATCTACAAGATACTCATCATCTTCCTCGATGCGAACTTCATATAATTGGATTAACCCAGCCTTAGCATAGATATTCAGAAAATCATTCATATTGAAGGGCAGTATTTCCAACATCTCACTTTTGCATAATAAAAACCTAAATTCGGTCGGTAAATCTGTTTTTGAGCGAATATCAAATGTACACTTTTTCACTTTATATTGACTACAGAAAATCTTATGAATTTTAGGGCGATAGAAATATTTTTTAGTTGAATTAAGTGTTGTAATTTTCCAATCATGCTCTGTTATTAATCCCTTATTAATCCAATGGAAAAGTGCATTTTCATCAAATCCATAAAGTTCCGATAATTCCCTTGCAGTGAAATAATCTACTAACTCATTTGCTTGTTTCTCATAGAATTTGTTGATTGTATCTTTTTTATAATAGTAATCACCAAAAAAAACGATATAGTCAGAACTAGTAAAAATACCACTGCGATTACACCAGTTTCGTAAAGTCTTGATATTTAATTGCAAGATTTCTGATGCTTCTGTAGCCTTATAATAATTACAATTTATTCTCTCCAATTCTCCAGCTATCTCTTTTATTTTACTCGCCTTGTAAAAATACTTACCATTTCTAATTTCATAGTCATTAGAAGACAATCTACCAACTTCACGCCAATAAATAAGTGTCGTTGGTGCAATATTAAACACCTCACATACATCTTGCGCAAATATGAAGTTTTCAGTTCCCTCATGTAACATATCTCTTTCTTTTTTCATCCTATGGACAGTTTCTTTTTTATAATAGCAACGATTCCGATGGATAAAACAATCCTCTTCCGGAATCTTACCAATTTTCCTCCAGTTAAATAATGTTGGTTCAGGGATTCTTAAAATACTCGATACTTCCTTTGTTGTGTAATAATCTGCTGTAACTTCAGCATCTTTATTTATTATCCTTTCAATTGCACCTCTAAAATAGTAATAGTTACTACAATAAAGGATGCACTCATCCGACTTAAAAATATTTTTATCTCTCAATGTTTTAAGTTCATTTTGACTTAATTGATAGAATTCATATACTTCTTTTCTTGTTAAATAAAACTTATCGTTGATTTTTTCGCATATCCTTATATCATATGAAAATATAGAGGCGTCCAATTGATCAATATATGACTTTTTTAAAAAAACGGATCCATTTTTACTCTGATAATAATAACTTTCCGGTATTTTCCCCAACCATATCCATTGCATCAATGCTTTCTCTGGTATTCCAATACGTTTTGCCGCTAAATAAGGAGTATAATATTTTTTGTTATGCTCGTTCACACTAACACCTCAATCATTTAAAATATTTCATCATAAACGGAGTCTTCATAAATCATCTCTCCTGCATTATCATCCCCAAAGTCTTCATGGCCACTCTCCATCAAAACAACTTGCTTCGCTTCAGAAATTGCATACTTTAATTCCTCCTTGTTAAACCTGCTTCGTTCAGCTAGATCTCTAACGAATTCAGTCTGATTGAAGCTAGCCTCACGTTGATGTTTTATCAATTGAGCTTTCTCATAATATGATATCGCAGCTTCAAGGGTCCCATCTCCTCTAGCATATTGAACTTGAAAAGCATTCTTTAGTGTTCGTGCTTTCATATTAGTAAATATTCCACGACAAATATGTGTTGACCAATTCATCCTTGACAAATATGCCCCATATTCTCTCTCTCTCGCACTGTTGGAGTTCATTAACTGCTTACAAA
Organism: Paenibacillus pedocola; assembly: GCF_031599675.1. Lineage (NCBI taxonomy): Bacteria > Bacillati > Bacillota > Bacilli > Caryophanales > Paenibacillaceae > Paenibacillus > Paenibacillus pedocola. The sequence continues at coordinate 2,068,818 of NZ_CP134223.1, read as the reverse complement.
ACTCATCCCTCACTTTATTAAAATAACGTGCATAATTTTTCCTAGTCATTGCTTTTCCTACATATTTTGAATTAGAGGGATTAACAAACAAAGCATCTTTACAGTAATAAAGCTCGATATGCTCATAATATAATCGTAGACCTGTGTTGTGGTTCGAAAATGGATCAATAGGGTCTACATGTTGTGTACGCACCTTTTTCACAGTACTAATCGCATGGTTTTTTATATCAGTGCGTTCGATAGAGCCGTTTTTAATATCTATTTGAAAACCATATTCACCACCTATGCCCATTAGACGGGTATCCTCTAAACACAAGGAAACCGTCTCGGAGACTCGTATTCCACCATATATTTGCAAGTAAACCCCCAATGCTATTGGCTTTGCTATCTTCTCTGCAATTTTAAGGAATAATGGCAGATACACTTCAGGAATATCATGAAGTAACGCTCGCCTCCTCTCTTCGGGATAACTAACTCCAAAGGGATTTATTTTTCTTGTACCGGTTATTGAATCCTTTAGAAATATTCTAGTCATTTCTTCCCTTAATACCCCTTTGTTAATCAGAAACATATAGAATCTGAATAAAACAAACTCGTAGGATTCTATTGCGGTTTTCCCAATTTTATTTGGATCCCTTCCTAAACTATTTAAGAACTCCGTTCCATGATATTTTTCTAATTCTGCAAATGACCTTATCTCCTTTTCTTGTAATAAAAAATTTAGAAACCGTATCAGCTGATAGGCCCTCTTTCTTTCGGTATCTGTATGAACACAGATATATTCTTCAGCTAAGAATTGTGTAACACTACTCACCACATACTCTTTCTTATTCAACTTGGACCGAAGCACTATTAATCCATAAATCTTTTTTTCTTCTTTTATGAATTGGCACTCATAGCCAAACTCTATTTCAGGACTAACTCTCATCTCTATAACACTTCTCATTTAATCCCACACCACCTTTTATGCAAAATAAAAAGGAACCCTATTGGGGCAAGTTTAACCAGCGCACTGGTTAAACCTGCGTCAACAGAGTTCCTATCGCATGACGGGAACAATATACTAATAGAAAGATCTATTCCTCAATTCTATTACAAGCAGTAGTTCATTAATTATGATATATAACTTCCGCCTAATTAAGGATTTTAATTCTTTTTTCGCTCTCTGTCAAATTCCTCTCTTTATAAATATAAAGTAATTTATTATAAAAACAGCTTCAGAAGCTCTCTCTATCACTCTTCAATCCAACCTTACGACTTGTTTTCACTTCATTACTTCAGTTATAGGTAGAGACGACTTATAACCGTCATACTTCTCGGTGCGGAAGGTGCCTTTGCCCATATCCCAGCAGCAGACAACATGGGAAGGCTCGAACGTGCTCACCGCGTCGAAAAAATACTGCAAAAACCCGTACACCGCATTGGTCGGCAGACCGGCCTTTGTCTTGCGGATATATCCTCCATACGAGGTTGCATAAAAGGCCCGGAACAGCAGAGCCATTCCATCGACGATCATTACCCGGCCCGTTGTTGCTGAACTCATGTGTAACCTCTCCTTATATTCAATCAGATTAGGCGTTGCTCCAGGCTTCGCCGTATTGTTCTTCTTTAAAGCCGACGGTGACTTTCTTGCCGTCTGTCACTACCGGACGTTTGATCAGCATTCCGTGGCTGGACAGCAACTCAAGCTGTTCATCTTCACTGAGACCCGCCAGCTTGTCCTTCAGCCCAAGTTCCTTATAAACTTCCCCGCTTGTATTAAAAAACTTCTTCAGCGGAAGTCCGCTGTTCGCCACCAGCACACGCAGCTCCTCTACTGTAGGCGGCTGCTCGGCAATATGCTGCAGTTCCAGCTCATGGCCCTGATCCTTCAGCCATTTCACTGCACTCCGGCATGTGCTGCATTTCGGGTATTGATAGACTTTTAAGTGACTCATAACTGACTCCTTCGGTATTAAGTTAAGACTGAAACTAACCCGGTTGAATGGCCTTTGGCTCCAAGTAAGATTCGCGCCGCGATAGATTTGGTAACTAGGTGGAAATTGTCCACCAAATTCGCTTAGATTCGCTCCATAGGGAGATCTAGCGGGAAATCCTCCAACTAATTCAGGTGAATTCCCTCTGTATCAGGCAGATAGTTAAAAATAGATGGCCTTTTTCCGCCTAATGCTCTCCAGACGCTTAATAGACTCTGATTAGTGGCAGAAATTCCACTTAGTCAACCCTGCTTGATGGATTCCGAGTCGGCCTACCGTTACCCCTGAGGCTCACTCCGCTTCCGCCCCTGCTTCCTGCCGCAGCTTCTGCTGCAGCAGCGCCATATCAGGCGGCAGCGGCGCTTCGAAGACCAGCTCGGCAAGCCCTACCGGGTGCTTGAACGAGAGCCGCACCGCGTGCAGCGCCTGGCGCGGGATTGCCGCATCCAGCTCAGCGATCCGGGCAAGCTGCGCCGCTTCCTCCGGCGTCAGCCCGTCCTCTGCTGGAGGCAACAGTTCTGCCTCCAGCTCCGCCTCAACCGGCCCCCGGCCGTACAGCTGGTGGCGGTACATGCCGTCGCCGATCAGCGGGCAGCCGATCGAGCTCATATGCACCCGGATCTGATGGGTGCGTCCGCTCTCCAGCTTCAGCTCGACCCGGGCTGCGCGGCCCGGGAAAAACTCCTTGACCTCGTACCGGGTCAAGGAAGGATATCCGTCCGGCGTCACGATCCGCCGGTGCGGCTCTGCCGGGTCCCGGTCAATCGGGCCGTCGATATCACCCGCAGGAAGCGCAGGCACGCCGTGCACGAAGGCGGCGTATCGCTTGTCTACCGTGCCGGCAATCATCTGCTCGGAAATATGCTGGTGGCTGTAAGGGTTCTTGGCAATCACCAGCACTCCGGAGGTTTCCTGATCCAGGCGGTGGACCGGACGGAAGCGGTATTGCTCCCCTTTTGCCGCCCAGTAATGAACCACTCCGTTCGCCAGCGTATCCGTATAATGTCCGTGAGTCGGGTGCACAATGATGCCTGCGGCTTTATTCACCACCAGCAGATGCTCATCCTCATACAGAATGTCAAAGGGAATATCCTGCGGCAAAATATCCTCTGACGTTTCCTGTTCCATGCGGATTTCCACCCGGTCTCCGCTGCTTACCCGGACACTGATGTAGACACGTTCCCCGTTCAGCATGATGCCCTGCTCGGTCATCTTGAGCCGGGACAGCAGCTTGCGGGAGACATCCATCCGCTTCTGCAGGATGGTTTTAAGCAGCCAGCCGTCTTCCTGCGGCGGCACTATATACGTAATCGGTGAATAATAGCTGCTCATGTTAGTTGCGGAACACCTTTTTACTGCGCACATATTCTACGTCAGCAATCCCCAGCCGTGTATTTGCCGTCCGTGCGAGCGCAAAGAAATAGTCCGACAGCCGGTTCAGGTAGATGACCGCCTCCGGATTGATATCCGCACTCCGCCCGAGGGTAACCGCACGCCGTTCCGCACGCCGGCAGACTGTACGGCAGACATGGAGCACAGAAGATAAATGGCTTCCGCCCGGCAGGATGAAACGTTCCAGTACCGGATTCTCCGCCTGGAGCTGATCAATCCAGCCTTCCAGCCGCTCTGCCATTTCGCTTTTGACCTTGAATTTATTCTCGCTCAGCTTCACAAAAGCCAGATCCGAGCCGCAGTCAAACAGCTCATGCTGAATCTCCAGCAGCTGCTCACGCACATCGGTGAATCTGTCATCCTCCATCAGGCTGCGGGCCTGCCCTACAAAGCTGTTCAGCTCATCGATCGTGCCGTAAGCCTCGACGCGGACATCATCCTTGCCTACCCGGCCGCCGATCACCGATGTCTCTCCTTTATCTCCCGTACGCGTATAAATCGCCATGGTGCTCTTCCTCCCCCTCACACTCTAATCACATAATTACAGTTTAATCGCAACTATACAAATTAGGCAAATGAAGCCCGGCATTTCTGCCATGTCAATAACTGCCTGAACACGTGAAATACCGGACTTCTTCTATGTATTTTCAAGGTTTGCGGAAGGTGATGCAATACATCAGGCCTTTACAGACCTCTTTATAGGTAAGCTCCATCATTGCATCCGGAATGCAGTTCATAATCTGCGGCAGATCCTTCTGCTGGCCGAAATATTCCTTGACGACAGGGACCTTTTGATACGTTCCTGTCACCAGTTTCTCTGTCTCATCGGCAATCATCAGCTTCGTGCCTGGTTTCGCCACCCGGATCATCTCCAGCACCGCCCGGAGCGGATCACTGAAATAATTGATCCCGCCAACATGATATACACAGTCAAAGGAATTATCCCGAAAAGGCAGCGCCTCGGCTTCCCCCTGAAACAGCTCCGCTGTCATTCCCCAGCGCCGCAGATTGCGCATAGCCTGCTTAAGCATACCGCTGGAAATATCCAGACCGTACAGCTGAACCTTAGCATTCAGATACAGGAAATTATCACCGCTGCCGACTGAGGTTTCCAGCACATGCTGGCCATCCAGCAGTTCAAGCTCGGAGAGAAATTGCTGCCTGTAGCTCCGCTCCCCGCCAAACTTCAGGGCAAAGTATGCTTTATTGGACAGCCGGTAAAAGCGGGCAATCCGGTTGTACAGCTCCATGTACTTTTTATTGCTCCCCTCTGCCGCCGCTTCTTCAAGAAACGAATAATATCCGCCGTCCTTCGGATAGATTTTTCGGCTTACGGCATTTACAGCTCCGGCAGGCTCCAGTAACAGCTGCTCCATTGTCTGCGGGTCACGCAGTATTTCAGCATTCATCATACCCTATCATCCTCTTTCTCTTTGCAGCGCACTTCAGGACGCTTATCCATAGATGCTTCCATTATAATACTCCGCCAGCGCACCGCCATCGGGCCGGGGAACCCCAGCGTTCTCCGTCCCTGGACGCAGCTGCACCAGCCTTCTGCTGCCCCCAGGCAATCAATTCTTTCGGACAGGGATAATATGGTTAATAAACCTTTACCAATCCTGTCAAAGGAGGCTGAAGGGTATGCATGGAAGAATCAATCCGAAGATAGAATCTGCTGAACCTGAGGGCCAGCACCACCCGCTGGTATTCCGCATGTCGAGATGGAATTATGTCGTCGCTGCTTTTACTGTTGCCACGTCGCTTTTTTTCATCTGGATAGGTTGCTATGAAGCCGAAATCGCAGCCGCCCTGCTGCTGATTACGATTGGCGGGCTTTTTCTGGGACTCAGCGTGATGTATATCCTTTTGGTTAAGAATGCTTTTGTTGAACTCGGTAAGGATACGATGCGCTATCGTGAATACCGCAAAATTTTCACATTTGATCTGAACCAGATTCATGTTGAGCTCATGGACGATGCGTTTTTTCTCTACAGTCCGCAGCATTCCAGAAAGTCCATCGGAAGTTATTATATAGATTCCACCCTCCTGCATTCGCTTCTGTACAAGCACAGTGTGGATAATACCTCCAGAGAAAATGGGACTCCGCATGAGGATTTTATAGGTTTCAAAAGCTTTACCGGCAATATCTCCGGTACTAGCCAGCGCAAGCAGCTGCTTAGGGATGCGACTCTCGTGCTGCTGTTCATCGGCGTCAATATTGTTAGCTACCTAAATGCTCCCGAACGGGAATTTATCTATCATTTACTGTTCTTTATGGTTACCGGAGCGGGTTACGGTGTGGCCTGGTACACAGGCAGACGCCGAGCCGCACGAGGAGGCGGAAAGTGATCCTACGGGCAGACATCACTCACACAAGCTGAAGCCTAAAAATAAGGCTCTTCGGAGCAGCGTCCCCCTCATTCGGACCATTACCTCCCGCTATGCCTCCAGCATTGTTATCCCCTCTACTCCTTAAGAAATCTGACAATCGCCCGTTTAACGCGTTCCGGCTCTATATTTCAGCACAAAAAAAAGGGCCCTGGGGCCCTTGGTCAAAAAATAATCACAGCTAGACGCTGCGGTATGATTTCTTCATATATTCATTGATTTTGAGATCCAGCAGACAGCTGATTTCGATCACATGCTGCGAAGTGAAGGATTGCTCCTGCATGAAGAGCTGCTCCATCCTGCTGCGTAGGATCAGAATCTCATGTTCCAGAGAAAGCTTGCGCGCAGCAGCATCAGTGTCCGAGGAGCGTTGGCCGCTTCCCGGATAACAATCCCCGCTGTAGGAAGGCAAGTAATAATCGCCGATGAGCACTGGTCATCCCTCCTAATGGATTATTGCTAATTGCTCAGGAGCATAAGGAGTCTCCCATTTTGCGCAATCGCCTGGTTACCAGAATAAGAGTTCCATGTAAATAAATACAGGTGTTTCTTGTTCTTAAAGTAAAATAATACCATAAAGCAGGGATATCCGCTATAGCCCGATTTACTTGCTCCTAACCGTTTTATTCCGTCCGTTCCCGTTCCAGCTGTGAGACAAAGGCACCTATCCGCTCGATGGCTTCATTCAACTGGGATACTGAGGTTGCGTAGGAACAGCGCAGATAGCCTTCTCCTCCTAAGCCGAATACGCTGCCCGGCACAGCGGCAACTTTGTACTCCAGCAGCAGCCGCTGGGCAAATTGATCGGAGGTAAGCCCGGTCCGCTGAACGCTCGGAAAAGCGTAAAACGCGCCCTGAGGTTCATGACAGTCCAATCCGGCATCACGCAGGCCTTTGACGATTAGACGTCGCCGCTGGTTGTACGAATCGGTCATCCGGTCCTTTTCCTCCATGCCGTTGGTCAGAGCCTCCAAGGCGGCAACCTGGCCCATGGAAGGGGCGCACATGACGGTGTACTGGTGGATCTTAAGCATGGCGGAGATCAGGTCGGGATGGCCGCAGGCATATCCCATCCGCCATCCGGTCATGGCAAAGGCCTTGGAGAAGCCGCTGACCAGAATCGTCCGGTCCATCATGCCCGGCAGCGAAGGGAAGCTTACATGGTTGCTTCCATAGGTCAGCTCGGCGTAGATTTCATCAGAAATCACGATAAGATCATGCTTCTCCACGACCTTGGCAATCGGCTCCCAATCCTCCCGGCTCATGATCGCTCCTGTCGGATTGCTTGGATAGCAGAGTATCAGAATCTTGGAACGCGGCGTAATCTTCGCTTCAAGCGCTTCAGCCGTCAATTTGAAGTTATTCTCGCCAAAGGTTTCAATCCCGACCGGTATCCCGCCGCCAATGGCGGTAATCGGAGAATAAGAAATATAACAAGGCTCAGGAATCAGAATTTCATCACCCGGCGAGATTAAGGCACGGAGCGCCAGATCGATCGCTTCACTGCCGCCAACTGTCGCAATAATCTGATTGGCGGGGTTATACTCTACTGCAAACCGTGAATGCAGATAATTCGCAATTCCTTCGCGCAGCTCCGGCATACCCGCATTCGAGGTATAGCCGGTAAAGCCTCTTTCCAGCGAATAGACACAAGCTTCCCTGACATGCCATGGCGTCTTGAAATCCGGTTCGCCGACACCCAGTGAGATGATGTCTTTACTCCCTGCTGCAAGATCAAAAAACTTGCGGATACCCGACGGCTGGATCTGCTGAACCAGCGGTGCCAGATACGAATTCATGGATTTGCCTGATTCTCCGGTTTGCTTCTGGTTATTCGTGATCATATGATTACTTCCTTTACGGAGATATCAGCAGACGATTGTCCTCTTCATGCTCTTCAAAGATGATACCGTCCTGTTTGTATTTTTTGAGCGTAAAGTTGGTTTTGGTCGAGAGTACAGAATCAATCGGGGAGAGCTTCTCAGAGACAAAATTAGCGACCTCACGGAGATTGCGTCCTTCCACTTCCACCAGCAGATCATATGCCCCTGACATTAAATAGACCGATTTCACCTGCGGGTACAGGTAGATCCGTTCGGCAATGCCTTCAAAGCCGCGGCCGCGCTCCGGTGTAATCTGCACCTCGATCAGTGCGGTTACCCGCTCGTCGTCCACCTTATCCCAGTTCACAACAGTAGCATATTTTACAATAACGTGGTCCTTTTCCATTTGCGCAATAACGGTCTTAATATCTTCTTCTTCCGCTCCAAGCAGGGTCGCCATCAGCGCCGTAGAGCTTCGAGCGTCCTCCTTGAGCAGTTCCAGCACTTTCCGCTTTAATTCGTCCATTTCCTTCATGCCTTCCCCCCGGATAGTTCGCGTTAACCGCCTTTCTGAATCAGCGCGGCAATAGCGAAAAGAGTTTAATACTAATATGACATGAAACGGTCCGCTCTGCAAACAAAATAACCCCGCCGGGGCGGGGTCATCTTTTAAATTCATAGGCTACCCAAACGATTTCTGTCTTTTAACCATCAATTTCTCAGTCTCAATCTTCAATGCTTCCAGCCCATATTTTTTCAATCCTGACTCCGTTAGATAATACAGTGAATCCGTCATGACTCGACCTTCTTTTATTTCAACCATCTTCCAAGGGTCATAGCTTTTAAGATCCATAGATTTTAATATTTCTGATATGTCGGGTCTTCCAGAATCATAAGTTCTGGATGTTAATAAGTGTGGAGGAGATTTCTTTACGAAGGGCTTAGACGCTCTCGGATATTTATATTTGTCTAGATTGAAAGGTTTATACAGATAACGACGTCTTCTTTTTCCTGAGGAAAGTGTGCCTAGTAAGACCGGCTTATTATGTTCATCTTCAGACATCCGCACAATATAAAATGTTTCCATTTCACTATTCCCCCTCAATCATTTTTAGAAAATCTAACCTTTCTACAAGACCAAATAACATGCATTTTAAGATTGGTTCAGGAATAATCTCCCTGAATTAATTCAGAACATTTTGGAATTGAATTGGTTGAAGTGCAAGGAACGGTTGGATAAGTTCGCCCCATATATCGGTATAATGCTCCTTTATGTAGAACATTAATTCCACATTCGAACATCTATGAGGAATACATGCATGTGCTTTTATATCGAATGAGTATGCATGTAGCTCCTTATAATTCCCCTCTTCCAATAAACTTTGTGCATGTCTTTCTGAAAGACCGTAACACATAGAAGCTGCATTATCATAAAGCGGAGCCAGAGTAAAGTCCTCCGTCAATGAGAAGTTACCTAAATGTCTGTCTCGATTTCCAATAATATAATCGAAAATAAACATTCTTAATATATTTGTAAATGTGTTTATTGAAACTTCATTTTCAATATCTTGCAAAAGATAGATAGAGCCCCAACCTTTATCTAAACCATATTCTATTAAAAACCCAAACTCAGTAATATTTCCTATATCTGAGCATAAAACGCCTACTTCCTTATTCTACATTCCAAATGTAGCGTCCATACAAGGAATTTTTATAATTTCCGCTAAATTAGAAGCAATTTCTTCTGTCCATTCGTCCCCAAACTTAAATAATGCTTTTTTAGTATCTTTTGTAAGCCATAACTTCCTTGTTACTCCTGAAACCGCAACATCAGGAAGCACTATCCAATCTGAAAAATCGGGCAATACCTTCACATTCCCGTCCCTCCCGACTTCAAGCTAATGATAACAGTATAATAAATTGATATTAGTATGTATTATTATATGACAAAATCCTTAACAAGCTAAATTCTGCACAATAAACATAAAACACCGTCCGCCGAAAAATTCGGCGGACGGATTGATCCCTGTTCTATTACCAGGCGAAGATTTCCTTGCTGTGCTTCACCTCAAGAGGAGAAGGGTTACATATAATAAGGGTTTTGGTTATGCACGTTTGCCTGGTGCAGCGGTACATTCGCCGCCTGAGTATAATTTCCGGCCCCGCCTGTCTTCTGCTGCACGAATTGCTGGCATTTTTGCTGGGTTTGCTGTGCGGTTTGGATCTGCTTGTCCAAATCCTGGCGCAGCGCTTTTCCCGGCGGGGTATACATGTTCAGCTGTGACATCTGGGTATAGAGCTCCCCTTGCAGACGAAGCGTATCCATGGTCAGGTCATTAAATACCCGCCGTACCGCCTGACAATTGGATTCTGTGGCAGCGGTCGTGTATTCACGTACCGTGCGCTTCAAATCCGCCAATACCGTGTTAAGTAAATCCTCATCTGCCATAAATGCCGATCCGTTTTGTGCGTACACTAGCATTACCTCCTATTTTTATTGGACTTTGCTTCAAATCAAAGCTGATTATTGAGGCTGAGTCGGCGCATATTGCTGATGCTGCTGCAGCAGCTGGATGAGCGTGCTCATGTGATGAGAATGGCTCTGGATTTGCTGAACGCAAATCTGGTGAACCGTAGAGTTCTGGGTCGTGCCTGCGGTAGCAGCCAGCTGCTTAATGAGCAAATCCTCGTTGGAAATGGAGTCTGCGATGTATTCCAGCTCTTTGCCGCTGAGTGCCTGCATTTGGGTTGATTGCATGTTCTAATTTCCCTCCTTCTAGTTGTACAAGCAGTCTTTATTATGCCGCGGAAGCCTATGCTTTATGTGCTTTTTGGAACAGCCCGGCCTCTTCATGAACTGGAGGATGCCTAGTGTATGAGAACAGGCAACTCCGCCAATACTACCCTACCGGAATCTCATTAAGGAGAGATCAACAGATGAACCTTATCAGCGGGCAGCTGCCCTGGGAATCGACATTACCTAATCCGCCGGCTTATCCTTCACTGGGAGGAGATATAGCCTGCGATTGTCTGATCGTCGGCGGAGGCATGGGCGGTGCTATGACTGCTTACCGTTTATCCCTCAGCGGGGCAGATACTGTCCTGATTGATAAAAGAGCCATCGGCAGCGGCAGCTCCCACGCTAACACCGGCCTGCTGCAAATCGCCAATGACAAGTCGCTGACCTCTTGCATCAATACGTTCGGTGAAGAACAAGGGGTGCTGTTCTATAAGCTATGCCAGCGGGCCTTGGGCAAGATTCTGGAGCTGCCGGACCAGATGGACATGGATCCGCTGATTATTCCCCGCAGCACCCTGCTGTATGCGAGCACCCCGGAGGATGTTCCGGCACTGCGGCAGGAATACGAAACTCTGACGGCACACGGCTTTGATGCGGAATTCTGGGATACGGACAAGGTGCGTGCCCATTACGCTTTTTCCAAGCCTGCGGCTTTGTATTCCAGAGGTGATGCAGAAACCAACCCTTTCCGTACTGTCCACAGCCTGATCAGCAAGGCACATTCCGGCGGAGTTAACATATTTGAACACACTAAAGCACGGCATTATGAGTTCAGCGCGGAAGGTGTTACCTGCTATACAGACAATGGACGGATTTTTGCTAAATATGTGATTTTTGCCATGGGATATGAAACTCAGGAGATGAAAAAAGACCGGGGGGCCGAGCTGATCAATACTTATGCAATCATGACCCGGCCTCTGAAGAACCTCCCAAAGTGGCATGAACAAAGCTTAATCTGGGAAACTGCCCGGCCTTATTTGTATTTCCGAACAACCCATGACGGGCGGATCATTGCAGGAGGCAAGGACGAACAGCTCACGGGTCCCCAGCAAAGGGAAGCCAGAGTATTGTCCCAGAGCCAGAGGCTGCTTGAGGAGCTTGGAGCGCTTTTTCCGGAGATTAAAGGAGTGGAGGCAGAGTTCTCATGGGGCGGAGTATTCGGAACCTCCCGGGACGGGCTGCCTTTTATTGGTCCTCACCCCGACTATCCCCATTGTTACTTCATCGAAGGATATGGCGGCAACGGAACCGTCTACAGCATGATTGCCGCTGAACTGCTCGCCGATACCCTTGCCGGCAAATACCGGCCCGAGCTTGAGCTGTTCTCGCTGACACGGACCACCAAGCCGTCCCCGGCTCCATCCGTTCAGACCTAAAAAACACCAAGCGCCCGGACTCATAGAGCCCAGGCGCTTGGTGTTTGCCGGTTAATACGCGGCAGATGCCGGATCTTACTGTGCTTTTACAAACTCAGCGGATTTAATTCCTGCCTGACGGCCAAAGATAATGATCTCGGCAACAGAGTTGCCGCCGATCCGGTTCTGACCATGCAGCCCGCCCGTTACTTCACCTGCTGCAAACAGGCCGGTAATCGGATTTCCGTCTTTGTCCAGAACTTCGGTATTGGTGTTAATCTTCACGCCGCCCATAGTGTAGTGAATTCCGGGACCGATCTTAATGGCGTAGTACGGACCTGCGGACAGATCGTTGTCCATGCCTGTTGTTCTGCCGAACTCGGCATCCTGTTTATTTTTCACAGCGCTGTTCCATGTGTCTACTGTAGCTTGCAGCTTGTCTGCCGGAACCTTCATGGCCTCTGCTAAAGCCTGAGGTGTATCCCCCTGGATTACAAAGCCCATTTTCTCATATTGCCCGATCGCTTTAACGCGGGATTTAACACCGGAATCAAATACAAGATAAGCCGATTTTTCAGCAAGTGTATTGATTGCCGCAGTGACTTTATCACGTGTGTTCAATTCATTCGTGAACCGGGTGCCTTCACTCGAAACGAGAATAGCTCCTTCGCCGCGTACCGCTTCCCCAATGAGATAGGATTTCTCCTGCTGCACGGTCGGATGAACCTGGATTTGGTCCATATCTACTGTCGTGCCGCCCATCGCTAGGATCATTTTAATACCGTCACCGGTACTGCCAATCTGGTTGGTAGTTACGTACCCTTCCAGATCCGGTCTGACTTCTGTAATCATATCCATATTGGCACCGAAACCGCCGGTGGTCACAACGACTGCTGCTGCGGTAATCGTTTTCTCGTCAGCCTGGTTAAACAGGACCTTGACACCGTTTACCTTGCCGTCCTGCTGAGTAATTTCTTTCACATCGGCATTTACAAACAGCGGAATGCCTTTCTCCTGAACATTTTGCACCAGACCTTTAACCAGGTACTGGCCTACCGCAGAACCGTCCTCAGGACGGTGTGTGCGTTTTTCGTTCATACCGCCGGTAATCGTAATATTATTCAAACGGATTCCGATCGAATCCAGCCAGTCAATCGCACTCGCGGAATTATCAACGAAGAAACGGAGCATTTCTTTATCGTTGGTATCATGACCGCCTTTTAGCGTCTCTTCATAGAAAAGATCATTGCTGTCTTCAATCCCCTGCTCTTTTTGGAACTTCGTTTGGGAAGCGTTCATTCCCGAAGAGGATTTCGTTGTATTCCCGCCGGCAACCGGCATTTTTTCAAAAATAACCGGATTCATGCCCTTTGCCTTCGCTTCAAGCGCTGCAGACATCCCTGCTCCGCCCGCTCCGACAATGATAATGTCATAGTTCTCTTTCAATTGATCAAGCGGTGTATAGCTGGCTTCGGATGCCCCCGAAACGGCTTCTGTTTCTTTTGGCGCGTTAGTTGCTGTTGCCGCGCTGTTCTTGCTCTTGCTCTCATTTGCGCTATTGCTGGTATTGCTGCTGTTGTTACCGCATCCCGCGATAACAAGTATAACGGAGAGAACGAGAAGAAGAGCGGCTGCTGTTTTCTTTTTCATGTGTAAACCCTGCCCCCTTGTGCATATTTTCACAATTATCATAACGGCATTGCCACTCTCCCTGGAAGCTTACGTAACTAAAGAAAACGTTTAGTAACTAAAGTAACCAACCTCCCCTATTTTGATGATTGAAAATTAATAAAAATTTATATTATAACATTTTATGTAATTTAATATCCAGTTCGTGTTCACAAAGCTGTGTCATCGTCCGATAAAGAAAATAGTTGTCGGATATACAAAATACAACATTATTTTCATTCATTCGACAGCATTAGACAAATTAGGCGGTGGGCTTTTTTTATGACGAACAGCAAAGTATGGGGGTTATTGAAGGTATTCGCGGGACTTTTAATCCTAACAGGAATTATGGGCTGCAGCAGCTCAGGTGGGGAAGTCAAGGAAGCGGCAAAAGATCAGGAGGTTACTCTTAAGTTTATTTGGTGGGGGAAAGAACAGCGGAAAGAGGCTACGCTGAAGGTCATTGATCTGTACATGAAGGAGCATCCGGGCGTCAAAATTGTGACGGAGGATTTCCCCAATGCGGATGCAGTAGCAACCCAGTTGGCTATGGAGACCGCGGATCAGAATACCGCAGATATTATCCAGGGGGATTATGCCTTTATATTCAATTATATTAACCGGGATCTCATTGAGCCCCTTAATCCCTATATTGCAGATAAGAGTCTTTCCGTTTCAAATGTTTCCCCGGAGTATTTGGCTCCAGGCAAGAAGAACGATGAGCTATATGCGGTCAATATCGGCGTTAATTCCGAAGCTCTAGCCTATGATCCGGCATTTTTTCAGGAAGCAGGCATTGAAGCCCCTTCTCCGGAATATACGATAGATGAGCTATACAAGACCCTTGTAGAACTAAAAGAATCTATAGATGATCCCGATTTCTATCCGATGGGGGCTATGTTTAATGCGAGCTATTTCCTGAGAACCAGAGGCGTATCCATGTACAATGCCGAAGGAACGGCTCTTGGTTATGAAGATGACAAGGATCTTGCAGATTATTTCGCTCTGTATAAAAAATGGACAGATGAAGGCTTGTTAGGCTCCTTTGAGGGCGTCAACAATGATGAAAATCACCCGGTAATAACGAATAAGGCTGCCTTCTTCCCTGTTTTCAGTAACGCAGCCACTATCTTAAGCAGCAAGGCGGGGCGTACCATCAAGCTGCTGCCGCTTCCGAAAACGGGCGAACAAGAGGGGCGGTTCATTAAACCATCTATGTTCCTGGCAGTCTCTTCCTATTCAAAATATCCCGAAGAAGCAGCCAAGTTTATTGATTTCTTCATCAATAATGAAGCGGCCAATGACATCCTTACAGGTGAACGGGGAGTTCCTGTATCCAATGTGATTGCTGATCATCTCTCCGATAAGCTTGGAGAAGCAGGGAAACAGCAATATGAACTGCTGGACTATCTCAAAACTCATTCATCACCGATCGACCCTCCTGCCCCCGGCAATTCGATCATTGTCAACAATGCGTATCAAATCATTTTGGATCAAGTGATCGCCGGCAGTATCACACCGGAGCAAGGTGCGCAGCGATACCGGGCAGAGGCTGTCTCAATCCTGCAGGTTACAGAGGGGAAGGAACCGAAATGAATAGACTAGGCAGCATAACGATCCGGAAGAAATTATACGGCGGGTTCGGATTGATCCTGATCCTCCTGCTTGTTGTAGCTTTTACCAGCTACTCGTATCTTTCCAGGGTCAATGAATCTTATACCCAATTGATAAAGAATAAAGCCTTCTCTGTCCAACTGATCAAGGATTTGCGGATCGCAGTGGAACAGGAAAGAGCAAGTCTCAACAGCTTCCTGGTTGATGGAGATGAAGCCAATGTGGAAGCCTTTGAGTTAGCGAAGGAGCATTTCCATACCTCTCATGAACAATTAAAGTCAGTTCTGGCCGACCGGAGTGATAAACAAATTCTCGCCGGCCTTGATCTCTTGCAAGAGCAATACAGCAGTACAGCCCTGCAGATTATCGACAGCAAGAAGCGAAATAACAGCGATTATCTGGAGATTATCCAAACCCAAGGTCCAGTGCTGAACAAGTTCAGCAGTACGGCAGAACGTTTCGTGAAGCTCCAGGAGGATGAATTGGCCGTGGAATCCACGTCCACCTTCGCTGACGTCTCGGATATTAAGAAGCTGGTCCTGGCATTGACTGCTACTGCTCTGATTCTGGGAGCTCTAGCTTCCTATTTTATCAGCAGCGCTATTTCGAATCCAATCCGGAAGCTCCAAAAGATGGCCATACAAATTGCCGGAGGGGATCTACGGAATACCCTGGTGGAGATTAAGAATAAGGATGAGATTGGTCAGTTGGCTGAGGCTTTTAACAACATGGGCAACCATCTGCGGGTGCTAATCCGGGAAGTAGGGACTAATGCGGAGCAGGTTGCCGCCTCCTCGGAAGAGCTGACAGCCAGCGCTGAACAAACCGGGCAGGCTACGGAGCATGTTGCATCCATTACGGAAAAATTAGCAGAAGGAGCGCAGACGCAGGTGAACAGCATTGAAGCCAGCGTTACGCTTGTTCATAAGATGGATGGAGAAGCTGCGCAAATTGCTGATCTTTCCATTCATGTAAAGGAATCTGTGGATGAAGCATCCGAGCTGGCCTCCAAAGGGATTCAGGCGGTTGAATCTGCTATTCACCAAATGTCTGCGGTTTCCAAAAATGTAGGTGAGGTTTCAGCGGTGGTCAGTGCTCTGGCCGAAAGCTCCAGAGAAATCGGTGAGATTATTGCGATTATTACGGATATAGCGAATCAGACAAACCTGCTGTCACTGAACGCGGCGATTGAAGCAGCAAGAGCAGGCGAGCATGGCCGGGGCTTCGCGGTTGTAGCGAGTGAGGTGCGCAAGCTGGCGGAGAAGACGGCAGAATCCGGTAAACGCGTTTCCGAGGTGATTCACTCGATTCAATCGGAAACAAGCCGTACCATCGCAATGGTCAGTCAAGGGGAGAAGGAAGTCGAAGTCGGCATTCATGCCGTCCAGACCGCCGGTCAGTCCTTTGCCGAAATTGAAGGTTCTATTCAAAATATCAATGAACAGATTAGCGGCGTATCTGATGCTTCCCAGCAAATGTCGCATGAAACCCATGAACTGGTCGTTGCCTTTGAGCAGATTAATAGAATTACCTTAGCTTCCTCCGAGGGAACCTACGATGTATCCGCTTCGGCGCAGGAGCAGCTGGCCAGCGTAGAGGAAATAGCGGCGGCTTCAAGAATGCTGTCCGAGCTTGCGCAAGAGCTTCAGGAAAGCATTTCAAAGTTCTCAGTCTAGCAGATCAATCCCAGATACGTTACTTCCTATTAGGGAGGTAACGTTTTTCTTATTTTATGGAAAGACAGCAAAAAGGACCCGGCGGGCCCTTGGGTTAACGGCTGTTGCCGCTGATGTATTTCGTAATGATGTCATGACCGACAGGAGTAACCGTGTACATGTACACCGGTCTCCCCACCGCGCCATAGCTGATCTCCATGTCGAGTACTCCAGCGTCTTTAAGAAACGCCAGATACTTGCGTACAGAAATCCGCGAAATCGGGGCATCCTCCGTGATATCCTCCGTAGAGAATATAGGCCTCTCCAGTTGCTGTATAGTGTTCCAGATACTTTCCAGTGTCCCTTCGGACAGCCCCTTAGGCAGCGCTGCCGTTTTGTCCTCTTCTGTTCCCAGCGGATGCCGCAGCAGCTTATCGAGCTGCTGCTGGCTAAGCGGCTCCTGCTGCTTCATCAAAGTATAATCCTCCCGGTAGGCAGACAGCGCAGCCTGAAACCGGGCGAACTCGAATGGCTTAATTAAATAATCCACGGCTCCGAGCTGCAACGCCTTGCGGATGCTGGCCTTGTCGCTGGCAGCGGAGATGACGATAATATCGACCGTACTCCCCTTCTCGCGGAGAGTGGACAGCAGCTGCAGTCCGCTGGTTCGGGGCATATATATATCCAGCAGGACAAGGTCAATTACCTGTGCTGCAAGCATCTCCACCGCCGTCTCACCCGTAGAGGCCCAGCCTGCGAATTCAAAGCCCTCCACCTGCTCGAGATAGTGGCGGTTGAATTTGGCGACCATCGGATCATCCTCGACAATCAATACCTTAATGTTCATACATTCTCCTCACCCTTAACAGCATATGGCACGATCGCGATGAAAGTAGTCCCCGGTTCCTTACCGCAAATGAGCTGAAGGCGTCCCTCCAGTTTCTCCACACTTTTACGCACCAGGTACAGACCAATCCCCCGCTGTTCTCCCTTGGTCGAAAACCCTTGTTCAAAGATCTGCTTCTGCAGCAGCTCGGGAATTCCCGGACCGCTGTCCTCCACCGTGCAGCACAATCTCCCGTGCTCATAATGAAAAGCAAGCTCAATTTCCTTTACCTCCTGCCCTTCCAACGCTTCCATTGCGTTGTCAAGCAGGTTGCCGGCGATAGTGATCAGCTCATGGATCGTTTGCGGCTCAGCAGCTTCCGGCAGATAGCTGTCCTCCGCCAGCAGCAGATCAATCCCCGCTTCCCGTGCCCGGCTGAGCTTCCCCAGCAGAAATCCGGCCATCACAGGGTCCTTGATCATGCGGGTGATGGACCCGATTTCGTTCTGATAGTTGCTGACTGTCCCCGATATGTACTGCTGCAGCTCATCATACAGCCCCATATGCGTCATTCCCATAATGACGTGCAGCTTGTTCATGAACTCATGAGCACCTGCCCGCAGCGCATCTGCATAGACCGAGATGCCGGACAGCCGCTCCGCCAGGACAGCCAGCTCGGTTTTGTCACGGAACGTGGCAATCGCCCCGGCAATCACCCCGTTAACCCGGATCGGCACATTGCTTACGAGGAGGGTGATGCCGTTCAGCTCAAGCTCCTGGTCCTGTTTCGGTTCACCGGTAGCAAGTACCTGCTCCAGACCCAGCTCCGGCCAATAGTCAGCTATATTGCGGGTCATGCCATTACCCTTAATGCCAGCCGTGTTTAGAAGCCGCTCTGCTTCCAAGTTGACCATTGTGACCGTAGCTTCATGATCCACTGCTATAATCCCCTCACGTGTCGATTGCAGCATAGCACTGCGCTCCTGCAGGAGCTTGGATATGTCTGCAGGCTCCATGCCGAAGATCATCCGCTTTATCCTCAGTCCGAGAACGATTGCCCCACCGGCTCCAAGCAGTGCACCGGACAGCAGAATTGCGATAAGCGTCCATTCATTCTGCCTCACCAGACGTTGTACCTTCTCCATGGAAAGGCCTACCACAACTACTCCCACCTGGTATCCCTTGCCCGTATACACGGGAACAAAGGCACGCAGAGATTTACCCAGCATGCCTTCGCCTTCGGAGATGCTCTCTTCTCCGCGGAGTGCAGCCTGCTGCCCTCCCCCGACAAAAGACTTACCGATCATGGAGGGATCAGGATGGGAATAGCGGATGCTGTTCATATCAATTACAACTACAAACATAATATCATTGCGGCGGGTAATTTTGGAGGTATAGGCCTGGATCTCCCTGCTGCGCCTTTCACTTAAGCCCTCTGATACCAGCGGCATAAGGGCAATTGTGCGGGCAATCGCATTCGCTTTATCCTCCAGCGCGTGGCGGGTCTGCGGAATAATCTGATTACTAAAAATAAAATAAAGCACCAGCAGGACCAGCAGCACTACAGCTGAACCCATAAATGCTACCTGAGTTCTTAAACCGGTCAATCTTTTTTTAGCCATGAATACAAAAATCCTCTCCAGCTTGTCTTGCATCAATTATTGCATATTACCGGCACGGCTGCGATGAAGCTTGCGGCGGAGGACGACCCAGCTTCCTAAAGGCGCTGCCCCCAATACAAGCAGGAGTACAATAATCGCCAGCTGGGAGCTGTTAACGGACAAGACCCCAATAAATGCAAACATCCCCAGCATTCGCCCGCTCATCAGGCTGAGCTCGCGCAGCACTACTAATTCGACCCGCTTACTCACACTTTCTGCTGATTCACCCATCAGGTCGAAGCTGATAGAAGTCATCGGCAGCATATATAGCGGCATGAACAGAGCGGTTCCGATTCCCATCACCAGCAATGTCCCATAGCTTACCTTCCAGACAAGCGGCACGATAACAGCCAGCAGCAATATCCCCCCGGCCAGCATACCCGCAGAGCGATAGCGGGGCTTGAACCATTTGCCTGCCGCGAAATAACTGATGAGCGACACTGCTGATGTAATCAGTGCAAATTGTCCCAGCTTACTCTCTGTCTGCGCCGCGATGTAGACCAGAAGATCGATCAGAAAAGCGAAGACTCCCCCTCTTAAGCCTTGAAAGAACAGTGCCGCCGCGACAGGCCGCCAGCGGCTGCCGGAACGCCGCAGCTCCCGCCACGGCTCCAGCCACAGATATTCGCCTTCACTTTTGCGTTTCTTCAGAAAAAAGCTCAGGACGGCCGCCACTGCATAAATGCCCAGGGATAGCATAAACACGACTCTGTACCCGCGCTCCCCCTGCATTCTGGAGATCATCCACCCGGAGAGAAACGGGCCGATGATCCCGGCGAGTGAACCCAGCAGGCCGATCCAGCCATTAAAAAAATCCCGGTTATCCGCCTCCGTAATTTCAAAATAGATAATGTTATAAGCGAGCCAAAATACGCCGATGGATAATCCGAGGGTCAGGCCTAACGGCCAAATATAACTGGAGGCTCTCCCTCCGAGCCATAACACCAGCAAATAAAAAAAGCCCGAAACGGCGATTCCCAGCCGCAGGGCATTCATTTTATTATGTTCCTTCACCCACTTGCCGGCCAGCCAGAAGCTAAGGCCCACCGCCACCTGCTGGCTGAGCGCAAACCAGCCGATCATGACGTAGTCTTGACGGCTTTTCCACAAGTATACATTTAAAAAAGTACCTGCCAGAGCACTGGCCAGCAAATACAATCCGTTAACCGCCAGCAGCAATACCGCCTGACTTTGTGGTGCTCTCTTCAATTAGGGCGCCCTCCTTGCCTTCTGAACAATCCTGCTTATCGTTCCCGGAAGGAGGGCGAATTATGAACAGTGCCTATTTATTCCCGTTGCTCAGGTTACGCACAAACCCCGCCCGGTCTTCCTGGGCCAGACTCTGCTGAACATGGAAGCAAGAAGGGCATACATACAGATTCAGCGAAAATGGCGCCTTCAGCACAGGTCCGCCCAGTGCCTCCGGAGACGACGGTTCAAAGCTGGTTACCTTTTGTGTACCGGACAATACCAGGAGTTCATGGCACTGCGGACATTCCGGCGCCTCAAGCTGCGCTGCCAGAATCGCTGCTACGCTTTGTTCATACTGCTTCAGATCATAGTCGTCCCCGAACTGGTCAAGGGTGTTGAAGATCGGCACTACGCTTTCTTTGTCATCGTCGTCCCACAGGTTATCATCACTGATTTCATCTTCTTCGGAGACATCGGCTGTTTCTTCTTCCAGCTCTTCATCCTCAAGATCATCTACGCCTACCGTGATAGTACGGTATCCGCTAAGCTCATTGTTGCAGTGGGGGCAGGTATCCTCAGGCCCAAATTCCTCGTCCCACACAATTTCGGTATGGCACCAAGGGCATACAGTTGTTTCCATCTTCACGTTCTCCTTCTTACCTCACATTTAAAAATCAGTTCAACACTAAATAAATAATTCCTGCCGCTATAAAAGCGACGGCGGAGATAAATAGCACCCGGATCAGAATTTTCATCAGTTCCTACTCCTAAGTCAGTATATAGCGGCGCCGATCACATAGGACAGTGAAACCGAGATCAGCATAGCTGTTAGTCCCACCGCCCGGTTATCTGCTGCAATTTCATCATCAATCGAAAAGACGGGAGTCAGAAATTCGAACAGGAAATACGCCAGCAGCAGCAGTAAAAAACCGACAAGCGACCATTTCATTGTCTCGTATATGGAGGCTCCAGCCTGAATGCTGAAGCGCAGAATATTACAGATGCCGAATATTTTGCCGCCGGTTGCCATCGCTACCGCTACATTCCCCTTACGAATCTCTTCCCAGCAGTTGTACTTGGTCACCATTTCGAAGAAGGACAGGAATATCACCAGGCCGAGAATGGCCACAGTGAAGTAGCCCAGCAGTGCACCCAGCGGATGATCCAGCAAAAGATCAATATTTCCTTGCATTGTTCCCCTCTTTCTGCCGGGCTCCGCCGCTATTCCAGTTCAGCCACGGTTACACCCGCGCCGCCCTCGTTATAATTTCCTAGCCGGTAGCTTTTGACATGCTTATGTTTACGCAGATATTCCTGAATGCCGGTCCGCAGTACGCCGGTTCCTTTGCCATGGATAATCGATATTTGTCCAAGATTGCCGAGGAATGCTTCGTCGATGAAACGGTCCGTTTCCATAATCGCTTCTTCCAGGTTCGCACCGCGCAGGTCCAGCTCACTGCGGACATTCTCATCCCGTGTACGTTTGACGGTCGTTGCACGGCGGAGTGCAGGTGCCGGATTATCCGGTGCAGAGGCCAAAAATTCCAGATCGCTTAGATTGACCTTCATCTTCATTATGCCAAACTGCACAAGCGCTTCCTTAGTCCCGCTCAGCTCAACCACATAGCCTTTCTGGTTCACGCTGGGCAGCTTCACCTCATCGCCGGGCTGAATCTGCCGCGGGGCCTTGCTGCTGCTCCGGGACACGGTTTTCTTACGCGGTGCCGGTTCTGCTTCATCCAGGCGGCGGCGGGCTTCAATCAGCTTGTGCTCCTTGACGGAAGCTCCTTCCTCCAATGCCAGACGGCGCAGACCGCTGATGATTTCCTCCGCTTCCTTGCGCGCCTTGTCGAGAATGGCGGTGGCATCCTTCTCCGCTTTCTCCAGCCGCTTATCACGCTGGCTTTCCAGCTTCTCCAGCTCCAGCTGCTGCCGCTTGCGGAATTCCTCCGCTTCCCGGCGGATAACCTCTGCCCGCTCACGTTCGTTCTCTGCGGTGAGCCGGTTCTCTTCGAGTGAAGCAATCATATGCTCGACGCGCAAGTCCTCTTCCTTCACTTCACCGCGCGCGTGATCCAGAATCGCGTTGGGCAGTCCAAGCCGTTCAGCGATGGCAAAGGCATTGCTTCGTCCCGGCACGCCGATCAGCAGGCGGTAGGTGGGACTTAAGCTCTGCACATCAAATTCCATACTGGCATTAATGACGCCTTTACGTTCATACGCATATGCCTTCAGTTCACTATAATGTGTCGTGGCGACCATCCGGCATTCAATCCGGTGAATATGCTCCAGGATGGCAATAGCCAGCGCCGAGCCTTCAGCAGGGTCAGTTCCTGCGCCTACCTCATCCAGCAGGATAAGACTTTTCGGAGTCATCCGCTTCAGGATAGAGATAATATTGGTCATGTGGCTGGAGAAGGTACTCAGACTCTGTTCGATACTCTGCTCATCCCCAATATCGGCATAAATGGCATCAAATACACACATCTGGCTGCCTTCCTCAGCGGGGATAAACAAACCGGACATCGACATCAGACTCAGCAGCCCGATCGTTTTCAGCGTAACTGTCTTACCGCCGGTATTCGGACCGGTAACAATAATCGAGCTGTACTGATTGCCCAGCTCCACATCCAGCGGCACCACCTGCTCCGCAGGGATCAGCGGATGACGGCCTTTACGCAGCTTAAGGTAACCGCGGTCGTTCATCCGCGGCTGGGTTGCCTTCATCTCACGGGCCAGACGCGCCTTGGAGAAGATGAAGTCGAGCTGTCCGAGTATATCCACGTCGTAAGCCATTTCTTCGGCAATATCGCCAACCATAGCGGTCAGCCTGTGGAGAATAATCTCAATTTCCCGTTCCTCGCGCAGCCGCGTCTCGCGCAGCTTGTTGTTCATCGCCACAATCGATTCCGGTTCAATGAACAGCGTGGCCCCAGAGCCGGACTGGTCATGCACAATTCCGCCAAAGTGAGCACGGTACTCCGCTTTGACCGGAATCACGAAGCGGTCACCCCGGATCGTCACAAGCTGATCCTGCAGCATCTTGGCTACGGAAGATGACCGGATCATCGAATCCAGCTTCTCGCGGATCCGGGTCTCTCCGCCGCGCAGCTCCCGGCGGATTGAGGCCAGCTCCGGACTGGCCGAATCAAGCACATTCGCGTCCTCATCAATGCATGAACGGATGGCATCCTCCACATGCTTCTGTTCCGAGAGCAGGTCGCTCAAGGCAAACAGGGAATGAATCTTCTCATCCTCATGCATGGCGGCCAGGAACCGCTTCACTCTGCGTGCTCCGCCGATCGTATTGCCCACGGAGAGCAGCTCCGGCGTTCCCAGCATGCCGCCGATCGATGCACGTTTCAGTGCAGGACGAATATCGCTGACCCCGCCAAACGAAGGAATACCCTTGAGCCGGTCAACATTTGCCGCCTCATCTGTAGCCTGCAGCAGCCGCTTCACGCCTTCAAAATCTCCGGAGGGCTTCAATTCTTCCGCCGCAAGTTTTCCCATCGGGGTCTGCGTATATTGCATCAATTTATTTAAAATCTTGCGATATTCAAGCGTATGCAAAATTTTGTCGTCCAATTACCGTCACAGCTCCCTTCATAGATGTTTACATTATACCTAATTCGGCCCATTTTCGCTATTTGGGCATAGAAACCGGGGGGCGAGACCATAATAACAACTGCACATATCCTTATGTGAAGGCCAAAGGAGGCTCATTCAATGAGATTTTTAGGTCATGTGGTCCGTTTCGTGGTAGCAGCGATTGTCCTGCTCGTTGTCGGCTGGATTGTTCCGCAATTCACGATTGGCGGGTTCTGGAGCGCACTGATCCTGGCCCTGATCATTGCACTGCTTGGCTGGGTGATTGAAGGGATCTTCGGCAAAAAAGCGACTCCCTTCGGCCGTGGTATCGTTGGTTTCCTGGTCAGCGCCCTGGTCATCTGGATCGCGCAGTTCGTCGTGAGCGGTGTCAGCGTATCGATACTGGGAGCCTTACTGGCTGCTCTGGTCATCGGAATTATCGACCTGTTCCTGCCGGTATCTACCCCGTTTGAAGCCGGCAAATAACCTGAACCCGCTTCAGCAGTGTTCAGACAATGAAACCCCCTATCTCCGGATTATATCGGATATAGGGGGTTTGTTGTATGATTTTATGCGTAAGTCGCAACTGTAACCTTGCCGTGCACCTGGGAAGCGGTAACGACCTTATTTTTGCCGCTGCGTTTGGCAGTATACAGGGCATCATCCGTTTTGCGGAACAGCAGCTCTTTGCCGTCGCCCAGCTGATAATCACAGAGTCCGATGCTGACGGTAATCGGCTTACCTCCGGCGTACGGATGTTCCATCTGGCTGATGGCGAGCCTCATGTCTTCTGCGGCTGCGTATGCTTCCTGAAAGCTTTTGTCGGTGAAGATGACCGCGAACTCCTCCCCGCCATACCTGGCAGCAAAATCATTCAGGCCGATTTGCCCCGCAACCTTGGCTGCAACCTCTTTGAGCACAAGATCGCCCACCCAGTGTCCGTAAGTATCATTCACACGCTTGAAATTATCGATATCAAAAAGCGCCAGCTGCAGGCGCAGCCCGTTGCTCTCACATTGCTCCAGCAGCGAATCCAGGTATTCATGGAAGGTTTTATGATTGTAGAGGCCGGTGAGGGCTTCTATTTTGAGCAGCTTGTCCGAAATCGCCCGTTCCACCATGAGTCCTTGCTCCGATTTAGTCAACTGCTCCAGATGTTCACGAACCTCCCAGGCACGGACAATGACCGCCTGAGCCATCACTACGAATACTATAAACACACATTCAACCAGAAGAAATTCCAGCAGCGGCTTGTCCAGCACAGTCCGTTCCAAACCGAAATAAAGGGCAGCATAAAACAAGAGGCTGAAAACTCCCAGGCATTTGAGCAGCTTCTGGTCGAAATAGATAAGCGAAATCATTATCGGCATCATGAGGGTCATCTGAGCCCCGTCCACAAAAGGCTCCAGTACAAAATACATTAAATACGATACAACAAAACCGCATCCGACCACAGCCTGCTTGTGGTATTGGTCGGTTGTGCGCAGCCACATTTCCGCGAGGCTCATTGCAATGACGATCATTAAGTTGCAGGCAATAAATAAGTGGCCTTGGCCCGGGAGAAGCACCGACTTCACCTCAGGAATACGGGCGGACAGCATAAAGATGAACTGTACGGCCAGCATTAACAACACCAACATCCAATAGCCGCTTAATATTCTGCGGTGCCAAACCTCCGCATTTTGTGTATCCATTGCTAGATTAATGTGAATCCCCTACTTCTTACCGATATATAGTAGCTTTAATTATAATGAATTTAAATTATCTTTGCACCATTTTTTTGCGAATTTCGACAAACAACGACTTTCCTCAGCCGATTAACTCTTTTAATAAAGTTTATTCAAGACTTCACTTAAAAAGTAAGCTATGCTAGGGTCATAACTCTAGCCTGTCTATCAAAATCCGGAGGAGGATCATCATGTTCAAAAGACCTGCCTTATTAATGTCCATCTTATGTCTGCTCATCCTGTCTGCCTGCAGCGGGGGCAATGAAACATCGACAGCTCCTGACGTAGCAGCTGAGAATACTGTCGCTGCTGAGGATGAACTCATCATTTCGGCTACAAATTACAGCTTTGACCAGAAGGAATATCATCTGAAAAAGGGTGTGCCCGTCAAAATCGTGTTTAAGAATGAGGAAGGCAATCACGGCATGCTGATTCCTGAGCTGGAGCTGAGATTAGATGCCAAAACCTCCTCCCAGGTGATTATCCCCGAGGAAGCCGGGACCTTTGAAATGACCTGCGCAATTATGTGCGGCTCCGGGCACAGCTCCATGAGCGCTAAGGTGATTGTGGAATAACGAGTATCCGTTCCAAAATACAGCAAAGAGCCGGCGAAGGGGGATCCCTATACCGGCTCTTTAATTCGTCGTTATGCAGCCGCAGCTGCTACTTTACACCCTTGCTGCGGTTGGAAATATCCAGCCATACTGCAATCACCAGAATCGAGCCTTTGACCACATACTGCCAGAACGATTCCAGGCCCATCAGCGACATTCCGTTATCAAGCGAAGTCATCACGAGTGCCCCTATAATTGCTCCGATTACTGTCCCGGCTCCGCCCATCAATGAAGTTCCTCCAATGACGCAAGCGGCAATGGCATCCATCTCCGCCATGTTGCCGGCAGTGATGGTTGCCGAAGCCAGACGTGAGGTAAGCACGATGGCCGCAATGGAACCGAGCAGCCCGCTCAGCACAAAAATCAGCATGGTCTTGCGCTTGATGTTGATGCCGGAGAGGCGTGCGGCCTCAATATTGCCGCCTATCGCATAAATATGGCGGCCGAACGTTGTTTTGGTCGAGATAAAATAGAAAATCGCCGCCAGTACAATTACAAATATAATAGGAAACGGAATGCCTTTGTAATTGTTCATCACCGCTACAAATACCGCTACAAGCAGGGACAACCCAGCCACCTTAAAGATATCAATACTCAGAGGAGCGATGGCAAAATCATATTTCTTGCGGGAACGCCGTTTATTGAATGTACTCCACATCAGGAAGCCGACTGCCACAATTCCAAGAATGATGCCAAACCCCCGGGCAAAATAAGCATTCCCGAGCAGTGCCAGCACTGGATCGGATACAGGGATGGTCATGGATTCCGTCACACCCATAAGCACACCACGGAAAACCATCATTCCCCCAGCGTAACGATGAAGGCGGGAATCATTTTATAGGCCACCAGCCAGCCCTGAAGCAATCCGAGTACGGCACCGGCTGCAAGTGTGCCTAAGATTACTACAATGGCCGGAAGCTCCAGCCAGTTACTGAGGATAGCGGCCATGCCGCCGGTCAAACCGACGATTGAACCGACTGAGAGATCAATATGCCCCGCTACAATGACCAGCACCATGCCGATTGCCAGGATGGAGGTGACTGACATTTGTGTAAACAGATTCGATAAATTCCGTGAAGTTAGAAATGTGGGATTTAAAATCCCGAACAGCACCCAAATCAGAATGAGCGCTCCTACCATCGTATATGCGCGTACATCCATTTTCCCGAATAAAACACTGAAGCGGGATTGTGACGCAGCAGGGACCGTACCATGTTCCTGAAGCTCTTTTTGCAGTTGCATAACTATTTACCTCCTGTAGCGGCCAGCATGATCTTCTCTTGCGTTGCTTCGCGCCAATCATATTCTCTTACGAACTGCCCTTCACTCATCACCAGAATTCTGTCGCTCATTCCCAGTACCTCCGGCAGCTCCGATGAGATCATAATAATAGCCACTCCCTGCTCTACCAGTTGATTCATCAAATTATATATTTCATATTTTGCTCCAACATCAATTCCCCGGGTAGGTTCGTCCATAATCAATATTTTCGGACTGGACATCAGCCATTTGCCAATAACGACCTTTTGCTGATTCCCGCCGGAAAGTGTCCCCACTGGCGTTTCCAGTGAAGCTGTTTTCGTCTTCAGTTCCTGCACATACCGGCTCGCCCATCTGATTTCTTCATTCTCATTAACGACTCCGAGTCTAGAGACCTTGTGCAATGTAGCCAGTGTAGTGTTTCTTTTCACATCCATCCCCATTACGAGTCCCTGGCGCTTACGGTCTTCGCTGACCAGGGCAATGCCCGCCTTAATGGCTTCTGCAATCGAGCGGATTCGTACTGCCTTCCCTTCAATCTGCACGGTTCCCTCAGCCCTGCCTCCGTAAGCCCCGAACAGGCTGCTGACTAATTCTGTGCGTCCGGCCCCCATCAGTCCGGCTATCCCGAGGATTTCCCCTTTACGGAGTGTAAATTCAATGTCGCGAAGTACCCTGTGATGTTTTTTTTCAGGATGCCATACATTATAATTCCGAACCTCAAGCACTGCTTCTCCGGGTGTATGCTCTACCCGCGGATAACGTTCTGTCAGTTCCCGTCCAACCATCAGGGAGACAACCTTGTCGTCATCCGTTTCATTTCGATCAAGCGTAGCTACGGTCCGGCCATCGCGCAGCACGGTGATTGAGTCCGCCAAAGCAAACACCTCTGGCATCTTGTGGGAGATATAGACGCATGTTACCCCCTCACTCCGCAGTTGGTTGAGAATACCCATCAGGATGGACACCTCGCTTTCCGTCAAGGCTGCCGTAGGCTCATCCAGAATCAGAATCTTGGTGTGCTTGGAGAGCGCCTTCGCAATTTCCACCAGCTGCTGCTGGCCAATTCCTAAATTCCCGATCTTCGTATCCGGCGAATGATGGAGTCCCACTCTCTTCAGCCAAAGCGAAGCCTGATGGTACAGCTCATCCCACTGGATCGCTCCCCGTCTTGTCGGTTCAGCCCCCAGGAAAATATTCTCCCCTATAGTCATCTCCTTGACGAGCGCCAGTTCCTGATGAATGATAGCAATGCCGGCCTTCTCAGCATCCGTGATTTTATGAAATTCCTTCTTCTCGCCGCTTATAATGATTTCTCCGCCGTAAGACCCCGCCGGATACAATCCGCTCAGGACCTTCATCAGCGTAGATTTACCGGCGCCATTCTCACCGCAAAGTGCATGGATTTCTCCCTGCTTCACCTTGAAGTTCACATGGTCCAGTGCTTTCACTCCGGGAAATTCCTTGCTGATCTCAGCCATTTCGAGTACATACATGAGTGCCGTTCCTCCTTCCGGTCCTTAAGCAGCAGCGATGCGGAGCATGTAAGGGCTCCGCATCGCTGTGCCGCAAAGGCTGTCTTATTGTTTAGGCCACTGATCCTTAGGCACATTTTTGTATACTTCCTCAAGCGTATGGAAGCCGTCCTTAATCAGCACATCCAAATTGTCCTTGTTGACTGCAATCGGATCCAGCAGTATGGAGGGAACATCAATTTTACCGTTGTTAACTGATTTTTCTGTCGAAATGCTCTCGCCTTTGGCAGCTGCAACCGCCATTTCAGCAGCCTTAGTCGCGATGGCGTTGATTGGCTTGTACACGGTCATCAGCTGTGTGCCTTCGGCAATACGCTGTACAGCGGCAAGGTCGGCGTCCTGCCCGGAGACAGGGATTTTTCCGGCCATTCCCTGTGCGGTCAGCGCCTGGATCGAACCCCCGGCCGTCCCGTCGTTGGCGGCAACTACGCCTTGAATGTCGTTATTGTTCGCAGTCAGTGCATTTTCCATATTTTTGAGGGCCTCTTCCGGCTTCCAGTCCTTGGAGAACTGGTCATAAACGATTTTAATATCGCCCTTTTCTTCCAGCGGCTTCAGAATGTTCATAGCACCTTCTTTGAACATGTGGGCATTATTGTCGGTATCCGCCCCCCCGATATAAACTATATTTCCTTTTGGCGCCTGATCGATCACAGCTTGAGCCTGAAATTCTCCGACACGCACATTATCAAAAGAAATATAGTAATCAACTTCGGAATTATTGATCAAGCGGTCATAAGCGATCACCTTAATGCCCTCTTTATGGGCTTTTTCCACAATGGGAGCCGTAGCTTCGGCGTTGTGGGCTATGACTACAAGCACATCCACGCCTTGAGAAATCAGCTGTTCAGCTTGGCTTAATTGGGTTGCATCATCTCCGTTGGCAGCCAGCACCTTCACTTCTCCGCCGAGCTCCTCTACTTTCTTCGTGAAAATATCCCGGTCCTTCTGCCAGCGCTCTTCTTTCAGCGTATCCATCGACATGCCGATGACAATCTTATCCCCGTCCTTCGCCCCGGCTGTTTTCTCCGCTTGCTGATTATCTCCGTTTGAGACCAATCCGCAGCCTGACAGGGAAGCTGCCAGCACTATAGCAGTCAATCCTGCTGAAATGACTCTTCCGTATTTTCCCACTTGTTCTTCGCCCCTCTTCCTGACTCAACTTTTTTGTTTGCGCTTACAAATAAAATAGTAGCATGGATTTTCCGGAGGGGATGCACCTATTCCCAGCACTTTTTTACCTTCCGCCTGCATTCCGTTATCCTTAGCTGTAATGAGTTTCTTCCGGCCTCTTTTCATAGGAAAAAGCGGGGATACAGCACAAAAAAATCCTTGCCGTATTAGCAAGGACTTTGCTTCCCATACTGCTGCCTAAACTCGCTTGGTGTAATACCGACTGCTTTTTTAAACACACGGCTGAAATAATTCGGATCCTTGTACCCTACCTCATAGCAGATTCCCTTGAGGCTCAGTTCCTCTCCGGCTATCAGCCGCTTCGCCTCATTAATCCTAAGCCGTGTCAGATAGTCGATAAAGGTTTCACCGGCTTGCTGCCTGAACAATTTACTGAAATAATGCGGGCTCAGATTCACATACTCGGCCGCCTGCTCCATCGAAATGTCCTCTTTATAATTCTGGTTGATATAGAGCAGGGCCCGCTGGTGCACATGGGAACGGCTAGACTCCCGTTCTTCATTCAAGCTGTCGATCAGCATTTCCAGCCAATGCTCTGCCCCTTGCTTCAGGGACTGAGGCTCCTCCACAGCGTTCAAATCAGCTATGATCCCAGCTCCAGCCTTGGATTGAACTGCCCTGGCCAGGAACAGCAGCAGACCGATAACCTCCCCCCGTAAAGTTGAAAAAGGCCGTTCCACCGCCTCTCCGAAGGTTTTATACAGCTTGACAAAGCGCTCAATAGCCTCCTGCTTGTCCCGCCGCAGCAGAGCCTCAATCAACTTATTCTCCTCGTCCAAAGATATGGCGGTCTGACCCGAGCTTTGGGTGATATCATCATAATGGCGCACGCTGAAAAGGTCATTGTTGTCGGCACAGACACGTACCGCCTCCCGGTAGGAACGGCTCAGTCCGTCCCAGCCTTCCCTGATAGAGCCGATGCCGACATTTAACGGCAGTCCAAAACGCTGTTCAGCGAGGCTTCGGAGCCGTTCGCCCCAATCGAGGGAAAGAACCCGCTGGGAGTATCCTGTGCGGCCCGGCGGCAAGGGGATAAACAAAGCCATCTGATATCCGATTAAAGGACCGGCCAGACAGCCCAGACCAGACTTCACCAGCTGTTTGACCGCCTCATAGATTTCACGCTTTACCAGCTGGAAATCCGTCCATTCTCCACTCGCCTGCCGGGGAAACGACAGTACCATAGCATAGCCCTTGCTCCATTGCAGGTTCAGGAGTCCGGCCAGCTGTTCAAGCTCAATCTCCTGCACATATTCCAGCATTAGCATAAGTGTCAGCTCATTTTCAGCCAACGGCAGCAGATGGGCAAGCCTTTCCTGCTGCTCAAGCTGCTCATGCCTGCGGCGCTTCTCCTCCTGAATCTCGGCAATCAGCTGCTTCAGCACATCTGCCACCTCCTCGCGTCTGGCAGGTTTCAGCAAATAATCCTTCACTCCCAGCAGCAGCCCTTCCTTGGCATAGGAGAAATAATCATGGGCGGTAATCATCACAATTTTGGCTGAAGGGAGCTTGTGGAGTATTTGCCGCACCGCCTCTAATCCCTGTATGCCCGGCATTTTAATATCCATGAAGACAATATCCGGCCGATGCTCCTCCGCGAGCTGTATCGCTCTCCGCCCGTTCTCTGCATGCAGAAACTCAAAGGTATCCGGAAAAAGATGCCTAATCATCAGCTCCAGCCCTTCCCGTTCCAGCGCCTCATCATCGGCAATCAGCAAAGTGTACATGGTTAGTCTCCTTTCGTCCTTCCTAAGTCTTAAGCCGATGGCCGGCAAGGTAGCCTGAACAGTACAGCTGTCCCTACGCCTTCGCTGCTGTCGATCTCAATCTGCTGTTCCCCGTCAAAAAATAAATGAAGCCGTTTAAACACATTATGTGTACCAAGTCCGGTCGACTGGCCCTTTCCGCTGAAACGCGGAGCCTCCTCCCGGATCGAACCCATCAGCCTTGCCACGGTCTCAGGGTTCATGCCTGCACCATTGTCGCTGATTCCTATTTCCATAATTCCGCTGTCATACCGGATCGACAATGACAGCACAGCCCCTTCCTCCATTTCCTCCAGTCCGTGCACAAAGGCATTCTCGAAAATGGGCTGGAGGGTCAGACAGGGAATCATTCCGCCTAATGCCTGTTCGTCAATATCCATCACAAAGGTAATCCGGTCACGGAAACGCGCCTTCTGAATATTGATATATTCCGTTACATGCTCCACTTCCTCACGCAGAGGTACCGCCTGGTCCAGCTTCTGAAGGTTATAACGGAGCAGACGTGATACGGATACGGTTAGATCGCTTGTTTTAGCCGCTCCTTCCAGATAGGCGAGCTTGGCGATGGAGTTCAGCGTATTGAACAGAAAATGAGGATTGATCTGGCTCTGCAGCATTTTCAGTTCCAGCTCCTTAACCAGGCGGTCCTTCTCCACGCTCTTGATATTCTCCTCCATCAGCTGCTGGATATTATCGATCATTCCATTAAAAGCCCGGCATAGAATGCTGATCTCATCGTTGTTGATACTCTCGGGCGCTTTAGTGTCCATCCGGCCCTTCGAGATCTGCTTGGCCGTCGCCACCAGGCGGCGGATCGGTCCCGTGATGCTGCTGGACAGCCAGATGGCCATAGATATGCTAAGCACCGCTGCCGTAATCACCAGCAGAATCCCCAGCTGGTTCAGCTTACCCGTCGTGGACATGATCTCCTCATAAATCGGCTTATACTGTTCCAGTTCCAGGTCAACCAGTTCCTGCGCTTCCTCGCGGATGAACCCTTCTGTCTGCTCCGCCTCAATATAAGCACCGGCCAGCGTTTTGGAGTCCTGATCGTCTATCTCGTCAATCATCTGCCCGGCCTGTTCCAGAAAGGTGTCAATGATGTGGCGGTAATTCATCAGCGGGAGTTCGCTCCCGCCGATCGTCTCTATCCCATCAAGCTTCTTCCGCAGCTCCTGCACAGCGCTCAAATGCTTGTCTACCTCGGGATAGCTGTCAGCATCCACCTGCATGATGAAGCGGTTCAAGGAACGCATATTCTCCCCGACCTCGGAGGACACTTCCTTATACAATAAAATCCGGTTTATCATCAGGTGATAGCTCTCCTGCACATTTTTCCCGCTCTCAAACAAGACAAAAGAAACAGAGCTCATCAGCAGTACAAGCAGGGGAATGCAAATCAGCAGCTTTCGCCGGATACTCACAGGCTCTCCCCCTCCTGAACATTACTTTTGTCCAGCACCTTAACCTCGGTAAAATATTCCGACTGCAGCGTGCGCCCCTGGAAATGCTCATTCAGCAGCTTTACAGCCATTTGTCCCATCAAAAAAGGCTGCTGCGCCACGGTAGCCTTGATGTCTCCTCTACTGATCGCGGCGAGTGTATCCGCCTGATTGTCAAAGCCTATGATGGTCATAGGCTCCCGCTTTAGTCTTTTGGAGACTTGAAGAATTCCCAGCGCATCCGTTGAACTAGTGCCGACCATCACATCGATTTCCGGATGCAGCTGCAGCATCTCTGCCGCCTGCTGAATCGCCTCCATATGGGATATATTAGAGCTCCGGACATCCACAATCTCCAGACCGCTGTATTGCTTCACAACATGGCTTAAGCCGTTCAGACGCTGCAGCTGATTTTTGGCCAGATCGCTGCCAATGATCACCCCGATCTTCCCTTTGCCTCCGCTTGCCTTCACAACCATGCGTCCCAGAATCTCACCTGCTGCCGCATTGTCGGTTCCCACATAGGCCAGGCGCTTGCTGGCAGGAGCATCGGTATCTATTGTGATCACCGGGATACCGCGGTCTACGGCTTTATCGATCACTGGCGTGAATTTCTCATCATTCAGTCCTTGTACAATAATCGCATCCACCTGTGCGGCAATTGCTTTTTCCAGCAGGCTGATCTGCTCCTCCATGTTATTGCGGACCGGGCCGGTGAACTCAATGTCTATCCCGTATGCCTCAGCGGCTTCTTTAGCACCCTTCTCGACCATTTCCCAATAGGGATGATACCGTTCCTGTTCAATCAGTACGATATGGTAGCCGGGATTCACATCACCGGGTTGCCCGCTAAGCTCCCTGACAATACTCCCCATGCGGGAGGAATGGCCTGCGAAACCGATAAAAAAATACGCCAGCAGCAGGAATAGGGCAATGACAACACCAAGCCATTTCTTATCCATTGTTATTCACCTCATTCAACATCCTAACAAGGGTTGAAAACGGTTGCAATAACAATTTGTCCTTGCATCAAAAACGGATGCCCCCCTAGAGGGAAGCACCCGTTTCTGTACAGCATCCGCCATTCAACTATCCTGTTCGATCAGTTGAATCCATTCATTATATTCACTCTGCAGCTTGGCATATTCCGCCTGAAGATTACGATGTTCATGAGCAAGCTTATCCAGCTCACCCTGGCGCAGCTCGAATTGGGCTTGTATCAGACGCAGCTGGCCTTGAGCCAGCTCGTAGTTTTCTCCGATCTCGCCAAGCTGCTGCTGCACTTCACTATGCGCCCGGTTTGCAGACTCAGCCTGCGCCTCTGCTTCTCCGGCTTCCTGCTGCCAGATCTCAATCTCCTCGCGCAGAGCAGCCTCCGTCTCGTTCCACTGGGCCTCTCGCCGCTGCAGCTCGTCGTACCGGTGCTTCCAGGATGCCTCGACCTCGCGTGCTTCCCGGATCGCTTCCCGTTGCTCTTCCGCTGTAGCCGCGGCTTCACGGGCAGCTTCGTACAGCTCTTCAAGACGCCGCGCCGCCTCCTCGCCTTCAGCCTCCAGCAGTCCGTATCGTTCCTGCAGCTGTTCACTCTCCTGCAGAAGCTCATCGTATTGTGCGATCAAGTCCTCGTACCGGCCGCGCAGGGCAGCCAGCTCCTTCCGGGCCTCCGCCGACTCTTCACGCTGCGCAGTGCATTCCAGCTCAGCTTCTGCACGCAAGGAAGCTTCGCGGTCCAGCTGCTGCACCATGCCATCTGCCTGCCCGCGCAGGGCTTCGATCTCGCGCTGCAGCGAAGAAGATTTCTCTTCTGCTTCCAGCAGATTCATTTCCAGTTCGCTGATATCTTCCATATGCTTGTCCGCAAGCTCCTGCCAGTTCCGGGCTTCATCTTCCTTGCGGGTAAGCTCATCTTGCACCCGGCTCAAACCGGATCTCGCTTCTTCAAGTCCTCCGCGCAGCGCGGAAGCTTCCGCCTGGGACTGCTCCAGACGTTGACGCAGCTCCTCCAGCTCTTCCTGGAGCAGCGTTCCCAGTTCGGTAGCCGTCTGCAGCTCGCCTTGTAGCTGGCTGATCAGCGCTTCCTTGTCCTGCACCAGCCTGCGGAGTTCGGCTGTCTCGCTCAGGGTAATCTCGTAGCGCTGACGCAGCTCTTCCAGCTCGCCGCTCAGCAGCTCACTCAGCTCATTAGCAGCGTTCAGCTCTTCCCCGGTGAGGCTCAGCCGTTCAGATGATTCCTGCAGTGCATCTCTAAGGCCGGCGGCATCGCTCTGTGCCTCATCGTAACGCTGGCGGAGTTCTTCCAGCTGCTCATTCAAAAGCGTCCCCTGCTCGCCAGCAGCACGCAGTTCCTCTGTAAGCTGCTCCTCACGGCCCAGCACCGCTTCATACTGCGACAGAAGCGTCAGCCGGGCATCGCGCTCACCCTTAAGGCCAGCTTCGGCCGCACGCAGCCGCGACTGCAGCTGCCCTGTACCGCCGCGCAGCTCGGCAAGCTGCTTCTCCAGATCCTGGAGCTGCTGCTTATGCCGGTGCTCCTGCGTGCCCTGGGACTGCCGGAGCTCCTTGGTCTTAGCCTGCTCCTTCTGCAGCGCTTCCCGTTCTGCGCTTAACTCTTTATCAAGCGCAGCCTTCGTCTCTGCAAGCTCCTGGCTGAGGGAGGTCCGAACCTCCACCACTTCGTTTCCGAGAGCTTCCCGGGTCTGCGCCAGTTCCTGCTCAAGCTGAGATAACGTTTCCGTTTTCTCCCGGAGCAGCGATTCGCGGAGATTCTCCACCTCCTGCGCATGCGCAGCCTTCAGTTCCTCCAGCTGCTGCAGACGGGCAGCTTCAAGCGCTGCCAGCTCCTGCCTGTGGCTTTCACGGCCTGAAGCCTGCTCCTGCTCATAGGCAGCCCGGAGTGCCTGCAGTTCTGCCTCGCGGGCCTGCAGCTCTTCAGCGAGCTTCTCCCGCGCAGCAGCAGCTGCCTGCTCCGATTCCTGCAGCTGGGCGGCGTGAGCTTTGCGCTCCTGCTCCTGGATGTCCAAATGACGCTTGCGTTCCTCTTCGGCCTGAGCCAGCAGCCGTGCAGCTTCTGCTTTGGCTGATTCGCTTAGCCGTTCATATTCTTCCTGCCGCTCACGCTGCACTTCAAGCAGGCGTGATACCTCCACGCGCAATTCTGTGCGCTCGCCGGTCAGCATATTTAACTCGTTCTTAAAATCCTGAACCTGAATCGCCTGCTCCGCCATATGTACGGCTGCAAGCACCGCAATCCGCGGTGTATCCAGTCTGGAATGAGATTTTGAAATGGCATGCATATGCTCGTCCACATAACGGGCAACTTGCTTCATATATTCAGTGCTGCTTCCGACTAATTTATAGGAAGTTCCATATATCTCCACGGCGACACGGGTCCGGTCCATAGCCACAGTTGTGCCCTCCTTTGTATGTGTGCGGATTCTAAGCTGTTTGCTCTGCTTCTATTGTAGCGTGATTCCTGAACATTTGGCAAAACAAACGACATCATTCCATCGATTCAACCGGAAACCCCGCACTTTTCCCCAAAAGGAAAGCCGCAGCGAATCTCGGTTTCTAAATGGATTCGCTGCGGCTTTGCACAATTCCTGCTACTTTCTTAATTCTGCACCAAAAGTTTGCTGAAGTGCAGCAACTACCTTTTCATGCACTTCTGAAACTTCTTCATCGGTCAGTGTATGTTCCGTATGGCGGTACAGCAGCGAGATGGCCACGCTTTTCTTCCCGCTTTCCATCTTACCGCCGGTATAGACGTCGAATACCTGCACATTCTGCAGCAGCGTTCCCCCGTTTTCACGGATCGAAGTCAACAGATTCCCCGCAGGAACCGCAGAATCTACGACAACAGCGATGTCCCGTTCCATTCCAGGGAAGCGCTGCAGTTCACTGTACTGCAGGCTGATCCGGGCACTGTCATACAGCGGCTGCAGCAGCAGCTCAGCTACGTAAGTATCCTCCAGATCTAGCTTGCGCTGAAGCTCCGGATGAAGCTGGCCCATCGTCCCGATTCGTGTACGGCCATCTTCTTCCAGCAGATAGATGGAAGCGGAACGGCCCGGGTGATAGTCTTGCGGCGCATCACCTTCATAGACCACACGTCCGGTTAGTCCCAGGTAGGCAAATACACTTTCCAGTGCGCCTTTGAGGTCGAAGAAATCCACAGGCTCCGCAGTCATGTTCCACTGCTTGGCGGTCCGGCTTCCGCTCAGCAGCAGTCCGAGTACCGGAAGCTCCCGGGGCTGGCGGGTAAGCTGCTCTTCATCGGTGAAGAATACATTACCGATCTCGAACAGGGCCAGATCACTCTGCCGGCGGTTCGTATTATACAGGGCAATATCCAGCAGCTGCGGCAGCAGGCTGGTGCGCAGCACACTGCGTTCTTCGCTCATCGGCATAGCCAGCTTCACAGGCAGGCTGCCTTCCGAGAACGCAGGGAACAGCTTGCTCTGCTCCGGCTGAATGAAGGAATAGCCCATCACTTCCTGATAGCCGCCAAGTGCGAGCATCCGGCGCAGTTCACGGCGCACGGATTGTTTTCTGGTCAGTGCACCCGGTGTCGTAACTCCTTCAATCAATGTTGTCGGAATGTTGTCGTACCCGTACAGGCGGGCGATCTCTTCAATCAGGTCCACATCGTAGCTGATATCTCCGCGACGGGATGGTACCTGCACCTCTACAACGCCTTGAGCCACATCCCCGCATTTGAAGCGGAGGCGTCCGAACAAGGTTTTCACCTCCAGAAGCGACAGCTCCGTACCGAGGTAATTATTCAGCTTCTCAAGCGACAAAGTCAGAATCTTATCCGGAACAGCATCGCTGCCTGCCTGCACAATACCTTCATGTACGGAACCGCCGGCATAGCGGGCAATCAGGGCAGCGGCACGGTTGAGTGCCGGAATCACTGCCTTCGGATCCACCTGCTTCTCGAACCGCAGCGAAGCTTCAGAACGCAGACCCAGCTGGCGTGATGTCTTGCGGACGGTGCCGCCATCAAATTTGGCCGATTCGAGTACGATATTGACGGTTTCTCCCGTTACTTCTGTGGCGAGTCCGCCCATAACTCCCGCCAAGGCCACAGCCTTCCCGCCGTCAGCAATGACAAGCATTTGCGGCTCCAGCTTGCGCTCCTGGCCGTCAAGTGTAGTCAGCACTTCGCCTTCACGGGCAAAGCGCACACCCAGCACGCCGCCTTCCACTTGATCACCGTCAAACGCATGCAGCGGCTGGCCGTATTCAAGCATTACATAATTTGTGATATCCACGATATTGTTGATCGGACGCACACCTGCGGCCATCAGACGGTTCTGAATCCAGAGCGGTGACGGAGCAGGCTTGACTCCCGAGATATAGCGCACTGCATAATGGCTGCAGAAGGCTTCATCTTCAATCTTTACCGAAATCGAGTCTGCAGCGGTACCGCCGGCCTCTACCAGTTCCGCAGCCGGGTCAGGCAGATTGAGGTCGCGTCCCAGAATCGCACTGACTTCATAAGCCGCACCGATCATGCTGAGACAGTCGGAACGGTTAGGTGTCAGGTCAAACTCCAGGATCTCATCATTCAGTCCCAGCACCTTCGTGATATCCTGGCCTACCTCTGTGTTCTCAGGCAATACGAGAATACCTTCCTGGAGTTCTTTCGGCAGCAGCTTGTCGTTTAGACCCAGCTCTTTGGCCGAACAGATCATGCCCTGCGATAAGACGCCGCGCAGCTTAGCTTTCTTGATCTCCAGACCCGGCAGCTTCGCACCAACCAGGGCAACGGGAACCTTCTGGCCCGCAGCCACGTTCTTCGCTCCGCAGACGATCTGCAGGTCTTCGCCTTGTCCGGCATCTACGATACACACGTTCAGCTTGTCGGCATCCGGGTGTTTTTCTTTCGATTTCACATATCCGGTTACAATCCCGGACAGTCCTTTGTTGCGGCGCTCGACACCATCGATCTCGATGCCTGCGGTGGTGATTTTGTCCGCCAGCTCTTCAGCGGTTACTCCCTCTAGAGATATATAATCGGTCAGCCATCCGGTTGATACTTTCATGTCCGCTCACTTCCTTTTGTTTCAGATGTATTTATCTACCTGCCGGGTTAGCTTGCTGCCCGAAGGATGTGGAATTCTGCAGTGCAAATTTCACTTTTAAATTCTGTCTATCAGCCTTCCCTGCAGGGAATGTTTGGACTTCCGATCGCTGTTATCCTCAGATTTCCTGATTTGAACCGCTTATATAGATTGAACTAGTAGCTTTTCTATTTTAGGATTAGCCGTGACTCCAGAGAATGTTTGGACTTCCGGCCGCTGTTGTCTTCAGATTTCTTGATTTGAACCGCTATTAGCGGTAGAAATCCGAAAGACAAAGGCGGACGCTAACGCTCCTCCAGTTCCAAAATTCTCCTCCGCCACTTTTTCCTAATCGTATATTTTCTAGTTCAATCTATATAGCAATCGAAATCCGAAGACAAAGGCGGACGCTGGCGCTCCTACAGTTCCAAAATTCCCCTCCGGTCATTCCTATACAGTAAAAATCATAAAAGTTAAATTGGCACTCCGTGTGCCTTCCGAAATCCTTCAACACCAGCCCGCTAACCCGCCAAAAATCTAAATCCCCTTGAACTGCTTCACAAAGCCCATATCGTTGGTGTAGAAATAACGGATATCATCGATTCCGTACTTCAGCATCGCGATCCGCTCCACGCCCATACCGAAGGCAAAGCCGCTGTATTTCTCCGGATCATAACCGCCCATTCTCAGTACATTCGGATGCACCATGCCTGCGCCGAGAATCTCCAGCCAGCCGCTCTGCTTGCACAGACGGCAGCCGTCGCCGCCGCATTTGAAGCAGCTGACATCCACCTCAACGCTCGGCTCTGTGAACGGGAAGAAGCTGGGACGAAGACGGATGCCCGTGCTTGGTCCGAACATTTCTTTGACGAACTGGTTCAGCGTGCCTTTGAGGTCACTCATGCGGATATTGCTGCCGATGACCAGGCCTTCAATCTGATGGAACTGGAAAGAGTGGGTCGCATCGTCATCATCGCGGCGGTACACTTTGCCCGGACAGATGATTTTGACCGGAACTTCCCCGTTCATCGCCTGCATCGTACGGACCTGCACCGGTGAGGTTTGGGTGCGCATTAGCAGATCATCTGTTAAGTAGAAGGAATCCTGCATGTCGCGCGCCGGATGATCCTTCGGCAGATTGAGTGCTTCAAAGTTATAATAATCCGTCTCAACCTCAGGTCCCTCAGCAACCTTGTAGCCCATACCGATGAAGATATCTTCGATCTCCTGGACAACCCGGTTTAAGGGATGAATTCCGCCCTGGGGCAAACCGCGCCCCGGCAGAGTAACGTCTACTTTCTCCGCCTGCAGACGGCCCAGTGTCTCCTGCTGCTGGAAGGCCTCCTGCTTCGTGCTGATAATCTCTTCAATGGCGCTGCGCACCAGATTCGCTACCTGGCCGATCACCGGGCGCTCCTCTGCGCTGAGTCCTCCCATTCCACGCAGAACCTCAGTCAGCTCGCCTTTTTTGCCCAGGTATTTCACGCGTAAATCATTCAGAACCTGCGGATCGGTAACCTCCTGCAGCTTAGCCAAGGCCTCAACCTTCAATGCTTCCAGCTTTTCTTTCATGGCATGCACTGCCCCCTTCAATCTTCGTAGTGTACAACAAAAAAAGGCCTTTCCTCCCGGTAAGGGACGAAAAGACCGTGGTACCACCCTTGTTAGACAGGCTGCACCGGATCCCTTAAGAGTGGTATTCCCTCTTACGGTACGGTAAAGACATGTCTCACTTTAACAGAAATAACGGTCTGCGGCCGGTTTCCCCTACTTAAGTGTAACATTCAGGGAACTGCTCCGGAGTGAACTTCGGCAGCTCTGCTCTCTTAGAAACGCTCTCAATCTCCGGCGTCTCCTCCCTGTAAGCCAGGCACTGCGTACTCGTCTCCATCAATGCATTTCGGATCATGGGAACTCAATATCTTACATCATTAGTGTCAGAAGATATGTCTTAATATTATAAGCAAAAAACGCCAGTTTGACAAGCGGATCAGAATTTAGGCTAATTTTATCTGTTTTTAATCTTCCTTTAAGTTTCAGCCTGGTTTTATGGATTTTTTTTCAGCGAACGTTCAGCAGCGCTTGATATTTTTCCTTATTAGGAAGGCCTGGCTATCTTATTTTCCGGATGGATTTAGGATCGCAGAGGTTTTTAAACAGGGAGGGAAATTCATGCACAAACGAAGTAAGGCTTATGTTCTGTTACTTCTCAGCACATTTGCCGTAAGTCAGATCCCGGGATATGCCGGAACTGCGGCTTATGCGGCTGCATCGGGGGGAACTGCTGCCAAAGCCGCGGCCTACGCCACGGAAACCTCAACGCTTGCCAAGCTCAGCTCCATGAATCTCGGGGCATCACTCAGCGTGAA
Source organism: Paenibacillus pedocola (assembly GCF_031599675.1). Lineage (NCBI taxonomy): Bacteria > Bacillati > Bacillota > Bacilli > Caryophanales > Paenibacillaceae > Paenibacillus > Paenibacillus pedocola. The sequence continues at coordinate 2,026,906 of NZ_CP134223.1, read as the reverse complement.
GCTCAGCGATATCGGGGTATTCGCCCAGGACAGCGGAAACATTCTAACCTATACCCTTACTTACACCAATACCTCAAGCACCAGTGCCAATCTGGTCGATTATTTCTCCAAAGTGGTTACATCCGGAGGGAGCGTAATCAAGGGGACCCCCGTCTCCGTAGACAGCGCGGTCAAAAAAATCGCCGGTAAAGAAACAAAGAGTATTACATACTACGCTAATATCGGAAAAGCCGCTACGGTAAAAGGGCTAAAAATCAGCATGTACGGCTGGAATTTTAGCAGCGCCAACTATGAACAACGCATCGGGACCTTCACAGTTCCAGCTAATTATTCACTGTCTGCGCTTCAGGGCGAGAGCAAAAAGATCGAACTGAACAGCGTTCCCGTGACCAGCCAGGCAAATTCGTTGCAAATTTACAAATATAACGGCAAGGTCTATGCCAAAGTAGGACTCAGCCTGACGAATCTGGGTACCAAGGTGCTTACCGATCCGGGCTACAGCATGTATCTCAAATCCTCCGGAGGTTCGGTATTTACGCTGACACTGGATGAGAGCAGCTCAGAATATAAGATTCAGCCGCAGGAGAAAAAGACGCTGTATTTCATGACTGAAATCCCTGCCTATATGAACGTTACCAAGATGACCTTGCAGACTGCCAAACTGGACGAAGGCCTCAAGCTCTCGCTTCCGGTAGCCTCCTATTCGCTTCCTGCAGCCGTTAATGCTGACTTTACCGTTGCCGCTGGTGCTATCAAGAAGGTCTCCATCGACAGCAATATTGTAGACATGCAGCTGAAATCGTCGGCAGTCTACGCCGAGAATGAGAATGGAATCTGGACATATCAGTTCCGGGTAAAAAACACGGGCAGCAAGGCAGTGACCTTGCCGGCCTACGAGCTTTCTGTCAAATCTGCCGAGGGTTATTCCTTCCCGATTACTACAACAGCTTTTAACAGCCTTACACTAAAGCCGCTCGAAGAGAAGCTGATTGAACTCAGCACCAGCATACCGCTTGAGCTAGCCCAGGATAACCTGCAGCTTCAGGTCATTCCTCCAGCCGCCAATGAAGATTCCAGCAAAATCGTTCTCCCGGTAGCCTATTTCAAAATCCCTTACAAGCTGGAGGGTAATACTCATGTGGCTTCTGAGAGCAGCGTAACTAATAATTACGGCACTTTCGCCGTCTCCCTGCAGTCTCTGCAACGTCTGCCCTGGGGCGATGAGGACTTGGTTCAGGCTAAACTCAGCATCCGAAACAGCACGTCCAAAACGATCACCCTGCCTAAGCTGACCGGTATTTTGAAGGCGGATCTGAACGACCTTACTTCCTCTTCACAGGCAGTAGTCGACAATGACGTCTCCATCCTTGCTCCGGGGGAAAGTGCACAGGTCACTGTGCTGGCCCATGTACCGTACACTCTGAATTACAGCCAGACGAAAATTATTCTGCAGGAACCATCAGGACAATTCCTTTCCTTAACTACAACTGACGGAGCTGTAACGAGCCTTCCCCCGCTTGCGGCAGGCTCAGCCATCAATATCACGACAACCGGCAAAAAAGCAAGCATCCAGGAACGTCTAACCACCATGTATACCGGCAGCAGCTCCAAGACCGTATACAGTGAAGTGGAAATGAACAGCACAGAAACCCGCCAGACGAATCTGACCAGGCTGTATGCAACATTCAGAACAGCGGACGGACAGTCTTTTGAAGCCACCGTCAACCAGTCGGAACTGCCGACCGGCGCATCGGGCAAAACACTGGTCACCTTCTGGGCGAATATTCCATCCACGGTGGATACCTCCGCTCTTCAGCTGTACATCGGACAGGGAGTGGCAGGCGGCAAGCTGACTACGGCCGGAACGGCAGCAACCGGATATGTGAATACGAACGCCCTGTCCCTGAATGTCAAGACGGTAACCGCTCAGACCAATCTGGCAAGCGGGGTTTCCATGTTCCCTTACTTCCTTGCGGTTAACAGCTCAGCGGGCAGCATGGTCGCAGGCAGCAGCAATCTTACACTGTCCTTTAATTATAGCCTGACTCAGGATTCTACTTATCAGACCGGCACTTACGGTCATAAGCTGGTTCTGCGCTTCGTTGATCCTTTTGGCCAATTCTATGAAAAAACACTGACGCTTGGCAGTGACCTGGTTGTCGGAAGTAACGGCCAGTACTCAACCACGATCGCAAGCTCCCTGTTCCAAACCCTGGGCGGCGGAAGTTACAGCCTGACGCTCTACGATGAATTCCAGGGCCAGCGGATTGAGCTGGGCAGTCAGATCTATTACATTACCGTCACTAAGCCGGCCGCCTCAACAGATGACAAAGATACCGATACAGAATCAGACAGCAGCGATACCGCAACAGACAGCGCATCTTAACTTTTGAGGTTATATCAATTTAATATTGAGCAAGATGGAGGATCGGAATGAAAAAGAAGAAAACAGTAATTATCGCTTCAAGTATCGTTGTCTTGGCAGTTGCAGGTATCTTGACTTATGTGCTGTGGCCGGACAGCAGCAAGGAGGCTAGTGCGGCTCCGCTGAACACAGCGATTGTTGCAAAGGGCAATATTCTAAATAGTGTTTCGGGCTCAGGCTCCGTCTCAGCTATTAATTCTGAAAGTATCCGTACCAAAGAGGCCGGAGAAGTCGATCAGGTTATGGTCGCCAAAGGAGATGTCGTCAAAAAAGGCGATGTGCTGATTACCTTTGTGGCAAATGATTTAAGCGACAAGATGAAAGAAGCCGAAAAAACATTGGCTAATCTGAAGACCACCCTGGAAGATAAACAGGAGAATTACAAAACCCTGGCTATGAACAATGCTACAGAAGATGAGCTGGCATCGGCAAAAACAGCGATTGAAAAAGCGGAAAGCGATATAGTTGACCAACAGGATTCCATTGCTGCGATTGAAGAGGATATGCTTCCTCCCGATCCGTTAACCGCCCCGATCGACGGTACAATTACAGCCGTAAATATCACTGACGGCGAACAGGCGCAAAATGGCTCTGAACTGTTTACAATGACCGATTATGTGAACCTGAGCGTAACTGTCCAAGTAGATGAGCTGGATATCCCGAATATCAAGCTTGAGCAGACGGCTGCAATTACGCTGGACGCCCTTGAAGATCAGGAATTTGAAGGTAAGGTTATCGATATCGCCAAAGAAGGAACCTCCTCCAACGGTGTCTCCCTTTTTGATGTTACTGTAGGTCTGAATGATTCGACAGGCGTACTGGTCGGAATGTCAGCAGAGGTGGCCATCACGATTGAAAAGAAAAACGATGTGTTGACCGTACCTATTGAAGCTGTTTCTGAAATCAATGGAAAATACTACGTTAACGTGCCTTCAACCGCAGAAGACACCAGTGCAACTGGCACAGATAACGCAGCAGCTCAGGCTCCTGCAGGCGGGCAAGCTCCGGGCGGTGAAGCCCCTAGCGGCGATGCCGCAGGCAGGCAGGCTCCGGGCGGTGATGCCCCTAGCGGCGATGCCGCAAGTGGGCAGGCTCCGGGCAGTAAAGCCACCAGCGGTGATGCCGCAGCCGGACAGGCTGCGGGTGACGGTTCTACCGGCGGCTGGCAAGGCCGCAGCGGCCAGGCCAGAGGCGGCTCCTTCCCGAGCGGTGCGCCTGGCGGCGGGTTCCCGGGAGGGGGCCAGAGCGGCGGCCGTAGCGGCACCAGCACGGCATCCGGCCAGAAGAGAGTAGAAGTTACTGTCGGTATTCATGATGAGAGCAATATCGAAATTGTCAGCGGACTTTCCGAAGGTGATGAAGTTGTCATTCCGACTGTGATCAGCACAGGCTCCTCCTCTTCCGCTCAGACTCAGATGAACCAAATGGGCGGTATGGGCGGTATGGGCGGCTTCAGCACCGGCGGCTTCAGCACCGGCGGCGGCTTTACCGGCGGACCGCCTTCCGGTGGCGGCGCAGGCGGTGGGCGCCAATGAGCAGCAAGCCTCAGCCGCTGATACAAGTTGAGAATATGATTCACAGCTATGTAATGGCCGGAGAGACAATGACCATTCTCAAAGGCCTTAGCTTTACGATTGAGTATGGGGAGTTCGTGGCCATTATCGGTCCCTCCGGCTCCGGTAAATCCACCTTGATGAACATGCTCGGATGTCTTGATGTTGCTAATGAAGGGGACTATTATCTGGACGGTCAGGAAATCCGGAAATTGTCCGACAACAAGCTGGCACAGATCCGCAATGAAAAAATCGGATTCATCTTTCAGAACTTCAACCTGCTGCCAAAGCTTTCTGCGGTAGAGAATGTGGAGCTCCCCCTGATCTACCGGGGGATTTCCCACCGGGAACGAAGAGAAATTGCCCGCAATGCACTGATCAGAGTCGGCCTCGAAGAAAGAATAGATCACCGTCCAGCGGAGCTGTCGGGGGGCCAGCAGCAGCGTGTAGCCATAGCCCGGGCCCTTGCCGGCACACCTCCGATCCTGCTGGCCGATGAACCTACCGGCGCCCTTGACTCCAAAACCGGGAAAGAAGTCCTGCAGATGATCAAGGAACTGAACGAACAGGGACATACCATTATTCTGATCACGCATGATCTTGAAATTGCTGAACAAGCGAAACGGATTATCCGCATTCAGGATGGTAGTCTCGTCGAGGATCGGAGGATTGCCAGATCATGATGCTATATCAAAGCATGAAAATGGCCTTTAAGAGCATACTCAGCAGTAAAATAAGAGCTTTCCTGACCATGCTCGGGATTATTATCGGTGTTTCTTCTGTCATTGCACTTGTCTCTGTGGGCCAAGGAACCACTTCACAAATTACGGAATCGTTAAGTTCACTGGGTACTAACCAATTGACCGTTAACATTATGGGGCGCGGAGCGACAACCTCTCTGACGTTTGAAGAAGCGTTGGCGCTTGGAGATATCGAAGGCGTTGAGAACGTCTCCCCTGTAATCAGCGGCAATGTCACTGCCAAGCATGGGACTGAGAATGTTTCTGTATCCGTCGAAGGAATCATTCCTGCATATGAGGATGTTCAGGATTTCCATGTACAGTCCGGACGTTTCCTGCTGGATATTGATACGGAGTACCGTCAGAAGGTCGCCCTGATTGGTACGGATACCGCTGAGGATCTGTTTGGTACAGATAGCCCTGTCGGTGAAAAAGTTCAGCTTAACGGAACCAGCTTCAAAATTGTTGGCTTGCTGGAGAGCAAAGGCAGCACCAGCGGCGGCTCCAGTGATGAGAAAATCCTGATTCCGATCTCTACTGCTGAACGTTTCCTGCAGAGTAAGGGAGTCCGCTCTATTACGATCACTACGACCTCCAATGACAATGTTGAGGATGTCAAAACGAAGCTGGAGTCGGCCCTGGATGCCAAGTTCAGCGGTGCAGAAAATTCGTATTCCGTTTTTGATTCCCAGGAAATGCTTGAGACGGTGAATGAGACCAGCAATACGCTTTCACTGGCACTGGGTGGAATCGCCGGTATCTCCCTGTTCGTCGGCGGCATAGGCATTATGAACATTATGATTGTCTCCGTGAATGAGCGGACAAGAGAAATCGGGATCCGCAAAGCGATCGGGGCTAAGAAAATGAACATTCTGATGCAGTTTATGATCGAGTCTGTCGTTCTAAGCGGTGTAGGCGGGTTGATCGGCGTCGGCTTAGGCCTCGGAGCCAGCTGGGCCGTCGGAAATTACACCACAATGAATGTGGCGACATCCTGGAATATGGTCCTGATCTCTTTTTCGTTCTCTTTGATCATCGGGGTAGTGTTTGGGATGATTCCTGCAAACAAAGCGGCTAGAATGCGCCCCATTTACGCGCTTAGGAACGAATAACGAATCCGATCAATGTAATGGAAATCCGCAATTCTCCAATCTGGAGATTTGCGGATTTTTTTATATGCCGTCTGGGGTATCGTTCACAGAAAAGTTGGGTAATAGGACTTAAGGGCTGGAATATAAATAATTTGCAGGGTTTTATACATAATTTTCAGGTATGTTGTAAGATATGTCTACATCCTCCTTCTGCCGCGTATGCTGACCCGGAATATCCGGAAATCGCAGCATCCCGGCCTTCGAACGTTGACGTGGCTGTTCATAGACATAACCATTCCACCCTAAGCAGTACAAGCGGGAAATCCTAGACAGATGGGCAGAATCGTAAATAGTAACGGAAGCTTTGCTTTCCTGTAACTTTTGAATGATCCCTCCTCTAGCCCTGAAGGGCCAAGCTCCGCAGTGGATCCGTACCGCATGTTTCTTGCACACAGCAATGACGTTTCTCAAAGTTTGATGCGGGGAGAGGATGACAGTGGCAGGTTTATCCGATATTAAAAGCACACGCAGATTAATTCTTGTCTTTGCTGCTATCTCAATTCTTCTGGTAGTGATCAGCATCGCCTCCTTACTGTATCTGAATTCAACGATTAATAGACTCTCAGATTCTTTATACAGCGATGTTTATCAGAACTCGGAGCTGATTCTAAATGCTGACCGGGATCTCTACCAGGGGGCAGTCGCACTCCATGGGGCGATGAATCCCGATGTTTCGGGTGAGCAGCTTAGTCTGTTCGCGCAGGATTTTGAAGACAATAACACACAAATCAAGCAGCGTCTAAACATGGCGAACAACAATATCAACGCTTTGCAGCACCCTCATAAGGGAATGAAGCAGAGCGAGCTGCTGCTCAGTGAATTAAACGATAAGCTGGTAAACTTCGAGAGCTCCTTCAAGCAGTGGAAAGAAACCGGCAGGGAGCTTATTTCCCGGCGGGTGCAAAGCGATTGGAACCCGGAGGCATTCTCAGCAGAGCTTATCAATGCCCGGCTGAATGAAACGCGCAGTAATCTGGACCAGGCGGAGGATCTGATCGATAAGTATGCCCAGCAGATCACCGTGGAATTTAGCGAGAAGAAGAGCACTCTATTCGCCGTATACTCGCTTTTATTGTTCCTGCTAATCATGGTCATCATATATCTCAGCCGCAGGCTGATTTCGATGCAGAAGGAAATGCTGGAGGAGAAATCGCTCTACCAGATCATCGGGGAGACCATGTCGGACTTCATTATTTTGACCGATCCCAACGGTCTGATCCTGTATGCTTCACCTTCACATGCAAGTGTACTTGGCTATATTCCGGAGAAGGGTGCACCGCTCTCCAATTATATCCGTGAAGCGGAGATTACCTGGGCGAAGCTGAAGAGCGCCGTACAAGGGACATCACGTATTTCAGAACTGCGTATGCGTTCCTCGGAAGGAAACTGGGTATGGCTGGAGACCAAAGTCTCACCCATCAGCGGCAACAAAGTGTTCCCGGCCCAGTTCATGCTCATTTCCCGCGAGATTACACAGCGTAAGCAATATGAAGAGCGGCTGCACAAGCTGGCCTTCTATGACCATCTAACAGCTATTCCGAACCGGGCTCACTTTAAAATGTATATGGAGAATCTCATTAATCAGCCGGAGGAACGCAGACAGGATATTGCACTGGCGCTGCTCGATTGCGACCGGTTCAAGCAGCTGAACGACACTCTTGGCCACTTGGCCGGCGATGAATTCCTGCAGCTGCTCTCCCGTGAACTTCAGCAGACCGTTAAGGGCTCCGGTCAGGCCTTCCGTATAGGCGGCGACGAATTTGCAGTGGTGCTTCACCGGTTCACAAGTACGGAGATGCTGAATGAGATACTGGAACGGCTGCTGCAGTTGTTCAACAAGACCTGGTCCGTCAACAAAGGCTCCAGCTTCCACACCTCGGCCAGCATCGGAGTAGCCCTTTATCCCCAGCATGGAAACAGCATCAATGAACTGCTGCGGGCAGCCGACCTGGCGATGTACCGCTCCAAGAATCACGGCGGTAACGAGGCCAATATGTACAATGAGCAGGTAGATGAGGAATTTTCGGATCAATCCAAAAAATAAAATACAAAAAATACCAACCCTATATATGAAAAGAGGCTGTGTCACCCTTTAAGGGAGAGCACAGCCTCTTACTTTTGTTGCTTCAACTTCAACCTTAACTGGTCAGCTGCAGCGGTCCATCCGCATCGCCGCCATCCAGCTGCTCCCGGTCCTTCACCAGAACCTTAATCAGCTCTTCGCTGCCGGAGCAATCAATGAACCGGTCACCGCCAGCTTCCTTCTCTTCCCAATCATTAAGCCGCAAAATATAGCCGACTGATTCCGTACCCGGAACCACCTCAATCCTTGCTACTGCGCGTCCATTCTCCATTTGCCGGAAATCACATTGACCATCCTGGATACCTGTCCCCCAAACCCAAAGATTCCAGCCTCTGTAATCGCCGTCCGGACGGTCATAATGTACCTCAATGATCTTGGCTCTTGGTGCGGGCTCACCGTATCCATCATACAGCACCATCATGGACAGCCCTTCCAGCTGCACTTCATGACCTGTAACGATGCGGAACGCCTCTGTTCCTGCGTAGGTATGGTCTACTACTACGTTCCAGCAGTCCGCTGCGTCAGGAAGACTCTGCGTTACCGGCTCCGGATTGGCATTAAATATAACTACAATGTTGTTCCACACGTCACCGCCCGCATTATCCTTCAGCAGATATGCAACTACACCGCTATCACAGCGGAGGAATTCCACCGAGCGTTCGATTTCCTGGCGTCCATGCAGGCGGAAGGCAGGGTGCGTGCGGCGCAGCTCAATCAGACCCTTGTAATACTGGAAGACAGGCATAAATGTCTGTTTATTCTCCCAGCGTATGGCATTGATGGCATCAGGGCTGCGGTAGCTGTTATGATCACCGTATTTACTGCGCAGAATTTCATCACCGGCATGCAGAAAAGGAATGCCCTGCGAGGTCAGAATCAGACCATTGGCCAGCAAGGAACGGCGGACGGTCTCATTGCCTAAAATATTGTGCTGATCGATACCGAAATACGGGTTAGCTGCATGGACTGCCGCTTCAACGTCTCCGCCGCCTCTCAGCCTTCCGTTGTCCAGCTCCGGCAGATTAGCCGCCTGCCGTAAGCCCTGCGACGCAAGCACCTTATCCCAGAGATTTAAATTATCATGAGCGGTCACATAATTGACCGTCTCCACCGGCGAGTCGGTGAATTCATGGATGGCGCCTTTAATTCCAGATGCCACCGCACCTTCCTTGCCGTATTCACCGGTTACAAATCCTTTGCCCCATCCGTCACTGTCACCTTTGATCGCCGAACGGAAATTATCGTTAAATACAGCATAACCTTTGCCGCGCTGCACACCTTTGAGGGTCTTGGCAGCCAGCGGCGAATCTCCGCCTGTCCAGGGTTCCCCGTAAATCAGCAGGTTCGGATTGATATTAAGCCGTAATTCCTCTGTGATCTCGCGGATCGTTACACTGTCTATCAGACCCATCAGATCGAAGCGGAACCCGTCAATATGATACTCAGAGGCCCAGTAAGCCAGGGAATCCTTGATATATTTGCGGACCATCGGCCGCTCCGTGGCAATTTCATTGCCTACGCCGGAACCGTTGGACAATCTGCCTAAATAATCATGCCGGTAGAAATAATCAGGGATCAGCGGCTCAAATGGCCCCTTTTCCACCGAATAGGTATGGTTATACACGACATCCATAATCACAGCGATCCCTTTGCTGTGCAGCGCCTGCACCATTTCCTTAAACTCGCGGATGCGGGTCCCCGGATCATTCGGATTCGTGCTGTAAGAGCCCTCCGGAACGTTATAATGCTGCGGGTCATAACCCCAGTTATACTCCGTGTGATACTCCGCACGGGAGGCCTCACCGGCAGCCTTCAGTTCATCCACAGTCTGAAAATCAAATACCGGCAGCAAATGCACATGAGTAATTCCGAGTTCAGCTAAATGGTCTATTCCCAGCGCATTTCCGTCCTTGTCCGTAAGACCAGTTTCGGTAAACGCCTTAAATTTGCCTTTGTACAGCATGCCGGAGCTCTCATGGGCCGAGAAATCCCGCACATGCAGCTCATAGATTACAGCATCGGCAGGGTGCTGCAGCTGCGGAGACTTATCCCCGTCCCAAGCCGCCGGGTCGGTATCCCGCAGATCTACAATCGCTGAACGTACGCCATTCGCAGAAACAGCGGTTGCATAAGGATCGGCGGCTTCGCGCATCGTTCCATCTTCAAATACGGCGCGGTACATATAATATTTGCCCTTCAGATTACCGGAAAGCCGTGCCTGCCAAACACCGCCAGCCTCACGCTGCATAGGAATGATCCTTCCGCTATCCCTGCTATTAAGGAATGAGTTGGCACTGCCGTTCCCTCCGGTTTCATACAACACAAGCGATACGGTAAAGGCCGACGGTACCCATACTTTGAACTGGCTGTATGCTGCGGTATAGGTCAATCCAAGGTCATTGCCTTCATAGGTTTCTAATTCGGTCTCTGCATTTATATAATTGCTGCTCATACATTATCACCATCCTACTGTTCACCGTGAAAAACGCCGGAAAACGGATCTGCTAACTTAATTCCAACTATTTCCACATCATTCAAAAATAATACTTGCACCTTTTTGCAAGTGAGTTGCATCGAGTATCTTTACTCTGGATTCAACCAAATAACTTGGCTCAAAATAGTATATGTAACACTATGTTCACAGGTTTGGGTCCAACAGCCTATTCTGTATCCTACACTTCATATATCGGCAGTTACGAGTTCACACTTAAGCTAATAAAGGGAAAGTTGCTATTCTAACGAAAGTATAACCTGCTCTTCGTCAAACAGCCACTGTAAATTGATGTATTTCTGATTTCAGCGGCCATAAAAAAAAGCCGGCCTCCTGTTAGGAGACCGGCATAGAGTAGTTGGAAAAGTGAACTTGCCAAAACGGATCTTGCTTCAAGCTTGAAACGAATTACTGTACGCTGCTCTGCACAAGTGCAGCAACTTCCTCGGCAGTGCCGAGCTGCAGCGCCTTAGCCGCCATTTCCTTCATGTCCGCAGCGGACAGCTTGGAAATCTGGCTGCGTGCCGGCAGGATGGAAGTAGCGCTCATGCTGAATTCATCAAGACCCAGTCCAAGCAGCAGTGGAATCGCGGTGGAGTCACCGGCCATTTCACCGCACATGCCGGTCCATTTGCCCTCAGCATGCGCCGCGTCGATCACGATTTTGACCAGACGCAGGATCGCCGGGTTGTATGGCTGGTACAGGTACGATACCTGTTCATTCATACGGTCGGCAGCCATTGTATATTGAATAAGGTCATTTGTTCCGATACTGAAGAAATCAACTTCCTTGGCGAATTGGTCAGCCAGCACAGCGGTAGAAGGAATCTCTACCATGATGCCGAGCTGGATGCTGTCGGAGACTTCCTTGCCTTCTTCACGCAGCTTCGCTTTTTCCTCAAGCAGGAGATCGCGGGCTGCACGGAATTCACCCAGTGTGGCAATCATCGGGAACATAATCCGCAGATCGCCGTGGGCACTTGCTCTCAGCAAAGCGCGCAGCTGGGTGCGGAAAATATCCTGACGGTCCAGACACAGGCGGATAGCGCGGAAGCCGAGGAACGGGTTCATTTCCTTCGGAAGCTCCAGATAAGGCAGCTCCTTGTCGCCGCCGATATCCAGTGTGCGCACAACAACCGGTTTGCCGTTCATGTTCTCGAGTACAGTACGGTAAGCGTTGTATTGAACTTCTTCAGAAGGCAGCTTATCGCGGCCCATGTAAAGGAATTCCGTACGATACAGGCCTACGCCCTCGCCGCCATTCTCAATTACACCTGTCACATCATTAGGAGTACCAATATTGGCAGCCAGCTCTACATGCTTGCCGTCAGCAGATACGGTTGCTTCATCGCGGAGCTTCTTCCACTCTGCAATCTGCAGATCGTATGCTTCCTGCTTCGCTTTATACTCTGCCACTTCAGCATCGCTAGGGTTAATCAAGACATCGCCGCTCAAACCGTCGACAATAACCAGATCGCCTGCTTTAACCAAGGACAGTACATTTTTGGTGCCGACAACTGCCGGAATTTCCAAAGAACGGGCCATAATCGCCGAGTGGGAAGTACGTCCGCCGATATTCGTTGTGAAACCTTTAACGAATTTGCGGTTCAGCTGTGCTGTATCAGATGGAGTCAGATCCAGCGCAATAACGATAACTTCTTCATTAATCTCTGCAGGGCTCACGTAATGAATACCGAGCAGATGGTTCAACACACGCTTGGTTACATCGCGCATGTCGGCGGCGCGTTCCTGCAGGTACGCGCTTTTCATATTCTCAAACATTTCTACGAATTGTGTAGCTACTTCATTCAAAGCGTAGTCTGCATTAACCGCTTCTTCACGGATTTTATCCATTACGGGGCTGATCAGCTCAGGGTCTTCAAGAATCAGCAGGTGAGATTCAAAAATCTCCGCTTTCTTCTCGCCAAGCTCAGCAAGTGTACGTTCCTTAATGGCCTGCAGCTCGCCCTTCGATTTCTCCAGGGCGTCCTGCAGTTTGGCCAGTTCGGCTTCCACATCGCTTACCGCAGTCTTCGTAATCGTATAATCCGGATGTTCCAGGATAAATGCACGGGCTACTGCAATACCTGCTGAAGCCGCGATTCCTGAAATTTTACTCATGAATCTCTCCCAGCCCTTCTTTGATCATCACTTCTTGCAATGCGCTGAGTGCTTCGGCTTCCTCGCTGCCTTCAGTGATCAGGCTGAGGGTGTCACCTGCTTCAAGACCCAGGGACAATACACCGAGAATGGATTTCAGAGTTACTTTTTTACCTTTTGCTTCTGCAAAAGCTTCTGTACCTTTAAATTTAGTAGCTGTATTTACCAGGGCAGTTGCTGGACGTGCATGAATTCCATCTTCGTCAATAATTTTGAAAGTTTTTTGCATAATAATCCAACTCGCTTTCTGTTCATTTTGGTATTGTTGTTAATCGCATATATTTATAAGTGAGGGCAGCGCCTCCACTAGATTATAATGGATGCGCTGCGCCATTGCACATTTTACTGAATCGTGATGATATCCTTGTCGCCGATAACAACCTTGCCCGGCTTTTTCAAAGTAACTGTAGAACCTTCCGGCAGATTGGAGAAGATGACCGGTGAAATAACGGAAGGCGCATTGGCTTTCACATACTCCAGATCCACTTCCATAATCGGCTGTCCGGCTGCTACCAGATCGCCTTCTTCGACAAGAACTGTAAATCCTTGACCCTTCAGCTTCACTGTATTTACGCCAATGTGTACAAGTACTTCCTTGCCGCCGTCGGACATAATGCCGATTGCATGTTTGCTTGGGAATACATTGAATACTTTGCCATATACCGGCGAAGCAATTTTGCCGTCATTGGACAGGAAGGCAAAGCCGTCGCCTGTCATTTTTTGCGAGAAGACAGCGTCAGGAACCTGCGTGATATCAAGCAGCTCGCCGTTAACCGGAGAAACAATGTCCTCTGGAATGATCGCTGTTCCTTGTTCGCCTGCTGCTTTTTCAAGCTCAGGCTGCGGGGCAGCCGGGGCAGGCGAAGGTGTTCTGCCGTTCATAACATCTTGAATCTGCGATTTAATGGTATCGGAACGAGTTCCGAAAATCGCCTGAACGTTGTTTCCGACTTCAAGCACCCCGGAAGCGCCCAGTTTCTTCAGACGGTTCTTATCGACACCCGCTTTATCCTTAACCTCAACCCGGAGACGGGTGATGCAGGCATCCAGATGCGTGATGTTCTCTTTGCCGCCTAGCGCAGATAGAATGTTGCGCGGCAGGTCGTCACCGCTAGTGGAGACGGTTGCTCCATCCGTTTCGTCCGCATCATCAGACGGATCTTCGCGGCCCGGAGTTTTGAGGTTGAACTTGCGGATAACGAAGCGGAATCCGAAGTAGTAAATTACAGCAATCACCAGACCTACCGGAATAACCAGCCACCAAGCTGTACGGTTCGGGATAATACCGAACAATACATAGTCGATGAAACCGCCGGAGAAGGTCATCCCGATCTTCACATTCAGAATGTGCATGGTCATAAAGGACAGTCCGGCAAAAATCGCATGTACTGCAAACAACAGCGGTGCAACAAACAGGAATGAGAATTCCAGCGGCTCTGTAATCCCTGTCAGGAAGGAAGTGAGCGCTGCAGATACCATCAAGCTTCCGACAACCTTTTTGTGCTCGGGTCTGGCTTCATGGTAAATCGCCAGTGCCGCTGCCGGCAGACCGAACATCATGAACGGATATTTACCGGTAGTGAAGGTACCCGCTGTGAATTCTACACCGTCACGCAGCTGCTGCATGAAGATCCGTTGGTCCCCGCGGACCAGGTTGCCGGCTTTATCGATGTAGCTTCCGAATTCATACCAGAATGGCGAGTAGAAAATGTGATGCAGACCGAAAGGAATCAATGAACGCTCAATGACCCCGAAAATGAAGGCCGAAAGCGTCAGATTCGTGTTGATCATACTCTGCGACACATAGTTCAGGCCATGCTGGATTGGCGGCCAGATGATCGTCAGTGCAAGACCGAGGATCAGTGAGGTTACAGCCGTCATTATCGGCACAAAGCGTTTTCCGGCAAAGAAGCCTAAGTACGACGGCAGCTCAATGCGGAAGAAGCGTTTGTACATAGACGCTGCGAGTATCCCGACAAGGATACCGCCGAACACACCGGTCTGCAGGGTTGGAATCCCCAGGACGCTGGCATAAGCAAAGTCCTGCTTGCTCAGCACCCATTCATTGATTCCAAGCACGGTACCCATGGTCACGTTCATGACCAGGAAACCGATGATTGCTGCGAGTCCGGCTACCCCTTCACCGCCGGCAAGCCCAATGGCTACCCCGACTGCAAACAGGAGTGACAGGTTACTAAAGACAATTTGTCCTGAGTTCATCAATACATTGGCAATGGCTTGAACCACATCGTTTTCCAATGCCGGAACATATTGAAGGAAGTCAGGGTTAACCAGCATGTTGCCGATTCCGAGCAGCAGACCTGCCGCAGGCAGAATTGCTACAGGAAGCATCAGAGCCTTACCGACTCTCTGCAAAACGCCAAACAACTTTTTGAACATTGAGGTCACTTCCTTAATCTAAATTTCTTCCCAAACAAAACGCCAAAAAAGGCATGAGCAATACAGCATACAGGTTGCCTTCTAACACTAAAGTTAGATTACCCCGAGTTAGGGGATTACAACCATAAATACTGTAAATCACTCATGCCTGATCGTATCAGTTACACGTTGGTATTCTGTTCATGGATAACAGGGATCATTGTAGCATCGATAATTTAAAGTTGCAAGCATGATTTTGAATAAAATAATTTTTATACATTAACCCCCAAAAAAAACCTTTGTGGCATCAGCGCTTACCGCTCTTGCTCCATATCCGCCTCATCCTCTTTCTTCTGGGCCAGGCGCTGCAAATGAATCGTCAGATAGCTTACTTCTGCCGGATATACCGGAATACGGACCCGTTGTTCAATGACTTTGGTCAGCTTCCAGGCCAGCATGTACATTTCCGGATACTCACGCTTCATCAGACCATCCAGGGAGGAGGTTTCCCGCACCGTTTCACCGCGGCGCAGCCTTTCCAGCACGAAACGCAGATGGGTGACCAGCCTTGAATAATCCAGCGAATCACGCGGAACACGGTAATTCAAATTATCTTCCACCAGGCTCACTAAATCTCCGATCAGCAGCGAATGCTGCTTCACCTCCGAGATATCGCGGTTACTGAGCGCACTGACAATATGCAGGGCAACGAAACCAATCTCATCGACCGGCAAAGTTACCGCCATTATCTCGTTAATCCTTCCTATCGCATACTCTGCCAGTCTGTATTCTTCCGGATAAATTTCTTTGGTCTCATACAGAAAAGGATTGTGAATCGCGATATTCTGCTCATTACGGCGAATGGCAAATGAAATATGATCTGTAAGTGCAATATGGATGTGTTCATTGAGCGGCTGACTGCTGCTCTGAATAATATGCAGCACGATTTCCTGCACAACCTCAATGAGCTTCTCGTCTACCTGGGGAACCAGCTGCTTATACTGTTCCTGCTCCTCCTGGTTGCGGAGAATAAACATCTTCTCCACGGAGGACAGATTGATTTTGTCACGGCTTTTACGGTTAAACCCGATTCCCTTGCCAATCACGACGACTTCGGCATATTGGGGGTGCTGGGCAATAATTACATTGTTATTGAGTACCTTGGCCACTGTTATGCTGCCCACTTCTGACACCTCTTTTACTTCTGAATACCTGTTTCTTCGAGCAGCCTGTCTATCATAGCAGCATGTGTAGATTATACTTGAGCTACCATCATAACATCAAGAATCGGTTATTAGAAGAGTACCGGGAGAGCAGTCATTTTACACGGAAGGTTCTTCCGGAATATTTGTAGACCAGGAAAAGGGCAATCACCATATAGGCTGCTGCTCTGTTCCCCTCCGATCGATCTGATTCTTTCGCAAAGCTTGCAGTCCGTGCCTGAATACAAAAGAATCAGCACGTCTGCTGTTGCAGGAAACGTGCTGATTCATAAAGGAGCCTCAGTGGGAGAAGTGTGGCACCGCCTTTATAAGCACTTCATGGTATCAGCTATTCGTTTAACTCCTTGCTCTCAGCCGGACTTTGCGGCTGCGGCACAGCTTGAATGATATTGCCTGCTGGTGCTGGCACGGACTTCTTGGTGAGTCCTTTGATCAGCGCCTCCACATCAATGCCGGAGACGCTCTTCAGCATTTCCGGAGCGGTGGACATCAGCTGGGTCACATAATTGCTGACCCGGGCTGCACCTTCGCCGTTACCGGTATCCACCACTGTAAGCTTATCGATGGAAGCCAGCGGCTCCGCAATCCGGCCGGCCAGGTCTGGCAGCATCTTGACGATGATGTCGAGGACCGCAGCTTCACCGAACTTCTGGAAGGCTTCAGCCAGCTTCTCCTTGGCCTCCGCTTCGGCAAGACCGCGCAGCCGGATAACCTCGGACTCCGCTTTACCTTTGGCCAGCTCCGCATCAGCCACCGCCTGGCCCTCCAGCCGCTTCTGCTCGGATGTCGCTCTAGCCTGGGTCTCGATGCTATACTGCAGGGCATCCGCCTCGCGCATCCGTTTGGCCTTGTCAGCTTCCGCTGCCTGCTCTACCGCATAGCGGTCGGCTTCCGCTTTTTTCTTCACTTCCGCATCATACTGCTTCTCGCGGACCTGGATTTCCTTAGCCTGCAGATCGATTTCGCGCTCCTTGCGGACCAGCTCAACCTTCATTTGCTCCTCTACCACTGTCTGCTTGGCACGCGCCTCCTGGATATGGTACGCCTGGTCGGCTTCCGCCTTGGCTGTATCCTGATCACGCTTAAACGCAGCGACCTTGAGCTGATTGTCCTTCGACGCTTCGGCGATGTTCGTATCACGCAGCAGCTCTGCTTTTTGCCCCTGCTCCTCCGCATTCGCCTTCTGGATCCGCGCATCCCGCAGCGCTTCCGCTTCAGCGATTTCCGCATCCCGCTTCACAGCGGCAATCCGCGGCTTCCCGAGTGCTTCAAGGTAGCCATGCTTATCACGCACATCTTTAATCGTGAACGAGACGATCTGCAGCCCCATCTTCTTCAGATCACGCGCTGCGACTCCCTGCACCTCCTGGGCAAAACGGTCCCGGTTTCGGTATACCTCTTCTACGGTCATTGAACCGAGAATGGCCCGCAGATGGCCCTCCAGTACCTCCTGGGCTTCACTTTTCAGCGCATCGATCGGTTTGCCCATAAACTGCTCAGCAGCTGTTGCCACATCCTCAGTGGAGCTGCCCACCTTAATGATCGCTACGCCGTCGGCAATAACGGGAACCCCTTGCTCGGTGTATACTTCCGGGGTTGTCACATCAAGCTTATGGGAGAGCAGCGACATAAATTCTGCCTTCTGGAACACCGGAAGGATAAAGGCGCCTCCCCCGCGGACAATCTTGATTTTGCGGCCGGAGCCATCATCGGAGATATGATTCCTGCCAAGAAACGAACCGGTAACAATCATCCCTTCATCAGGTCCTACTGTCTTGTAGCGGGCCCAGAATGCGATCCCCAGCACAAACAGTACAGCAACAACTACTGCAGGAATTAATAAATAATCAGGAATATCAACCATCACATATCCGCTCCTTTTCTCTCTTCAAATTCCGATACCAGCGCGACACCATCACGCACATCTACTACAACCACCTTGATCCCGGCAGGGAGGGGCTGGTGCTCAAAGCTCGCCGCCGTATGCAGGCTGTTTCCCGCGCCAAACTTCACCATGATCTCCCCATAGCCTGCCGCCGGAACCGGGACCGTAATTTCCCCGATCTTACCCGGCAGGTCATTCATAGAGAAGCCTGTCGACATCTCGCTTTTATCCATCGGCTTGATCACTGCGAGATACAGGACCACCGCCATAAACGCCGCTATCAGCAGTGACAAGGCAAGAACAGCACCATCTTCCAGCCCGCTGTAGCGCGTAAGCAGTATTCCTGCCCCTCCGAATACCGTAACTGCTCCTGCCAGCACTGCAGGATTCAGGAAATCGAACGAGATAAAATCAAAAATCCCGTGCAGAGCACTCCCGATCAGATCCCCCACCAGTACACTGACCACCGCAAAAATTACGCCGAGTGCCAAACAGCCCAAATACAGCGTTTGCATAATTTACTCCTCCCGTCTCGTAGTTCCGGACTGTCATACTAGGTTAAACGCACAAACCATGTCCTTGGTTTCACAAACTTGGATGATTATCTCATTATTGGATTTTAAGCCCCATGGAATTCAACAACATTTCATGCCAAAAAAGACAAGCCGCTCCTATTACGGAACGGCTTGTCTTGATACTAATGCAGCCACTATTGGGCCCAGAAAGAGGCTTCTGGATCTTAAAGCGCCATTTTGTAGATTTCCACAACATCCTCGCGCTGCAGCTTGCGGAAGTTGCCGAAAGGCCCGAACCGCACTGCTTTATCGGCCATGCTGCCGATTTCGCTGTCATCGATGTCATAATCACCGAGCGTCTTCGGAGCGCCAATGGAATCCCAGAAGCTGCGCAGGGCTTCAATTCCTTCCAGTCCTGCTTCTTCATCCGTTTTACCGGTAGGATCAATTCCGAATACGTTCACCGCAAGCTGGCGGAAGCGGGCAGGATTCGTGCTGAGATTGTACTTCATCCACTGCGGGAAAAGAATCGCCAATCCTCCGCCATGCGGAATATCATAAACCGCGGAGACAGCATGCTCAATGTTGTGGGTAGCCCAGTCACCGGCGAAGCCCATGCTCACCATCCCGTTCAGCGCCATTGTTCCGCAGTACATGATCGTTTCACGCAGCTCATAATTGTTCAGGTCCTCGATCAGCTTCGGAGCCGTTTCAATGACGGTGCGCAGCAGCGTCTCACAGAAGCCGTCCTGCACAGGGGTGTTGCCGTCGGTGTGGAAATAATGCTCCAGCGTATGGGACATGATGTCCACCATGCCGTAGACGGTCTGGTCACGCGGCAGAGAGAAGGTATTTTCGGGATCAAGAATAGAGAATGCCGGGAAGGCATGTACACTGCCCCAGCCCATTTTTTCCTTGGTAACTTCATTCGTGATTACTGAACCGTTGTTCATTTCCGAACCCGTCGCTGCCATTGTCAGCACCGTGCCCAGCGGCAGTGCGCCCTGCGGAGCGGCCTTACGTTCTACAAAGTCCCACATGTCGCCTTCATATTTCGCTCCTACTGCTACAGCTTTGGCACAGTCCAGCACACTTCCGCCTCCGACAGCAAGAATCAGCTCAATATTGTGCTCACGGCACAGTTCCACGCCTTTATGTACAGTGGACAAGCGCGGATTCGGTTCAACTCCGGCCAATTCTGTAACGACCGCTCCGATTGCCTTCAGCTCTGCAAGCACATTATCATAGAGACCGCTGCGTTTGATGCTGCCGCCCCCGTACATCAGCAGTACATTTTTACCGTATTTCGGCACTTCCGTTTGCAGCGCCTGCAAGGTTCCTTGTCCAAATATCAGCTTGGTAGGGTTATGAAATTCAAATTTACGCATATGTGTACCTCCGTAGTTTAGAAAATAGGATGCAATAGTATATTATAGACCTCCGGCGGGCCGCATACAAATCGGCGCAGCCATCTTCCTCCGGCACATAAGAAATGCCCCGGGCCGCAAGGGCCGGGACATTCCATCAGGAGTTTGTACTTCTTATTTATACTGCACCGAAGCTTTGGACGAACCGGCGGAAGGCTGCCTGTCCTTCCGGTGTCCGTTTGTATACTCCGGCATGCTCCAGAATATGAGTGAACTTGATGCCCACCTCATTCTGTACAACCTTAACAGCTTCCTCACGGTCAAGTCCCGTACCGAAGCGTTCGACAAGCTCGTCGATCCAGGAGGCATGCAGTGCCAGCGCGTGGCCGTCTTCATTCTTCACTGCCTGCTGCAGCGCCTGATCTCCGGCAAGAATGCCGGCAACCGCATCAAGCTCTTCTTTCAGGCGTCCCGGCAAGATCGCCAGCCCCATTACCTCAATCAGGCCGATGTTCTCCTTCTTGATATGGTGCATCTCCCGGTGCGGGTGGAAAATCCCTTCAGGATACTCCTCGCTGGTCCGGTTGTTGCGCAGCACCAGATCCATCTCGAAACCGCCGTCCTCTGCACGGCGCACAATAGGAGTAACCGTATTATGCGGAGTCTGCACTCCATCTACGTCACTGAACGCCAGTACATCGGCTTCCGGGTCACTATAGGCTTGCCAGGCTTCATACAGCGCATTTCCGCATTCCAGAAGCACTGCCGGGTCTTCCCCGTGCAGACGCAGCACCGACATCGGCCATTTGACGATGCTCAGGCTTACACCAGGATAAGAGGCGTGAGTGAAGCTGTCCTCCTTCGGCGCTTTCTGGATCGGGAAGGTATGCCGTCCGCCCTGGAAATGATCGTGGGTCAGGATTGACCCGCCAACAATTGGCAGATCCGCATTGGAGCCGATGAAATAATGCGGGAATGACTCTACAAAGGAGAGCAGCCGCTTCAGCGTATCCTTGGTCAGCTTCATCGGCACATGATCATGATGGAAGACGATGCAATGCTCGTTATAGTACACATACGGTGAATACTGGAAGAACCATTTCTCGTTGTTCAGCTCCATCGGAATAATGCGCAGGTTCTGACGCGGCGGATGATTCACCCGGCCGGCATAACCGACATTCTCGCGGCAGAGCTGGCATTTCGGATAGACCGGCGGAGGCAGCAGCCGGGCCATGGCGATTTCCTTCGGACTTTTCTCCGGCTTGGACAGATTGATCGTCATCTCAATGTCACCGTACGGCGAATCCTGCAGCCAGTAGACATTCTTCGCGACACGGTCCATCCGGATATAGTTGGAATCGATGCTCAGCTTGTAGAAGCGGTCTGTAGCCGCAGTTATGCCCTGCTCGGCAGTAAGGCTGTAGAACTCGGCGTTAACCTCCGATGGCCGGGCCATCAGCAGCCCCATGATTTTGGCATCCAGCAGATCGCGGTACGTATCGGTGTTCTCCGGAATCAGCCCGGTTTCGAAGCCGTAATCAATCAGCACATCAAGCGGTGCCTGCGGACTGGTCAGCGGAGCTTCGTTGAACTCCTGAGCATAAGGCTCGCTGAATCCGAACTGGTCGAGCAGTTCATTGCGGCTGTAATCGACATCCGCCGGCTGGATCAGCTGGTGGTGCGAAGCGAACAGGACAAGCTGTTCGATCGCATACAGCGCCTGCTGCCCAGCGGGAGCGGTATGGTTATCGTTAGGCATGTTAATTCTCCTTCATGTGGTCTAGCGTAATCTGTGTATTATTCTCCGTAACCCTGCGGATTCGCAGAATGCCAGTTCCAGGCGCTCTGAATGATATCTTCGATGTCTGCACGCTGCGGATTCCAGCCGAGAACCGAACGCGCTTTGGCGGAGGAAGCCACCAGCACCGCCGGATCACCGGCGCGGCGTTCCTGGACAACAACCGGGATATCCCGGCCTGTCACTTTCTTAGCAGCTTCAATCACTTGCTTTACCGAGAAGCCTAGACCGTTACCAAGGTTGAAAATATTGCTTGCGCTGCCGCTGCGCAGATAGGTTACCGCGCGGATATGAGCATCGGCCAGATCGCTGACATGGATATAGTCGCGTACGCAGGTTCCGTCCTCCGTCGGGTAGTCATCTCCGAAGACGGCAATACTCTCGCGCTGGCCCAGTGCTGTTTGCAGCACCAGCGGAACCAGATGGCTCTCCGGACGGTGGTCTTCGCCGATTTTACCGCTGTTATGGGCGCCCGCAGCGTTAAAGTAGCGGAGTGCCACATATTTGATGCCGAGTACTTTGTCGAACCAGGCCATCATGCGTTCCATGGTCAGCTTGGTTTCACCGTATACATTTGCCGGCTCTGTGCGGTCGCTTTCTTCAATCGGCACCTTTTCCGGTTCGCCGTAGGTTGCCGCCGTGGAGGAGAAGACGATTTTGTCCACACCGGCATGTTGCATGGCTTCCAGCAGACATTGGGTGCCGTACACATTGTTATCGTAGTATTTAACCGGGTCCTTCATGCTCTCACCAACCAGCGAGCTGGCGGCAAAATGAATTACCGCTTCAATCTTGTTCTCGGAGAACAGCTTCGCCAGCAGCGCCTTATCGCGCAGATCGCCTTCATACAGCTTGCCGCCCAGCAGCGCCTCGCGGTGCCCTGTCAGCAGATTGTCGATTACTACAACTTCCTCACCCCGGTCCAGTAGCTCCGCCACTGTATGAGATCCGATATACCCTGCTCCGCCTGTTACTAGAATCGCCATCTTATTTCACTCCTTCTAGTTCTTCTACACCGTTGCCGATGCCGCATACATAGAATTCGCCGGTAAGACCGGTTCTTGCTGTATAAGCTTCGCCTACTTCACGGATAAACCGTTCCACATCATCTTCGTGCACCAGCGATACTGTACATCCGCCGAACCCTGCTCCGGTCATTCGGGAACCGAGCGTACCAGGAATCCGCTGTGCTTCTTCAACCATAACATCCAGCTCCTCGCAGCTCACTTCATACAGATCGCGGAGCGAAGTGTGGGAGTCGTTCATGAACAGGCCGAACTGCTTCAGGTCGTTGTTCTTCAGCACCTCCACAGAGTCAAGCACACGCTGGTTCTCTTCCACAACATGGCGGGCGCGGCGTCTGACGGTCTCGTCAGCAATTTTATCCTGATGGAGCTCGAATTGTTCAGGCTTAAGCTCTGCCAGATAGGACAGGGAAGGCACTTCCTGCTTGAGAATAGCCAGCGCTTCGTCGCATTGGCTGCGGCGCTCGTTGTACTTGGAATCCACAAGTCCTCTCTTCTTGTTCGTATTGCCAATTACCAGCTTATAGGCGCCGGTTGCAAATGGCACCAGGCTGTATTCCAGCGTGTCGCACATCAGGAGAATAGCGTGGTCGCGTTTGCCGTTGGCTACTGCGAACTGATCCATAATCCCCGAGTTGACACCCACGTACTGATTCTCTGCGCGCTGGGACAACAGGGCAATCTCTACAGTATCCGTATCTCCGCCCAGCAGCGACAGGAAGGCAAAGCCGGTCACGACTTCGATGGAAGCCGAGGAGGAAAGGCCGGAGCCGTTCGGAATATCACCGTGGAACAGCAGATCGTAGCCGCCGGAGAGCGGAAGATCTTTCTTCGCCAGCTCCACCAGGACACCGACTGGATAATCCACCCATTCCCCGGTTTTGGCTTTGCCGATTTCACTGTAGTCGATAGTAGCTTCATAAGGGAAGTTCGTGGAAGCGAACCGAACCTTACCGTCGCTGCGCGGACGCACGATCAGGGTAGTGCCGAAGTCCAGTGCTGCCGGGAACACGTAACCTCCGTTGTAATCCAGATGCTCTCCGATAAGATTCACACGGCCCGGAGCATAAAATACCCGCGCCTCCTCGGTGCTTTCGCCGTACTTCTCGATAAATTTGCTGTTAAGTTCCTGTATGCTCATTAATGCCACTCCATCCTTTCGCTGTTTTCACTTGGCTTGCGGGAATATTAATGCGTTCTTTATGCTTACATTATAATAAAATCAGACTTGCCCTGATAATGCAATCATGTGTGTAATGTATGGATAAATGTGACTTCGCACGTTATACTTTGTAAAGGCCGGATAAGCAGCATTCCCCCCCTTTGCCTGCATACAGGGCATTGATAGCGTTAACTTAAGGAAAGGATCTGTCAGCGTGGAACATACCTATTCCGTAGGCTCAAACCCCGTTTACTATGATAAGCAGAATCTGCATGTGCTGTTTGCCGGCGAAAGCCAGACCCTGCCGGTGCATCAGGCCGGTCCGAAGATCTACGATTATTATCTGCTCCATTTCATCGAATCCGGCTTCGGCCACTTTACCACCGAGCACCGCAAATACGCGCTGGGTCCGGGAGACTGTTTCCTGATCCACCCGGGCCAGCTCGTCAGCTACATCTCGGATCAGCAGCAGCCCTGGCGTTACCGCTGGGCGGCATTTACCGGAGCAGATGCGGATGAGCTTGTGCTGCAGGCCGGCTTTTCGCCGCAGCAGCCGGTGCTCACCACCGCAGAAGGCACGGTGATCCCCGGCGCTGTAGCCGGGATGATGCAATCCTTCTATGCCAATAAGGAGAGCGCCCATCTCACTTCACTCGGCTATCTGTATCTGATTATCGGAGAAGCCGCTGAACGCCACCTCTCCTCCTCGCGGCTGGCGGGGGCGGAATCGCAGGTCAAACGTACAGTAAAGCAAATGATCCACTATATGGCCTCCCAGTATGCCCATCCGGTGTCCATTGAGCAAATGTGCGGCAGCCTGGGCTATAACCGCGCCTACCTGTCGCGGATTTTCAAGCAGGAGACCGGCCTGTCGCCTGTCACCTACCTGCTCAAGCTGCGCATTGAGAAGTCACGCCAGCTGCTGCGCGAGCGTCCGGAGCTGTCAGTCGAACAGGTTGCCGCTTCTGTCGGCCTGACCGATGCGCTGTACTTCTCGCGCCAGTTCAAGCGTTTCTGCAGCCAATCCCCGACGTCCTACCGACTGACCACTGCCAGGCATGGAGAGAAATAGAGTCGGTACTGATAAAGGCAAACAGCCCGTTTCCATCCCAGGAAACGGGCTGTTGCTGCATCAGCCGTCAGGCTTCACTCTCAGTTTTGAGAATCGTTTCGATCCGGTCCAGTTCTTCCTGCGAAAATTCGACGTGGGACAAGGCGGCGATATTCTCTTCAATCTGGGATACCCGGCTGGCGCCGATCAGCGCCGAAGTCACCTTACCGCCGCGGAGCGTCCACTGAAGCGCAAGCTGCGCCAGGCTCTGGCCGCGTGAGACGGCCAGCTGATTGAGGGCACGGATTTTGCGCTGCACCTCCGGTGTGATCCGGCTTTCACTCAGCGCGGTGGACGGGCCGGCAGCTCTGGAGTCCTCGGGAATCCCGTTCATATATTTATTGGTCAACAGCCCCTGGGCCAGCGGAGTAAAGGCGATACTGCCGACCCCGTTCTCCTCCAGCACCTGCTGCAGGCCGCCTTCAATCCAGCGGTCGAGCATGGAATACCTCGGCTGATGAATCAGCAGCGGCGTGCCCAGCCCGTTCAGGATCCGGATGGCCTCCAGGGTCTGCTCCGCCGTGTAGTTGGATATTCCAACGTAGAGCGCTTTCCCGGTACGCACGGCATGATCAAGCGCTCCCATTGTCTCTTCTAGCGGGGTGTGCGGATCCGGACGGTGCGAATAAAAAATATCAACATAGTCCAGCCCCAGCCGCTTCAGGCTCTGATCCAGGCTGGACAGCATATATTTTCGTGATCCCCAGTCACCGTAAGGCCCCGGCCACATATAATATCCCGCCTTTGTAGAGATCACCATTTCATCACGGTAGGCGGAAAGATCACGGGCAAGCACTTTGCCGAATAAATCCTCTGCCGAACCGGCAGGCGGACCATAATTATTGGCCAGATCAAAATGGGTAATGCCGAGATCAAACGAGCGTGTAATCATTTCCCGGCCGTTCTCATAGGCATCGATCCCGCCGAAGTTATGCCACAGTCCCAGTGATATGGCCGGAAGCTTGAGGCCCGATCTGCCCGAGCGGTTGTAACGCATAATTTCATACCGTTCATCGCTAGCCACATATACCATTGCTGATCCCTGCCTCTCGTTTCCTCTGTTGCTGCATTACCCTATTTTAAACCGTACGACTTCATTGTAATCTCACATCCTAAAAAACCGTTCAAAGCTGCTCTTGAATTCTCCCCATAACCTCACCAATCCGGTCTGTTATGATCAGATCAGCATGATGGTCGTAGGGAGTCGGCTCGCCGTTCAGCAGGACCGTATGCCGTCCGTGGAAATACGTGACGAGACTGGCTGCCGGCTGCACGGTAAGCGAGGTTCCGCCGATGATCAGCAGATCAGCAGCGGCTATTGCCGCGATGGAGCCCAACAGCACATCATGATCCAGCTCTTCCTCATACAGCACCACATCGGGCTTAATGATGCCGCCGCATTCGGTGCAGCGGGGCACACGCTCAGCCGACTCTATGATCCGATCCAGATCGTAAAACCGGCTGCAGCTCATGCAATGATTGCGGTGTATCGAACCGTGCAGCTCGAACACGGTGCGGCTGCCTGCAAGCTGATGCAGACCGTCAATATTCTGGGTGATCACTGCCTTCAGCCTGCCTTGGCGCTCCAGCTCTGCCAGCAGCAGGTGGGCACCGTTCGGGGGTGCCTCCGGGTGGATCATTTTGCTGCGGTAGAAATCAAAAAAAACGTCCGGTGAGGACATAAAAAATCTGCGGCTTAGCATCACTTCAGGCGGATACGGGGAGTTATGCTCAGTCTGATATAAGCCCGCTGCGGAGCGGAAATCCGGAATCCCGCTTTCGGTAGAGGTGCCTGCCCCTCCGAAAAATACAATGTTGCCGCTGTCCTTGATCCAGGAAACCAGTGTCTGCAATTGATCCATGGTCTACACGCATCCTTTCTAAGCAAGAGTTCAACATGTAAGGCGAAGCTGATGATAACCGGCAATTACAGCGTCAGCATCCAGTAAATGACCGGAGGATCCCTCCGGAGAAATCCCGATGGAGAGCCGCAGGCCGGCACCTTTGCCGAGCTGCATATCTGCATTGCTGTCGCCGATGATGACTGTATACTCCGGCGGAATTCCAAGCTCACGGCAAGCCGTTTCAGCCATTTCAGGAGCCGGCTTGCCGCGGCTAACCCGGTCCCTTGTTACTATAGTCTGAAAGTATCCGGTAATCCCCATCCACTCCAGCTGCTCGCCAGTCGTCCTGGAGCCGTCCGAAGTGACGACTCCAAGCTTTAAGGAGGCGGCGGCACATTGCTGCAGGAACGGCAGCAGTTCCGGCAAAGGGACTGCCATGCGGCGGGTCCGTAGCTCGTTCATCGCCTCTTTGGCAATGGCTGTCACCCGGGCCAGCGCTTCGTTCCAGGGAACCCCGGCGCTGTACAGATGCCAGGCCAGAATACCGTATGTCTCCTCGGCGGTAGCCATGGAGAGCGGCCCGGCCGGATCGTAGCCAATCACCCGGCCGGAAGCATCATGCCGGGTGCCGAGCACCCCGGACAGATCGCCGCTGAAGCCGTCTCCCATCAGCGCCAGCTGATTGCCCAGCCCTTGCAGAACCAGCTCCGCCCAGGTTCCCCAGGTTGCAAGCAAATCCAGCAGCGTGCCGTCCTTGTCGAACAAAATGGCTTGGCAGGGTACCGATAAATCATTCACATGCAGCAGCGGCATACTCCGCCTCCTCTCTCAGGATACGGGCTAACGAAGATTGCCCAGCCAGTCCAGCATCGCCCGCGCTGTGCGGTTCTGCTGCTCTTCTTCGGTAATCGTCGCTTCCCCGTCACCCTTCTGGGGACCGTAGCTTCCGAACTGGGCGTGGTTGCCGCCGGTGACGGAGTAATATACCGTATTGCCCGGCAAATAAGCGCGGCCCTCACTGTAATTGTCTCTGTCGACTACCTTATCCTCCGTTCCAAGCACGGATAGGACCGACAGTGTAGTATCTTTCAGGCTGCCCTTCTCATCCGGATAGGAGGCCAGGAAAAACACACCTTCCAGCTGGTCCGCATGCTCGGCAGCATAACGCGACGCCATTACGCCGCCCAGAGAATGGCCGCCCAGCACAAAGGACTGCTGCGGATGCACACGGATCATTTCATCCGCGGCATCTCCCTTAATGACCGCCAGATTGAGCGGCATTTTGGCTATGTAAAACGGATGCCCTGCGGCAGCGATTTTGTGGGCCAGTGGCGCATAAGCCTCGGCCTCAACCAGTGCGCCGGGATAGAAAATCACTGCCGTACCCGATATTACCGATGGTTCAAACGAAATCCAGTTATCATTCTGTTCTACTGTAACTCCTCCTGCGGAGATCAGCGCAGACTCGGCATTCTCAGCCGGGGTATACGGGGTCAAATATCTCCACAGCAGCAGTCCTGCTATAACCAGAAGCACTGCAAGTGAAAGGAGGACTCTTCGTCTGGATATTAATTTCTTCAATAGTTTCACTCCCGTGTACTGCATACAGAAAATTATAGAGTAATCAAAGAAATCAAACAACCTTCAACAGATCGCCACAATTAATCCGCCTGATAGCGCTTTCCATTGTGATTGAATTCACAATATCTAAACCTAAAATCATGTATTTTAAAATTAAATTAATTTATTTTTATAGATCAACTTTTGGGGGTTAGGTTATGGTAAGGGAAAATCCGCTGGAGGCGCGCGGGGAAACTTTTTTTCTCAACCTGCGTTTCATGCTTATCATCACTGTATTTGCCGGCAATGCTATCGAACCTCTAATCACCAGAATGAATGGCATGCACGGGCTGTATATGTGGATCTTCAGTTTTCATATGCCGCTGTTCGTGCTTGTTACCGGATATTTCGCGAAGCAGAGCCTGAACGGGGCTGCAGGCCGTAAAGTGCTGCTTCAGATCGGCATGCAATACCTGATTTTTCAGAGCCTGTATTCTGCGCTGGATGTTTCCCTCTTTCACGTAAACGGCATACATCATTCTATATTTGCACCTTATCTGCTCTTATGGTTCCTGGCCAGTCATGCCTGCTGGCGACTGCTGATGCTCGGTATGGGCAAATGGTCCAAAACCGCTCAAATCGCCTTCGCCGTAGCTGCGGGAGTTACTGTCGGATATTTACAGGTTGACGGGGTATGGTTCAGCATCAGCCGCACCTTCGTATATCTGCCGTATTTCGTAATCGGCTATCATTTTTCCTTCTCCGCCTTCGCCAGGCTGTACCAGAAATATATTAAGGCCGCAGCAGCCGCAGCCTCCCTTCTAATCCTTGCTGTTCTGGCTGTTTCGGGTCCGGACATTCCGCTCGGCTGGCTGTATGGCAACATGACTTATATGCAGCTTGGAGCGGAGGAATGGTACGCAGGTATGTACCGCCTGGCGCTGTATGCTGTGCAGATCACTGCTTCACTTGCCTTTCTGGGACTCGTCCCTTACGGGCTGAGCCAGATGACCGACTGGGGCCGCCGTACGCTGTACGTCTTCCTGCTTCACGGCCTTGTTGTCCGTCTTGCCGCCGCTTCCGGGATCTATGACTATGTCGGCAATGCTGCAGGGGCCGCTATTGTACTGCTTACTGCCGTACTCTTCACCGTGCTGCTGGCTCAGCCGGCGGTCAAACGGCTGCTTCACCCGCTGGTCGAACCGTCTGTGAACTGGATGATCACGCTGCAGCGCGCCGCCCTGCGCCGTACACCCTGACAATACCGGGCTATACCTTCCCCATTAAATAAACGAACGCCCTGCTTCAGGAGTGAGTATCCGCTCTCGAGGCAGGGCGTTATTGTAATTTCAGGCCGGAGATTCTCCGTCCTGATCCACTGTATATTTAATCCGCATCATTATATTCTGTTCATAATCGCCAAACTGGCGGCCGAACAGATTCAATCCGCCCTGATGAACTGCATCGGGTTTAATGCCGATGCGCAGCCGTAATTTGGGGCTCTGATTAATCAGAAGATCATCCAAGACGACATTAGAGACGCTCTCCATATCCAGCGTCGTCTTCTCATGGTCCACACGCCAAGTTTTGAGGAACCCGTATTGGGTAGAGCTGTCAACCCACCAGTTTGGATTCAGCTTGCCTCGCCGGTCGCCGAAATCGCCGGGGCTGGTCCACATGCCAATCTCTACGCCATTTACCCATACTGAAATATTGGAAGGCCAGTTCTGGTCATATTTCGGTGCTTCGGAACACATCTCCATAGACAGCTCAAGGGATTCAATCCGAGCCCGCACAGGGATATCCACCGGCAGGAGATATTCCAGGAAGCCTTTGCGCAGCCAAATAATCTGTGCATTGATATGCTTGGGATGATAGAAGCTTGCCGGTTCGTCTTCCTTAATGATCAGGCCTTCAGCATTAGCCATTCCGCAGGTCGGCGCTACTTCACAGTCACTGTAATGGCCGACAGGCATATCCACTTCATAGACAAACGTTTCGCCTTTTGGCATCGTTTTTTTCAGATTTAGGGCTATGTGGATGTCATCATAGTTTCGGCTGCACACCTTCATTGCCCCGCGGGATGCGGGAAGGAGCTCGGTTTGAATCAGTCCGGCGGCTTCCAGTATTTTGACATTACTTGCCACGGTAGAGACCGGAAGCTTCAGCTTGTCAGCGATTTCGATGATATTGAAGTTCTTTGTATTTAAGAGCCGGAGTATATCAACCCGTGAGCGTGTCGAAAGGGCGTGGGCTACCGTTACCAGCCTTTCTGGGTCGTCAAAGCTAAGTTCCAGCACAGGTTCAGCTCTCCTTCTATCCTGATTTTTTTAGCTGAACATGAGATTTACCCAACCGGCAGCGTACGCAGGCTGCGGGGAATGTTTGGACTTCCGGCCGCTGTTAGGTTTGGATTTCCTGATCTAAACCGCTCTTCGCGGTAGAAATCCAAACCTAGCTTATGCTTACGTAGCCAGCTTTCCTTTGGAAAGCTTTCAGGCGGACGCATTCGCTCCTCCAGCTCCAAACATCCCCTCCGCCGCTTTTGCCTCTAGGTAGTTCTTTAGTTCAGCTTATATATTTTTTATTCCCCGGACATGATCTTGCGGATCGTTTCCAGCGGCGCTTTGGGCCTTCTGTCGTAAGTGAGCAGCCCGTTGATTTCCTGTTCCACATCGGTCAGCTGGGTGTAGCAATAACCTTGGATGACCGGTGATGAGAACATCGGGTCCACCACCGCCTTGAGCCTGCTCAGGAAATCCTCCTCGTTCTCCGCACCGGAATACCCCCAGCCCTCCCACTCGCTTTTCTTGAAGGCAATACCGCCGAACTCCGAGACAAGAATAGGCTGTCCCTCATAGGAAGCTCCGCCGACAAAAATTCTGCGGTTCGCCGGCATGGCGGTTACAGCCGACTCCGCCGTGGCATACCTCTGCTCCAGCACCTCCCGGCGGCTCTCATAGTCATGGATCGTAACGAGGTCTGTCGTCATATGCTCCCAGCCGTCGTTATACACAACAGGTCTCATTTCATCGAGTGATTTGGTCAAATGATACATGGCCAGTCCGTGCTGCTGCTGGCGTTTATCAACCTGAACATTCGGAATCCCCCAGCTCTCATTTAACGGAACCCAGGTCACAATGCTCGGATGGTTATAGTCGCGTTCGAGGATCTCCTGCCATTCTTTGGTGAACCGGCGGACATACGTCTCAGAGAACTCATAGGCATTGGCCGCCTCACTCCATACCAGCAGGCCGAGCTTGTCACACCAGTACAGGAACCGGGGGTCTTCCGTCTTCTGGTGTTTGCGTACTCCATTAAAGCCCATTTCCTTGGCCAGTTCAATATCGCGTTTCAGGTCTCCGTCGGAAGGTGCGGTTAAAATACCGTCAGGAAAATACCCCTGATCCAGCACCAGCCTCTGGTAATACGGGCGGTTATTCAGGCACAGCCTGCCGTCCTCGACCGATACCTTGCGCATACCGAAATAAGCATCCACGACATCGATTACCTCTTCATCGCGGACAAGCTGAAATTGAATATCATAAAGGTTAGGATGTTCAGGACTCCACAGACGTCCAAGACCATGATCCGTAAAATCACCCAATCCGATCGTCCGCAATTGTTCTGCATTTATAATTGTATATTGATCATCAGCTACCCGCACACCGTTATAGGTGATCTTTATGCGAAGCTTCAGCTTGTCTGCAGGCTGAAATCCCTCAAGGATTGTACGGATGCGGATTTCATTGCGGTCAATATCAGGAGTAATCATCGTTTTGCCCAAATGCACTGCAGACAGCGGTTCGATCCAGACACTCTGCCAGATCCCGGTTGTACGGGTATAAAAGATCGAGGCAGACTGTTCCAGCCAGTATTGCTTGCCGCGGGGCAACGTTACGTCACGGCTGAAATCCTCCGCACGCAGCACAATCGTGTTGCTTCCCGGAACCAGCGAAGAAGTGATCTCAGCCTGAAAAGGGGTATGTCCGCCTTCATGCATGACAACCAGCTGTCCGTTCACCCAGACCTTGGCCAGATAATCAACGGCGCCGAAATGAAGGACAATGCGCTTGCCGTTCCAGGCCTCCGGAATTTCAAGAGTCCTTCTATACCACACCACGTCATGAAAAGATGGATCTCCGATGCCGCTCAGCCTGCTCTGAAACGCAAAGGGCACTTGAATGGTCCGTGCAGACAATGCAGGCGCATCTGCCAGGTACCAGCGTTCTTCTTCACCGGCACATTCGTCATCAAAACAGAAATCCCATGCTCCGTTTAAGCTTAGCCAATCTTTACGGACAAAATCGGGTCTTGGATATTCCGGACGGGGAATGGATGTATTTCCTGCTTCTGTCATCAAGATGCACTTCACTCCTATTTGTTATTTTCGTTTTATTACAATATTATTGTTTATTAATTCGTACATTAAGTATAATAACCAATATTATTAACGCTTTCAAATCATATTTGTGTATGTTTTTTCTTAAAATTCACTAACGAACCATAGATGATTGCTCATTTTTACATGAATATATACAGAACTTTGGAATCGCAATGAAGAATTATTTATTACAATATTTTTGTAACAAACAACAAGAAGCTTCGAGCTATTAAATAATGTTCTGTCATTCACTTCCCTTACTCACCGGAGGAATTCTTCTTCCAGCCTTCCACTGTCCGGTTTCCCCCGGTGCGACAAACTTCACATTGTCCGGTAGAAAAAATAGGCCTTTTGTGATAGACTCTCTTATAACAAAGCTGGCTGCCTCCTCCAGCAGGATCATCCAGCTTTGTTTACTACAACGCCTTGTTTTTTATAGAAACGGCTCCGCCCTCCTTCTGCAATCCGAAGCTGGACCCCGTTCTTTCTATAAACCGCAGATACGCATATTTCGGGATTGCAATGCGTTAATGCGACACTATATTCGTTCTGCAATTTTTTAGACTACCAAACATTCAGGAGGGAATTTTCATTATGGCAGCCAAGAAAATGCGTTCAGACATGATTAAAAAAGGCTTTGACCGGGCTCCGCACCGCAGTCTGCTGCGTGCAGCCGGAGTAAAAGAGGAGGATTTCGGCAAACCGTTCATCGCGGTCTGCAACTCCTATATTGATATTGTACCGGGTCATGTGCATCTGCAGGAATTCGGCAAAATCGTCAAGGAAGCCATCCGCGAAGCTGGCGGTGTGCCGTTTGAATTTAACACGATCGGTGTAGACGATGGAATCGCCATGGGCCACATCGGTATGCGTTACTCCCTGCCAAGCCGCGAGATCATCGCCGATGCCCTGGAAACCGTTGTTTCCGCGCACTGGTTCGACGGCATGGTCTGCATTCCCAACTGTGATAAAATCACCCCGGGCATGATGATGGGCGCCCTGCGCGTCAACATCCCGACTATCTTCGTCAGCGGCGGACCTATGAAGGCCGGCGTAGACAGCAAAGGCAAAAAACTTTCCCTTACTTCTGTATTCGAAGGCGTAGGCGCGCATCAGGTCGGCAAGATCAATGATGCTGAACTCCTGGAATTGGAACAATTCGGCTGTCCTACCTGCGGCTCCTGCTCCGGTATGTTTACCGCGAACTCCATGAACTGTCTGGCCGAAGCTATGGGCCTCGCCCTTCCAGGCAACGGCACGATCCTGGCCGTAGCGGAAGAACGCAGAGACTTCGTCCGCAAATCAGCGACGCAGCTGATGGAGCTGATCAAGCTGGATCTGAAGCCGCGTGACATCGTAACCAAGGAATCGCTGGACAACGCTTTTGCCCTTGATATGGCAATGGGCGGCTCCACAAACACCGTGCTTCATACACTGGCACTGGCTCAGGAAGCTGAAATCGACTATCCGCTGGAACGTATCAACGAAGTAGCTAACCGGGTACCTTATCTGGCCAAGCTCGCTCCTGCCTCCGATATCTTCATTGAAGACGTAGACCGTGCAGGCGGAGTAAGCGCCGTCCTGAACGAGCTGCTCAAGAAACCGGGTGCCATCTTCGGCGACTGCATGACCGTTACCGGCAAGACACTGGCCGAGAACGTCCGCGGGCACGAGATTCTGGACACGACCGTTATCCATCCGCTGGACAAGCCGTACTCCGAGGTTGGCGGTTTGGCTGTGCTGTACGGTAATCTCGCTCCGGAAGGCTCTATCATCAAGGTCGGTGCAGTTGACGCCTCAGTAGGCGGCTATCATAAAGGCCCTGCCATCTGCTTCGATTCGCAGGAAACCGCACTGGAAGGCATCGCGAACGGCAAGGTTAAAGAAGGCCATGTCGTAGTTATCCGTTACGAAGGTCCGAAGGGCGGACCCGGCATGCCGGAAATGCTCGCTCCTACTTCCCAGATCGTCGGTATGGGTCTTGGCGCCAAAGTCGGCCTGATCACTGACGGACGTTTCTCCGGCGCATCCCGCGGGATCAGCATCGGCCACATCTCGCCGGAAGCAGCAGAAGGCGGCCCGATTGCTTTCGTTGAAGACGGTGACATCATCGAGCTGGACCTTAACAACCGCAAGATTGAGCTGCTAGTCGACGAAGAAACACTGGCTACCCGCCGCGCCGGCTGGAAAGGCTTCGAACCGAAGGTTAAAAAAGGTTACCTGGCACGCTATTCCGCGCTCGTAACCAATGCAAGTAAAGGCGGCGTGCTGAAGATCTAATTTTTCTGACTTCGCATATGAAGAGTCCCGGACGCGTAATGCGTCCGGGACTCTTTTTAGTTTGCCCACCTGAAATTACAAAAGCGGCAGCAAGCGAGAGATTAAGTTCTAAACTAGTGACAAGGTCATCTTACCGTCTGGTAAACGAGGCCTATGGCCCCAGATTCAAAGGTCTTGTTTTCGATTAGCTTAAGATTGATCTTCTCCTTGAGACCTTGGAATAACGGCAATCCCTTACCGATCAGGACGGGAGAAACCGTAATTTTATACTCATCAATTAAATCAAGCTGCATAAGGTGGTGTGCGAACCTAGGACTGCCGAGGATAACCATATCCTTGCCAGGCTGCTGTTTGAGGTTCTTGATCTCTTCCTCGACATCTTCTTTCACCAACCTGGAATTGTTCCATTCGACTTTCTCCAACTTCGTGGAAAAAACGATTTTAGCAGTCTTTTCGATCCATTCGGCATGATCCCGTTCATGCTGCGAAGATGATGGATCCGAAGGCACAGATGGCCAATAACTGTACATCATCTGATAAGTCCCACGTCCCCAAATGACAGTGTCGGCAGTACTCAGAATTTCTTTCGCGTGTTTCTCCAAATCAGCATCGTAGGAAACC
This sequence comes from Paenibacillus pedocola, assembly GCF_031599675.1. Classification (NCBI taxonomy): domain Bacteria; kingdom Bacillati; phylum Bacillota; class Bacilli; order Caryophanales; family Paenibacillaceae; genus Paenibacillus; species Paenibacillus pedocola. The sequence goes on along the minus strand of NZ_CP134223.1, from coordinate 1,991,149 downwards.
CAGGCAATGTCCATTTCACCATTCGGCCCTTCTACAAAACCGTCAAGCGATGCGTGCAGAAATAGTACGAGTTTTCTCATTTTCAGTTCTCCTTTCTTTAGTTGAATAGATAAGGCTCGTCCCTCTGGTCTGCTTTGGACATCTTTCGCCATACCTTCCTTAGATGAGTTGAATATGTTAAGAGGTTGAAGGATAAATTTTTTCGCCTTTCTCAAGCATCTGGATGAACTGCCGGATCCGCTTCTCTCGGGTTTCTATTTTTTTAGCGTTGTGGATTCTAAATATGATTGCGTATTTATTTTGTCTGTCAAGCGTATCGTAGAACGCCTTAGCCTGGGCATTGCGCTCCAACTCGATCGCGAAGTCCTCAGGCAGCGAGGCGATACTTTGAGATTCGTAGGCTTTATCCCAGTTCCCGTTCTTTTGGGCCGCTTCAATTGCCTTATATCCAGAAGTCTTCATTCGCCCGTTTGTAATCAGCTGTTCCGCTTTTTCTTTATTGACCTTCGACCAGATGCTCTTGGTCCCGCGCGGAGTGAACCGCTGCAGCCATGTTTTGTCATCTAACGCTTCTTTCTGACTGTCAACCCATCCGTAACATAAGGCAACCTCGAGCGCTTCGTTATATGAAATCGTAACGACGCCGGAATTTTTTTTCGCAATCTGTAATCGGATGCCGGGTGAGGTATAATTATCGTCGAGCCAACTCTCAAAAGACAGTGGATCGGCAAAGGACATAACCGGCAAGTCACTCGATTTTTTCACCACATGAATCGCCTCCTGATTCAAGTGTATACAATAATTGCTTACAATGACAGTCAGTGATTTTCGACCGGAGTTATTGGAACGAGGGCCACTTTTTATGATCGTGCTCGTTAACGTAATGAAACTACCCACTGTGCAGGTAGCTTCGTCTTAAATTTTAATTGAACTATCATTTACTCTTTGGCACTAATCTCTCTTTTACTTAATTTCTTAAATGCAGAGTAATCCTGATCGGACTTAATAAAACTTAATATTTTTTCGGCGCTTTCTGCTGGACTCAACACTTCAGTATTTACTTCAAGGTCATACTCATTAAAAGAATATATTATGTCGTATTGGGAATTTGCTAGTCCAATCATACGGTCACCTCGGATAAGCTCTCTTCTTGTGAGTTCTTCTTTCGAGCATACTACACCTACAAACAATATAGAATGATCGAAAAATAGATCAAGGAAATCATTAAACCGCTTGTCATTATCGTTTACGGTATCGACGATTACATTCAAACCCATCTCTGAAAACAATTTAATGGTTGCATAGTACACTGAGTTTATGGGATCAAAAAGTATGGGCCCGACATCTTCGACTTCTCTTGTAGGTTCAATATCCGGAAATTTAGCATCAATAAAATCATTGTAATTAACAAAAAAATCATCTATGGATAAATGATGAAAAGGAATCTCTTTCTGATTTTTCAGTTCCATAGAAATACTAGTCTTTCCCGAACTTGAAGTTCCGTTCAACAACACAATAAGCCCTTGGTTCAAATGAATCACCCTCACCTATAAGATAATACATCTATATTAAGATGAGCTGCACAGCCCTATCAACTCCTTTTGATCACTAACACCGCGCATAAAAAAGACAGAAGCTCAAGGAGCCTCTGTCCTGCATCTTTCTCTATATGGGGTTCAAGCAGTTATTAAATAATAATAGCATAGAGCTTTACTTATTGAAGTTAACTTATTGAAGTTAACTTATTGAAGTTAACTCATTGAAACTAACCTAATGGCGATGAATTAATAGCGTTATTTGAGGAGACTTCATAAACTCAGGCAGCTAGTTTACAACCGTTACTCCCGGCAGCTCAGCCTCCAGGGAAAGCTCCTCTTCGCGAATCCGTTCACGGCTCTTTACCTGTTTTTGAGGGCGCTGCTTGTTCATCTGGTCGAGCAGCTGCGATACCGGCATCAGCATCATCTTCGGCACGAGAACCTCGCTGCGGACTTTCAGCCGCGCTCCCCCTGCCGGATGAATAACACTCAGCAGGATGCTCAAATAGAACTTGGTCGAACGGGCAAACCAGCCGTCCGGCAGGTCAAGCACCATGAATCCGAATTTCTCCGGACCGCGGTTAAGCATGCTTACCCCGTACAGCGCCTTTGCTTCAGCCAGGTCAACATCTGCGGCAATTCTTTCAGCAAGAACCGGCAGATCCTTTTCCATACGGCGGATCATACGGATCGCAAGCTGTGCCGATGACCGCGAATGCACACCCAGTTCAAAGAGCTGCCTGTTATCGATGTGCAGCTCAATAATCTTGTCGCCTTTTACCAGACGTTCACCGTTATCCATCTGTACCGGATCCCCTTGATACTTGCGCAGCCGGTAATGCAGGAACGGATCCGCCGGAGCAATGGTCTTAATGCGGAACATAAACTGAAAACATTGCTCCCAGACCAGCCATAATCCGACGACCAGCCGTTTGCTGAAGGAGAGCTGCTGAATCGGTGAATTCTGCACCTGCTCTATCATTTCATCTACCCGGATGCTGCGCAGCCCCCGTTTTTTAGCCTCTTCCAGCATCCGCTCCAGTGCAATCAGCATATGCTCAGGAGCTTTGGGGTCCGCCCCGAGGGTTGTGCCGCAATCATGGAGCAGCATGACTTCACCCGGGCCCAGCTTGGTGAGCAGCTTTTCGGTCAGCCGTTCTGCGCCAAGCTTCTCTTTCCAGTCGCCGAACATGGCCGACCACAAGACGATCTGCACCTGACTGCGCTTGGAGAAGTCAAACAGGTTGACGATCCCCCAAGGCGGACGGTAATAGGTGCTCCGCTCGCCGGTAATACTGTAAATTATGTCACCAGTACGTTTAATTTGCTGCTTGACGGTTGCCGGCCGCATCAGCCAATTCGTCTTGTGCACATAATTATGAATACCGATGAGATGTCCCTCATCATACATACGCTTTATTATCTCCGGATTCTGCTCCGCATGGGCCCCAACGACAAAGAAGGTAGCCTTCGCATCATACTGTTTAAGAAGATCCAGCAATTGCGGTGTATAGCGCGGGTCCGGACCATCATCAAAGGTGAGGGCAAATTCGGTACGCCTGATGCCTTTGCGAAATACGCGATAGCCGAAAATCCTGCTGATCATTCCGGGAATGAAAGCATAGAAAGAAGAAATATAAAATAACCAGAGCAGCAAAGTCTGCATGTAAATTCCCCGCTTTTCCAGAGTTGACTTTGGCTCGTCTTACGTCTGCAAGCAGATATTAGGGTACGGCCAAGTAGTGTGAACGAAGTCTCGCGGTTTTTTAGCGGGCAGAAGTCCCACAAAAAACGTTACCCCCTATTTTAACACAGCTGCCAAAGAAAAAGACGCATTTTTATTAAAATCGTGTACAATGAATGGAAGGTAATTTTGTCATTTTCTCTAAAAAGAAACGCATTGATATGCAGCAACGTAAAAACAGCTAAATTATGCTATTTGAAAAAGGAGTCGTGTTCATCTATGCTGCCGCTGTACAAAAAATATTGGCGAACATTCTTCGATATCGGGCTGGTCGTGCTGACGGTGTATCTTGTGATGCTAGTTTTTAGCAAGCTGTACCAATTGGCTGCACCGGTATTCCTGTCTTTTTTTGTTTTCCTGCTGATCGAACCGCTGGCCCGGTTCCTGAACCGGAAGGGAATGGCCAAACCCTTCGCTTCAGCTATTTCCGTTCTGCTCTTCCTGATCATTCTGCTTGGCATTCTGTTCGGCGCCGGGCTGCTGATCGCCACACAGGCATTGCATTTTCAGGATAGTCTGCCGCGTTATACAGCAATCATGCAGCAGCATTTCACAGAAGCCACCACCTATCTCCAGCAGCAGATTGATGCCCTGCCGGCTGACCTGACCGACAAAATAAACGGCTATTTCACCGACGCCACCAATATTCTTTCCAAGTGGCTGATCGTTTTCTTTAAATATATGATCGGAGTGCTCGGTTCCTTCTCTTCGTTTATGGGGAATTTCGGTATCGCAATCATATTGGCGTTCTTCCTCAGCATGGAGATTAAGGACTGGCGTAAAATTGCCCATGACAAAATGCCCAAGACGTTCAAGACAGCTTACGCTTTTGTCCAGGGAAATGTATTTAAAGCGATCGGCTCCTATTTGAAGGCCCAGCTGATCCTGATCAGCATCACCTTCGTCATCGTCCTGGTCGGCCTGTTCATTCTTGGAACCGGGAATGAAATCACCATGGCGCTGGTCTGCGCGGTATTTGATGTGCTGCCGCTGCTGGGTGTATCCACGATCCTGATCCCCTGGATCGTCTATCTGTTCATCGTCGGCAACACTTCGCTTGCCATCGGCCTGTTAATACTGCTCGCGGTAGTGCTTATTGTCAGACAGCTGCTGGAACCGAAAATCACCGGTAATTCAATCGGTGTATCCTCTGCTTTTCTGATGCTTGCATTTGTGATTTTCTCCATGTCGGCCTTCGGCGTTGCCGGGCTGATTCTATCGCCTATCCTGCTCATTCTGATCAAAGAGCTGATCCAGCAGGGGTATTTGCAGCGCTGGATCTACCTGCCTCAGGAAGAATTCATTGTGTCACCGTTCGCTGCCTCTGAACCTTCGACTGCCGGAGGGGCAGTACCTGGTGATTCTCCCGCCGGGACTCAGGCACCGGAAGATTCGGACAGCAAATCAAAGATCTGACCGAATAGTTTAGTCGCGGCATGAGCGCTGCCGGGGGCTACATTCTCTACCGCAACAGAGACCGCATAGCGGGGATGGTCCACAGGGCCGTATCCGATAAACCACTGGTTATTGCGGGGCACCCCCTTCACCAGCGTCTGAGCAGTACCTGACTTGCCGGCTAACGGCCATTCACTAGTCTGCAGCCGCTTCCCAGTTCCTTCGGTGACTACCAGGCGCATCCATGAGAGCAGCAGTTTGGACGTGTCTGCCGAGACGGCTCCAGCACTGGCCGGAGCCAGATGTCCCGGCAGATTCTGCAGCGTCTGGCCGTTCTTGAACGCTACCCGCTGCAGAATCCGCGGCGCTCTAACCTCGCCGCCATGGAGCAGTGTAACGACCAGGTTCGCCGCCTGGAGCGGCGTCACGGTTACATCACGCTGCCCTATCGCCGTCTGCACTCTGGCCCCGCTGTCATCCGGGAGCAGCGTGCTGAAGATCGTACCCGGCTGCTCACCAGCCAGCGGCCGGAGCAGCGGCAGGCCCAGCGTATTCTCCGCCTGCCAGCCGATATCCCTGCCCAGGCCGAGCGCCAGCGCCGCCGCCTGAAGCTGAGCCCCGCTAAGCCGCTCGGCTAGCGTGGCAAAAACCGTATTACAGGACACGGCGAACCCTTGCGCCAGCGTAAGGGAGCCGTGTCCTTTGCTATGTGGACAGGACAGGCCGTATTTGCCGAATTGCCCGGAGCAATAGAACCTCTCCTCCGGCGAAGTCACCCCTGCCTCCAGGGCGGCAGCCGCGGTGACAATCTTAAAGATCGAGCCGGGCACTGCCGCCTGCAGCGCCCGGTTGTTCCATTCCCCGCCTTCAGGCGATATCTTCGCCGGATCGTAAAAAGGTAGCGACACCATGGCCTCGATATCCCCGGTTTGGCTGTCCAGCACCACAACCGCCCCTTCCTTTACCCCAGATTGCGCGGTCAGCCGCTCTATTCCCTCCTGAAGCCCTTTATCTATAGTGGTATAAACAGACAGCGGATAATACGGATTGCCCGGAGCTCTGACTTTGATTCCGCTGCCGGGAAGCTTGTTTCCGTGCGCATCCACCTGCGCATATGCCTCCGTATGGCCTACACCCTGCAGCAGCGGCTCAAGTGTCTTCTCCAGCCCGTCTGTTCCGGCCAAAGGGACTCTAAGCCCGGTGGGTGATTCCTTTGCTGCCGCCGCTGAAACCTCAGACAAATAGCCCAGCCACTGGCGGCCTGAAACAGCATTCCCGTATCTGCGGGTAAAAGGCAGTGCCCGGACCCCGTCGATGCCAAGCTTCTCCACTTCTTCAGCCTGCGCGGGAGACAGCGCCTTAGGCGTTTTGCCGCCGGAGACAGGCCATAGCAGCGGTTCCTTGAGCCCGGTGATCCGGCTCTGCAGCTCACCATAAGTAACATCCAGCACCGTGGCCAGGCGCTGCAAATCCTTACCGCTCGCCCCTCTCTCCCGCTCCTTCTGCGGAAAAAAAGCTGCGGTCCATATCGTCTCACCGGCAAGCGGCTTTCCGCTGCGGTCATAGAGGCGTCCCCGGCCGCTGTCGAGTATGGTTTCCCGTTCACTTTGTATTTCGGCCATCTGGGCCAGCGTGTACTCCGCTCCCGGAACCTCCCGGTCCTTCAGCAGCAATTGAACCCAGGCAAGCCTGATAATCAGTATCCCGATGAAAGCCGACATAATCACCAGGCCCCAGAATATGCGTTTATGAATAAGCTTATGCAATGCCATTCCTCCTGAATTTGCGGGTACCTATGCGGGTCAAGACTCATGGCATTTATTATGCCCACCTTACAGAATAATTACATGGATGCAATGCATGAATATAAAAAGCCGCCCTGTCCCAAAGGAAAGAGCGGCCAATATTCGTTAATCAGAGCTACATTCTAAATTTAGACAATCGTTCTTTAAGGATCAGTGAGGCATTCTCCAGCTTGGAGGACAGCTCAACCAGGTGATCACTTACATTCTGCTGCTCACCACTGAGCGAAGCAACCTCCTCGGAGGCTGCTGAGGATTCCTCTGCAAAGGAGCTGACATTGCTTATCGTCTCCGACAGCACCCTCTGTGACTGGTTCAATCCCTCAATGGAATCCGACACAGAATCAAGCTTGTTAATGAATCGGTCCATCTGTCCTTGTACAGACACGAAGATTTCACTCGTATCCTGTACAGAAGCCCTCTGCTCCCGGAAGAGCGGCGCCACTTCCGACAGTGCAGCTACGGTCTCATTCATATCCTTCATAATGGTATCGGTTATTTCGGCAACCATGGCGATGGAACGTTTGGACTGCTCGGCAAGCTGGCGGATTTCGTCCGCCACGACCATGAAGCCGCTGCCTGCTTCACCTGCCCGCGCAGCTTCAATTGTTGCGTTGAGTGATAATATATTGGTCTGCTGCGTAATGTTCTGCATGACCTCCAGAACCTTAATTACCGAGGAGGTCGTTTCCTTGAGCTCATTCACTTTCACAACAAGGCGGCCTGTCATCTCCCCTGTACTCTCCGTTCGGTCCAGCAGCCCCTGCAGCTTAACCATGCCTTCTTCACTGGATTGTCCAACACTATGCGCAGTACTGCTCATCTCATGAGCAGCGGCAATGACGCCACTCATCCGTCCGGAGATTTGCTCCGTCATTTCATTTCCCCGGTCTGCTTCCAGGGCTAAGCTGCCTGCGCCGCCGGCAATCTCCTCTGTTGCCGAGGCAATATCCTTTGCCGCTGAGGCAGTCTTGCGTGATGCGCTTCCCAGGGCATCCGCAGTCTCAAGCACTTCACGGGCTGTCTCATTCGTATGCACAACCAGCTCATTAATGCGTTCCATCATAATATTGAACGAACCGGACAACTGGCCGATCTCGTCCCGGGAAGTCACTTGGGTCCGCACCCGCAGATCTCCCTCGGCTCCATGAAACATCAGATTCTTAAGCCGGATCAGAGGACTTGAGACCATCCTTACCATCCAGAGACCGATTAGAACGGCAATAAGCGCTGCAGCAGCAACGGCAATGTACGTCGTATTCAGGATACGTCCTGCATCCTTCGTCAGATTCTCCGAAGGCACCACACCCAGCACTCTCCAGCCTGAACTAGCCAGTGTACCATACACCGCCAGAATTGATTTGCCTTCTTCATCCTTGGTTGGCAAAGAGCCTGTAGCTTGGCTTACCCCTTTGAACAGGGTTCCGCCCAGACGCAGATAAGAATCCGCCTCCTGATGCTGGGAAGTAGCAATCAACTCATCTTTGCTGGTCAGCAGCTGAATATAGGAATCCATCCCGAGACTGACCTTGCTGAGCTGGCCTTCCAGTTCTGTCGTCCGGATATCGCAAATCGCCACATAGTCCGCCTTGCCGGAATCAACGGATACCGATTGGGCGAAACGGACGACACCATCAGCCTCTCCCTGCTTCAAACCCTGAGTAATCCATAGACTCTGGGGCTTCTCCTGCAGCTGCTTAAACCAGTTGTTCTCCCGGATCCCCTTAATAAAAGCACTATCCGCAGCCCCTGCCGCAGAGGCAGAAAAACTCTCATTCCGGGGGACGAGATAAACCGCTTGTATATTACCCGCTGCTTCCAGCCAGTTGTCCAGTTCAGCCTGGATCCGGACGGCTTCGGCCTGGCGTTCCTCTTGGTCTGCACCGGATGCAGTACCGGACTCCACAGCCTGCCGAATAGTTTTGTTATAGAACAGCTCTCCCAGCCTGTCTTCAAAACGCAGCAAAATTACATCCAGCTTCTCTGCTGTCTGCTTCACCGTCTGCTCATTAGCTAACAGTGCATTGTTCTCAATTGTTTGTTTGGCTACGGAATAAGAAGTGTAGCCGAGTGACAGCACGATTCCCATCGTGGAAATAAAAAACACCAAAAAAAGCCGCATCCCTATCGACTTGGAGGGGCGCAGCCAGGTTAACCCTTTACTGTTTGTTCTTGATTTACTCAAAAAACTCACCGCCAGATCCACATTATTCCTGTAAGGGTTAATCCCGTTACAGGGTCATGAGCATCTGAAGCATCCGGTCTGCAAGATAAGGCAGATACTCATGACCGTATTCATGATATACCATTAGGTCTTTCGGTGCTGTGATTTTGTTGTACGCAGCGAATTGTGTCGAAGGCGGACAGATCGTATCCACAAGTCCGGTCACCCATAACACCTTGCCTTGTATCCGCTCTGCCAGATTCTGAATATCAATATACCCGAGGCGGTTGAAAATCTCTTCCTCCCGCAGATGATGCGGATCAAAGAAGCGGAAATAGTAGTTAATTTCCTCATAAGCAGAGGTTGTAATATTTGCTTCCCAAGCCCGCTTGTAATCGGAGAGGAACGGATAGACCGGCACAGCGACAGCAATACGGGGCTCCAGGGAAGCGCAGGCTACTGTAAGTCCGCCTCCTTGTGACAGTCCGGATGCACCGACACGTGCAGGATCCACCTCCGGCATCGCCATCAGAATACGCGCCGTCTGTGCGGTATCAAGAAATACATTGCGGTAATAAAGGTTGTCCGGATCAGGATCATCAATCCCCCGGATAATATGTCCGCGGATGGTTGTCCCCTGAACCGTCAGATTATCTTCGGACAGTCCGCCCTGGCCGCGGCAATCCATTGCCAGCACACTGAATCCGTGAGCTGCATAAGCAACCTTCTCCAGCCAGTCACCGCTGTCGCAGGAGTAACCGTGGAACATGACGACTCCGGGCCCTTTCTCACCGGCCGCCTTCTTCGGTCTTACATATTTACAATGCACTCTGGCTCCTCCTACGCCAGTAAAATACAGATGAAAACAATCTGCCAGCTCGCTCGTAAATTCCGCCGGTACCAGTTCATAATCCAGCGGCTGGGCATCCAGCTCATACAGCGCGCGTTCCCAGTACTGGTCAAAATCAGCCGGCTTCGGGCTGATGCCTTTATAGGCTTGTAATTGGGGCAGGGATCGTTCGTTCATGATGATTCTCCTTAGGGTTATTTAGAATAAACTTAAAGGTTTAGAGTAATGGATCAGTCGCACCTACGGTGGATGTTTGGACCTACGGTGGATGTTTGGACTTCCGACCGCTGTTGTCGTAAGAATTTCTTGATTTACTCCGCTGTTAGCGGTTGAAATCCGGAGACTAGTTTTGCTTCCGATGCGAGCTTTCCTACGGAAAGCTTTCAGGCGGTCGCTATCGCTCCTACAGTTCCAAAATCCCCCTCCGGCACTCCTTTCCTTATCTCAAGTTTTCAAGTTCAATCTCTATAATTTTATTTATTTGGCAAATGGGAGATAAAGCTTGGGGTGAGGAACAGAACGAAAAACCCATTGTAAATGGGTTTTCGTTGTGTACAGCAACTCTGCTGCGGGCACTAGCTATTCCGTCCTAGATCTTGCCGAGACCCGCGTCGTCACCAACCTCTTCATGGGTTTCGATGACATAATTAACAATTTCCTGCACGGTGGTGTAAGCCACGCCTACATAGGTGTCAGCAGCGCCGTAGTAGATGGCGATGCGGCCGGTTTCGGCGTCGGTTAGTGCTGCACAAGGGAACAGCACGTTGTTCACGAAGCCTCTTTCCTCATACCATTCTTCCGGTGTTAGCACGAAGTTTCTGGAGCGGTATTTAACTCTGGACGGCTCATCCTTATCGAGAATTACCGCACCCATACTGTATACAAGGCCGTTGCAGGTTGTGGTTACGCCGTGATAGAACATCAGCCAGCCTTCGGTAGTCTCAATCGGTGCAGGGCCGCCGCCGATCTTCGTACTTTGCCACCAGCCTTGACCGCCTTTGGACATGACATGGCGGTGTTTGCCCCAATAGACGAAATCAGGGCTTTCGCTCAGGAATACGTCACCGAACGGGGTATGACCGCTGTCGCTCGGACGGGACAGCATCACAAAGTTGCCATTCAGCTTTTTAGGGAACAATACGCCATTACGGTTGAACGGCAGGAACGGATTTTCCAGGCTAACGAACGTTTTGAAATCCTGGGTTTTGGCTACTCCGATGGCTGCACCGTAGAAATCTGTACACCAGATGATGTAATAGGTATCTTCAACTTTCACAAGACGGGGGTCATAGGCATAACGCGGTGCGTACGGCTTGCCTTCTTCGTCGGTAAACTGAATCGGCTCGTCATCGATTTTCCACTCCAGGCCGTCAGCGCTATGGCCCAACCGAAGGTGAGGGCGGGTAGTATTATCCTCTACACGGAACACGCCGAGGAAGCTGCCTTCATAGGCAATAACGGCACTGTTAAAAATCCGCGCAACGCCTTTGGCCGGATTGCGTTTGATGACCGGGTTGTCATTATGTCTCCATACCGGATTATCATTTCCTGCCGGTCTGTCCTGCCAGGGAATGTTCGGCAGATGATTGCCGATTAGCTGTACTTCTTTCATAGTTAAGCTCCTCTCAAAATAGTGCAGCCTGGGCTGCGGTGGATTTTATCTTTCAAACATCGTTAATACAGGATAGAGCTGGCAGCTTTATTTTACCGAGCCTTGTGCAAAGCCGTTATAGATGTACTTTTGCAAGGCGATGAAGGCAATCAGCGTCGGAATGATCGCAATCATAATCGCGGCACAGATAACCTCCCACTGCGAGCCGTAAGGCCCTTTAAATTTGAACAGTGCGGTGGAAACGACCTGGAGGCTGCTTTTTGGCATATACAGGAAGGGCGTGTAAAAGTCATTGTAGATGTTGACACCCTTTACGATAATGACCGTGACAATCGCAGGACTCAGCAGCGGCAAAATAATTCTCCAGTAAATCGTCCAGTACGATGCACCGTCCAGCATGGCCGATTCATCCAGCGACTCGGAAATCGAATCCAGGAACTGCATGAAAATATAAACGGCGATAATGTCGGTACCGAGGTACATCAGGATCGGCGCCCAGCGCGTATTGAACAAATCCAGCGAGTTGATGATCTGGAACGTAGCGACCTGGGTGGTTACACCCGGAATCAGGGTTGCCAGCAGAAAAGCGCCCATCAGCAGCTTGCTGCCTTTGAATTTGAAGCGGGCCAAAATATAGGCCATCATTGATCCGGTCAGCGTAGCACCGGCAATGGAAATAAGCACGATGATAATGGTGTTCATGAAGCCGAGCAGCATATTGCCGTCGACAAAAGCCTTGGTGTAGTTGCTGAAATTCAGCCAATTCTCCGGCAGGGTTAACGGGCCGGTACTGGCGTACTCCGCATTGGTTTTGAGCGATGCGAAAAAGACGACCAGAATCGGAATCAGTGCGGCGAGCGCGCCTAAGACTAAGGTTAGATATTTGAAGAAAGAAGCTGCGGTGTATTTAAAAGTATGCATATCTTACTTCTCCTCCTTAATCAGCACACGCTGCAGAATAGTCACAATGACAACGATACCCAGCAGCACCACAGCCATCGCCGAAGCAAGACCCAGCTTGCTGTATTTGAAGGCCACATCAACGGTCTGAATGACAAACGTACCGCTGCCATTAGAGCCGCCGGTCATGACGTACGGAATTTCGAACACACCGATCGCTCCGCTTACCGCGAGGATCAGATTGAGCTGCAGAATTTTTTTGATGCTTGGAATGATAATATGTCTGAACTGGTGCCAGCGGTTGGCGCCGTCAATTTCCGAAGCCTCATAAATATCACTCCCGATCGAAGAAATTGCTCCAAGGAAAATAATGAAGTTCATCCCCATATATCTCCACACCGAAGCAAAGGCGAGGGAAATATTGATCAGATGCGGATTCAGCAGCCATTTCTGCTGCCAGGCTCCAAGTCCGAACAGGTCAAGCAGTGTATTGAGCGTACCTTCCGGTTTGAAAAAGAACAGGAAGATGAAGCCGATAGCCACCCCGTTGAGCAGCGTCGGGAAGAACAGAATTCCTTTGAACCAGTTCTTCAGACGAACATTAAAGCTCAGGATCGTCGCAAAATACAGGGCCAGCCCCATTTGCACAAACGTTGCAAAGAAATAATACAGACTGACCTTAAATACGGCAAAATACTCCGGTTTGGTGAAGATCGTCTTGTAGTTGTCGAACCCGACATACTCCATGTTTTTGCTGAAGCCGTCCCAGCTTGTGAAGCTGTACTGGAACATTTTGAATACGGGTAAATATGAGAACGTCAACAGCAGCACTACCGGTACTAACGAGAATAAAAAAATGATCAAAATCCGCTGATTTTTATAGCTCAAGTTGGACAATCTCTCCACACCTCCTAAGAACACATGCTAATAACTCCAAACCCTGTCCAAGTCCCGCAAAAGTGAAGGGGAAAATGCGCTATGGCATCTCCCCGTTCTCTTGAATCTGTCTTCACTCTGCGTTAATCCATGTAAGATGATGCATTTGATTGCTTTGTAAATTTACTTTGCAGCAGTAACCTTAGCTCTTGCCGCTTTCCATTTGTCGTTCAGGTCTTTCATGATATCGTCGTAGGAATCCTTACGGTTGCCGATTGCAGCTTCGATAATGACTTTCTTGAAGTCAGGCTGCCAGAGGCCGATTTCTGCTTCTTTATCGATGGCATCCACCCAGCCTTCTTCACCTGCTTTAGCTGGTGCAATAGTGTCGAACGTTACGTCCGTGCCTTCAAATTGCTTAAGGATTTCCGGAAGTTCAGCGCCTTTAACCGGGCTCATACCGCCGCCTTCAGTGGTCGGATAGCCGGATTCGTTGATGAACCAGTCCACCCATGCTCTTGCCGCTTCTTTGTTTTTGCTGTGGAGGCTGATACCCAGGTTGTAGTCATCGGACAGAGGCACCAGGATTTTGCTGGCATTGGTAGGGAAAGGCATGAAGCCGACATCATCAGGATTGGTAGCCAGTCCTTTGATTTGGCCGATTGCCCAGGAGCCGAGCATCATCGTACCGATTTTGCCGTTAGCCAGGTCAGCCTTGGAAGTTTCCCAGTCGGTAGTTGTAGGGTCTTCTTCAATCAGACCATTCTTCGCTGCGTCGTACATTACTTTATACAGGTCGTAGTGCGGTTGTCCCTGCACGAAGTTGTCGTCAGAAGCAACCTGAGCGATATTTACATAATCACGGTCGCCGGCAACGGTAGCCAGATCAGCTTCCCATTGGGTCAGCGTCCAGCCTGCAGCATAGTTGGTGTACAGCGGAACTGCATCGGTTTTGTCCTTGATGTTCTGCAGAGCCGTCTGGAACTGTTCAAAGGTTCTTGGAACTTCTGTAATTCCCGCATCCTTGAACACCTGCTTGTTGTAAATCACACCGGAGAAGTTAACGGTAATTGGAATACCATAGGAAATGCCGTCTACACTGCGTTCTTCCAGACCGGTATACTGTTGTTCCAGGTCGGACATTTTGCCCAGCGGCTCAAAGAAATCCGGCAGGTCTTTAATGGCAACGCTTGTAGGAAGCAGCAGCACGTCACCGTAGTCATTGGTGCTCATACGGATTTTGATCTGATCCTCGTAGCTGGACAGAGCTTCGAAGTTTACTTTGACATCCGGATATTTCTCATTAAATTTAGCTGCATAATCCTTGAATACGGTATCAACGATATCCGTACGCTGCGTGATTACTGTGATATCACCTTTGATATCCTTGGCTGCATCGCCTTCAGGGGCAGCAGTAGCCTCCGTGCCTGTTCCTGTATTTCCTGCATTTGTTGCTGCTGCGTTATCCGCGTTGTTGTTGTTCGATGAACAGCCTGCGAATAAACCCGCCATTAGCGTGAGTGCTGCCAAACTTGTAACTGCTTTGGTCTTCTTCATTGCTTTTTTGACCCCTCTCTTCGATTCACGGTTATTAATAACAAAAAACTAACAAACTTTTCCGGTAAAAACGATCAAGACTCTTTAATTACTTACCTTCCGCTTGAATCGTCTTGAAAAGAGTGTTGGTATCGCTTACAAGCTTATTATAAATCGTTCCCACACCCAAAACGATGGTTTCAATTGTTTTTTCTGGTCTTGTATTTGTTATTTTTGTTTTATTAATTTATTGTTTTATATAAAACAACGCCAAAAAGGAGGGCAGATAGCCCTCCTTGGATAAATCCTTTCCTATTAATATGTGTAAACCGGGTTTAGCTTTTCGGAACTCTGCAACCGCTTTTATAATCTTTCGGAGTCATACCGCATATCTTTTTAAACAGCTTATTGAAATACACCGGGTCACTGTAACCGACCATTTCCGCAATCTCATAATTTTTAAGATCAGGCCGCCCGGTCAGCAGCTCCTTAGCCCTGGCAATCCGTATTCCAATCAGATACTCCGTAATTGTCTGTCCGGTCTTATATTTAAATAAGCGGCTGATATAGCTGGCATTCATTCCAACGGTCTCCGCCAGCCGCTCCAGTTCAAAATTGTGGTTGTACTCCTTCTCCAGAATGCTCTTGGTCTGTTCGACCACATAATGCTCTCCGCCTTCGGACGCCTGCACCGCCTCCTGCTGCGGTTCAGCAGCCTTAAGCTTCTTGTTCTCCTCCACCTTCTTCAGCAGCTCATATAATTGTGATTTCTCAATGGGCTTGAGCAGATAATCCAGTGCGCCGAATCGCATCGCCCGCCGGGCATAGTCAAATTCACTAAAGCCGCTCAGCACTGCAATCGGCAGGTTCTTCATATGGCCGCGGGCTTCTTCTATCAGCTTAAAGCCGTCCATTCTCGGCATTTTGATATCCGTAATCAGCAGGTCGATGTCCTCTTCCGATAAACCAGAAAGCTGGTTCCACGCCTCCAGGCCGTTGCCGTGAGAGCCGATAACCTTCACTTCCAAATCCATTCTGGAAGTAATCTTCTCAAGCCCACGGCGAATAACTTCCTCATCATCCGCTATCATGACTCTGATCACTTAGAAAATCGCCTCCAGTTGTAATATCCGTGCGGAATGATTGCGCTACCATTTCATTATAGGCTTCCTTCCTACAATATAAAATGTGCTGTGTTGCTCTTTTATAGTCTTCTGTTTACTTTACACATTTCCCCCTTGAAATCATACCTGAAAAGGGTTATAACTAAATTGTATTGTTGTTATCAATAACTAACATTTTTATAATAACAATATAACAAAACGCAACTTTTGTTATGCTGTCAAAGCAATATATTTTAGAAAAGCGAGGTTTCCAAATGTCACTGCTGAATGAATACGTCGGAGGCGTTACCTGGGGCTTTATGGGCAGGCGCGGAACGTGGGCGCTCGAATCAGCCGAAACTTCAATGGAGCTTATGAAATCGGTTACCGGCGCGAATTGGACAGCCATCGCCTTCAGTGCTATCCAAGCTACCCCGCAATCTACGGAAATTCCTTACTGGGAGCTGCCGACAGTGACTGATGATGAGGTGCTGTGGGCTATCCGCAAGGCTAAGCTACTACAGATGAAGGTCTGCCTGAAACCGATCGTCAATTGCGCAGACGGCACTTGGCGGGCTCATATCAACTTTTTCGACAAGGATGTTCCCTGCGAGCCCAAATGGTCGGAGTGGTTCCGCTCTTATACTGCCTTTATTCTGCATTATGCTGCGATCGCTGAAGAAAGCGGCTGCGAAATGTTCTGCATCGGCTGTGAGCTGGTTCAGGCGGACAGACGCGAAGCAGAGTGGCGGGCTTTGATTGCCGAAGTCCGTAAGGTCTATAGCGGCGTTATTACGTACAATTGCGACAAGTATCAGGAGGATAATGTGACCTGGTGGGATGCGCTCGATGTCATTTCCTCCAGCGGCTACTATCCTGAACACGACTGGGAAGCTCAGCTGGACCGGATTGAAGCTGTGGTGAAGAAGCAGGACAAACCGTTTTTCTTCATGGAAGCGGGCTGTCCAAGCCGGACGGGAAGCGCAGCCATCCCCAATGACTGGACGCTGGCAGGTGAGCCGAGCGAAGAAGAGCAGAGCCGTTTCTACCATGCCATGTTCAGCAGCTGTGAAGGCCGGGACTGGGTACAGGGCTTTATGCTGTGGGATTGGCCGGCACGTCTCTATCCGCCCGAAGAAGCGCCAGTTAATGATGACTACTGCATGTACGGCAAGGCAGCGGCACCGGTTATCAAAGACTACTATACTTCCAAAATCAATGGTTAGGAGTGAATCATCTGCTATGAAGAATTCACCTGAACAATGGCTGAACGCGCTGGAGCAGGAGCTTCAGGACAATATCCTCGGCTTCTGGATGAAGCATACCCTGGATGAGCAGCACGGCGGTTTTGTCGGCGAGATTGACAATCAGCTGAATATTGTGGAAGGCGCCGGAAAGAGCCTTGTACTCAATGCGCGGATTCTCTGGACCTTTGCGACAGCTTACCGTACTTACCGTAAAGCCGAGTATCTGGCTATCGCCGAACGCGCCTATGGTTATCTGCTTGAGCATTTCCTAGACAAGGAATACGGCGGATTATACTGGATGGTGGATGCAGCGGGTGCACCTTCCCAGCTGAAGAAGCAGGTGTACGGGCAAGCCTTCGCGATTTATGCCCTGGCCGAGTATCATCATGCCACTGGACATGCAGAAGCCCTGGAGCAAGCTGTAGAGCTGTTCCGTCTGTTAGAGAAACACGGTTATGATCCTCTTTATAAAGGTTATATTGAAGCACTCGCACGCGACTGGCAGCTGACCAATGACCTGTCCCTCAGCGCCAAGGATATGAACGAGAAAAAATCGATGAACACGCATCTGCATGTTCTCGAGGGCTATACCGGCCTCTACCGGGTGTGGAAGTCAGAGGAGCTGCGGGTTAAGCTGGCCGAACTGATTGAGACCATGCTTAAACATATCGTGGATGATGAAGGCAAGCATTTCCTTCTGTTCATGGACGAAGAGTGGAATGTGAAATCCGATATCATCTCCTACGGTCATGATATCGAAGGCAGCTGGCTGCTGGTGGAGGCCGCCGAGGTACTTGGTGACGAGGAGCTTCTGCAGCGCGTTCAGAAGGTTGCTATCTCAATGGCAGAAGCCACACTTAACGAAGGTATCGACGCTGACGGCGGAATATGGAACGAAGCTGACAGTAATGGCTTAATCTCTAAGGACAAAGACTGGTGGCCTCAGGCGGAAGCCATGGTCGGTTTCTACAATGCCTACCAGCTGACAGAGGATGCCCGCTTCCAGGAAGCTGCCGCAGCGTCATGGAACTTTATTGACAGCTACATGGTCGACCACAAGCTGGGCGAATGGTATTGGGGTGTAGACCACAATCTGCAGCCGGTGGCTCATGAGCCAAAGGTCAGCGCCTGGAAATGCCCTTATCATAACAGCAGAGCCTGCTTCGAAATGATCGCACGGCTTAAATCATCTATAAAGGAGACTATCTAAATGACTTCAGTATTTGAGGAACGCAAAGCGCAGTTAACCGAACGATATGAGGCACTGATTGGACGCAAAAATGAAAAGGTGCCTTTCGGCAACGGTATTTATGACCGTTACCAGTATCCGCTGCTGACCGCAGAGCATGCACCGCTGATCTGGCGTTATGACTTCAATCCTGAGACCAACCCTTATTTCGCTGAAAGAATCGGCGTGAACGGAGTCTTCAATCCGGGGGCAATCGAACTGGATGGCAAATTCTATATTGTGGCCCGTGTAGAGGGCAATGACCGCAAATCCTTCTTCGCCGTTGCCGAGAGCGACAGCGGTGTGGACGGCTTCCGCTTCTGGGATCACCCGGTTGTGCTGCCTGAGACAGAAGACCCGGACATCAACGTCTATGATATGCGTCTGGTCAAACATGCCGACGGCTGGATCTACGGACTGTTCTGCACCGAACGCAAAGACCCGGATGCCCCGCACGGCGATCTGTCCAGTGCTGTAGCACAGTGCGGCATCACCCGCACTAAAGACCTGAAAACGTGGGAGCGCCTGGCTGACCTTAAGACCGGCTCCGCCCAGCAGCGCAATGTCGTGCTGCATCCTGAATTCGTAGACGGCAAATATGCCTTCTATACCCGTCCGCAGGATGGCTTCATCGACGCCGGCTCCGGCGGCGGCATCGGCTGGGGCTTGTCCGATACTATCGAGAATGCTGTGATTACCAGTGAGTCAATCATGGATCAGCGCTACTACCATACGATCAAAGAAGTGAAGAACGGCCAAGGACCGGCTCCGATCAAAACCCCGCGCGGCTGGCTGCATATCGCCCACGGCGTGCGCAATACCGCTGCAGGCCTGCGTTACGTGCTCTATGCCTTCCTGTCGGACCTGAATGAGCCGAACAAGGTTACCCACGCTCCCGGCGGACATTTCATCGCACCGGACGGCGAGGAACGCGTCGGCGATGTATCGAACGTCGTATTCTGTAACGGTGTGATCGCCCGTGACAACGGAGACATCTATATCTACTATGCATCCTCTGATACCCGTGTTCATGTAGCTACTACCACCGTCGACCAGATGCTCGATTATGTGCTGAACACGCCGGAAGATCCGCTCCGCTCCTATGCCTGCGTTCAGCAGCGGATCGCGCTGGTCGACCGTAATTTGCAGCTCTAATCTCATATTCATTCCTAAGCATCAGCCAGCACAAAGGTGCAAGAAGGCGGCTCCGGCAGAACGTATCGTTCTGTCCGGAGCCGCCTTTTAATAGTTATTGAGGCGAATGGCAAAAAGACTATTCATTCCCGCCGGCCGCAAGCTTCGCATCAATCGCCGCCGTCAGCTCCCCGTAGCCGCCCTTTAGAAGCTTGCCGTCAACCATAAACTGCGGTGTGCCGTTCACCCCGTAATTGCCCGCTGTCTTGAAGTCCTCTTTGACCGCCAGCATGTACGTGTGGTTCTTAAGATCTGTGGCGAAGCGGTCGTAGTCGATCCCGGCAATATTCTTTTTCACAAAAACCCGCAGGAACTCCGGTGTAGCCCAAATCTTCGCCTCATCACCTTGATGATCGTACAGCATGCTCATAAACTCCCAGAACTTGTCGTTATTCTGAGCGGCAATTGCTTCACCGGCACTTGCTGCCAGAATGGAATCTCGGTCGATAAACGCAAAATTGATGAAAAAGAGCTCTACCTTGCCAGTATCGACATAATCCTTTCTGAATTGCTCAAAATAGGTTTCCTTCCACTTCTTGCAGGCCGGGCATTTGAAATCGGCGAATTCGATAACCTTTACCTTTGCCGAAGCATCGCCCAGATGGGGTTGCTTCTCGTATTTCAGCCCGTCCGCATCGTAATCGCCGCGGATTTCCGTATAATTGGGCAGACCGCCGAGGTCCGGGGAAGCCTCCGAATTCCTCAGAAAGACCAGAGAAACCGCCAGCACAATGACACTGACCGCCAGGGTTGCGACGACAAAAAGGCGATTGGACGTTTTTTTCGATTGGGTGTTAGCCATGGGATTGCATTCCTCCGCTTATTAGCGATTCTTCGCATATACCGACCCGGGTAAACGCCCCGTTCTGCGGTTCGATCCGTAAAGTGACAATTTCAAACCCTTTGAGCTCAACCTTCTCCGTGATGCCAAGCGCCGGAACCGACAATCCGGTGCAACGGGGATACCCGGTCGGCTCGAACAGACGTACGATATACCCTTCTCCGTCCTGTTCCTTCTTGAAGGCGCTCATTTGAACCGTCTCATCCGTCAACGCGATTGCAGTTCCGTGAGAATATCCTTCACCCGAAGGAAAAAACGACAGCGCAAACGGCCTTTCGGCATGCCTCAGAGCTTCCCGGTCGATCCTTCCGGCCCGCTCTTCCAGTTCCCCGGCGTTCAGCCAGAAGGTAAAGCAGCGTTCGCCCTGATCAATCCGCGGCAAAAAGCGGTCCTGCGGCATGATCGGCCGGTTGCCAATCGGGTGGGCGCAGTAGCCGGCGCCGCGCAGCAGGGACAGGCGGATTTCGCCGGCGCAGCAATCGGAGCCGTAAATGCCGTCGTTGATTACAGTCAGCATTTGCCCACGTTTCGCGGATTGCAGCGCGGTCCATTTCTGCGCAGCAACCTCCTGGCCACCTGCAGCGAGTTCCTGCACGCCGAATGCTGTCTGGCCGGTATACAAGGCATCCGCCAGAACGGTCGGAACCGATAGCTTGAGCATGCGGTCTTTTTCGTTCCAATAGACGCGGACGTGGACTTCGATTTCCGTACCTTGTTTCGGCAGCTTGTAGGTGAGGACAAGGCGGGAGTCGTTGTACTGCAGCACGGATTCAATGACCGTCCGCACATTACCTTCTTCGATGACGTGAACCGGGGGAATCATTTCCTTGATGCCGCAAAACAGGCTGCCCTCCCGCTCATCCATCAGCGTAAACTGGCCGATAACTTCACGGAATTCATCGGTGTCCATCCGCCACGGGTCTTCGTTGTCGGCGACGACCAGCGGGGCAAAAGCACCCGGAAGCAGATAGGACACGCCGCCTGCCGAATACTCGTCGATCAGGCCAGTACCGGCATTGACCGTTACATACAGCTCCTCCGTACGGAAATAAAAGGCGCCATCCCGGACTTCAAGCGCTGGTGCCGGTTTCCGTTCCAGCGGCTCGATCCGGCAGTCGAAACGTTTCATCGCGGCGGGCGCCAGCTCCGCCCGGAACACCACACGTTTGCGCCAGTCGAGATTCAGATTGCTGTGCTCCTTCTCCGCCTGTGACGGAATCCGCTTGCTGCCTTGATACACGGCCGGATTCGAGAACTGCTCCAGCCAGTTCTGGTCCTCCAGCATGAATTCGCATTCGAATATGCCGCTTACCGGATACGGATGCGGATTATAAATTAGGATCGGATATTCCTTGGGCTTCGCCTGCGGCTGTCCGGCGGCCAATGCGAAGAATGCCCGCGCTTTTAGCCGCGCGGTGATTTCCAGGCCGTGATCCAGCTGCCGCAGCGAAGCTTCCTCGGCGGGCTGGATTGATGTTCCAGGCAGAATGTCATGGAACTGGGCGGTCAGCAGATCGTGCTGAGCTTCCGCCAGATCACGGGCCGGGTATGGGAGCAAGCCGTGCAGCCCTGCTGCGGCAAGCATTTTCTCCGTCATATACAGTTCATTTTCGAGCTGCCGGTGTTTCTGCTTGATGCGGATCATGGAAGTATAACAGCCTACAAAACGGGGATTGAGATCCCCCGAGTACCGCGGCAGCTCCTTCACCTCCGGCAGCGCGGCAAAATACTGCTCCGGCGTCGCATGAACCAGCCGGAACTCCCCGGACTGCTCTATTCTCGCCGCCATGGCGTCCAAATCGAGCCGGGAAGGGCCGCCGCCATGGTTGCCGACGCCCCATAGCAGCAGGCCGATCGGCTCATCCGCATGCGTTGCGAGCCAGTCAGCAATCTTCTGATCGGCTTTGCCGAGCGCCGAATGGTAGGCGTCTGTGATTTTATGCGCCATCACGCTGCTGCCGGCAAAACCTTCCCAAATGAAATCCTGACCCGGCAGTCCGGCGTGCTCATCAGGGCGCATAAAGATATAAGAGTCGTAGCCCGCCTGCTGCATAATCTGCACCAGCCCCCGGCTGTGGCCGAAGGAGTCAAAATTGATTGCCGTCGTCGGCCGTACGCCGAACTTTTCACGGAAATAACTCCGGCCCGCCAGTATTTGGCGTGCGAACGATTCACCCGACGGCATGTTGCAGTCCGGCTGCAAATACCAGCCGCCCATGATATGCCATCTTCCCTGCCGTACCAGCCGCTGGATGCGGGTAAACAATGCTGGTTCGTATTCCTCGACCCACTGATACAAAATCGCTTCATTGTGGTTAAAAATGTACCCGTCATATTCCTCGCAAAACCCGGCAGCCGCACGGAAGGTGGAGACGGCGGCCGCCGCGCCTTCCTCCCACTCCCATTGCCACACCGGATCAAGATGAGCATTGCTCAGTAAATATAGTGTCTTCATGACGCTCCCCGCTGCAATTGGGCATCCAGCCTATACACGCCGCCCGCGGCCGCTTCCAGCTCTGTCTTCCGTCCGCCGCAGCGGACAGTCACCCGCCCGGCAAGATGCGTCCGGATCACCGCTCTGGTCAGTTCCCCGTTCTCCCACGTGATATCGACCTCAGCATTGCCTTTGGCACGGAGCCCCGTTACTTTGCCCGTTCCCCAGGCTGCGGGAAGCGCCGGCAGCAGATGAATATAGCCCGCATGGCTTTGCAGCAGCATTTCTGCAATGGCTGCCGTTCCGCCGAAATTGCCGTCGATGACGAAGATATTCGTCTCTGCGCCGCCGATGCCCGATCTGGAATACGACAGCAGATTATCGAAGCATAGCTCGCCAATTAGATGAGAAACATGCCGGAGCGCCTGGTCACCGTCATGCAGCCTTGCAAAGCCGAGGGCAAACAGCGCTGCCGTAAACTCCACATCCTCCAGCTCATCCTGCAACATCCGGTTCTCCAGCGTTACCCGCATAGCGGCTGCAAGCTCCGGTGTGTCTTCCGGTGTAATCTGGCTGCCGGGATACAGCGCGTACAGATGCGAAAAATGACGGTGCTCCGGCTGGGCTTCATCAAAATCCTCCAGCCATTCCTGCAATTGACCGCGGCTGCCGATTTGCAGCGGCGGGAGCTTGCGGATCGCTTCTGCCAGCTGCGCACGAAATTCCTCATCCACACCGAGCAGTCCGGCCGCCTCCCGGCAGAACTCGAACAGCTCCCGTACCAGCTCCTGGTCTACCGTCGTTCCCATCGACAGCTGCTGGACGCCCGATTCAGGTCCATCCGGATAGAAATGATTTTCCGGCGAATTGGATGGTCCGGTGACGAGCCAGCCGTATTTCGGATGGATCGTCATATAATCGAGGAAAAAGACCGCTGCTTCTTTCAGCACGGGGTAGGCCTGATTCTTAAGGAACGCTGTGTCGCGGCTGTAGCGGAAATGTTCCATCATATGCGCCGCCAGCCACAGGCCGCCAGTTACGTTGAGCCCCCAGGATGTATCCCAGCCCGGGGCTGCAAAGCCCCAGGCATTGGAGAACACATGAGCCACCCAGCCCGCTGCGCCGTAAAAATACCGCGCTGCCGCACGGCCGGCCTGCGCCAGATCCTCAATGTAAGCCATCAGCGGAAGATGGCTGTCACCGAGGCCGATGACCTCAGCCGGGTAATAATTCATCTGCGTGTTCACATCGAGATGATAATCGCAGCTCCAGCCCATCCGGCAGGCTTCACCGTCATTCCAGATGCCCTGCAGGTGCAGCGGCAGCGGAGAATCGGCGCGGGAACCGGCGATCATCAGATACCGGCCGTATTGCAGGAACAAAGCATACAGCTGCGGGTCCCCGCCTTCGCCCTGACGCAGCCTCCGCATCCGTTCATCCGTCGGCAGCACGGATTGCGGCAGATTGCCCAGTTCGAGCTCCACTGTGCCAAATTCCCGGCGGTAATCGGCAATATGCTCCCCGCGCAGCCGTTCATACCCTGCAGCGACAGCGCCGGCAAGCGCCCGGCTGCCCGCCTCCGCCCAGCCTGTATCCTCCTTACGGTAATCGGTGGCAACGGTAAAATAGATCCATGCCTCATCCGCACCGGTAACCCGCAGCGTATCTGCGCCGCATTCTACGCTGCCGCCGGCTGTTACAATTTTGAGCTGTCCCTGGCTCCAGACGCCGCATTTGCCGCTACTGTGAACGCGCTCCGTCGCCTGTGCGCGGAATTCCAGTGTATCCGGCGCGGCAGCACGCGTCTCGAACGTCTCCGTGATCCCTTGTAGTGTCAAGGTAAACGAGACGCGTTCAGGCGACTGTCCCCAGATTCGGGCAGCGAGCACATCGCCAGGATGAGAGGCGAATACTTCACGTTTCAGCCAGCCGCCTTCCGTATCGCTGAAGCTCCGCACCAGCGCCTGGCTTAAATCCAGCTCCCGCCGGAAATTCTCACCGGCAAGGTTCGGCTTCGCATCGGCAAAATCAAGCGTAATCCGGCATAGGCCTAAGTGGGTACCGAAGTTTGATTTGACCGGCATCAGGCTCTGCTTGGCCAGCCGGCCCCCCCCTTCATAATCGCCGGCGAAAAAGGCTGCACGCATCTCTTCCAGCGCCTCTTTGCCGCGGCCGTTGCCAGGAACAGCCTCCGCCTGGCCCGACCAGAAGGTTACCTCGCTCATCTCCCATACTTCGCGGCCCGGCGAGGATATCACGACCGCCCCGATTCTGCCGTTTCCGAGCGGCAGGCCCTGAGACCAGCCCTCTGCAGGTTTGGCATACCACAATTTGTATTCGTTCATCCTGCTTCCTCCTATACGTGTACAGATGTTTGACGATAGTGGGGTTCAGCTTTCGGTCTGCGGTTCAACCGGTAAATTTATCGTTTCGCCGGGAGCAAGTGTACCCGCTAGATGGGAAGGCTCCAGCAACCCGTTCGTTAAGCGGACCTTGCCCGGTATTCCGGTATGCGCCTGCACCTCCGCTGTCTTATGAATAATCCTTACTTTGATCCTCATTAATGGGTACTAAGCGTGAACCGGGACAAGCGTGTAACGTTTGCCGCGTTCGGTAGCGAAACGAAGCACGCCATCCGGCCCTGTCTCAGCGGAGACCTGCTGTCCTTCACAGGTCACAAGCAGCGGAACGCCGGTCCGCACACGGCATTCCGCCCCCAGCTTCGAGGTAATCTCCGCTTCGGCAAGCCTGCCGCCGGCCCAGCGGAGATTAACCTCGAAGCCGCCGCGGGCGCATAGCCCCGCGGCATGGCCGTCCGCCCAATGCTGCGGCAGTGCCGGCAGCAGCTCAAGCCACGGGAGATGCGACTGCAGCAGCATCTCCGCAATCCCGGCCGAGGCGGCAAAGTTGCTGTCAATCTGAAACGGGGGATGTGCCCCGAGCAGATTGGCATACACGCCCCCGCCGTGGCTGTACACCTCGCGGCCGTCGTCCCGGACGAGCCGCAGCATATTCGCGAGCAGCGCATGCGCGCGCTCGCCGTCGCGGAACCGGCTCCACAGGGCGACGCGCCAGCCGAGGCTCCAGCCGGTGCTTTCGTCGCCGCGCCGTTCCAGCGAGACCCGGGCTGCCCGGAACAGCTCCGGTGTCTCCTCCTGCGAGAGCTGGCGTCCCGGGTAAACGCCGACCAGATGGGAGGTATGCCGGTGGCAGCGGTCCTCGTCCTCCCAGTCATGCGCCCATTCCTGAAGCTGGCCGTAGCGGCCGGTCTGCAGCGGCAGGAGCCGCGCTCTGGCCTGCTCTACTTCTGCCCGGAATCCGGGATCGCCGCCAAGGACGGCCTCCGCTTCCAGGCAGTTGGTGAACAGCTCCCAGATGAGCGAAATATCCATGGTCGCTCCTGCGCTGACCGCCGCCGTCCCCTCCGGCGTGCGGAATTTATGCTCCGGCGAGGTGGACGGCGAGGTAACCAACCGTCCCTGCCCGTCGTCTTGCAGCCAATCAAGGGCGAAGCAAGCCGCTTCCTTCATAACTGGATAAGCGAAGCTGCGAAGATAGTCTTCATCCCCGCCGAAGGCATAATGCTCCCACAGATGCTGGGTCAGCCAGATGCCGCCCATCGGCCAGAATGCCCAGGACGGATCGCCGTCCCCGAAATGGCCGGCCGGGGCCGTATGCCCCCAGATGTCGGCATTGTGATGAGCCGTCCAGCCGCGGGCGCCGTAGTTCACGGCGGCTGTCCGCGCGCCGTTCTGCGCGAGCCGGCCAATCAGCGACAGCAGCGGCTCATGGCATTCAGCCAGGTTGCAGACCTCCGCCGGCCAGTAGTTCATCTCGGTATTGATGTTCAGGGTATAATTGCTGCTCCACGGCGGCCGGGTGGAAGCATTCCAGATGCCTTGCAGGTTGGCCGCCTGTGTGCCCGGCCGGGAGCTTGCGATCAGAAGGTAACGTCCATACTGGAACAGCAGCTCGGCCATTCCGGGGTCTTGCGCCCCCCATTCTGCGATTCTCCGGTCGGTGGTCAGCTCCTCGGCGGCCTGCATTGCGCCGAGCTTCAGCTCCACCCGGCCGTATAAAGGCCGATAGTCGGCGCTATGCCGTGCAAGCAGCTCGCCGTATGGCCGGGCCAGCGCCTGCTCCAGCATCGCCGCCGCCAGCGCAGACTCCTCGCGGCCCTGGCTGCCGGGCAGCCGGTCAAAGCCGCTGAAGCTGGTCGCCGCACTGAAGATCAGCACCGCGGCGCTTGCCCCATGGACATGGACGCCGCCTTCGTCCACGGTCACTTCGCCGTCCTCCGTCCTCACGGCGATCCGGCCTTCAAAGCGCATGCCCTCGCTTTGCCCGGGATTGCCGTAGCGGATGGGGTCATCCGTGTTGAAATAACCCGGATCCACATGCTCCGGCGCAAGGCCCCGCAGGACAAAGGATGCGCTATCCGCCAGCGTATGATGGCGCAGCGGGCTGTCCAGCCGGGCATGGAAATTCAGCCTGCCTGCAGCACCAGAAGCCAGCCGCAGGACCAGCACCTGATCCGGGTGGGAAGCGAACATTTCGCGCGTATAGGTTACGCTGCCGACCGCATACGATACGCGGTGCACAGCATCTTCAAGATCGAGCGTGCGCCGATATTCGCTGCTGACATCTCCATGCTCGAAGCAGAGCAGCAGCTCCCCGAAGGGAAGATAGGACTGGGTATACGGCCCCAGCATGCGCCGCCCCAGTGCATCGGCCTCGATATAGCGCCCTTGCCATATCACCTCACGGATCTCCGGCAGAACCTCCTTCGCGCCGGGGTTGCTGCCGTCCTGCGGATAACCGGACCATAAAGTATCCTCGTTCAGGCCGATGACCTCGCGCTCCACTCCGCCATAGATCATTCCGCCTAGACGGCCGTTGCCGACCGGCAGCGCCTCCGTCCAGACCGCGGCCGGTTTATCGTACACAAGCTTCATAGGTTTCTGTCCTCCGATGACGTAAGTCTTATCTGACGCTTAACGCTGTTCATGACTGCCGGCCAACCCTAGACGGTCCAGCAGTTTCCTTTGATCTCCGTATCGCAATACGCCGTCAGCCGGAAAGCTTCTTCCGGCAGCGGAAGCTGCTCCTGATGCGCCAAAGAAATGGCACTCTCTCCCGTCAGTTGCCAAGCAGCTTCAGGACCCGCAGGCCGGTTCCCTTGCTGTTAACATCCTTTTGCCCTGTATTGCGAATCACAACAGACAGCGGTCCGCGCGTTGTCCGGACCGGGAACAGCACAGGAATGGGACGGTACGCGTTCAGGCACCAGTCATCGAACAAATTGACCGGCGTAAAGGGCTCGCCGTTGACAGAATATTCAAAGATTCCAGAGTCCGGGCCGTATAAAAGCAAGACACCCGCACTTTGCCCTGTGACGGTGAAGGATAATTCAGCCCCCGGCTGCTCCGCCGCCTTGTGCTCCGTGGAGAACCGCCAGTTCATCAGCGGGTCATCCGGAAGCAGCACGGCTGTCCTGAACTCTGCGGAATATGCAGCAGCGCTATAAGGCAGCATAATTCCGTATTCATAATTGCCGGCTTCAAGCGGCACCGCCGGCCACGCCTTCGGTTCTGGCGCCCCGCCCGCCGGTCCGCTAAGTGCAGAAACCAGATATTCCTGCATATATCCGGCATAGAGCGCGTATCCGGCATCATGCGGATGGTAACCGTCCGGTGCCAGGATACTCCAGTCGATCCCTCCCGCCTGCATCCCTTCATAGATGCGGAAGGCGAAATTAACGGCCGGAATGCCGTAATACTCAGCCACCTCTTCATGAACGGCAATATTAAAAGGCAGCGGGCCAGTCA
This sequence comes from Paenibacillus pedocola, assembly GCF_031599675.1. Classification (NCBI taxonomy): domain Bacteria; kingdom Bacillati; phylum Bacillota; class Bacilli; order Caryophanales; family Paenibacillaceae; genus Paenibacillus; species Paenibacillus pedocola. The sequence goes on along the minus strand of NZ_CP134223.1, from coordinate 1,962,857 downwards.
GATTCTTAGGTGCCGCTGTATAGACGAAGCAAATATCCGCTTCAGGCGAGAGCCGGCGGCATTTGCGGACGATCCCCTCCATTCCGCGGACCGATTCGCTCCGCTCCTCACCATCGTTCACGCTGAACTCGACGAACAGCAGGTCAACGGGGCCGCTGTACAGCACATGCTCCTCAAACCGGTGCGCCCCGAGCGAAGAGTTTGTACCGCCGACGCCTGCATTAATGAATTCAAAAGTTTGCCCCGGATAGGCCCGCTGTAAATACTGTACAGTCAGCGCCCGCCAGCTGGCGGATTCCGCTTCCGAAGCACCGGCGCCTTCGGTGATCGAGCCGCCAAGAAATGCAACCCTGAGGCTACCTTTATGCCGCAGCTTGGCGCGGAAACGGGGGAGTCCTCCGCGTTCTGCAATATAAAAACCGTTGTTGTTATTGGGTTCAGGCATGATCTTCTCCTCTGTATTCCTTTCGTCATTTGAGCTGCCCGCGTCCGAAGCTGCCGCCAGGAAACAGCGATGCCGGCCTGAAATACGAGCCGGCATCGAGTCTAGCCTTCAGCGCCGGGTTACCCGCTGCGCCCGGGGCCTTCTGTCCATGTTTTTATTTGACTGACGAATCATACGCCTTTTGCAGAATTTCCAGGTAACGGTCCAGCTTGAGGTCTTGCAGGCCTTTGACGTAAGCGTCCCAGTCTTTGTTGAGATCCTTGTTGCCGGTGATGAACTGCAGCTCATTCTGCTCAATGTAGTTTCTGAGGTTCGTTTGCAGCATGCTGGCTTCATCGATTTCGCTAGGATCGATCCAGATCGACCAGAGAGGGAACAGTTCCTTCGGTTCATGGCCTTGATACAATAAAGAAGCATCATACAATCTGCGCTCATAGCCGTCCGATGCATAAATGTCGGTGCCTTGTACCCAGGTGTCGCGGTATTCTTTCGGCATATAGAAGTGGCCCATACCGCTCCATCCGGCGTTGCGCGGCGCTTCGCCTTCCTTCATCGGAATAGTTTTGACTACAGGCGTTACGCCTTCACCCAGCGCCACGTCTCCCGGTGCCGGATCTTCCCAGTCGATGCCTTTCATTCCGCTGGCCGCGTTGGTCTGGCCTTCCGGCGTATACATGTAATCTACCAATTGGATCAGGGCAATTTGCGCTTCTTTGCTGGCTTTGTTGGTGATGGCAAATTTGGCGCCTGGCGATACTCCGCCAGCATCATGCGTAGCATAGGAGATACCCGACGGTCCGGTGAGCGGCGCTAACGGATTGTAATGCGCCGACCGGGTGTTGCCCGGATCGATATTGATGAAAATGGCAGGGTGCATACCGGCGCCGGCGCCGAGGATTTCCGCATCGGCGTTTTCGCCGATTTTTTTGAAAGCTTCCGCATTTTGCGTAAATGCGCCCGGATCGATCAGCCCTTCGGTGTACAGCGAACGGATATAAGTCAGGCCTTCCTTCCATTCCGGTGTAACGGCTGCGGACACAACCTTACCATCCTGCAGATTCAGGTAGTTACGGTCATCGTCATACACGAATGAGTTCATCAGATACGGAACGATGCGCACGCCGAAATCTTCGGTGGAACCGCTGAGCGGCACTTCGTCGGCTTTGCCGTTGCCGTTCGGGTCTTTGGTTTTGAACGCTGTCAGCATGGCTTTGAATTCTTCGGTCGTCTTCGGCATTTCCATGTTGAGCTTTTTCAGCCATTCGGTGTTGATCCACATTTTATTCGGATACGAGCAGTGAAAGCATTCGGTGTATGCGCCCAGGCCGTAGATATTACCGTCCGGAGCAGTATAAAGCGTTTTCATTTCAGGTGACTCTTCCATCGCCTTTTTAATGTTCGGCGCATATTGGTCAATCAGATCGTTCAGCGGAATCAATACGCCCTGCTTGCCGTATTTCAACACGTCGGCTTGTGAGAATTCATCGATGTAGGCGGTGATCAGATAAGCATCCGGATAGTCGCCGCTTGCCAGCGAGATTTGGCGTTTTTCCTTGGCACCGTCTGAAGGGTTGATCTCCCAGTCGAACTTAATGTTGAACTTGTCAGCCGCGAATTGGGTGAACTTGTTGGTTGGGATATCGATGCCCGATTCCTGGACGGCAAAGACACTGACTTCAACCGGTTTGGCGTCCACTCCCTGCGTAGCTTCCGTACCGTTTTCGGCGTTTGCGGCATTGTTCACATTATTTTTGTTATTGCCCGAACAGCCGCTGATGATAATGGTGAAGACCATAACCAGCGATAGCAGACTTAGCAGTTTCTTTTTCAAATGTCATCACTCCCTTTTTTAGTTTAGACAAGTGTTGCCTACAATGTCCAGCCGTAAAGTCCGGCGGATCACCCCCTTAACTTGGTTAAGCGCATAGGCTTAAGGGCAGGGACTTAGCCTTTTACGGAACCGACCAGCATCCCCTGCACGAAATACCGCTGCACGAACGGATAAATGATCAGCACCGGAAGCGTCGCCACGACGATCAGCGAATACTTCAGAAGCTCGGACAGCTGCTGTCTTTCAACCATCGCCATCGCGTCCATGTTGCCGGAGCTGTTGTTCATGATAATGATGCTGCGCAGCACGAGCTGTAGCGGGAACAAATTGGCCGATTTCAAATAGATCAGAGCATCAAAATAGGAATTCCACTGCCCTACCGCGTACATTAGGACAAGCACCGCAATGATCGGCTTAGAAAGCGGCAGCACCACACTGCGGATAAACCGCATATCGCTGCAGCCGTCAATCTCGCTGGCCTCCAGCAGTTCCTCGGGAATCGAGGATTGAAAAAACGAGCGTGCGATGATCACCTGCCACACCCAGATAGCATTCGGGATGAGCAAAGCCCAGCGGGTGTCGATCAGATGCATCTCCTTGACCACCATGTACGTCGGAATGAGACCGCCGCTGAAGATCATCGTGAACGTAATGACCATCATCAGCGCATTGCGTCCAAAGAACGTCCGCCGAGAAAGCGGATAAGCTATCATGATCGTCAGCGTCACACTGATCAGCGTGCCGGCGGTCGTATAGAAGAGGGAATTCAGATAACCGGTCGTAATCTCGGGCGTTTTCAAAAGAACGCTGAAGCCTTTGAACGAAATGTCGACGGGATAGAGCCACACTTTGCCCGACGTTACTGCAGCCGGACTGCTGATGGAGCTGCTGATGATGAAGATCAGCGGATAGATGATCGCGATGACCACCAGTGCAAGGATGATGTATATTGCAGTCAGAAAAATGCGGTCGCCCGCCGATTCTTTGATTTTCTTTGGGACTTTCTTAGGAACTGCTGCCGTAGCTGCCATACAGGAACTCCTTCCTACCAAATACTGTTGTTGGTGATGCGTTTAGCGACTCCGTTGACCGTTACGAGGAGGACCAGGTTGATCAAGGAGTTGAACAGGCCGACAGCGGTCGCGAAGCTGTAGTTCGCGTTCAGCAGGCCGATCGAATACACATAGGTCGCAATGATCTCGGAATTCGCGATGTTCAGCGGATTTTGCAGCAGATATACTTTCTCAAATCCAAGCGCCATTACATTGCCCACATTCAGGATCAGGATGATGACGATGGTAGGCACGATGCCCGGAAGGTCCACATGGCGGATCTTCTGAAAACGCGAGGCACCGTCGACCTTGGCCGCTTCATACAGCGTAGGGTCGATCCCGGCGAGCGCCGCCAGATAAATGACTGCACTGTACCCCGCCGTCTGCCAGATGTCCGACCATACATAGATGGAACGGAACATGCCGGGCTCACCCAGGAAGTTGATCGAGTCCATTCCAAAAAAGTTGAGTGCGATGTTGGCGAACCCGAGGCGCGGAGCCAGGAACAGCATGATAATGGAGACCATCACCACGGTCGAGATGAAATAAGGTGCAAAAGAGATGAGCTGCACGAACCGCTTGAACCGTCCGCCGCGGATTTCGTTGATCATCAGCGCCAGCAGAATCGGAATCGGAAAGCCGGCCAGCAGCAGGTAGCCGCTGAGCTTCAGCGTATTTTTGAGCAAGGTCCAGAACATCGGATTCTCAAAGAACAATTGGAAGTTTTTGAAACCGACCCACGGACTGCCCCAGATGCCTTTAATGACGTTGTAATCCTTGAAGGCGAGCACCGCGTTCAGCATCGGATAGTATTTAAAAATAAGGAAGAACAGGATTGGCGGTATAACCAGTAAATGCAGCTGCCAGTGCTTCATTATTTTTCTTCCGGTTCTTGCCAGAATCCCTTCGCCCCTTCTGTGGGGCACTGCCGTATGGTGAGTAGCCAATGGTTTCTCCAGAATAATCCCCCCTGATAAACTGCCGGTAATGTGTGATAGCGCTTTCTACACGAGCTCATCATAGTGGATGATTGCCGGCTTTGGATAGGTACACTTGCGCGGTTTGACGTACAGATCGCCCGTTTTGGAGGGGGCAAAACTCAGGGGTACAGCCATTTTTCAGCTTGCTGCCCGTCCACGGGCAACAAAAAACGGCTGCACCGTCCTAAGGGGACGATACAGCCGTGAGGGGGGTTATTCAATGTGCGACTGTCTGTACGTGCTCGGTGAAATGCCGGTCAGGCGTTTGAACGCCCGGCGGAACGAATGTGAGCTGTTGTAGCCGACCCGCGCGGCGATTTCGTCGACGGTATAATTGCTCTCTTTCAGCAGCATAGCGGCCTGGTCCATGCGCACCTTAACCAGATGGTCGGAATAATTGACACCGGTGACCTCCTTAAACAGCTGGGAGATATATTTCTCCGGCCGCTCGACATGCTCGGCGACACGGTACAGCGTAAGCTCGGCATCGGCATACATTTCCGCGGTATACTGATACATCTGCCGGATAATCAGGATATGCGCGTCTTTCTTTTTGCTTACGACAAAGCTGCACATCTCCTCCATGATGCTATGCAGCTCTTCCCGGATGCTCTCCAGCGGATCGGAAAAGTCGATATCGATGATCCTGCGTTTGGTATTCTCGAACAGCGGCGATTCCAGGAACGTCTTCTGATCCAGCAGCTTCAGGAAGGTCCCCTTCATCTCGCCGACCAGCTGATGCTTCATCTCCACAGACAGCTCACGCTGGCCGAAGTTCTGGGCGAAGATTTCATTGATGATCCGCTTCGCCTCCTCCAGCTCTCCCGCGCGGACCGTGCTGATCAGGCGCTGCTCCGTATCGAGCGGATAATAATAGGTTGTGTTCTCGATTCCTGCCTCACGGCTCCACAACATGCCTTTTTTATTGACGTACACCGTGTATTCCAGCGCCTGCTTCGCCTGCTCGAAAGAACGGCTGGCCTCGTTCACTGCAGCAAAATGATCGCCGAGTCCTGCGTGGATCGTCATCCGGTATTCTTCGGACAAATACCCTGTCAGACTCTCCATGATCTGCGAGATCCGCTTCTCCTCCGCGGGGCTTCCTTCCCCGGCCAGAAACAGAGCGACGACTTTATCCGAACCGGTATCCGTCGTCAATATCGCCGGCTCCCTTTCCGACAGCGCCTGCTTGAGCAGCAGCCGCGACGCGTTCAGCTCGTTCAGAATCTCAACGCTGTCCATGCCGGAATACCCGCTGATCTGGATCACACCCGCATACCCGGCGCCTGGTCCGAGCTGAATGTCCGCCTGCTCCGCCGCATAGATGATCTCGTCCCGGGATTCGAATTCGCCGGCGATCAGCCGCTTGAGGAAGGCATCACGGATCAGCGGCAGCTGCCGGCCCAGCTCGCTCTCCAGTTGTTTGTTCTTCGTGATCATATCGGCAATATTACCGCTCAGGAAGTCGAAGCTGTCGCGCTCATGGGTCTCCTCTTTGCCGAACTGCTCCCTCATGACGCCGACCAGCCGGTTAATCGGTGCGCTGTTCCGGTAAGCCAGCACTAGACCGGCCATGAGTCCGAGCAGCAAAGTTCCGCCGGTGATGGCCCATGATCTGTATTTGATCCGGTTTGCGTTCTCCAGAAGCACACTGCGCGGAATACCGGCCTGGTAGACCCAGCCGTTTTTTCCGGAACGGGTTGTAATGACGAGATCATCTTCATAAAACTGGCTGACCTTGTTCTTGTCAAAAGCCGGATCAGTCGCAAGCTTGCTGATGTACGGGGCATCCTCCCCCTGCTGAACAATCGTATTCCCGTTCTCGTCGCTGACATGCACCCAGCCGCCGTACCGCTCGGTCAGGCCCGTCAGCATGCTGGAGATCACCTTTTCATCGATGTTGACAATGACGACGGCGGGCGAAGAGTCCTTGAAGCTGTCCAGCGGCAGCGATTGCATATAGGTAATAACCGAGGTCTGGATAGTCCGCTCCACAAACGGGCTCAGCGGGCGGATTTCGCTGCGGTGGGTTTTCTCGAGGAATTCCTTGCGCCACTCGTTCAGAGACAGATCGTTATAATGAAACACCTCGTAAAAATACTCGGGACGGTAAGTGGAGCCCGAAGTCAGGATCAGATTGTAATTGGCCAGATAAATATAATAGTCCTGGAGAAAATCGTTTGTTTGGCCGGAGGTAAGCACATTCTGCATCGTATTCCAGATTCCGTAGACATTCGTGCTGTTGTCCCGCTCGTTCATCAGTACACTGAGCTGTTTATTGATCGCCAGCTGCCGCGTAAAGCCCTCAACCTCGGCCATGCGGCGCTCCAGGATATCCTGGCTTTTCTGTAGCTGAGTCACGCTGTTCTCGATGGATAGCGCCTGCGTTACCGTAATGGACGTGCGGTAGGACATATACCCGCCGATGCTCGGAATGATCAGAATGATGAGATAGGAGAATAAAAATCTGCGGAAGACGTTAGAGTATTTATGCATAAAATGACCTCCCCCTTTTGGTAGCGCTATCATTTTTGTATATCTCTGCCGGAGCGGATCATACCGGAACCTAATAAAAAGCAGCGATTACCGCAGGGGTGTTCACTGCCTTTTATTAGAAATTCCGGGGAGTCTCTGAATTTGTCTCTTCCCGTTTATAAAGTTTAATACAAACGGGCGCCTCTGTCTGCCCCGAATTCCCGGAAAGCGCTCCACCGGTTGACGCGAAAAAGCACCTCACGGTGCTATGCTTCTGCCCCCTTTCGAAAAATGGCGCCAAGGGACCCGGATAGTCCGGGTCCCCGGCAGCCTTGTTCTGCGGGAAAGTCTCAGATGAAAGCGCGCGTCAGGCTTCAGGGAGCCGTCGCGGCCTGGATGTCGGCATACGCCCAGTGCGTAGCCGGAACATCGCTGAACTTGGTTGCTGCACTGCCGGCGGCGGAGATGCCCAGCACGCGGTTCATCGCCACCACCGTTTCTGCACGGGTAAGCGGCTGACCCGGCCGGAAGGAGCCGTCCGGATATCCTTTCAGAATGCCGGCCGCCTGGGCTTTGAGGATGGCCGCCTTCGCCCAGCTTCCGGCAATGTCGGAGAAGCCTTGGCCCTGGCCGGCTGTTTCAGGCAGCAGCGGAACGATCAGTGAAGCCAGCTCCGCCCTCGTCAGCGGCTGGTCCGGCTTGAAGGAGCCGTCAGAATACCCTTGCATCAGCCCCAGCTTCGTCACTTTGGCAATGGCTTCCGCCGCCCATGAACCGGAGCCGACATCGCTGAACGCCACTGCACTGCCGCCCTCTTTATCAGCAAGGGCGTTCGCGAGAATCGAAGCGATCTCGGCGCGCGTGATATTCCGGTCCGGCTTGAACTGGCCGTCCGCATAGCCCTTCAGATACGGCGATGCTGCCGGCGACGGCGCTGGGCTTAGCGGATTACCGCTTGGCGACGGCGTCGGTGTTGCCGATGGCGTAGGAGTGGCAACCGTGCCGCCCGGGTTCGAGTTGCCCGGGTTCGGGGTACCCGGGTTTGGGGTGCCCGGGTTCGGTGTGCCTGGGTTCGGGGTACCCGGGCTTGGGGTGCCCGGATCCGGGGTGCCCGGCGAACCGCCGCTTGCGCCCACCGTATATTTCAATTGGTCGATCAGCAGCAAATCGCCCGATTTTTTCACCACCTTAATCGTGTGCAAGCCGTCCGCAAGCCCGGAAATACTGTAAAGGTTCTGCTGAATTTGCCGGCTGACATGGTTCGCGTCAACCGTATCTTTGAGCGTACCATCGACATATATTTGCATTTCGCCGAGCACCGGACCCTTCGGTCCAACGAGCTGAACACCTGTGCCCTTGAAGACGTACTGGACATAGTCACCGTTGTTAGCTGTCCACTGCACATCGTTCTGATAGTCCCCGCCAAATTGGAAGGTCAGCTTCCGCGTACCCGTCGGCTGGTTGGCAAGGTACGTTTTGCTCAAGGTGACCTTGTTACCCGACAACGTGTAATCGGTGCCCTCATGAAGCAGGCTGCCCCCGCTGGAAATGCCTTTGAACATCCCCGGCTCCTGCAGCAGCAGCACGACTACATCGGCTTGTGCAGAGACGTTTTTATCAAAGCTTGCAGTGACCGGGTTAATCAGATCCGGCACCTCGACCTTCAGCATATCGAGCAGCATATAGGTGCCATTCTTCTTCACTGCCTTCAGTGTATGCAGACCTTCCGGCAGCCCGGAGACACTGAATACGTTCTGCTGCACCTTTCGGGTACTGCTATAGGTGCTGACCGTTTGCTCAAAACGCCCATCAACATAGATATCAACGTCGCCCATCGAGTTATCCAGCTCCGTATACATCTGGATACCGGTACCCCGGAAAGTATATTCGAAGAAGTCTCCGTTCTGCTCCGTGAAATGCACGTCGTCCATGTAATCACCGAAGGTTCTGCCGCTGTTACGCGACCAGGAACCGGTGTATTTGATTGATGAATCATCATTGTTGAGCACAATGTACTGTACAGTGTTCGTATTGGTAATCTGGAGCGTCAGCAGCTGCGGGTCACCGGCGCTGAACAGGAAGGTCAATGCGGTCTGCCCGACCGGTTGGGCGGCAAGATACTCCTTCTTCAAGGTTACGGTACCGTCTTCAAAGGTGTAATCATTGCCCTCTGTTAACTGCGTGCCGTTATTCTCGATGGCCGTCAGCGTATTGCCGTTCAAATCCACAGCAACGGCAATGTCCTGCTGCAGTGAAGCCGCTTTGTCAAAGCTGCCCGTTGCCGGCACAATCGAGCTGCTTGCCGTTGCGCTCGTCTTGATCTCGATCGGCCAGAGTTCGCCTCCGCCGCCTTCAAAATCGAAGATCAGTGTGGTCTCGCCGAACGGCTGCTTCAGCAGGTAATTCTTCAAAACCTTAACCGTGCTGCCGGTCCGTTCATAATCGGTGCCGATAACCAGCGGGGTAGCGCCGTTCCGGATGCCGAGGAATGAATCGGCGCCCAGCAACAGTTCGGCACTCAGATCAGCCTGCTTGCTGATCTCCTTGTCAAAGCTGCTGCCGTCCGGCACGATCAGCTTATCCGCCGTCACCTTGAGCGCGTCGAGCAGCATATAGGAACCGGAAGCTTTGACCCCCTTCAGCGTATGCTCACCGCTTGGCAGCCCGGATATGCTGTACACCGCCTGCTGTACTTCTCGGTCTCCATTACTATAGGTGCTGACCGTTTCCGGCGTAACATCGTCATCCAGATAAATTTCAATATCGCCCTGCGAGGAATCCTTTTCGGTTATAAGGTCGATTCCCGTTCCGGTAAAGGTATATTCGAAATAATCTCCATTGTGCTCGGTATAATGCACATCGGATTTATAATCGCCAGTCGGGCGGCCCGACTGGTTATTCCAGCTAGATCCGTGATATTGAATCCGGCTGTCGCTGTCATTGACGTAAACCGAGCGGGTAACGGTCGTTCCGCCGTTGCCGTTCCCCGGTTGTTCAGGCTCCGCCGGGACATCTAATGAAGTATCGGTAATGACGACGCTGAGATCCTGCGCCGCTTCCGTCAGTTCTTTACCGCCGCTGCGCGACCACGTGCCGGTATAACGCATGCCGGTGTCATCGTTATTGACGGCGGAAACGCCGCCTTTGGCCGTTACCTTAAGCATACGTGAGGCATGCGGCTCCAGAATACCTCCGCTGAAGCCCGTGTCAAACGTGCCGAGTTCCGTGTGGCTCCACAGGTCACGGACAGACGCCGGACCTACCAGTCCGAAATCGCTCCAGTCGACTTTCACTTCAGCACTGCGGCTGCCCAGGTTAAACAACGCCACATTATAGGTGCCGTCTCCGTTGTTGGCATACCAGACCTGCTGCTGCGTTCCGGTTGATACCGGATGCGCGGGGCGTCCCGCCTGATTGACAGCAATGACTTCGTCGTTGGTAAGCAATTGCAGCCCGTAATCGTCCAGCCGTGTCAGGTCGTTACCCACATACAGCTGGGCTGCAGAAACCGCCCAAAAGGTCATTGCGGTCTGCCGCTCGTCTTTGGTCAAACCGTCCATGGCGCCGTTGCCGACATTCAGAGAATCGAAGTCGTTCCAGCCTCCGGGGCCGGCATCTCTCCACCACAACGCGGCATCGGGAAACAAGCGGGCAATATTGGCCCACTGTGTCAGCCCGACTTCGGGATTATAGGCTTCCACGTCCCACTGAATCCGCCAGCCGTTAGCGTATTGTTTCCAGTAGTCCACATAATTGTGGTCGAGTGCCCAGGACAACTCAAACCAGATCCCGTGTCTGGCCAGGGCCTTGGACCAGGCGGCGACATCGCCGCGGGCATCGATGGAGGTGTTGTTGTAGCCGGAGCCCGGAGTAACGCTGTCAAATTTGACGAAATCAACACCCCAGGATGCAATCAGGTCGGCGATAGAATCGACGTATTCCTGCGCACCGGGTTTGGTGAAGTCGATTTTATAACCGATATCCCAATAGTCGGCTTTCTGCAAAGGCAGGTAAGCGATATCCTGCATATGGTACTCCGTGCCGTAGATTGGCAGGTTCTGCTCATACGCCTCTTTGGACATGCCCGGAATCAGATAGATTCCGACCTTCTGGCCGTTGTTATGGATGTAATCGATCAGGTTCTCGAAGCCGTTTGGATACAGCATCGTGCTTGGAATAGGCCGGGCATATCCGTCCATGCTGCCGTTCCAGCCCGCGTCGATATTGATATATTCATAACCGTGTGATTGCAGCTTCTCATGCATGACATCGGACATTGTTTTGAGCTTCTGCTCTGAAATCCAGTTGCCTTGCGGACCGTCATACACCTGCATGCTGTAACTGCTCCAACCCATATAAGGCTTCTGGGCCAGCTCTTTATCCGCCGCTTCCGCTACATTGCAGCCGATTCCGGTGAATCCAATTTGCGCGACAACAGTCATCAACATCAGCAGCATGTAACCCAGCTTTCTCCTCATTCGCTTCAAATACTCCCGCCCCCTATGGTTTTAAGTGGTCGTACTCGTACGTAGGCCAATTCGTGTTATTTCCCGGGAAACGTTTACAAAACAAAGCCGGCAAACGGTGTGACAGCGCTTTCTACACGAGTTGATATTATTGTTTTTTCCAAGCCTTGGGTAGGTACATCTGCGCCGCTGAACGTACATTTCACCGCAAGCGACAGGGGGCAAATGCTCAGCGGTGCATCCAAATTTCTGCTTCGGGAGACTTCATCGCTTATCAGTAGTGAAAGCATGCAGGAAGTTAGATGAAACCAAGAAGAAATGCAAAAAGCAGGCACGGTTATTACCGTACCTGCTCTCGATACCTTCTAGAGCGGTTTTTCGGGCTACTCGGGATCTGGCCAGTCATCTCCTTCACGGCGGTATACCCAGTCACAATACAGTTCTGTACCAAAGGGTTCCTTAGCCAACGCTACGCCGCCGAAGGAGATGTCCATTCCATTCAGATTGATTTGTTCCGATAAATAGACAAGGACATCATGTATACCGCCATCGCGCGAGGATTGAGCAATCAGGACAAACACTTCTTTTTGCTCCACGGTTAATTCCTGCAGCACCTTATTAACACGTGCATTTTCCTCAGTTTCAGGCCAGCCCTTCTCCATAATCCAGCGGACATACGGACCTGGTGACCGCTCTACCAAGTCATCGACAAAGGCTTTATACAATTCTAGCGGCTGATCCTTCATCTTTAGCCTCCTATAGCTAGTTTAATAAACTTCCCCTTCATCTCCCTGCACTTTAGCGCCCAGCCCTGCTGCGACCTCCTTCATCTTGTCAATCACATAATCATCCGCTCTGGACACGGATATCCTGCCCTGCGTATAGCTGAACGGCACGCTCTCCCCTTCATCAATCCAGTTGAAGAAATCTCCCCCGATACTGAGCGTTCCGAATGGGCTTTTATGGGAAATTCCGCTGCTGTACTCAAACTCCCCTAGAGAAGCAAAATAGGCCTTGGCTTCTTCCAGGGAAATCGGATTGCTGCCGCTCTCCGTCCAGTGTCCTGCCCGGGTAATATGCACATCATAGCTCATTACATGATTTCTCCTCACATTAGTAGTATGGTGGCATTCCAAACATAAATAGATCAGCTCCGCGGCCCGGCCACGGAATCCCGATGGACAATATCGGCTGCGATCAAGATTTTTTCCAGCGGCGCAGACGGGTTGTGGATACGGTTCAGCAGCTTCTCTACTGCGGCCCGGCCCATTGCTTCTTTGGGGACATGTACAGTCGTAAGCGGCGGTACACACCTGGTTGCATCTTCAATATTGTCAAAACCCGTCACGGAGACATCAGCCGGTACATTCAAGCCTTCCTCCCTCAGCACCTCACAAACCGTAAGGGCGGTAAAATCATTTCCGCATAGCAGCGCGGTCGGCAGGTTTTTGGCTTTTTTCCGTTTGAGCAGCCACTGCTTGAACTCTTCATGAAATACTACGGAATCCATATCCTCCAGCATTAGCATCTCATCGTCACCGGCGGGAGGCTTCATACCATTCTCTTCAAGCGCGCTGCGGAAGCCGATCCAGCGGTCCCTGAAGCTGCGGGAATAGCGGATCGGGGCGATTAAATGCTGCTGCGTATGGCCTATACCCAGCAGATGATTGCTTAGCCGGGCCATCGAATCAATATTGTTCGCAAACACCGTATCGCTCGGAATTAACGGGTCTTCATGGTCAATCAGCACCATCGGCAGGCCGATCCGGTGCACCTCCAGCAGCAGTGAGGTAGAGATCTGACCCACCCCTACCAGGCCAAGCAGGCCGTTCGGATTGAGGATATTCACGAAATTATCGGCACGGTGTTCAGAGACAATAACCATACCAAGGCCTTCCTGATCAAGGGCAAGCGCAATCCCGTCAACAATTTTCCCCCAATATAAGGAGTCCTGCGTTTGTGAGCGGATATTAGGCATCAGCACCAGTACCGATTGCTTGTTCCGGTCCCCTCCTGCGGCCTGGGAGGAACGCTTCATATTTTGCATGTATGCATTTTTTTGGGTGAAATAGCCCAGCTGCGAAGCGGCCTGGATTACCCGCTCTCTCGTTGTTTCGTTGACACCGCCCTTGCCGGAAAGAGACTTGGAAACGACAAACTTGGATACGCCCAGATGATCGGCAATTTTCTGCATCGTAACTTTTTTAGCCATATGTATAACCTCCAATGTGTTCTTAGATTAAGTGTACTGCCTTTAAGGCTGCGAAGAGGGCAGCTGCCCTCCCCGGGCTTCTAACCATTTCTCATTTAACTCATCAAAAGCCTTCTGTAAATCAGGTGCGGCAATCAGCTCCTGGATATAGTCCCCTGAGGCAAACGACAGTTTCGAGCGGTTGGCCATATCTATAAAAGCATCCGTCTGCACAGTGGCTTCAACCAGCTGCGGATGATAGGAAAGGAATTCACGGTACTGTTCCATCGAAGGCTCTGCATGATCATCTGCCGGAAGGAATCCCTCTGAGGTATAGGAGGTTTCTTTAACCAGGAAATTCACCCAGGCCATCGATAATTCTTTGTTTTTGCTGAATTTGCTGACTCCAATGAACCAGTCAGGGTTAAGAGGCGCATAGTGCGAGGCCCCATTATCATAAGGAAACGGGAAAAAACCGATATCCTCCGGAGCAGCTCCGGCGTCCAGAATCTGGCTGATCGTCCAGTTTCCGGTCAGGTACATACCCGCCTCACCTTTCGCCAGCTTGGTTTTGGAGATCTCCCAGCTGTTGGAGAACAGCTCTTCCTCCACGTAGCCTCTGGCAATCAGGGCTCTGGCAATCCCCACCGACTGCCCCCACTCATTATCCAGCTGCCAGGGGCTGTTCTCATGAACCATGTTATTCATATAATCGGGATTGCCGGTCATATAGTTGACCATATTGTTGCCCCATTCCCGCAGCGGCCAGACCGCACCATAATTCATATACAGCGGTATAATACCCGCCTGCTTCAGCTTGGCGCAGATGGCGTAGAAATCATCCAGCGTCTGAGGGATCTCGGTGATCCCCGCCTGTTTAAACGCCTTCTTATTGTAAACGATCCCGCTGGTGGTTGTCCCTGTAGATAAGCCATATCTTTTGCCGGCATAAGTAGCGAAGGTAGTGAACCGCTCATGGGCAGACATTTCTGCACTCAGCGGCTCAAAAAAATAACTCAGTTCCTTCGCAGGCAGATTGACCGGCAGCAGCAGCACATCACCGGCATCCTTGGTAGAGAGACGCACCAGAATGTCGGTGGCATAATTGGATAAACCCTCGAATTCAACACTGGCCTTCGGATACTTCTTTATAAACTGGTCCGCGTATCCTTGCATCGTGCCGTTCTCAATAAGATCGATCCGGTTGGTCAGCATAAGGATATTACCTGACAGACTACTCTGTTCATTATCCGCAGCCGGCGTTGCCGAAGGCTCCTGCCTGCTGCTCCGGTTCTCACAGCCCGCAGACAGCAGGAGCAGAAACAGGAGCAGAAGCATCGTTTGCAGTGTCCAGTATGCTTTTGTCATTTTCAAAACAGATTGCTCCTTTCTGTCTCCGGCTTGCTGGCTTGCGGTCCCGGAAGCGGCAGGGACAGAATTACATCTGTGCCCTTTCCGGGTTCGCTGAACACCTCTATGCCATAGGCCGCTCCATAGTTCAACTGGACCCGCTGATGCACATTCTTCATCCCGATGCCTCCGTTTATGCTTTTCTTCGGAGGTGTCTCAAGCTTCAGATTGTCATTCAGCTTGTCCAGGGTAACCCGGTCCATCCCGCAGCCGTCGTCGCGGATATGAAACAGCAGCTTGTGCTCAGTAATCTCACAGCTGATACTGAGATGCATATGTTCCTTGCTGTCATCCAGCCCGTGATAGGCGGCATTCTCAATAATCGGCTGGAACACCAGCTTGATAATCGAGTAGTCATCCAGCTCCCAGGGAACATCAATTTGCAGCACAAACCGCCCCGGATAGCGGCAGCCTAAGAGTTCAACATAATTGCGGACATACATCAGCTCCTGCTTCATTGTTGTATGGCCGGACAAATCGCTGGTACTGTAACGCAGCAGCTTGCCCAGAATCGAAATCATGTCAGCTGCTTCTACATCATCGTTGATTTCCGCAGTCATGCGGATAGACTCCAGTGTGTTGTAAATGAAATGCGGATTGATCTGGCTCTGCAGCGCATGCAGCTCCGCTTCCTTCTTCTGCTCCTCTATCCGGTAAATATCCTCGATCAGCTGGCGGATGCGCGCGAGCATACGGTTGAACTGATGACCGAGCAGGCCTATTTCATCCCGGCGTTTCACGCGGAAGTTGACATCCAGATCACCGTTCTGCACTTTTTTCATCAGCTGAATCATTTGTGTCAGCGGTTTGGTCAGGGCAAAGGACAGAATAATGGAGATAATCAATGCGAGTACGATAATAATCAGTGTCGCCGCCAAGGTTGCGTTGCGGGTCAGCTTCACATCACGGGTCAATTCATCGACCGGAATGGAGATAATTACCTTCCAGTTTGTCTTCGAGGAACTCGAGTAAATGTTCAGGCGTTCCTTACCCGACACCGTATCATAAAAGCTTCCGGCGGCTCCCTTGGCACTGCGGAACAGTGAAGTATGGGAAATATCCATTGTTAACAGCTTCTGGTCACTGTCATAAATGACCTTGCCCGCTTCATCTACGATCAGGGACTTGCCATGAGTTACCTCATCCAGCTCCGCCACCTGGAACTCCAAGTTGCTGACATTGGCTTCTACCGCAATCAGTCCGATCGGGTTCCAGAGGCCGTCGACAATTTTGCGGACAACCGTATAAGCATAACGGGTACTCTGCAGATTGGTGGTATAGGCCTGAGTGCCGAACAGCAGCGCCTCACCGCTCGAATCCTTCACCTGCTGGCTCCAGAATTTGTAGCTCTGATCCAGATCAAGCCGCACACCGCCATCCTTAGCTGAATAATAGCCATTGCCGTAGGCATCAAAAATATAGACAGAGTTCGTCCCCCGTTTAATATTGTTGATGAAGGAAATATTGCCTTCGATCCCTCTCTGGATGGACAGAAGCAGATCAAAATCACCTGGTGCAACACTGCTCCGGTCTGTATCTCCTTCAGTCAGCTTCTTCTGTGCATAATAGCGGTTGGAGCGGATCAGATTCTGTTTGATATCGTTTACATACGCAGGCATCGAAGAAATTCGCTTCATGTCTTCTATGTAGTCGTCGACCCCATCCATCATTTGATCGATTAGCTTCTCCGAATAAGCAACCGTGTTACCTTGGATCGACTGTGTATAGCTCTTGAAGCTGATCACACTGATAACCGAAAGCGGCAGTGTAATAATAACCAGGAAGACTAGGAGCAGCTTTCGTTCCATGCCCATGTCCCCAATAAAGGACCACCAGTTGTGCTTGTACTTTACTTTCATCCGGTCCTTCTCCTTCAATCAGCTTTACCTAACTTTTTCAGCCAGCATAACAATTACCTAACAAAATAATTATACTTGTTAGCTCCAAGTTTCACAAGAAAAAGTCCAATACCTATAATTAACAGGCCGCTTCTTCCCGGGGGAAGAAGCGGCCTGAGTCAAAACTATAACTACACCTAACTGATAGATTATTAGATTGTGAACATCGCCAGCTTGTCTTTCAACTGGTTCGAAGCAACCTCCAGCTTGCCGGACAGAGATACGAGCTGATCACTCACGTTCTGCTGCTCGTTGCTGAGTGAAGCCACTTCTTCAGAAGTCGCAGACGATTGCTGAGCGACTGCACTTACATTGCCCATCGCATCAGACAATACACCCTGTGAATGGCTGAGGCTGCCAATGGCGCCTGTTACGGACTCCAGACTGGCAATGAAATCCTCCATTTGAGCCTGTACAGAAACAAAGATATCACTGGTGCTTTTTACAGAAGTCATCTGTTGTTTGAAGAGCGGTGCCACTTCAGACAGAACGTTCACCGTTTCATTCATTTCTGTCACGATCTTATCAATAATTCCTGCTACCAGCGCAATCGACTGCTTGGACTGGTCTGCCAGCTGCCGGACTTCATCCGCGACGACCATAAAGCCGCGTCCCGCTTCGCCCGCTCTTGCTGCTTCAATAGTAGCATTCAGTGACAGAATATTGGTCTGCTGCGTAATATTTTTCATAACATCAAGAACCTTCATTACCGAGTACACGGTGTCTTTCAGGTTGTTGACGCGATCTACTAATGCGGAGGTCATTTCTCCGGTACGGCCTGTCTGTTTGAGCAGGTCTTCCATCTGTTTCGCTCCGAGTCCGCTGGCTTCCCCGACACCGCGTGCCGCTTCATCCATCTCGGCATTGGCAGCAATGACGTTTTGCATTTGAGTACCGATCAAGTCGGTCAATTCATTGCCACGCTCAGCTTCCAGTGCCAAACTTCCTGCACCGCCGGCAATCTCTTCGGTAGCTGCGGCAATCTCCTTCGCAGATACAGCCGTTTTACGGGAGGCATCGCCAAGCTCGCCGGCGGTCTCCAGGACTTCACGTGCGGTATCTGTCGTTTGTGCAACCAGCTCGGTAATCCGTTCCATCATCATATTGAACGAAGCGGACAGCTGGCCAATTTCATCTTTTGAAGTAAACTCTGTTCGTACGCTCAAATCGCCTTTCGCACCTTCCACCATCAGATCCTTCAGGCGGGCCACCGGCTTGGCGATCATCTGAACCATCCAGAAGCCGAGTAACACCGCAAGCAGAGCGGATGCAAGAGCAGCCATATAAGTTGTAAACAGAATCGGCTTAGCTGCTTTCACTAGTTCTCCTGTTGGGACAACACCTGTCAGCTTCCAGTCAGCCTTGGTTAATGTACTGAATACAGCCAGCACATCTTTGCCGTTTGAATCCTTAGCTTCCTGGCTGTTGTTCTTGTTCTTGCTGTCCTTGATGAAGCCGAATTCTGAAGCTACACCATCTTCAGCAGGAACCGAGGATGCAATAACAGTACCGTTTGGATCAACGAGCTGAACCCGCGAGCCGTCCCCAAGCGATACGCTTTTGAAGGCCTCCTCCAATAAGGTGTTCTTGAGCTCAAGCATGATAACATAACCTGTAGCCGAGCCCATAGTCTTGAGCGATCTTACCATAGCGACATTTTTGCCGCCGTCACCTTCAACAGATGTTGAGAACCAATAGTTCTGCGGTGCGGCAGTTTCATCCGAATAATAGGACTTGTACTCTGTATTGCTGGCCGTAACCTTTTTGAACCACTCCTGATCTCTGATCCCATCCATCTTGAGACCGGAATTTCCGCTCGTGATGACAGCCTCATCTGCCGATTGCGGAATCAGGGAGATCGCCACAATATTGGAATCCGTGGTCGTCTGACTCGACAGCTTCTTACTGATCGAATCTGTAGCAACGAATTTATCATAATTGGACTTGGCGGATAGCAGATCCGACAGGTCACTTTGCATTTGTGTATCAAAATACAGCTGAAGCGCCATATTCTCATATTGTTTGAGCGTAATATCCAGCTTATCCGAGGTCTGGATAATCGTCTGCCGGTTCGCTTCCGAGACATTATCTTTAATTGTATTCTTAGCCTTGGAGTAAGACAATAGACCCAGGAGCAGCACGACAGCAACAATGGAAGACAGGAAAATCAGAAACAGCTTGACGCCTACGGACTTAATCGGATCGACTTTCTTGACCTGGCTTACTGAACTATTCAGCACTCCTTTGAAGCCCATATCCCTTATCTTACCTATACTCTGGAGTTTACCTTTGCCTTTGCCAGTTGACTGGTCTACATCTGTACGGCTTGGTTCTACTTGTTGTTTATCCACCGGTTTCTTGCTATTCTTTCTCACTTTTACCCTTCTCCCCTTTTGCTTTTTATCTCTGTTCTCCTGCTCGGGAGCCCCCATATCATCACCTGCCAGTTAGAATAGAAGTCGTATGTAAGCGTTCGCTATATGTTATCTATATCGGTTTTCTCCGACTATTTGCTTAGGGTTCTTAAGAAATTACCTGAGAATCTTTATATATTTTAGTCATTTTCCTTTTTTTGTCTGAAATTAAAAAGGGACGCACCCTACAGGTGCATCCCTTTCCATTGTATTGTTCTGTTACTTTCTTTTCCGCATCATATCAAAATAAGCTACAGGGTGATCGACCTTCATGCGCACGCGCTGAAGCGGGTGACGGGCCACATCAAGCTTGTTCCCTGCCTCATCCCATAGTTCCCCTACAATCTGTTTAAAGAATGTGTTATCCGGTCCGAAGAATTCCACTTCCTGCCCCGGCTTAAAGTTGTTACGCTGCTGGATCAGCGCCATGCCGCTCTCAGCATCATACTCCAGAACTAGCCCTGCAAAATCATAAGGCGCCGCCTTTTCCTCAGGCTCATAGATATGATCCTCATGATCCGGTGTATCGTAGAAAAATCCGGTGTTCAGCGGACGGTTGGCCGCCTTCTGCAATTCTTCCAGCCATTCCGGCTTAAGCTCGTAATGCTCCGGATCGGCCATATAGGCATCAATGGCCTTGCGGTAAGCATTCACGACAGTCGCCACGTAGTGGATTGACTTCATCCGGCCCTCGATCTTAAAGCTGTCAATGCCGGCTTCAATCAGATCGGGGATGCTTTCCAGCATGCACAAGTCCTTGGAGCCCATGGAGAACGGATTATCCTGGGGCTGATGCAGCGGCAACTGGGTTATCCCCGGCTGAAGGCGCTGCGGTGCAGCAGTAGCAGCCTCAGCCTGTTCCTCTTCGGACACCCAGGCTCCTTCCGGACGGTCATCCTGGAACAGATCATATTTCCAGCGGCAGGACTGGCAGCAGCCGCCGCGGTTGGAGTCGCGGTCCGTAAAGTGGTTGGATAATACACAGCGTCCGGAATACGAGGAGCACATAGCCCCGTGGATGAAGCTTTCGATTTCGATATCGACATGCTGCTTAATCTCAGCGATCTCTTCCAGACTGGTCTCGCGGCCCAGAACGACACGCGGCAGGCCTTCCTCTTTCCAGAAGGATACTGCCTGCCAGTTGAGGGTGGACTGCTGGGTGCTGAGATGCACCTCAAGTCCCGGTACCAGCCGGCGTGCAGTATCGACAATGGCCGGGTCGGCCACAATAATAGCGGCGATTCCGGCTTCGTATAGGTTACGCAGGTATTCTTCAATCCCGGCGATATCTTCATTGTGAGCATAGATATTGGTAGCAACAAACACTTTAGCGCCGTATTTCTTGGCGAATTCCACACCTTCGCGCATTTCCTCGAAGCTGAAGTTATCTGCTCCGGAGCGCAGACCGTATTTCTGTCCTCCGATATAGACTGCATCCGCACCATAGTGCACGGCGAATTTCAATTTTTCCAGGTTACCCGCCGGAGCAAGGAGCTCCGGTTTGTCCAGACGGTAACGTTTGCCCTTAAACTGGGGCTTGGTCATGGTTCCCATTATGTTCTCCCCTCCATATCTTTGCTTTTGTTAAAACAAACCAGAAATCTAACCTTTAGGATATGACCGTAACTGCGGAAAGCATTTGGACTTCCGGCCGCTGTTGTCTCCAGATTTCTTGAATTTTACCGCTGTTCGCGGTTGAAATCCGGAGACAAAGGCGGACGCTTTCGCTCCTGCAGTTCCAAACCTTTCCTCCGTTACTTTATCCTTAAGGTAAGCTACAAGTTCATTTTAAAGAAGCAAATCATTGCCTTATTTTATTTCCTTAACAGATTAATAGACTTGCTCTTTGTAGAAGAAGCCGAACGACAGGTCACGCTCAGGGTCCTGCAGCGCACGGATTCCATCCATCCAGGCCTCGTCAAAAGCATAGCCCTGCGGGTCCGCGGCATAGAGATCCACGGCATGACGGTAGGCCTTCACGACTGCCACGTTATAGGCAATTGGTTTCAGCAGCCCTTCAATCTTCAGGCTGTGCACTCCTGCCGCAAGCAGGATATGCAGATCCTCAAGGATACAGATATCGTCGGAGCTCATAATATGTGTACCATTGATGTCCTCATAAATCGGGAATTTCTCATCCCGGCGCTCTGCCTCAATCAGGAATAAACCGCGTTCCTTGCCGAGGTTTCCATCCTCTACCGGACGGCCCTGGTGGGCCATATAGCTTGCAACGAGGCCGCGCTTGGAATGATAAATATTCGTCATGCCATGTACCTGCACCTGGGCTTCTACCTCCAGCAGCGGCACCATCTCGGTAATTTCGTCCATGTTCAGCTCACGGGCCAGAACAACCCGCGAAGCACCTTTGCGGCCCCAATAATTGGCCGTAAAGTAATTCGTTGAGGTCATCTCGGCATTCCAGTGCAGCCTCATGCCCGGTGCCTCAGACTTTACAGCAGCCAGAACTGCCGGATCGCCGAATTCGATCCCGTCAATTCCAAGCTCACCGATAGCTTTCACATAGGCGGGAAGCTCATCCAGCAGCCGGTTGGACATGAGTCCGCCCAGGCCGGCGTAGACTTTCCGGCCCATACCATGGGCCAATTCTATAACAGCTGCCGTTTCTTCCAGCGAAAAATGGCCGGCCAGCCGCATGCCGAAACGGTCATCGCCGATCAGCAGCGCATCCGCACCGGCATTCAGCAGCGCGCGCGCTTCTTCCAGGGATGCTGCTGTGGCCAGCAGCTCCGGTTTGTTCATCATGTTGTACCCTCCTGCACTTGCGGTAAACGAAACCGCATCAAACTCTATTTTAATAGGTTACGGCGAACTTTGTTCACTTTTTTGGATATTGGCTAAATGTTCCTTATAGGTCTTACCGAACAGATGACCCTGGGAACCGTCTTTTTTAGTCACATAGAAGTAATATTCTGATGCTTTAGGCTCAAGAGCAGCCTGAATGGAAGCAAGACCCGGGCTGGCAATCGGCCCTGGCGGCAATCCAGTATTCTTATACGTATTGTATGGGCTGTCAACCTTGAGATCCTTGTTCAGCAGCCGTTCTTTTTGCTTGTCCAGCAGATACTGGACGGTTGCATCAATCTCGAGCTTCTGCCCTTTGTTCAGCCTGTTATAAATAACACCGGCCACCAGCGGACGCTCCTCGTCCACTACAACCTCACGCTCTACGAGTGAAGCGACTGTCAACAGCTCATGCAGGGATAAACCGCGCTTATCCAGCTTTGTTTTCCAGTCCGGAATGCTGTCCAGCTTCTTCTCCAGCTGCTCCAGCATCGCTTCGACAATTTCCTGGGGCGTACTGTCTTTGACGAGCTCATACGTTTCGGGGAACAGATATCCCTCAAGCCGATGGCGAAGCTCTGCATTTACCGGAATCCCCAGCCGGTCGGCTGCGGCGAGTCCTGCTCCTGAATCTATGACTTTAAGGAAGACCTCAGCTTTCTGATTCCAGGCCTCTGCGAGTTTATCAGCCACTTGAGCCGCGGTGAATCCTTCAGGAATTGTAAAGACGACTGTTTCTTCCTTTACTACATCTCCGGCATTCAGCCTTGCAATCAGCTGGTCATAGGTATCTCCAGGGCTTGCAGTATATGTACCTGCTTTGAAGCTTGAGCCTTCCTTGACCCATTTCAAATATCCCTTGAATAATAGCCCATTACGGATAATGCCGTTTTCCTCGAGCAGATCAGCGATTTCCGAACTGCCCATCCCCTTCTCTATCGTAAACGTTACTGCCGGGCCTGCAGGCTCTACCGGCTGCATTCCATTCCAAATATACCATGCGCCTCCCCCTCCTGCTAAGGCCAGCAAAAGGATTACGATCAGCACAGCGCGGATTGCGGCTTTCAAATGTCACTCCTCACTTTCCGACTATAAAGTATAAAATTGTATTGTCTCAAATTCAACATATTTTTTTATAATTGCTTCTATTTCAAGCAAAAAGAGCGCGGAATAACTCCGCCCTCTTCCTTGCCAAGCATAGATGTTGCATATTTGTGAAAACACTTATTCCTTGTCGTCAGCAGGGAGAGTCAGCTCGTCGTACAGCTCAGAGACATCTTCCCACTCCTCATCGTCAACGATACTTTCCAGCTCGGGCACACCGTTAGGCGATACCACGATCCGCAGAATTTCCTGCTCTGCTTCTCTTCCGGAGCCAGCCAGTACCGCATACGCGCGGTCGCCAACCTCAAACTCGGCAATAATATCGTAAACGGAAGATTTACCCTGCTCATCTTCCAGTTCTACAGTCTCTCCATATACTTCCTTGAGCTTCGATGTCCATACCGCTTGTTCGGCGGAAAAATCAGTCATTCTCTGCTCCTCCATCCAGCTCGTCTACCAGAGTATTGAAGGTTTCTTCAACAATCGCCCACTCTTCGTCGTTCTCGATCATGAAAAGCTGCAGATCGTCGCCGTCTTCCTCATAGCGGAACGCATACACCTCATCACTCTCTTCATCCTCGGAATCGAGCGGTACCACCATCATATACTTTGCATCCGAACCGTCAACTTCAAACTTCATGATGACCTCAAATTCCTCTTCATTACCTTCCTCATCGGGAATATAGATAATTTCCGGTTCTTCTTCTTGGCCAATCTGCTCGTTTGTCATAATAGCACGCACCCCTCACCTTTTACTGTTAGCATCCAAAAAATTTTGCAAAATCAGGGCTGCAGCCATTTTGTCTACAATCCCTTTGCGTTTCTTCCGGCTGACGTCCCCTTCAATCAGCACCCGCTCAGCGGATACTGTCGTCAGACGCTCATCCCAAAGGTGTACGGGTATTTCCAATTGCTCCCGCAACTGATCGGCAAACTCAATACAGATTTCACCGCGGGGTCCTACAGAGCCATTCATATTCTTCGGCAGACCAACCACAATTTCCCCGATTTCGTACTCCTTGACCAGTTCACGGATCCGTTCGAACTCATTGCCGTTCCCGCGGCGTTCAATGGTTTCCAGAGCTTGGGCTGTCCACCCGAAAATATCGCTTGTGGCGACTCCGATTCTACGGTCGCCGTAATCCAGACCCAGCTTCTTCATTTCGGATGATCCACCCGATGATTAGCCAGGTAGAAACGAACCAGTTCCTCGATCAGCTCATCACGTTCTTTTCTCCGGACCAAACTTCTCGCATTGTTGTGGCGCGGAATGTAAGCCGGATCTCCGGAAAGAAGATACCCCACGATCTGGTTGATCGGATGGTATTCTTTCTCCACCAGCGCGTCGTATACGGCGAGCAGAATTTCCTGGGAAGAAGCTTCCTTTTCGTCACCCTTCACATTGAATTTAACCGTTTTGTCCATGGAGTCCATCTGTGACACCTTCCTTCTGCAAAATCACCCCCAGAGGGCGGCTTCGCAAAGTTGCTGCTGTACAGCTTACTTGCTGCCTTCACTATAACATATTCATGCCCCGCCTTGGAAATCCTGCCACTAAAATAACGCTTTTTTTGGCATTTCATCTACAAAAATATAGATATTTTTGGTTTTTGAGCTATTGCGGAACCTCTCCCAAGACGAATATTCGCAAAAATACATTTAGCTTGTCTTATTTTCAATAAAGCAGCGGCACTGATATGAGGCTCTCAGTACCGCTGGGCTGTTTTTACATACCTGCTTTATTGAAGGTTTAGCTGCGCATTCAGAAAGTGCCCTACTATAATTAAGCCTGGGCAGCAACTAGCTCCTCGGCTTTGGCGAGAGCCTCAGCCAGCTTGGAAGCGTCTTTGCCGCCTGCTTGGGCCATATCCGGCCGTCCGCCGCCGCCGCCGCCGCATACTGCTGCAACTTCTTTGACCAGCTTGCCGGCATGGAAGCCTTTTTTGACCAGCTCCTGCGGCACTGATACTACAAAGTTAACCTTATCATCCATCGCTGCGCCCAGTACAAGTACAGCATCCGGAAGCTTGGCTTTCAACTCATCCGCTGTGGAGCGCAGTGCATCCATATTGCCTGCCTGGACAGCAACTGCAAGCAGCTGTGTTCCGCCGCCCACCGTCTTCACACTGCCGGTCAGCTCAGCGGCAAAGGTTGCACTCAGCTTCGATTGCAGCGATTCGTTCTCACGGGAGATCTCACGAACCTGGGCATGCAGCGCTTCAATACGCTTCGGCACATCGTTCAGCGAAGATTTGAGCAGCCCGGCCGATTGCTTCAGCAGATCCAGCTGGCTTTCTGTAAACTGGTACGCATAACGTCCGGTTACCGCCTCAATCCGGCGAACCCCGGAGCCAATGCCGCTTTCACTTACCAGCTTGAAGATACCGATCTGCGAGGTGTTCCCAACATGAATCCCGCCGCACAGCTCAAGGCTGTAATCACCGACTTGAACTACACGGACGATGTTGCCGTATTTCTCGCCGAAGAGTGCCATAGCACCCATAGCTTTGGCTTCGTCAATCGGCTTGTTCTCAATGACTACGTCCAGTCCGCGCCAGATCTGCGCATTAACCCGGTGCTCAATGTCGCTCAGCTCTTCCGGCGTAATTGCGCCGAAATGTGAGAAGTCAAAGCGCAGGCGTGCACCTTCTACTAAAGAGCCGGCCTGATTAACATGACCGCCTAGTACTTCCTTAAGCGCTTTGTGCAGCAGGTGAGTTGCGGTATGGTTCTTCACAATATCTTCACGCTGCTCACGGTTTACTTCTGCCCGGATGCTATCGCCGACCTTCAGGTCTCCGGCTTCAACAGTCACCAGGTGAACATGCTGGCCGTGCGGAGCCTTGAACAGGCCTGTGACCTTAGCAGTTACGGAACCGCCAGTCAAAAGACCGGTGTCGCTGACCTGGCCGCCGCTCTCTGCATAGAAAGGCGTAGCTTCAAGCACAACCTGGCATTCAGCGCCTTCGCTGACGACATCAACAAGTGCGCCGTCAACCACAATTGCCAGTATTTTAGACTCTGTTACCACGTCAGTATATCCAACAAATTCGCTTTTAACCGTCAGTTCGGCCAGTGCGCCGCCCTGGATTTTCATGCTGGCGTTGTCCTGGCGGGCTGCTCTGGCCCGGTCGCGCTGCTCCTGCATCGCTGCATCGAAGCCTTCGCGGTCTACAGTAAGTCCCTGCTCGGAAGCAAAGTCTTCTGTCAGGTCAAACGGGAAGCCGTAGGTGTCATAGAGCTTGAACGCATCAGCACCTGCAATAGTACCCAGTCCGTCAGCTTTAGCTTTGGCCGAAATTTCACCAAGAATGGCAAGTCCGTCGGACAGTGTCTCGTGGAAACGTTCCTCTTCTGTACGGATGATTTTGGCGATATATTCGCGGTTCTCCACAACGGACGGGTAGTACACGCCCATCACTTCGCCGACAGTTTCAGTCAGCTCGTGCAGGAATGGACGGTCAAGTCCTAAGGTTTTGCCGTAACGGACAGCACGGCGCAGCAACCGGCGGATAATATAGCCACGGCCTTCATTAGAAGGAAGCACCCCGTCACCAACTGCAAAGGTAACGGTACGGATATGGTCGGCAATGACCTTCAGTGCGATATCCTGCTCCAGATTGTCTTTGTATTTCACTCCGGCCAGACCGGCAGTTTTCTGGATTACCGGCTGGAACAAGTCTGTATCGAAGTTGGAATCCACATCCTGCAGAATGGATGCCAGACGCTCAAGACCTGCACCGGTATCAATGTTCTTATTAGGAAGCGGCGTATAGCTGCCGTCTTTGTTATGGTTGAACTGGGAGAATACGAGGTTCCACACTTCCAGCCAGCGTTCATTCTCGCCGCCCGGATACATTTCAGGATCACTCATGTCGCTGCCGTAAGCTTCGCCGCGGTCATAGAATATTTCCGAGCAAGGACCGCAAGGGCCTTCGCCGATATCCCAGAAGTTCTCGTCGCCCAGCTTGATGATGCGCTCAGCAGGCAGGCCAACTTTTTCATTCCACAGCTTGAATGCTTCTTCATCCTCGGCGTACACCGTAACGGAAATGCGGTCCCCGTCGAAGCCGATCCATTCCTTGCCGGTCAGGAACTCCCAGGCCCAGGTAATCGCTTCTTCCTTGAAATAATCGCCGATGGAGAAGTTGCCCAGCATCTCGAAGAACGTATGGTGGCGGCGTGTCTTGCCGACATTCTCAATATCATTGGTACGGATACATTTCTGTGAGTTTGTCAGGCGGGGATTCTCAGGAATCTCCCGTCCGTCGAAGTACGCCTTGAGGGGCGCCATACCGGCATTAATCCACAGAAGGGATGGATCGTTGTGCGGAACAAGCGAGGCGCTTGGCTCGATTTTGTGGCCTTTGCTCTCAAAAAACTGCAACCATTTGGAACGGATTTCACTTGCTTTCATCATGTACAGCCCCCGTCTTATCATTAGTGCGGCATAATTATGCCGGGAAACACAAAAACGCCCCTGAATAAATTCAGGGACGATTATTATCGCGGTACCACCCTGGTTATCGCCTTGACCCGTGAATGAACACGGACAACTGCAGACGATCGCCTTGTCGCGGCTGTTAACGGGCGCCCCCGGCGGGATTTCCCCGCACTCCGAAATCAGCTTTCCGCCGGTCTGTCTTCCGGGTTCTCACAGCCATTACGAAGCATTTCGTAACGGAACCCGTTCTCTGAGGGAGCCATGCCCCGGCGTACTCCATTTCATCAACGTTTTTTCCGATGTACATTTTAACATTTCAAGTATAGCCAGCAGTAACGCCTCTGTCAATCTTTGGCCGGAAATCACGAGGTTTCCCGTTATTAAACTGCCGCAAATTTGCCGCAAAAAGAATATTTACAGCGGTTACATCCAGGCGTATAATTCTGATTGTTTAGAACGTCGAGACGTAGCTCAGCTTGGTAGAGCGCTTGCTTCGGGAGTAAGAGGCCGCAGGTTCGAATCCTGTCGTCTCGATTACAAAAAAGCCTAAAGCCGCGAGGGTTTTCGACCTTGAAGCTCCAGGCTTTTTTACGTTTACAGAAATAACACAATAAGTAATATGAACATATCGACTCATTCAACCGGTAATTGGCATCACAAGAAATAGGGGCATCCTCCAAATTGGAAGAATTCGTTTAAATTGACGGCGCTCCTGCTTAACCTCATATATTCGCTTTGCTCAGCTTGAATTAAATAATATTGGGAATGATCTGCTAATTGATTCATTAAAAGCTGCTTTCGCTTCAAATCGGTTATAATTCCAAGCGTTTGGTCTGATGTTATATGTAAATCAATCTCCGGCAGAAATAATTCCCCGTCCACATACATTGGTTGAAACTGTATTGCCGTCCTCCTGGCCATTGCTGCTATTAGATATAAAATAGTGATATTGTGCCTTTATCCTTGATTTATACCATATATCATATTTTCCACTTTTTCGATTTTACTCCTATAACCGGCAGTTCATCTTACACACTATAACGGCTATTGGTGATACGGTTAATTTAAAGCGGTAACCGTAATTCGTCTGGTCATTGCCCAAAAAAGAAGGGCGAAGGCGCTAACAGATGCACCTAACAAACATACCCCGTTCCAGCCAAAATATGCGTATATATAGGTAGAAGTAATTGAACCAGTAGCACTGCCAATAGAGTAGAAAACCATGTAACCGGCGGTGAGCCGACTTCGCGCCTCAGGACGCAAAGTTAGGATCATACTTTGATTGGTGACATGCACGGCTTGCACCGCCAAGTCAAGGAGGACAATGCCAACGACCAATGCGAGTAGCGAGTGTTCGGTATAGCCGATTAGCAGCCATGATATCAACAATAGGATCAAGGCTACGCCGGTTGTCCTCTGTCCTAACCCCTGGTCGGCTAGCCGCCCCGCTCGTGCCGCCGCTAATGCTCCGGCAACCCCCGCAAGACCAAAAGCTCCAATTGCAGTATGAGAAAGAGATAATGGTGCTGAGCTAAGAGGTAGTACTAATGAAGTCCACAGAATACTGAAGGCGGTGAAAATCAGCAGACACAGTGTAGCCCGGATGCGTAATATCCGTTCTTGTGCGAACAGCAAGAGCACCGACTTAAGCAGCTGCGGATAGGACAGCAGCTCCTTCTCACGCTCAAAATTTGGCAATGCCCGAAATAGTGCACAAACCATAAGAAGCATCAACACGGCAGAAACCAGATAGACTGAACGCCAACCCGCAAGATCCGTTAATATTCCTGCAATAGATCTGGCAAGAAGTATGCCGATCACGACTCCGCTTGTTACCAATCCAAGTACACGCCCGCGTTCAGCCGGGGCAGCCATCGTCGCTGCAGAAGCCACGAGTGTCTGTGTCACAACAGCAAGCAGTCCTACTACAGCCATGCCTGCAAAAAGCACCGTGCTGGAGGAGGCAGTGCCAACTATTAATAGAGCAGTCACGGATAATAGCATCTGACCGATGATCAGCCGACGCTGATTCAGCAAATCCCCAAGTGGCACTAGCAGCAACAGTCCCAATGCATAAAAAACCTGAGTAATAGTAATGACAATGCCAATGGTTGAATAGTCGATACCGAATTCACTCGACAGAGCGTCAAGTAACGGTTGAGCGAAATAGATGTTGGCAACAGACATCCCGCAGGCAACGGCAAACAATAGTGTCACATATCGAGTTATGGAAGATACGGGAGCTGAAATGGAAGATACGGGAGCTGAATCGGATGGGATACCCTGTACCGGATTCACCTCTATATCAGCATTGACTGCTATTGTTCCTTTGATCTTGTCCAATCTTTACACACCTCGTCTTCTTCAATTTTATTTGCCATTCAATCATTTTAAAATACCGTTCGGTATGATATAATTTTAACGAATGTAACTCGTGAGAACTCTTTCTGTCAAGAATAATCTAGACAAATTCAGTTTTTTATACCTAATAAGAAACCTTTTCACTGTAATCATAAAGGAATAAATCACTTTAAGAATAATAGGAATTTGACAAGGATAACTTCAAATAATAGAATAATAAAATACTGATCGGTAATATATATTCAAAAGGTCCATAGAAGCAATGAAGGTGCTATGAGAACTGGAATAATAGAATCTGCATGATGAGAAGAGGTATTGAATATGGGAAGAATCCGTGAATTTGATGTTGAAAAAGCATTAGATACAGCTATGCAACTGTTTTGGGAGAAAGGATATGAAGCTACCTCATTAAGTGATTTAACTTCCAGAATGGGAATTCAACGACCAAGTATATACTCAACTTTTGGAGACAAAAAGGAATTGTTCGAAGCTGCGTTACGCAAATATACGAAGTTCCATGCTTCCCATGTCCGAACCAGACTTCAAAACAATCTCTCTGTAAAAGCAGCATTTCGCACTTTTTTTGAAGGTATTGTTGCAAACGAGTATAGAGAGAGTTCCAGCCGGGGATGTTTTTGCATCAATACGATGGTCGAACTTGCGCCTCATGATGAAAAGTTTGAAATCCTTACAAGGGAACATCAGATGTACCTTACGGTCATATTCCAGGAAACAATTGAACGAGGTATCCAATCAGGTGAACTTGAAATCGGGGTGAACGCGAAGGCTTTAGCACAGGCACTTGTTGTATCTTTAATTGGACTAACTGTGATGATGAAGTCTCGTCCGGAACGATCCTTTGTTGATAATACTCTAGAAGTGATACTTACATTGCTTAAGTAATTTGAATATTTCAGTGCCAGAGAGCCATGGTGTTATTATCTATGTAGAGTCACTTTAGATTTTGCCATAAAAAACTTGTCCAACTTTACCTTTGTGCATCGGTGGGACTCGATTTACTCCAGTGTGTTGTTAAGATTACTCCAAATGATTAAAGGGCATGGACATTCATAGCATACTGGAGTTTGAGTAATTCTAGCTGCAAAGCTTGTCATTTTTCGTAATAAGAAGGCCCGTATTAGCTGCTACCAAGCTAGTCAGGCCTCTTCTTCTATTTCATGCACCACCTCTACTCAACTCAGCCCCTTCCGTGCCGTTACGCTCCTCTCACCGAAAAATATAACCGTCATTTATGGTTTAATTCACCATATTACAATAATTTCCCAATAGGAAAACGAGAGGATATGTGCCTCCGTTAATTGCCCCCATGCATATCCCTCTCGCCTGATCTGTCATACAAATTGACCCTAATACAAACCTAAGCAATGGTCGCCCGCTGTTTTTCATTGTTTCAAACTAACTCACTCAGATGACCGGGCATGCCATGCCTTAAGCATCTCCTCTGCTTTTTGCGGATCGTTGATGAGCAGAGTCCGGTATTCAAGCATCCAGTTAAGGGTGGCCAGCATTTGATCGTATTCTTCCTTCTTGTGTTCAATCTCCTGTTTCTTGCCGTGAATCCACTCTATGATCTGCATGTTGCTGCGCGCATTGGTGTCGTGGTCCTGCAGAGTTTCTTTCAGTTCAGCCAGTGAGCAGCCGATGGACTGGAACTTCTTGATGAGCTTTATCCGCGCGACTGCCTCTTCCGAATAGTTGCGGTAATTGTTGCTCTCCCGCCGGACATGCCGGTTATCCAGCAAGCCTTCCTTTTCATAAAAGCGGATCGTGTGGATCGTTAATCCCATCTTGTCCGCCAGTTCCTGAATTTTCATCATCATTTCTCCTTAAGACCGCTTGCCCTAGAGTTCACTTCATAGTTTATGCTTAAACTATTCAAGCAGTCAATTACTGAAGGAGGAAATGAATATGCATGTTTTTGTTACAGGAGCAACAGGGTATATCGGTTCCGCGGTCGTCCGGGAACTGATCAGCGCGGGCCACACAGTGACGGGCCTTTGCCGTTTTGAGGAGAAGGCAGCGGGTTTAAATGCGGCGGGAGCCGAAGCGGTCTACGGCACACTGGACGATCTCGATACTTTGCGGGGCGCCGCCGAAGCTGCGGACGGTGTGATTCATCTGGCATTCACTAATGATTTTTCCGACTTCGACGGTGCGCTGGCTCTGGATATGGGGGCCGTTCAGGCCATAGGGGCGGCGCTCGAAGACTCCGGGAAGCCGTTCATTACTACAGCTCACGCCAACGGAACTGCGGTTGACCAAGCAGTACTCGCAATGGCAGAGCGGGGAATCCGGGCAGCCATCGTCTCCCTATCCCCTTCCGTGCATGGCGAAGGCGATAGAGGCTTCGTGCCGATGATGATCAATATCGCCCGGGCAAAGGGCTTCGCCGCCTACATCGGCGATGGAAGTAACCGCTGGCCGGCAGTGCACCGCCAAGATGCGGCAGTTCTGTACCGACTGGCGCTGGAATCTGCCCCGGCGGGCTCGCGGCTGCTTGGCGCAGGCGATCAAGGTATTCCGCTTCGCGAAATCGCCGGGGTCATCGGGCGCCATTTAAACGTACCGGCGGTCAGCATAACAACTGAAGAAGCCGCCGACCATTTCGGCTTTCTCGGCGCTATTGCGGCACTCGATCTCGCAAGCTTGTATAACACTGAGCAGGCAAGCACGGTAACACGGGACCTGCTGGGCTGGAAGCCGGTGCAGCCCGGACTGCTCGCCGACCTCGAACAAGGGCATTATTTTGCATAAAAGACGGGGCTAAACCCTTAATAAATATGGCTTCACCGCATTAATCCGTAAGCACAAGGAGTATCACCATTAATGAAAAAAAAACGGGTATACCGTCCTGCTGGTGCTAGGAAAAAAACTTAATTTCAGGGCAAGCGGAAGGAATTTACTAAAACCTATCATTTAAAAGTGGATTCCGCAGCCCACATGATGACGCATTAAGAAAAAAAGAAGACCCTTTGTAAGGGCCTTCTTTTTTATAAGACAGAACAATTTGGCTAGTGCTTACAATCCCCAAATCCGGTACACAATCACAGCCGCTTCCGCACGGGTAACTGTGTCTTCCGGTGCCAGCTTGCCGTTCTTACCGGTGACAATACCCGATTTAACCAACAAAGACACGCTGTCCACAGCATAATCTGATACCTCCGCTGCATCCGCGTAAGCGTTCAGACTTCCGCTGCCAGAGGTTTCTTTCCCTGCTGCCGCAAGTGCGCGCGCTGCGATTACCATCATTTCCTGACGGCTGATCCCGCTGCCCGGCTTGAAGCTGTTGTCTGCATAGCCGTTTACGATGCCCAGCTGCTGCGCGATGACCAGTTCATTGCTGTAATAAGCATCTGCCGGGATATCGGTGAAGCCCGCAGCAGCTTGCCCTGTACCCTTTAGCTCAAGTGCTCTTACAAGCAGCGTGATGAAATCTGCACGCTTTACAGAAGAAGCAGGGGAGAAGCTGTTCTCAACAGTACCCTGAACAATTCCCCGGGCGGCCATGGCGCTGATCGCGTCTTGAGCCCATAACAGATTCCCCAGGTCTGAGAAGCTTACCGGCTTATAGGCTACCGCAAAGATACCGGATTGCGCGGCACGGAATACTAGCGATCCGCTTGCTGCGTCATATCGGCTGTTCGGAATCGCTGTCAAACTTCCCTTGCTGTCGATCTGACCTGCCACAAGTGAACCCTTATTGCCAAGCTGGGCTGCTGCCGGGGTATAAGGAATGGAGATCTTTAATGACATATTCGGACTGCTCAAGGCTATGGCTTTGCCACCGGCAGTCAGGCTCAGTCCAATTACCGGACCTTGGCCAATGACACTGCGGGCTGCCGCATCAAGATTATCTGTGGAAGCTTGCTGTATACGGACGGATACAACCTCAGTGTCCGCTGTAACACCGGACAGCATGTTGCTTGGAAGCTCCATCGTTCCTAGGTCTGTCTTGATCAGCAGCACGAGGTTTTGCTGCCCCTTTACATTTTGAGCGGGCAGTTGAACTTCATAAGAGGCTGCGCCTGTCTGCTTCGGCAGGTCAATCACGATGTGTTTTTTACCGTCTGCTGCCGGAACAGCCTGTTCAAGCGCCTTTTTCATATGATCGCCCGAAACCGCTGCCTTTGCTGCCCCGCCTTCCGTCTTCACCGCTGGTTTGATTGTAACGATCCCGTCTTTGCTCTCAACGGTTACTGGCTGTGGAGTAGATGCGCTACTGCTGCCGCCGGGTAACGCTGCAGTTGTCGGTGTTGGCGTTGGTGTTTGTGTTTGTGTTGGTGTTGGCGTAGGTGTCGCTACCGGTGTTGGTGTCGGTGTTGGTTCCGAACTAACATTTTTACCCGAGAGGGTAAGCACGCCGTAAATAGAAGTATCCTGATAACCGTTGCCGGTTGTATCATTCCATGCAGCAACGCTTTGCCGTGCCCCGTCCTTGGCGTCATTGATCTGGATGTCGAAGCCGAGCTTCTTATCATTAGCTGCCGAAATTTTGTTAAGCGGAAGCTTAACTTCAACCGTGTAGTTTGTTCCGGATACCTTGGTTGCCGATTCGAAGCCTGCGGCTATACCCGGCGGATTGAAAGTCGTTTCATTGTCATAATTGACCCGGAACTGCCCGTCATCCTCCTGATAGAACGAGGTTTTGGCATTATTCTGATCCAGGAAAATTTCAACGGAATCCTGCTCCCATGCATTGGGACTGCCTTTATCAAGCTGTGCATCGCTGACTTGAATCAGCACATACAGGTTCTGATCATCCCAGAGCGTCTTAGCAACTCCCGTTGCTCCCTGCCATGCGAGCTGATAACGGTTAACCGATAGCTCGGATGCATTGTTCCATAACGCATCAACCGTTCCATCCACTTTTGGCGAGCCATAGACTGCAGTGGAGACATTGGCATCGGTAGTATCCGGCTGGTGCTCTGCCATAAATTTAGCAGGATCGATAACTCCGTAGTAAGCCGGTTTGGCCTGGAGACTCTTATCGAACAACAGCGGATTGGAAGAGGCTCTCCAGCTCGTATTGTCATCCATACCCCAGAACGTAATTCTGGCAATATTGGCAGAATGAGCTTTATACAAATCCATTAATTGTGCGTACAAATAACCCTGGGCATCCGCGAGCTTGTCAGACAGCTGATAGTTGCTTCCGGCCTGAATATCGAGCTCAGTGATGCTTACCTCTACACCAAGGGAAATAAACTTTTCCAGAGACAATTTCACATTGTCGGGATTGGTATTAATGCTGTAGTGCGACTGCATGCCGACACCGTCGATGAGGAGCTTGCCGGGATGAGTAAGCGCATACCTATCATTGATCGTTTTGACCATGTTATAGATAGCCTGTGCTTTATTCTGGTTGTCTTCGTTGTAATCGTTATAATACAGCTTAATATTCCAATCCGGGTGAGCGTCCAGCACTTCTCTGGCTGCCAGGAAGGCTTGCTCGACATAGTCTGCTCCAATTGCATTCTTCCAAGGAGACTGGCGCAGCGAGGTTTCCCAATCGGCCGGATTTGGCGGATTATCGTTCATGGCTTCGTTCACAACATCCCAGGAGATTACCTTATCCCCGAAATGCTCCATGACCGTTTGGATATGGGTCCGCAAATTAACGAGCGCCTCGTCCCGCCCCAGTGCAGTCGTATTCCCTTCGGCATCTGTGGCTGTATTCATCCACGCCGGAGACTGCTGATGCCACACCAGCACATGCCCGTGCATCTGCATACCTTCAGCCAGCACCTTGTCAACCATGGCATCCGCGGCGTCAAAAGTAAAATTCCCCTTTGTCGGCTGTAGCGCATCCGGTTTCATGGCATTGCCGGCGGTAGCAACGTTGTGATGCATTTTGAGCAGCTCCAGCCGGACCCCTTCCAGATCCTCCGCGGTAATTGCATTGCCGATCAGAAAATCGTTCTGATAAGCCGCTTTTACAGGAACCAGATCCTTTTGGATGGCAACAGGGCCAGTGCCGGTCGGCTCAAAGCTGATATCGTCGATATAAAAGGAGGCTGCTGCATTATTTGAACTTTCAATATAGATCGTAAGATATTCGCCGCCCACACTGTTATAGCGGTAGCTTCCCTCAAATTTCACCCAGCCGTCTGCGGCATTGATGGTCTTAGGGGAAAGCGCCACATAATTGGCACTGCTTCCGTTACCCACCTGCGTAGACAGCTGGAGCTGCGAGCTTGCCGGGTCAATCAGCTTCACCCAGGCTGAAATTTTATATTCACTGCCCTTATCTACATACTTCTCTACACGCAGTGAAGGTCCGTGCCAGGTTGAGGTTCTGCCTTCCACCTTCAGCGCATAGGAGCCCTCTCCAGTGTGATTGTCTTCATTCGTGATACTCAGCGTTTCAGTTCCAGCTCTGCCTATGAAGCCGCCTGCAGTCTGATCTTCAAAGGTAATTGTGGTGAACGGTAATGCCGGTTCTCTTGCCGGCTCTTCTCCAACATCCGTGATTACCTGCTCGGTAAAAAGAATGTCTCCAATATAGAACGGCACAGCCGCTCCGGCCTCATTGGAATTAATACGCATGGCCTGATCTTTGCTGGTGTCCACCGTAAATTCCTTGGTTAGGGTAACGGCTTTGCCGGATTCATAAGCCGCTTCTGTATAATTCCCATAGCTGTTCACAGTTTGAAGCGAAGCCTTTGCAGTTGCAGGTAAAGTCACATTGGCATCAACATACACTATGGCAGTTACTGTGTACGTTTTCCCGTTTTCGAGACCGAGATCGCTGTACTTGAAATCCGCCGCATCCCAGTTATTCACTCTGTTATTTACGTATAAAGCCGCACCATCGGCATTGCCGTCAAAAACTTTGCCGGTGACTGCCGCAAGACTTGCCCCTCCTGAGTTGACTGCTTTTCCTGCCCCACCCGCAAAGGTTTCATGGTAAACCGTTCTGGTCTCTTCCTGGCCCGTTTCAGCTGCCCGGGCAACCGGAGCAATCCTGCCTAACGGAAGTAGCAGACTGGCCGCTAATACTGCTGAGAAAATTTTTTTAACCATTCTACTCATGCATTGCACTCCTCTGTTATACATTTTGGGTCAACAATTAAGCGCTTACAAATTCAGGAACACAGCCCCCTTTCTCAATGCAAATCGTAGCATAATCCAAAAAGAGCGTCTTTCTCAGAATTAAAGGTATTACCGTACTTTTTATATATCATTTCAGGGGGGGGATACCCCGGGCATACAAACAGCCAGTCACCATTCGTTCTGGCAACTGGCTGGGGATTCATCAGACTTAAGTGCTTAATAGAACAAATCCCAGCCGATGATAACAGCACTGAATAACAGTGCCGGGACACCGGACAGTATGTATATGATCTTGCTTGCTTTACCCGCTTCTGTACTCCGCAGTTTCATCAGAAGCAGCATTATATATCCTGCAGCAAGTACCACATAGACGATGTTCCCGATAAGATGAATGCGAATGGCAGAATAGGTAGTGTAGTTCAGAGTACGATACCCAAGGATAATGTTATTCACTATAAAAGCAAGTCCGGCAATGTTCATCCATAAATAGTATTGGTTAAAACCGGATGACGGCTTAGCTGCTCTCCTGAATCTGGAGATGATCCACCGGACGAATCCGCTAATCATCGCAAACATGATCAATAACGCTCCGAGACCCGCAGCTATCACAGATATCCCGGTTCTTTGGGCAGCCAAGCCTGTAAGCGGAAAGGAATCAAAATACGGATTTGAAACCTTCACGACTGCTCCTTGAGCATCCCGTACAAAATAGGCGAAGCCCGATTGCCGCACCGGAACATACACATAAGGCTCAATCTGTTTATAGGGCATATCATTAAAGTCAATGACATTCCTGTTAATCGAAACAATCTTCATTGTACTGAGATATCCCAGCAATTTGGTGAATCCGTGAACCACCCTCCGGGCGGACTGATATTCCCCCTCTACCTGCACACTATCCGGAAGGTCTACGCTAGAAGCCTGGGGTTTGTAGGTGCCAAACACCTTATCGGTAAGGCCTGCGCAGTATTCCCATTCATTGTACTGATTGGTCATCACGACCATTCCGAACCCGGAAGCCGGATCTATTGTAAATTTACTGGAAAAGCCCAGGGTATTCCCCCCATGCTCCAAAGCAGGAACCGTGTGATTCACCTCAAAAAAACCATGGGCAATTCTCGGAATATCCGTTCCGTCATAATTCAGGCTCGGGGACAGCATCTCCCTTAACACCGTATTGCTTTGGAATAATGGGGTATAATCACCTGCGGCCGGCATTAGTGCGGCCAGAAATTTTGCGGCATCCCCAGCGGTTCCAATCGCACTTCCTGCCGGATATATACCGATGTATCCTCTATTCTTCTTGATCAGCTTCAGCTTTGTGGTATAGCCTTGAATCTTGTTTCTCGCGGCATCGACCGCTTCATTATCCCGCTGGGCCGGATGAATGGAGGTATGTTCCATCCCCAGCACATCGAAAATATGCTCTTTCACATAGATATAGAATGACTGGCCGCTCTGCAGTTCCACAAGATAGGCAGCCAAAGCCGCACCATAATTGGAATAGGCTACTACCTTACCCGGTTCATAGACCTGCCGGGGTTCAAAGAGGGCCAGCGCCTCTCCTAACTCAGGGAGATCCTCCTCTGCAAAATAGAACAAATCCGTAGCCCGGTCCTGCCAGCCAGCATTATGATGCATCAGGTTCAGTAGCGTAATCGGCTTATTAACCTTCAGTTTTTTGAAGAAACCTTCAGGCAGATATTCACGGATATCCTGCTGCAAATCCAGTTTCCCCTGCTCTACCAGCTGCATCACACTGGTCCAGACCAGCAGCTTGGAGCACGATCCCCACTCAAACACAGTGTCTGTATCAGCTGCTGTCTCATGTTCAATATCCGCGAATCCATATGCCTGATTGAAGACGATCCTGCCATCATTAACAACGGCAACAGATACAGCGGCAGTCGTCTGCCGGCGGTCAGCTGCATAGGTATCGATAACCGAAGCAAGTGAAGACAGCAGAGTGCCGGAAGGAGCCGTATCGTTTCCCCCTTCAGCGGCGCGGGCCGGAACAGCCAGTAACAGCAGCAGAATAACAGCGAGTACACTGACTGATAGCTGTTTGAGCCCTTTATATCGGTTGTATTCTCTCACTTGCAAATTCCCTCCACGGATACGAATGCTTTCAGATATTTACATATATTTTCCACAAAGTGATACCGAACCCCTCCATCTGAGCCTGAGAAAATTAAAAAAAGCCTGCCCCCATCATTCAGGAGCAGGCACTTATCTTACAATTATTTATTCAGGCCTTTCCAGACCCAGTTCTCAACTTCCGGAAGATCAATACCCTCTTCGCGGATAAATTCATAATGTTTCTTAACCATTGCATCCATCTCAGCTGCGATAGCAGTGTACTGATCAGCTTGCGGCAGGCTCAGAACAGCTTCCTTCGTCAGGTCGAAACGGTCCATCTGATTCAGTACGCGCATATCGAACGGAGTCGTGATATCGCCGTTCTCACGGTAGCCGTGTACATGCAGATTATGGTTGTGGCGGTCGAAGAACAGGTCTTTGATCAGCCCTTCATAGCCATGGAATGCGAAGATCACCGGTTTGTCTTTTGTGAAAAATTGATCAAACTCTTCGTCGGATAAGCCGCGCGGATCGAGCTTCTGGCTTCTCAGCTTGAGCAGATCGACTACGTTGATATAACGGATCTTCAGCTCAGGCAATTTCTCATTCAGGATGGAGATTGCAGCCAAAGCCTCAATGGTCGGTTCTGTACCTGCGGAAGCAAAGACAACATCCGGTTCGCCGCCGTTATCGGTGCTTGCCCAGTCAATGATCTTCAGTCCTTTATCAACCAGCTCCTGCGCTTCTGCGGCACTAAACCACTGCGGACGCGGGTGCTTGGAGGAGACAATCAGATTGATCTTCTGACGGTCGTTCAGTACGGTGTCGAATACAGCCAATAGGGAGTTCGCATCTGCTGGCAGATATTCACGGATGAATTCAGGCTTTTTGTCAGCCAGGTGGCCTAAGAGACCCGGATCCTGGTGAGTGTAGCCGTTGTGATCCTGCTGGAACACAGTAGAAGTTGCTACAACATTCAATGAAGGGATATCTGCACGCCAGCCCTGATCGGTTGCCTTGCGCAGCCATTTGAAGTGCTGGGTAATCATGGAATCAACAACACGCAGGAAGGCTTCATAACTTGCAAAGAACCCGTGACGTCCAGTCAGCACATAACCTTCAAGCAGACCTTCTGCCTGATGCTCCGACAATTGGGAGTCAATAACACGGCCATAAGAAGCCAGGAATTCATCGTTAGGTTCAATAACCTGATCCAGCCATTGGCGTTTGGTCACTTCGAACACAGGTCCAAGACGGTTGGACATCGTTTCATCCGGTCCGAAAATGCGGAAGTTACGGTTAGGCTCATTGCGCAGAACCACTTCTTTCAGATATTTACCCAGAACGGCCATATCCTGTGCTACAACTTTACCTGGAACAGAGTTATCCAGTGCATAGTCGGCAAAGTCCGGCAGGTTCAGGTCTTTGATCAGGTGGCCGGCGTTAGTCACAGGATTCATGCCCATACGTCTGTCGCCTTTTGGAAGGATTTCGGCAAGCTCTGCGTTCAAACGGCCGTTCTCATCGAATAATTCTTCCGGTCTGTAGCTGTGCATCCAGTCCAGCAGAGCCGGTGCATGCTTCATATTCTTCTGGTCTACCGGAATCGGCACCTGATGGGCACGGAACGAACCTGTGTTAGGCACGCCATCCCACTGCGCAGGTCCAGTCCAGCCCTTAGGGGAACGGAAGACGAGCATCGGCCATACCGGACGGGTAAGGTCGTTATTTTCGCGCGCATTTTTCTGGATCGCTGCGATTCTTTCAACGATGGCATCCAGAGCCTTCGCCATTTCAGGGTGCATATGTTCAGGATCTTCGCCTTCAACGAAGAACGGTTCCCAGCCCATGCCTGTGAAGTAGGCGGTAATTTCTTCTTTCGATTGACGGGACAGAATCGTCGGGTTGCTGATCTTGAAGCCGTTCAAGTGCAGAATCGGCAACACAGCGCCATCGGTAACCGGGTTGATGAAGCGGTTGGAGAACCAGGAAGCTGCCAGCGGTCCGGTTTCTGCTTCACCGTCTCCGACAACAACTGCCGAGATCAGGTCCGGATTATCCAGAATAGCGCCAACGCCGTGGGATAAGGAATATCCAAGCTCGCCGCCTTCATGAATCGATCCCGGAGTTTCGGGTGCAGCATGGGAAGCAACGCCGCCCGGGAACGAGAATTGTTTGAACAGTTTCTTCAGACCAGGGATGTCCTGGGTAATTTCCGGATAGATTTCGGTGTAGCTGCCATCCAGATAGGAGTTGGAAACCATAACCTGGCCGCCATGGCCCGGGCCTTCAACATAGAACATATTCAAGTCATATTTAGTAATTACACGATTCAAATGGGCATAGATGAAGTTCTGGCCGGGAATAGTACCCCAGTGCCCGATCGGTTTAATTTTGACGTCAGCGTCTTTAAGAGGCTCTCTCAGCAACGGATTGTCTTTCAAATATAGCTGGCCTACCGAAATATAGTTCGTTGCACGCCAGTAAGCATCCAGCTTCTCCAGATACGTTTTTGATGAGTAATCAACATTCAAGGTCGATAATCCCATTTTATCCACTCCCTGTTTAATTATGAATACAATACCAATCTCTTTTCTCTACACGTACATCATACCTCTGCAAAAAATAAATACAACCTTTTTGACAAGTGATACGGTCCAATTTTGTGAAATTTTGAACATAGTATGAAAATCGGGCCCATAACACAGGAAAACAGCTTTATTTCTATAAATTTTTCCAATATATTACACAAAATTATTTAGATAAACTTTTAAACACTGTATTCATTGCCTCCTCAAAACAAAAAAAATAAGACCGGGAAATTTCCCGGTCTTATTCTTAATGCACAGATACAAAAGTATTGAACTTGAGATATTTGTAATGGAACCGCATGTGTGAGAATTCAAAGGGGGTGCCGTTGTCCAAAAAGAATATCCCTTCCATGATCCCCACGGGTTCATTTACGCTTAAATGCAGCAGCTCCTGGTCCTCCGGCTCGGAGGGCTCGGCAAAGATGGATAAAAACGACTTGGTCACGGCAAGATTGCGCGAATCCTCCAGATAATTGAAGATTGATCCTTCAATAATCGTCTGATTGAGATCCTGGACGATTTTGATCGGAATATAACCCGTCTCAATCATAAAGGGCTCGTCGTCAAACAGGCGCAGACGGACGATTTTGTAGACAAAATCATGGGGCCCGAGGAACAAATCACGCTGCAGCTCCTTGGTGGGTGGAATCACCTCGAAATTCAGCACTTTGACTTTCGGCTTCTTGCCGTGCATCTGAAAATTGTCGGTAACACCCAAATTCGAGCCTTCGTAATTAAAGATCGATTCGTTTTTTATGTACAGGGGATTGATGAACGTACCTGAACCGCGTTTTTTGAAAATAATGCCGACGCTCTCCATTTTGGTCAGCGCACGCTTGATGGAGCTGCGGCTTACCTGATAGGTCTCGCTGAGGCTGC
Source organism: Paenibacillus pedocola (assembly GCF_031599675.1). Taxonomy (NCBI): domain Bacteria; kingdom Bacillati; phylum Bacillota; class Bacilli; order Caryophanales; family Paenibacillaceae; genus Paenibacillus; species Paenibacillus pedocola. Next base: position 1,920,361 of record NZ_CP134223.1, on the reverse strand, counting down.
GTTCATCCGGCAATCTCATATCGGCGAATTCTCCCGCGAATATTTTCATTTTTAGATCATCAATAATCTGTTTGTAGACAAATTGTGTCATGAAGTACTCCCTTTCAGGTCTTCTATCACTTCATAAAGCCTAATGTTAACTATATCATAATCATCGCCTAGATTATACAGATTGGCCTTACGTTTCGCAGGCATACCTGATTTTATAATCGCTCAGGTCTATGATCTTTGTAATGGAGATTTCTCCTGCCTAGGGATATAGTGGTTCCGGGCCCCTATTGGTAATAAATGTATTATGCAAGAATAAAGAGTATTGGCCCAGTACCTAATCAAGGAGGATTACGGCCAATGATGCAACATAAACTAAGGACTTCTACATCCATTTTTGAAGCAAGGCCCGTACCTGTCCCTTTTATCGCCGGGATGATTATTATTGAAATTATCTATTCACTATCCGTTAACCTTATTTACTTTGAACACGGCTACTACCGTCCGCTTTCCAATCTTACAAACGGCTGGATCGGCGGAACGTTAAGCGCTAATCTTATCGGTCTTTTCGTGGAGGTGATTATCTTCCTGGTTGCCATCGCCAAAGTTACGCCAAGGGAATTGGGTCTCAGGAAGGAGAAACTGCTGCCTGGGTTAACAGGATTTCTGCTGTTTTGGATCGCGATTCAGCTTGTCAATTTGGGCGTCAACCTCTCAACAGGCTCCAGCATAACCTTCAATGATCAGATAACGGAGTTTCCGAGTGTAGTGCTAGGCGGGTTATTGGGACAGCTTTTTGGCAATGCACTGCTGGAGGAAATCATATTCCGGGGCTTTTTATTTGTTCAGGTATTCCTTTTATGCAGCAAAATAAAGCGTCATTCGTCCCGCGTAGCTGCGGCCATGTTCATTTCACAGGCCATCTTTGCACTCATGCATATTCCTAACCGGATCTATTCCGGCTATGCCGGGATGGAGTTTGTGTACGACTTTATCCAGCTTGTCATTTTCGGAATCATATTCTGTCTGCTCTATCTGCTAACCAAAAATTTGTTTTTTGTTGTTGGTATCCACTCCCTAATGAATGAGCAGCTTATGTTATGGTACAACGATTATTCGAATGCCATTATTTTAAGCAGTATTATAACCATGGTTTGTCTAATGCTCCTGTTAAAAATAAAACAGCGGCGTTCACACCGGGCGGCGATTGATATATAGCTCCAAGCTTGAGCCTGTCCCGGAAAGCTTGTATCATAAACATACCAAGACAGGAACGGAGGTGCAGGATGACCTATTCACAGCGTTCAACCCATGCAGCGGCTGCATCTGATTTCACGTATCTGGAATACCAGATTGGCCTTGCCGCAGAGGAATTGAAGGAAGCACAAGGGCTTATGAAGGTTCATGAAGCGGATTTAAGCAGGCTGACAGCTTCTCCGGGGTATGACCCGGGTTCCGTTACCCCGGAAGAGCTGCTGCTCAGGGAACAATCAGCGAAGCAGCAAGCTTTGATTGAAGGCATCCAGGCCACTTTAGCCGGACTCGAGGACGAACTCGCGAAGCTGGAAGATTAAGCTGAGCTTCGATCTCCAGATAACCAAAAAGATGTTCCGGCCAAAGGTGGCCCGGAACATCTTTTTTATGCGGGAATATACTTCCCTTAGTTCATGTCTGCGATAGCTTTGTAAGCCGCCAGATCTGTATATACCTCTTCTTTAAGCGGATTACGTTTATGTTTGAAGATTTTATAGCAGTGATAAATAATCACGGCTATGTTAGCAGCCAACGACAATGCACTCATAACCCATAACGCCGTTTCACTGTGGGAAGATTGTACGGAGAACTTTGACTCTCCGACAAAGGTCGGGAACGACATTGTAAACATCATCCAAATCGCCAAGGTCTGAGCACGATGCTGTAACCAGGCACCTTTTTTGAAGAAGAACGCCGGGATTGTGCATGAGATCAGCAGTGCAGCGCCTGCATAGAAGGAATGGTCAGAGACAGCATTATATACATAAGCAAAATTCCAGAGGTCATACGCGATAATCCAGAACCAGAGCTGATCCGGCCACAGCATATCCTTACTCTTGTCTTTACTAATCACAATGCCCATCCAGCCGGAAATCGTAATAATGTTCAAAATACCTGCAATCCCGTTCATAATGTTCCAGGGACCACCCACCATCATCACTCCGTCAACCATGCCATCCAGGCTATATACCTGGAAATCGCGGATAACCGCTTCCAGAATGTTAACGGCCAAAATAATGGCTGGAAACATCAATATGTATTTATTACTGCTCCAGCCCTTAACAAACCGGATCGCCATGAAGCCCAAACAGCCTGCCAGCGCAGAGTATACTTTTACCCAATGAAACCAAGTGCCCACACTGGAATCTTTGCCTGCCGTGTTCGGCCATACTGCAAGGGTCAGAACAATAGGTACAGCTAAAAACAAAAATAGTGAAACCCATTTGCTCTTGCGGGCAATTTCATTGACGAGCATTAATCCTCCAAGTACCCCGAACCACATCAGTGCAGAGTACCAGGGGATAGATTCGAATAAAAACATGACTTACTCCTCCTTATATTATGTATTCAATGTGTGACTTAGCTCAAGAATAATCAAAGTGTCAGGTTCCATCAAACTTTACAAAACATTGATAAATCAACGTTTTACAAGTCTCCTTTCATGTTAGGTTTACACAACGGTTTTGCCCGGGATTCCCTAAGACATCAACGCCGGCAGGCGATTTTAATAGATTCTATATCTTTAGCACTACATGCTGTAAACCTATCCCGAAAGTAAAAAAAAAAAAAAAACTTGCCCACAAAGTGCTTTGTGAGCAAGGCCAGTGTTTAGCCGTATGGTTCAAAAAAATCGGTCGACCAGGTATTTCGTATATACGATACAGTTCTCAAGTGTGGGGAAGTTCATGATTTCTCCGGCGTAATATATCTGGTCTCTCCCCTGCATCAGGTCAAGCTGCTCATAAAAGCCTGCACGGAGCGCAGCAGATTCCACATGGGGAAAATGCTCCCATCTTTTCATCATATAGAAACGAATGTTGGTTCCGCCGAGATCCCTAAGCTTCATTTCCACAGCCTCGCGCATCTCCTGATCGGTCATCTCTTCATTCTCAACTACATAAATAGTGATCAAATCCGTAGTCCCCATATCTGCCCACCGGTAATACCAGGCCATCATCTGTCCCTTAGACTCAGGGCGCATATTGCCGGGAATATAACCTGAAAGCTCAGGGATTCCTTCAACCCTATAAGCGTATACACGAAACCGCTCATAGGTAATATGCTCCAACATCCTTTTATCTGCCGCAGGTAAATCAACGATTTCACTAATATGCTGCAAGGAAGCCGTATAAATCACTTTGTCAAAATAGAGCGCAGACTGACTGGTTTCCACCCGCACCTTGCCGTTTGGTTCACAGTCCATATGGAGCACTTCGCAGGTCAGACGCAGGTCCTCTACCTGGTCTGCCATACGTCTTATGAGTTCAGTAACCCCTTTAGGCCAGGTGATCATATGCGTAACTTCAATAAAGGAGAGCAGATTATCAAAGCTTAAAAATTTCAGAACATAGGCCGCAGGCACATCATAGATACTGCCAAACCCAAAGGTACTGAAGTAATGCATATAGACCTGCTTAATGACAAATAATTCGTTCTCATCACACCATAAGGAAAAGGGCTGGCACAGGTCCTCCGGCAAATGGAGAAGGCCCGGTTCATTTAACCGCTCGTAGCGTTTGGAAATCTCCGGCAACCGCTTGAATTCCTGCGCAAAAGCCTGTACCTGATCCAGAGGAATCTGCGAGGTCTGCCTTCCGTTCGTATTGAAAAATCCCCGCTCCAGTAAAGGCCCCTTGTCCATGAGGTCATATTCCATCATCAGGTTCTTCGTATGGGCATAGGAGGGAAGTCCGAACAGCGCCCCCATTTCATATGTTTTCCCTTTGTACTCAATGGAAAAGCACTTTCCTCCCACACGGTCTGATTTCTCAAGGATGGTGATATGGGTATAGCCCTTTTTAGCCAAATGATAAGCAGCAGATACCCCGGAAATCCCTGCTCCAATGATGCCTATTTTGTCTTCGCGCTTCATGTTGTCCATCTTCCGTTATCTCCTTGTAAATAACCATAGTGGCAAGGTCTCCTGCTGTCCCGTACATTCAAGTGCTGCATCGGATGGTATTTTTCCTTTATTAGGACCGTCTGTAATCTTTCTGTTGAAGTTATAGTAATTCAAGTATGCTTGTAAGCGGTTTTCTAATATTTCAAAAGAATTGATCGTAGGATCTCCCCAGGCCTGCTGGTAAAATTCCTGCGTCAACACTGCAACAAATTGCTGCAAAGGTTGAAATATCTCTGCATTTTGCGCAGTGACAGCCACTTGATTAATATTGTTCTTATGTAAAAAGTCGGTATATTTATGTTTGCCTCTATCCCAGTTTGTGGTGAATTCGCGGCTTTTGTGCGTCACCAGATTGTCGATCTCAAAATGCAGTGACTTCATTAAGGGTATGACCTTGAGATGCATAAAATCGATGAAGTGTATGGTAGCTTTCCGGTTATAGAGCTTGACCAGTCCTATCGTAGAGTAAACATCATAAATCACATATTGATATACCTTTCCGATTCGCGGGAACTCTCCCATATAATAAATACTCTGCATGCAGATATAACCGGGGTGGGCATTGTCCGGATCCTTCAGCTTATAGTCCAGCAGTTGTTCCCTTACCTTGCTCCTTGGAGCTTTAGCAGCTGTGTCACCCGGCCATTTCTTCTCCTTGATTTCTTTGGCATAGGCTTCCCGCTGCGCCCTCTTGCTAAGTCCGTGCCGCCGCAACACATTGTATATCCCGGATTCCCCTACCTTCTCCCCCTCGTCCTGCAATTCATAATAGATCCGCTTCGGACCATCCTCAGGAAATTTGGCAATATACTTTAAAATCAGCCTTTCCGTACGCTTGTCCACTTTGTTTGGCATGACCGGTTTTTTTTCTCTCTCCGTAAGCCCATCCATCCCATGCTTCTTGTAGGCATTTTGCCACTTATAATAGATCGTCCGGGAAATGCCGAACTCCTTGCAGGTTTCACTTACATTTTTGCTGGTGGTTCCTTGCATGAGGATATGATATTTAGTTTTAGCATTCAATTCATTCACCCCCCAGTCTTTATTTTATACGTACCCAGCCTTTTGAACAGCTTAATTTATATAATTAATGATTATTTAGATTGTTTTCCCTAATCTTACGCAAAAGAAAAGGAGGGAGTCCCGGCAGCCGTTCATGGCCTTCGGAACACCCTCCTTGCTGAGTTATGGCAGACTACAAATTTATGTCAGTTTCACCAGACTGTAATTTTTCTTACCTTTGCGGACAATGATGAATTTCCCGCCGATAGCATGTTCAGCGGTAATCTCAACCTCCAGCTCGCTTACACGCTCACCGTTGATGGAAATTGCACCCTTGGTAATGTCTTCACGCGCCTGGCGTTTGGACGGCTCTATGCCGAGGTCTACCAGCCAGTCCACGATATTCTTCGCTTCCTTGGAGGCGGTGTAGGTCGGCATTTCCTTGAAGCCTTCCTCAATTTCATCAGCAGTCAGCGAGCGGATATCGCCGCTGAACAGGGCTGCGGTAATGCGTTTGGCCTGCTCCAGCAGCTCCTCGCCGTGAACAAACCGGGTCATCTCTTCAGCCAGGGCCTTTTGTGCTTCCCGTTTATGCGGCTCGGCTTCGACCTTTGCCGCGAGAGCTTCGATTTCCTCTTTACTCAGGAAGGTGAAGTACTTGAGGTATTTCACTACATCCCGGTCATCCGTGTTCGCCCAGAACTGGTAGAACTCGTAAGGGGTTGTTTTCTTCGGATCGAGCCACACGGCTCCGCCGGCGGTTTTGCCGAACTTGGTGCCGTCCGCTTTCAGCATCAGCGGGATGGTAAGGCCGAAGGCTTTAGCTTCGTTGCCTTCTTTTTTACGGATCAGGTCCAGACCGCTTGTAATGTTGCCCCACTGGTCGGAGCCGCCGATTTGCAGCTGCACATCCTCATGCTTGTACAGGTGCAGGTAGTCGATCGACTGCAGGATTTGGTACGAGAATTCGGTGAACGAAATTCCGCTGTCCAGGCGGCTGGAGACGACATCTTTGGCCAGCATCGTATTGATGCTGAAGTTTTTGCCGAAGTCGCGCAGGAACTCAATAACGTTAATATCCTTAGTCCAGTCGTAGTTGTTGACCAGACGCACCTGGTTAGCGTTATCATCCGAGATGAAAAGCTTCTTCATCTGTGCGGTCAGCGCATCCACATTTTCCTGCACCTGTTCCAGCGTCTGCAGGGAGCGTTCGCTCTGGCGCCCGCTCGGATCGCCGATGGTTCCGGTTGCTCCGCCGATCAGGATCACCGGACGATGACCGGCCAGCTGAAAACGTCTAAGCACCATGAACGGAATCAGATGCCCGATATGCATGCTGTCGCCGGTCGGGTCAACACCGCAATACAGCGAGACCGCCTTGCTATTCGTTAATTCACGCAGTCCTTCCGCATCCGTCTGCTGGTTAATGGCATCGCGCCATTCCAGTTCATCAATAATATTCAACATGTACAGCCCCTTTGTAAGTTGTCGGTTCTTGTGTGATCTACGTTCTGAGCGCAGAGCAGTGCGGGTCCGGGTATCCAAAAATCCCATAAAAAAATCGCCCCTTGTCTGTTCAGACACAGGGACGATTGGATTAACCGTGTTACCACCCAAATTGCACGAACACCAGGAATAAGCGTGTCCGTACCACTATCAGCGAGTTATCGTTCGCTTAGCTCCGCTTGGCATTACCCAAGATACTCCAGAGTGTATTTCGCAGCCCTCGTATGTACCGGGTTCCATCACCCCCCGGCTTTCTGGGACAGGGACTAAGCTGCTACTGCGCTCATTCAACGTATACCAACTATAAGATTACAGAAAGTATAGCCAATTCCAAAATCGTTGTCAATGCAGCGCCCTTACTTAACAAAGGTTGATAATACCGTCCAATCAGGGTAGGATACTTATCAACAAGATCATCCGCTTGAAGAGAGGAGGATTGCGGCGATGAAACTAAAAACCAGTCCCATTGCGGGAATACTGCTTGTGATTGCACTTGTCACCGGGATGACAGCTGTCATTAGAGCCTCTGCAGACTCCTCACCGGATGGGAATAAGATGTTTGGGACAACACCCTTCATTTACACAGCCGAAACAGCAGATGACGCTGTTCAGAATGAGCAAACATATAAGCTGGCGCTCCAGTGGGCAGAGGCATGGAAAACCAGGGACGGCAAGCTACGCCTGGAAATCATGAGCAGCAGTATGCAAAAAGAGTTTCGGCAGCAGCAGAAGGCTGCGACCGGGGATGCCAATAATACGGTAATCCGCTGGTCCAGCCCATGGGTAGTCAGCTATATCGCAGAATCAGACGCGGAAGAAGCTCTGATTACCTACCGCTATACGGATTCTACAGGCAGTCAATACCTGGGTACAGAACGGCTAAGCTTCGGAGAAGAAAACGGAAGAACCGTTGTAAACAGCAGCAAGACAGAGATTGAAATGAAACCCTATTCGGAAGAATGAGCGTTATGAATCCCTGATCATCCATTGGACAGCAAACGAGCCTTGGAGGTGACTCCAAAGGCTCATTCGCGTTTGTCTCAGCTTACGTCGGCTGCTCCCAGTCCAAGCCGCAGACATTTCATATTCGAGTACTGATAGCCCGCGGCTTCGTAGAAATGCAGTGCCCGCATATTCCCGGCGTCCGCAAGCAGGGTAATCCGCAGGAAGCCGTTTTGCTTGGCATATTCGACGATCCGGTCCATAAAAAACCTGCCGCTGCCCTTGCTCCGCTCCTCCGCAGCCACAATAAAGTCTTCCAGCATGATTACCGGACCACCCTCAAAGGTGCTGAATGAATACACCAGATTCACCATCCCGACAACCTTTTCCTGCCGCTTGAGCAGCAGCAGCTGCCCTTTGTCCGGGTGTTCCAGGATCAATTCCAGACCGGTCCTCTGCTTGTCTTCATTGACGGCATCTGCAAAATCCTGTTCCAGCGCGAACAGTTCACCAAGCAGCGCACACATCACTTTCAGATCCTCTGTTCCCGCTTCCGCAATTCTAAGCATATATCAGCCCCATTTCCGATGCATTGCACATATCATATATGATTTGCCAGCTGTAAACTGTGATGTACGGTGTGTCTGAAAAAAAAGACGGCTGTGTCCGAAAGAGACACAGCCAACTTGGCTCAAACATTGGTTATTCTCTAGCGATCAGCTGTGCCTGGTTCCATCCGGGCCAGCAGGTGCTGCCGGAGTCCGCTGTACTCTCTACTTGTACGAAGTTCGTCGAAGGTCCGTTCTTCTCCGCCCGCTGTCAGCGGATTCGCGAAATCCTCTACGACTCTGCCGGGATCGGGGTGCATGACAATCAGCCGGCTGGACAGGAGCAGCGCTTCATCCACATCGTGGGTGATGAAAAACATGCACTTGCCCGTCTTGCGCCAAATCTCCCTCAAATGACGCTGCATATTCTCGCGGGTTAAGGCGTCGAGTGCACTGAACGGTTCATCAAGCAGAACAATTTCCGGTTCAGTGGCCAGAGTACGGGCAATCGCCGCCCGCTGCTTCATCCCCCCGGACAGCTGGTGGGGCAGCAGCTTCGCCGAAGAAGTCAGCCCCATCAGCTCCAGAAAATAGGCCACCCGTTCCTTGCGCCGGGCCTTAGGCAAATTCTTCATCCGCAGCCCGAACTCGATATTGCGGGCCAGTGACAGCCAGGGAAACAGGTTCGCCTGCTGGAAGACCACGCCGACCTCCGAATCAGGGCGGGTATGACGTTTGCCGTTAATCGATATTGTCCCTTGGGTAGGCCGCAAATAACCTGCGAGAATATTCAGGAGTGAGGTTTTGCCGCAGCCGGACGGACCGAGCACAACAACAAATTCTCCAGGTGACAGCGTCAGGTTGATGTCCTGCAGCACCTGGCGTTCTTCAGCACCTCTGCCGTAAGCCAGGCCGATCCCTCCCAGCAGAATCCCCTTTCCGCTGTCCGGCTCAGCATTGGAACTTGCGAAGGCATCCTGCTGAACGGAAATTCTATCCCCCCGGAAAACCCCGGCGCCTGCACTGGTACTTATAGAACCCATACCCTCCAGCTTCTCTTCATAGATCATTCGGGCCACTCCTTCCATTAATGCAGTTTACTTATTGAACGGGATACAGGTCATTGCGCAGCGCTTTCTGGTATACGGATAAATCCGGTGATTCCGTAATCGACTTCTGTTCCACCAGGAAATCCCCGGTGTCCTTCAGCAATTGCCCGAAGGCTCCCGGCTGATCCGGTGTTCCCATATACTCCGGCGCAGTCTGCTGCGATGCATCCAGCACAATGATTTCATTCATTGCCTTCAAGGTAGCCTCCGGTGTCAGACCCAGTTCACCGGACATTGCCGCTGCCGAATCCTCGGGATGCTCGCGGTAGGCTTTGACCGCCTCATCCAGAACTGAGATATAGCCTTTGACCGCATTTGGATATTTGGCGATAAAATCATTATGCACTACGCCGAACTCCCCGGTGATACCGCCTTTCGCCGCAACTTCAGCCGAGCTGATAATCACCTTACCGCCGTCCTCCACCAGCTTCGACTGGCTCGGCTGCCAGGTGTAAGCACCATCGATATCGCCTCTTTGCCAAGCAGCAACAATATCGGGAGCCTGCATGTCAAGGATGGTAATCGTGCCAGGATCAATATTCTTCTGCTTCAGAGCAGACAGCAGACTGAAATGGGAAGTTGAGCCGAAGGTGGTGGCGATTGTGTGCCCTTTCAAATCCGCGAGGGAGGATATGCCGGCATCACTCTTCACGACCAGCGCTTCACTCTGGCCGATAACATCATGGATGTAATAGACCTGGTCCGGTAATCCTTGAGCGATACCGGAGGCCCCGGGAGGTGTACCAAGCAGGCCGAAGTCGATCCCGCCGCTGGCAATCGCCACGTTCACATCACGGCCGGAGTCAAATTTCAGCCAGGAAATTTTGACATCAGGATATTTCTTCTCCAGCAGCCCAAGCGATTTGGCCAGCAATTCGCCGTTCGGGGAAACCTGGTAGCCAATGCGTATTTCCTTGGGCAGTTCCTCTGCAGCGGCGGAAGGCTCCGCTGTAGCCGTGTCTGCGGCTGCTGTGCTTACTGCTTCTTCCGTGGCCGCAGCCTCCGGCGCACTCTTTCCGTTGACCTGATTATTACTATTACCGCAAGCGGATAACACCAGCAGTACCATCAGAATTGCGAGCAACGGGCCTAGCCTGAATAAAGTGCGAAATGGTCTCATCTTCTCTAATCTCCCTTTTGAATAAATAGTTTTATTGCTCCGTCCACGGCGATACACGCCGGATCAGGCTGCGGATGATAAGATCAATTGCAATGGCGATCAACGCCATAATGATAATGCCGAGATACATAATGTCACTCCGCAAAAACTTGCTCGCATCCAGCACCAGCCAGCCGATTCCGGACACTGCGGCCACCATTTCAGCGGCCACAAGTGTGGAGTAACTTACACCGACTGCCGTGCGCAGACCCGTTAGAAGCTCCGGAAGCACCGATGGAAAGATAACAAAGACGTACAATTTCCAGCCCCGTGCCCCAAGCGACCGGGCACCGTTAATCCGGTCGGCGCTGAGCCGCTGCACGCTGAACACTGCCGTGATGAACAAAGGGGCAAACGCCCCCAGAAATAACAGCAGCACCTTAGAGACATCTGTAATTCCGAACCACAGAATCAGCAGCGTATAATAGGCCAGCGGCGGCAGCGGACGGTAGAATTCGATGAACGGGTCTACCACCGCCCGAAGTACACGATAGCGTCCGCATAAGATCCCTAGGGGAACAGCGGTTATAAAAGCGGCCGCCAGCGCCAGAAACAGTCTTCTCATACTCGTCCCGATGTGATTCAGCAGGGTCTGGCCTTTATAGCCGTCCTGCAGCACATCCACGAAAGCAGACCAGACCGTCTGCGGTTTAGGCAGAAACAGGGGATTCACCCACTCCAGGGTGCTGGCAGACCACCAAAGCAGCAGTGCGGCCAGCAATGAGCCCACGGAAATCCCCCGGTACAGCCATTCCTTTGATATTCTCCGCTTGGAAGCCGGCTTACTGCGGATCACGCCGCTATTCGGCGGCACTGCTTCTCTGGTGTTGCTCTGCATCTCAGCATCTCCTCTTTCATTGTTTAAGCGGCAAATAAAAAGGCCTGCACTTCAGCATGAAGGGCAGATTCCGCCCTCCCTCTGAAACAGCAGGCCTCCGGTGGTCCGGTAGGCTCCTTAACCAAGAAACTCGCACATCGCACAGAGCGATTTGATCGTCTCCATCATTTCTTTCTCAATCAGCGACAGATGATGCCGCTTAGTCCAGGCTAGAGCAATCGATATATCCAGTCCGGCACCGGTAATCTCCAGCGGGACAATGCTGCCCTTGTTCAAAAAATAATCGCTCATAAATTTCGGGGCGAAAGCCGCGCATAAATTCAAGGAGATGACCTTTTCCAGCATCGGGAAGCTGTCCAGCCGGTAAGCTACATTGAATTCACCGTGGCTCTGCAGCAGCTCGGAAATCCAGCAGTCCGTGGCAAATTCGGTATTGTACAGAACCAGCGGCTGGGCCATCGCTTCCTGAATTGTAATTGTCCCGCTGGCAGCAAGCAGCGAATCCCGGCTGACCAGCAGCACCAGGCGGTCCCTGAACAGCTCCTTGACGCAGAGATCCTTGTCCTCCGCCTGGCCGCAGCTTTTCATTACAACTCCGAAATCCGCTTTACCCGCTGCAATATCACGCAGATTATTGTTGGACTCTCCAACCTTCATCAGCACATTCACATTGGGATGCCTGTATTTAAACGTAGTCAGTGTATTAACCATGATGGTGTTGCTGATGAACGGCTCTACCGCAAGATGGATACTCCCGGTCATTGCATGAGTGTTCTCCTCGGCAAGCGCTTTGATATCCTCCAGCAGATCGATGGCTTCCATTGCTTTGGCGATAACGGCCTGCCCGATCTCCGTAGGATGCACGCCCTGATTACTCCGTTTGAACAGAGGCACTCCGAGCTCAACCTCCAGCTTGGATACAGAAGAACTAAGCGCCGGCTGTGAAATATAGGAGCGCTCGGCAGCCGTCGATATCGATCCCGTCTGGGCGATCGCCACAATATGATAGAGCTGTTCCAGCCGCATAATCGTCTCCCTCTTTCTTCCTGCTAGCCTCATTATATAATCATAAATCCAATGTGACTACTAGGAAAAAGATCGCTGACAATGGTTACATCATCCACTCTTACGGCACCCATTCCTCCAATTTCTCGACGAGTACCTGCTGAGGATGAAAGCCGCCGATCCTTGCCTTTACTTCGCCGCCTAGAAACAGTACAAGATGAGGGATGCCCTTCAGCCTTAGCCTGTGAAACAGAGAACGGTATTTATCGGCGTCCACACCGTATACCTGCATACGGCCGCTGAAATCGTAAGCTACCGCCTCGGCCACCGGAAAGAGCTCCCGGCAGATTTTGCAGCGCCGGGAACCGAAGAACACAAGCACGGGTTCTTCACTGCCGAAGGTCAAATCATCAAATTCACGGTCCGTAATATGGGGAATCGGCTTACGCGGAATTTCTGTACGCATCCTCTGCTCAGCCGCCCGTCCCCGCCGTGACCGGCTCCGCAGCAGCCTCTCCATACTGCCCAGCTTCATCCTGCTCTTCTGTTAAAATTTGATAGATGATTCCGCCCTCCACATCGTTCGGCACCGGGGAGCCGGTCAGATGGCAGATTGTCGGTACAATATCGACGACTTTAACTTTGCGGTCAATGACTTTTCCTGCCTTCACACCGGCACCGAGGGCAATAAATAAGGCCTGCATGGAATACCCCATCAGCGTGTGATTGCTGAGACCGTTGCCGTGGCATCGGGTAAAGTCCGGCTCCAGGATATAGAAGATATCACCTACATTCTCTCCCCCTAACCCCACAAGCTCCATATCATTTCGGTTCAGGGCGAAGCTGATGACTCTTCTGCCTGTTTTCGGATCGCGGTAGCTGTAGAGGTCATCAATAATTTTCTGCACCAGCCTATCATAATCTGCAGGATCTACGATCCCTTGTGGGTCGCGGCCTTTAACATTTAAATAGATGTATGTAGCCCGCTGGGCGACAGCAACCGTATTACTCCAGTCAATCTCGAGACCTCCCCCGGTCTCTTTAATCCGGGTATACCCGAGTTCCCCCATAATGCCGACATTGATCCCCCACATATCGCCGATCAGCGGATGGTCTGTCTCCGGATTCTTCGCAACTCCGGCATGATCCGAAACAATGAACACCGCCGTCTCATCATCCAGGCGGTCGAGCAGTGCGCCGATGAAGCGGTCGCTGATCTCATAAATCTTATAAATGATCTCCTCGTAGCGTTTGTATTCCGGCGACGCAGCTGGCAGCGTATGATCGAGGTAGAAATGATTGAACATGTCGATTCCGTGCATATGAGTATAGAAAAGATCCCATTCCTTGTTATCAAGCAAATAATTAATGGCATCCTCATGCCAGCTGTACATTTCACCGATGGATTCCAGCAGCACAAGATCAGCCTGCGGATTCAGACGGCTGTAATTGGAAGGCTGCAGCATCGGGCCAACCTTACTGTACAGTTCCTCTCCGATAGGCTGCGGATGAAAGTATCTCCCGGTTTTCAGATCCAGCACGTAGGAAGAATAGAATTTAAAGCTGTTTCCCGCAGGATCCAGCTCCAGCACACGGATTTTGTAGGCTACCGGAATGCTGGCTCCGTTAATCGTATAGCTGTCGTAAATCCAGCCGCTCCATTCTCCCAAAACGGCTTCTCCCAGCGCTGTTTCCGCCGTTTTGGAAGCATAAATACGAATCCGGTTATACGTTGTACCGTTATCGGCTACAAGCAGACCCCAGCGTCTGGCTTGGCCATTGTTCACCGGCAGTACGAACTCACGCGCACCAGCCGGAGCAGAATTCCAGCCGGCAGCAGGCTTCAGGGGGGTCAGGATCTGATCCGCAGTCGGGATATCCGCTGATAATTCTCCATCCTGCGCCGTAGTTACCAGTCCGGGCTGTGTATAGCCGTACCCCTCATACGTCTCCTTACTGATCTCCGCTTTCTGGGTTGTTTCTTCGCCTTCAAACCGGCAGTTGGCTCCCGTATTATCGACCACATGCGGGATCTCGATCAGCTCAAAGTCGCCTGCTCTGCCTTCGTACACTTTCTCATAATCAATATAACCGCGCAGATTGGTATAGATGCTGGTCCCGTCGACATAAATCGCATCCTCCACCTGCGCCGGCCAGGAGGTCGGGTAATTAAAAATAATGCTCTTCTTGCCCGCCCGGGCATAAGCTTGCCAGATGGTCTCGGCCTTCAGCAGGCCAGAGTCAAAACCATAATCCAGCACGTCCAGCTCATTGCCCAGTGTATGGTTCCAGAAGCAGGTGATGCCGTGGGTGGCCGGATAGGCTCCGGTGGCAATCGACGCCCAGTTCGGTGGAGTGATGGCTGGAAGCACACTTTGCATGCCCAAATCACTTGTCGTCGAACCGGCTTCAATGGCTCTTTTGAAATTAGGAAGCTTGCCCTCCGCTACATATCGCCGGATCACTGACGGGTCTGCCCCGTCAAGTCCCAGCAGCATTACTTTTTTTGCTGTGCCATTGCTGCCTGCCATTATAACTTCACTCCGTCCATAATATTGTAGATATTCCAATGAGACAACTCGGAATTGATCTCTGAAGCCATTATAGACAGACGCAGGTACAAATGTTAAATAGACGCTGCTTATACCAGTATAAGCAGCGTCTATCCCCGTATCTTATTCATTAGTCCGAAATGTAAACTTAATATGACACTGCTGCCTCATGCTCCGGGATAAGCTCATCCGCCAACCGCAATCTTACTTCATCCATTACAGTCCGCAGACGCTCGCAAGTGGCAATCAGCTGGTCGACCTCTTCCCGGCCAACCTTTTCAATAATCTCGTTCAGGATACAGGAATACCGTTCCATTTTTTGTTCAAAAACCAGCCGCCCCTGCTCCGTCAGGCTGATATAGATCACCCGCCGGTCTGTTTCGGACATGGCGCGCTCGACATAACCCTTCTCTTCCAGAGAGCTGACAGCCTGTGAAGCGGTGGGTCTGCTGATTTGCAGCAGCTCGCTTAATTTGGAGACCATCACCCCCGGGTATTCCGGCGCATCCGGTTCTAACCGTTCCTTCTTCATCATGACATGGATGACGAACATCATGAGAAATTCCCCATGGGGAATAGAATCATTCCATTTGGTGCGTGTGGCCAGGCGTTTGATGTTCTCGAATGCGATAAGCAGCTTTTCTTCTTGAAGATCCTGGGGATTCATAAGACACCTCCGGTTATAAAAGTCAGACAATTACGATTACATCACCCGGAAAATTGCTTCATTCAGTTTCTGCAGCAGCTGACCGAATTGTTCGCGTTCCTCTTCGCTCCAGTCCTCGAGCAGCTGTCCGATTTTGTCCTGCCGTATGTCCGTGTCCTTCTTCAGCATGTCCGATCCTAACTCAGAGATTTGCAGCGAATAGGCCCTGCCGTCCAAAGGATCTGGTACACGGATCACATACCCCTTCTGCTCAAGTGCCGAGGCCTGCCTGCTGATCGTGGAAATATCAAGGTGAAACTCATCGGCCAGCGCCTTCACCCCGGCGGAGCCGTTCGAGGCAATCTGATGCAGCAGCAGATAGGCAGAGTGGTCCAGGATACCGTATTTTTTGTAGGTGCTGATCGAAGTCAGCCGGCGGCTGAGAATGGCCATCTCCAGTTCAATCGTTTCTAACGGGCGTTTGTCCATGGTGTGCAGCAACCTTTCTTTCCACTCTTTTCTCTATGAATAACAGCTTAAATTAGTTGTAAGATGCAGCGGTCATTGACTTCGCACATGCAACTTGTATAATACAAGTATATACTTTCATTATACAAGTTATTTTTACAAAAGCTAGTCTATTCTTACTTGGGGGAACCTTATGAAAGCGCATGAATTCATGATCAGACAGGTCTATAAGGTCAAGGAATATGACACTGTACGGACCTTTATCGAAAAATGCATCGAGCACCGGATCAGCGGCATGCCGGTCATTAACGACCGCAATGAAATTGTTGCTTATTTAAGCGATGGGGACATTATGCGCTATATCGGCAAACATGATGACCTCATTGTCGACTCTTTTTTTCAAGTGAATGTGATCAAGGGCGATGAGGATGAATTCGAGGAACGGACCCGGCGGCTGCTGAATCTTAATGTAATGGCCATCGCCAAAAAGAAAGTCATCACGGTTCCCTGGGACGAGGATATCGAACGGATTGCCGCCATTCTGGGCAAGAAGCAGATCAAAAAAGTACCTGTTGAACGAAACCGTGTCCTCATGGGCATTATCAGCCGGGGTGACGTCATCCGCCATTCGTTTAAATCGCTGTTATAGTTATTGTATTTAGATACAAATTGCGATTGTTATATTTAGCATGGCCGTAACTACAGAGAAGTTTGGACTTCCGGCCGCTGCCCGTCTTCAGATTTCTTGATTATGTCCGCTATAATCGGTAGAAATCTGAAGACAGCTTATGCTTACTCAATTCAAACCATTAGCTATCCATTCGGAAGCTCCTGCCCGCAAAGCCCGTAAAAGAACAGATGCAGCAGCTCCTCCAGAATCTGCTCCCTGTCTTCATGTTTTCCCACCGCATCCAGCATCTCCCCGGAACTCTTCATATACACCTGAATCAGCAGCAGAACCGCCTCCACCGACACCTTACCGGAAATTTCACCATGCGCCTTGCCGTCCTCCACCATTTTAACCATCAGCGGAATGATTCTTTTGTTATACTGCTCCTGAATGTAGGCAGACATCTGCGGATCATCCACCATCAGCTCCTTGATCACAGCCGGGGCAAGTCCGCGGTACGTCT
Organism: Paenibacillus pedocola; assembly: GCF_031599675.1. Classification (NCBI taxonomy): domain Bacteria; kingdom Bacillati; phylum Bacillota; class Bacilli; order Caryophanales; family Paenibacillaceae; genus Paenibacillus; species Paenibacillus pedocola. Next base: position 1,903,309 of record NZ_CP134223.1, on the reverse strand, counting down.
CCTTCTCCTTAAAAACCATGTAGCCGATCAGCTCCTTCAGCGATTGCTGCTTGAGCATTTCCGCCTCAAATTCCGTAATCGAGCGCTGTACAAAATCCTTGAACGATTCCTTGATCAGCTCCTCCTTGCTGCCAAAATAATTATATATCGTCACCTGCGACACCCCGGCTGCCTTAGCAATGTCTGCAATCCGCAGCCGCTTCGGTTCCCAGGTCTGGAGCATGTCCATGGTTGTCTTCATGATTTGCCCCTTGATCATTGCCCTTCTCTTCTCAAAGCCGTTCATATTCTTCACCCTAACTTGACGCTTTAATGTACTGCTACGAAAATAATGAAATATAATATATATATGAGTTCATAATTATATTGACTTCGTGTAATCCCGGGACTATTATAACATATGAAATATATAACCAATAATATTTCATTATTCGCACGGGGGTGCAGCATGCTGAAGGTAGAGGGTTTAACCAAACGGTTTTCAAACGGCCGGGGGATTGAAGATGTATCATTCACAGTAGCAAGGGGCGAGGTGTTCGGTTTCCTGGGGCCCAACGGGGCGGGAAAATCGACCACCATCCGGCATATTATGGGATTCATGAAACCGGACCGGGGTTCGGTCACGATTAACGGGCTGGATGCCTGGAGCGGTCAGGGAACCGTACAGAAGCACACCGGATACCTGCCGGGCGAGATTAACTTCATTGACGGCATGACCGGCAAGGGCTTTCTTGATTTCATGGCCTCCATGCAAGGTGTGAAGAATACCGCTAAACGTAATGCGCTGATCGACCGGCTGCAGTTTGATGCCGCCACTCCAATCCGCAAAATGTCTAAAGGCATGAAGCAGAAGGTCGGCATTGTTGCCGCGTTCATGCATAGCCCCGACGTAATCATTCTGGATGAACCTACCTCAGGGCTGGACCCGCTGATGCAGAAGATCTTCATTGAACTCGTACTGGAGGAAAAAGCCGCAGGCACCACCTTCCTGATGTCGTCCCACAGCTTTCAGGAGATCGAACGTACCTGTGACCGGGCGGCCATTATCAAGGACGGGAAAATTATCGCAATTAACAATATTCATGAGCTCCAGTCGATGCAGCGCAAGCTGTTTGAGATTATATTCGAGACTGGAGAGGAAGCCGAGCGCTTCACCGCCTCCGGCCTGCAGGTGGTCAGCCGTGAAGGGAACCTTGTGCGGATTGCGATACAGGGCAACTACAATGAGTTCACCCGGGAGATCGCAGGTTACCGGATCCGGAGTCTGGATGTAACGACGCAGAACCTGGAGGATATTTTCATGAATTATTATGACCGCGGGGGTGCTGTGAAGTGAATCTTCCACTCTATAAAGAAATGATGCGGGTCAATCTGAAGGGTATTATGAATTATGCCTTTGGCTCCGCCTTCTATATTGTATTCATGATCTGGCTGTATCCGGGGCTGGCGGACAATACGGAAGCACTTAACGATCTTGTCAAAGCAATGCCCGAGGGGGTTGGCAATGCCTTTGGGCTGAACAATGGTTTCTCCAGTGCGGAGGGTTTTATCTCCGGTGAGTATTACGGGCTTATTCTGGTGCTGATCCTCTCCATTGTCTGCGTGCAAATGTCTACACAGCTGATCGCCCGGCTGGTCGACCGCGGCTCCATGGCCTATCTGCTGGCCACGCCGACCACACGCCGCAAGGTCGCTTTTACGCAGGCGCTCGTGCTGGTTACCTCACTGTTCATTATTATGGCTGTAACTACGCTGGCCGGGTTCGCCGGCAAAGTCTGGTTTCTCGGCAGCGAATATGAATTCGGCATGGCCCGGTTCAGCCAGTTGAACACCGCCGCCTTCCTGCTGTTTTTTGCCATTGGCGGCCTTTCCTTTCTGGTCTCCTGTGTCTGCAATGACGAGAAAAAAGCGCTCGGGATCTCCGGAGGGATCACCTTCGCCTTCTTCACGATCGATATCCTTGCCAAAATCACCGATAAGCTTGATGTACTGCGCTACTTCACGCTGTTCAGCTTTTACCGTCCCGGCGAGATTGTGCAGGGCACAGCAGATATCGGCTGGATTTCCTTCTGGCTGCTGCTGACCGGGCTGCTGTGCTTCGCCGCAGGCATTCAGATTTTCCGGCGGCGCGATTTGCCGCTATAATTTCATTCTTGCACAAAGAAGCCTGTTTGAAGCCGGGGGCTACCCGGAATTCAAACAGGCTTCTGCTGTTATTGCTTGTGCTTAGTCGGCGATAACTTCCTTGCCGTTCTTTACAGTGTATTTGTGGTTAAGGCTGGCTTCTTCGATATCGGCAAATGCCCAATGTGTAACCGGAACATCAGAGAAGCTGGAACGGGTCACGCCGCTGAGCGGGCCTCTGCCGAACAGGCGGTTAATCACCGTAACCGCTTCTGCACGGCTCAGCATCTTGGCCGGAGCAAAGCTGCCGTCCGCGAAGCCTGTCATCAGTCCCGCTGCTTTCACGGCATCGATAGCTCCTGCCGCCCAGTGCTTATTCACATCGGAAATTGCTGAAACCGCTGTGCTGCTCTCGTCAAAGGACAATTGCTTCAGCCGTGCGCTCAGGATTGCCATCTCCGCACGGGTTACCGCACGTTCCGGATTGAAGCTGCCGTCAGGATCGCCCTTCATCAGACCGGCTGCGGCTACTTTGGCAATATCAGCTGCTGCCCAGTGCTTCGCAGATACATCTGTAAAGTTCACTCCTGATGCTGCTGCATCAATTTCTATGTTGCGGGCAAGGAGTGCTGCAAGCTCGGCCCGTGTCAGTGCACGGCTTGGCTTGAAGGTGCCATCCTCATAGCCCTTGATATAAGCTGCATGGGAATAGACTGCATCTGTTGCAGTTGCTGTTCCTGCACCATTAGGTACTACTACAGGTGCAGCAGGTGTAGCAGGTGTAGCAGGCCCAGTGACGATGCTGCCAGGGAGGGAGGAACTGGTCTCTACAATACTAAAGCTGCTAAATTTAGAAATGTCAAACGAGATGCCATATGGTTCGTTCTTATCGTTGTTTACGACAGTGCCTTTGGACAGCTCAATCGTACCGTCGCTGTGCACAATATATACAGCAAGGCTGCTGGCATTCATGGTACTTACATCCACACCGTTTTTGGCAAATGGAAGCATTAGCTGTGTATTATAGCCGGTATAGTTGGTCTCAATATCCAGCGGCGGGCTGAGCGCCTTCAGGTTCTGGTTATTATAGGACGAAGGAACCTGGTTCTTCGAGTCTTCTGCATTGCGGGCAGGCACGATCCGGAAATACAGATCCAGATTGTCCGCCATCATGGACTGCAGAGTAGCTGCATCCAGGGAAATGGTCGAATAATCACTTTGGATATTCAAGTTGAAGCTATTCGCACCGAGTAGTGCAAGCGTTGTTGCCGGAATTTCAACTGCAATTTCATCAGCAGTATCGCCCGGCAACTCATCAATGTAGATCGTAGATGAATTGTTGTGGCCAGGTACAGAAGCAGTGACAATCTCTTGTGCCTTAGCCGAATCAAATACTACCTTATCCATTTTCGAACTAGTACCATCTGCTGAAGTAACGTTGATTCGTTTGACCGGAACCAGTGCTGTGTTGTCCGACTGATCCTTCACTTTGACATTGCGGATATTGCTCGTGTCCTCGACCTTGATTGCCCCGCTGGCTGTTACAACAACCAGGAAGGTACGGGTTTTCGCTTCACCGTCGCGGCTGACGGTCGCGCTGAGAACTACTGCCTCATCCTGGGCACTGCGGTATACAACGGCATTGATGCTGCTGTCCGTTGCTGCCGGAATCTCAATAACCTGCGGCTTACTGGAAGTCCAGCTGACCTGTGTACCGAAGCCTCCGGTAGATGGCAGGGACAGTGAAGTCAGAACATTCTCCCAGGTTTCGCCTGCGGCGTAGCCGATTTGAAGTGTTTTGGAAGCTTCATTCACCACGTCCGCTGACTTGATCGCTACGGTAACACTTAGTGGTGCACTTTCTGTCTTCAACTTCTCTGTAAGAGTTACAGTTAGAGTATCTCCTTCAGTCAGCGCTATTTCTGTAAAGGTCAGCGGTCCGGCCACTGCCCCGGTATTGGTTGCACTGGCAAGCAGCTTGCCTTCCTTGCTGTAGATGGAAACAACAGCTCCGGCCGGCACCTGGTTCACAGTGAACTTGCCTTGTGCAGCACTGATTACAATGTTGCCTGCCAGCGGCTGAGCAGACTGCTCATAGACAGCGGCAACTTCTACCTTGGCGCTTTGTGCTTTGTTCGTTTCCGTGAAACTGATCTTCACGATCTGCCCCGGCTCCAGACCCTTCACGGCGAAATGGAATTCAGCCAGAGCTCCGGTATCATTGAAGCTTGTACCCAGCAGCGTAGTCCCATCCTCCGCATATACGGAAGCCGTGACATTGGCTGGAACGTTGTTTACTGTAACAACACCAGTTGTAGCATTAGCAATCAGATTTCCGGCAGCAGGCGCCTGAGTAGGCTCATAGGCTGCAGGAATCTCGGTGAGCGGGCTTGGATCCTTGCCAAGCTCCCATGTCCCGACCTTTAGAATCTGACCGTCAGCTAGTCCGGAAGCTATCGTAATTATCAGTTCAGCCGGGCTTCCGCTCTCATTAACTGCAGTTCCCAGTACATTAAGTCCGTCTTCCCCGTAGACTGTAACTGTAGCGCCCACCGGCACATTCTTCACAGTGACAGTAGATGAAGTTGCATTGGCGGTAATATCCGCCGCTGCCGGTGTGCTTGTTACTTCACTATGCGCAGTGATGTCCGTCAGTGTACTCTCCGTCAATTCCGGCTCAGTCAGGCTGACTTTGATTACATCCCCGGCCGTTAACCCTGCAGGAATTGCTATTGCCACTTCCCCAGCTGTTCCCGCTTCATTCGTGGTTGTTCCCAGCATGGTCACGCCATCGGCTGCGTAGACAGTTACCTTGGTGCCGGCTGGTACCTTCTTTACAGTCACAGTATCCGTTGTAGCATTGGCGGTCATATCCGCCGCTGCGGGTGCACTTGTTACTTCACTATGCGCAGTGATGTCCGTCAGCGGACTCTCCGTCTTTTCCGGTTCGGTCAGGCTAACTTTGATTACATCCCCGGATTGTAATCCTGCCGGAACCGATACGGTTACTTCCCCGGATGTTTCCGTTTCATTCTTGGCTGTTCCCAGCACGGTCACGCCATCGGCTGCGTAGACAGTAATCTCGGCACCGGCTGGTACCTTCTTTACAGTCACAGTATCCGTTGTAGCATTTGCAGTAACATCCGCCGTTGCGGGTGCACTTGTTACTTCACTATGAGCAGTGATGTCCGTCAGCGGACTCTCCGACATTTCCCGTTCGGTCAGACTGACTTTGACCACATCCCCGGATTGTAATCCTGCCTGTACCGGCACGGTTACTTCCCCGGATGTTTCCGCCTCATTCTTGGCCGTTCCCAGCACGGTAACACCATCGGCTGCGTAGACAGTAACCTCGGCACCGGCTGGTACCTTCGTCACAGTTACAGCATCCTTTGTAGCATTGGCAGTAATTCCTACCGCTGCGGGTGCACTGGTTACTTCATTGTGCGCAGTGATGTCCGTCAACGGACTCTCCGACATTTCCCGTTCGGTCAGGCTTATTTTGATTACATCCCCGGATTTTAATCCTGCCGGAACCGGCACGGTTACTTCCCCGGATGTTTCCGCCTCATTCTTGGCCGTTCCCAGCACGGTAACACCATCGGCTGCGTAGACAGTAACCTTGGCACCGGCTGGTACCTTCGTCACAGTCACAGTATCCTTTGTAGCATTGGCGGTCATATCCGCCGCTGCGGGTACACTTGTTACTTCACTATGAGCAGTGATGTCTGTCAGCGGACTCCCCGACTTTTCCGGTTCGGTCAGGCTGACTTTGATCACATCCCCGGATTGTAATCCTGCCGAAACCGGCACAGTTACTTCCCCGGATGTTTCCGCTTCATTCTTGGCCGTTCCCAGCACGGTAACACCATCGGTTGCGTAGACAGTAACCTCGGCACCGGCTGGTACCTTTGTCACAGTCACAGTATCCTTTGTAGCATTGGCAGTAACATCCGCCGCTGCGGGTGCACTTGTTACTTCACTATGCGCAGTGATGTCCGTCAGCGGACTCTCCGTCTTTTCCGGTTCGGTCAGGCTAACTTTGATTACATCCCCGGATTGTAATCCTGCCGGAACCGATACGGTTACTTCCCCGGATGTTCCTGCTTCATTCTTGGCCGTTCCCAGCACGGTAACGCCATCGGCTGCGTAGACAGTAACCTCGGCACCGGCTGGTACCTTCTTTACAGTCACAGTATCCGTTGTAGCATTTGCAGTAACATCCGCCGCTGCGGGTGCACTTGTTACTTCATTGTGTGCAGTGATATCCGTCAGTGTACTCTCCGTCAAATCCGGCTCAATCAGGCTGACTTTGACGGTATCTCCGGCCGTTAACCCTGCAGGAATTGCTATTGCCACTTCCCCAGCTGTTCCCGCTTCATTCGTGGCTGTTCCCAGCACGGTCACGCCATCGGCTGCGTAGACAGTTACCTTGGTGCCGGCTGGTACCTTCTTAACAGTCACAATATCCGTTGTAGAATTGGCTGTTACATCTTCTACTTGCGGCGCTGAGCTTCCTGCCGCTGCTTCGCTAATCCCGCTCAACAGAACCACCCGGTCTGGTTCACCGTCTACTTTCAGCGTCAGTGCTCCGTTAGAGGAACCTGCTCCCTGCGGGGAGTACTGGACTTCAATAATTCCGCTCTCCCCTGGAGCAAGCTCGGGAGGAACCGTATTGTCTGTGATTTTAAAATCACCGTTAATCAACACTTCACCAATTTTGAGCGGAGCATCCGAGGTATTGGTTACTGTAACGGATACTTTCTTCTGCGTTGGATAGTTGAAGTACAGATTCGTATTGGAGAGATACAATTTGTATCCGCTCAGAAGTCCCTGATACACCTTCAAATAAATTTTTCCGCTTTTTTCATACAGGTACATAATATCTCCGTTTGTGGTATTAATCGCTGCATTGGCAATGCTTGTAGCCGCGACTTCAACAGGGGAGGACAGGTTTGCACCCAGATCCTGGCTGACGCTGAAGAACACGGAGGAACCGTTGCTGAATCCGGTCACGACATTGCCGTAACTGTCCGCGCTCAGCGAACGTCCCTGTGAGCTCATATTATTTCCACCCATTAGATCAGTCACGGTTCCGTCCCCGATATTCATGCGGACCATATTGGAATCAGAACCCGCTACAAACAGATACTGGCCCTTGCTGCCGGCGGATAATGCCCCAACAGAAAAGAATACATTTTTCTCCGGAATTACAGGCGTTCCAAAGCTTTGCCCATGATCCTTGCTGACATAATATTTAAGGGAAGGATTATCCTTCTGTACAATCAAATTTCCAGTCTGCGGATCAACGTGCAGATCGGTAAACACATAGGATTCGTTAAAATCATAATTGTTGAAGGTTGTCCCCTCATTGCTGCTGTAATAAAGAGTGCTGCCTGAAGGGGACGTTACATAAATATAACTTCCATCTACAGCCATATGTGCAGAGGTACCTAAAAACGCGCCAACCGCGATTGGATCGCTGAAGGTTTTACCGCCATCGGTGCTTTTAACCAGCACACCAGCACTTTCATTTATGCCTACAACATATACCGTCCCTGACGAGGATACGGCGATTTCCGGCTCAAAGCTGCCTGTGGCTGCCAGAACGCTGGGCTGGAACGTCTTGCCGTTGTCTGTGCTCTTGGCAACACGGATTTCATCACCGCCGTTATATACGGCATAAATAGACCCGTCCGGCGACACAGCCAGATTTCTTGAGGTATTGCCTGGGGCTATCGTCCAGTCAGAGTTACTGGTATCGCTGACCAGAACCTCACCGTACGCACTCGAGTCCGACTGTGCGCTGACTACTCCGGCACCTGCGAAAGAGCCCAGACTCAGGCTGACGGTTGTGACAAGTGATAAGACCGCTGAAAAAAGACGCTTTTTCTTCATCCTACTTTTCCTCCTGATCAATTAATACTAATTACCTATTTTCATGCCTGAAAAACATATTAACAGGTAGCTCTAAACAATCTCTTAACAAATATCGACAAATTGCTATGTAATAGGTCCTATCTCTACAAAAAGATCCGTTAAAAAAACAATAAGAGCCGTCCGACATAGTCATAAAATGACTGCCCGGACCGGCCCTTATTATTTAAAGTATGAATGACTTAGGTTCATTAGCAGGTGGAAACTTTTGTTGTAACAGCTTCTATTCTACAGCTTTATCAGCTGGTCAACCTTCACCGGCAGGCCGGTTGCGATCGAACGGTTGGCGGCGATGCCGGTCATAATCGACCAGGCACCGTCAATATGGGAAGCTGCCCGGTGGAAACGGTCATCGGCCGGGCGCTCAAAAATATCCCGCAGCATCACCGGATCACCGCCTCCGTGTCCGCCGGCGCCTTCTTCAATCTCCACCTCGTACGGCGCAGCAAACTGCGGATACACCGTAATCTGTTTGTCTTTTACCGCCCCCTCCTGCTCCTTGCCGCCACCGGCATTAACATAGGACTGCTCAATGACCTTTACTTCCATACGTCCCCTAGTGCCGTTAAACACAACATTAAAGCCCTCCCAAGGCAGATATGCATTGAGTGAATAGTTCATAATTGCTTTGTTCTTGTATTTGACCATGACGCCCATCGTGTCCTCAATGCTTATATTGTCGCCGAATACACTCTGGTCACGCAGATATCCGTCCTCATGCTCGGTGTCCAGATACATCCGCTTCAGCTGCTCATTGTCCTTCAAATGCAGAGCAAACGGATCATTCTCTGCCGCAGCACTTCCGTGTACACGCTGATAAAATTCAGTAACACCGCGCTTCTCAGCATTCTCCCGGCCGTAAAAGCGCAGATCGCCCATCGCAAACACCGTGTCCGGCTGCGAGCCCAGCCAGAAATTCATCAGGTCGAAATGATGCGTCGATTTGTGGACCAGCAGCCCTCCGCTGTTGCGCTTATCGCGGTGCCATCTGCGGAAATAATCTGCCCCGTGCTGCGTATTGAGCAGCCATTCGAAGTTAACGGAGAGCACCTCGCCGATCGCCCCATCCATCAGGAGCTCGCGGATTTTGGTGTTATGCGGTGCATAGCGGTAGTTGAAGGTGACCCGCAGCTTCTTCCCGGTGCGCTCTACGGCATCAAGAATCTCCTTACACTTCTCTTCGTCTGTAGTCATCGGCTTCTCGGAGATCACGTCGCAGCCCAGCTCCATCGCCCGGATAATATAGCGGTGATGTGTACGGTCAATGCTGGTGACGATGACTGTATCCGGCTGGGTCTCAGCGATCATAGTGTCAAACTCATGCGCCTTGTAGACCGGAACCGCATGATAGCCGTATTTCTCTTCCAGCAGCGTATTGGCATAGGCCATTCTCGCACCGTTGACATCGCAGAAGCCGACGATCTCCGAGGTTTCAAGATAATGGCGTGTAATCTCTCCATAAAAAAACTCGGCGCGGCCGCCGGTACCAACAAATGCATATTTACGCTTGCCCATTCCAATCACTCCATCGCTTATTGTTTTGAATGCGTTTACTAGGTATATTGTATAGTATAAGATACATCCTTTTCTAAACGATTCTTGCTGAAAACCAGCCAAATTATGCATATATTATCCTAATCGAAAGGAGCAAAAGAGTGTGCAGGAAGAGAAGCAGGAATTCCAGTTTTATGTGGAGCAAATCAAAAGAGCCGGCGCCTTCAGCATGGACACCGACCATTTTCACGATACCTATGAAATTTATTATCTGCTGGCCGGAGAACGAAACTACTATATCAATAACCTGGTCTACGCCCTGCGCCAAGGCGATCTGATCTTCATTAACCGTAATGAGCTTCACCGAACGATGGCCAAAGGCACTGTCCGGCATGAGCGTATCCTGATCAATTTCCGCCAGGAATTTCTTCAGGGGATGCCCGGCGGCATGGAGCTGGCCTTCCCCTTCTTCAGTGAACAATGCCTGCTGCTCCGCCCGGATGTCCATGAACAGGGCAGAATCGAGAATATCCTGTTTGCCATGCTGAAAGAGCAGCAGGAGCAATGTACCCAGCAGCTTCCCTACTTGCAGAGCCTGCTGGTGCAAATGTTAATTCAAATGAATAGAATCCGCGAGAGTGCCCGGGCAGCCATCGCTCCGGCCAATAATGAGAAGCAGCGGAAAGTTTATGACATTATTGAATACCTGCAGGCCCATTATCGCCGGACAGTAACCCTAGAGGAACTGTCAGAACGGTTTTACATCAGCATTCCTTATCTCTGCCGCCTGTTCAAACAGACAACCGGCTTCACCATCGTGGAATATCTGAACACGATCCGTGTCCAGGAAGCGCAGCGGCGGCTACGGGAGAGCAGTGATTCAGTCACGCGGATCGCAGAGGATACCGGGTTTGACAGCATTGCCCACTTCGGCCGAGTCTTCAAGGGCATTGCCAAACGTTCTCCCTTGCAATACCGCAAGCAGAACCGCTGAAAAAGGATCCCCGCTAGGAGATCCTTCTGTAATCATCTTATGAATATCTGCGGGGCAGCCGCCAGTCCAAAACGGACAAAGGCATAAAGGTCCTGGTATACATGTGTGTCCGGCGCTAAATCCTTATCCGTCCAGCCCGGTTTGTCCTTGTAGCTGTCCGGACCCACCTTATACACTTCGCCTTTGATATGGTGATGTGGCCCCAGCAGATTGCGGCAGCTGCCTGTCAGTATCAGCTCTATGTCATTACAGCCGGAGTGAAGATACGGTGCAATATCCGCTTCATACGGCTCCCACAGGAAGGTTCGTACACAGATGCCGTTAATGAGCAGCTTGCTGACGATTGAATCCGGCGGAGCCTGAAATGACCATTTAGCCTCAGAGATAGACTCTGCCGCGATTTCAAGTGACTGGCGCAAATGGATGCTTCCGGCGAAAAACGGAAAGCCCTGCCGCGTGAGATCGCCTGAAGTTACCAGCCCGGGGACTTCTGTCAGGGTAAAAGGTCCTGAAGTCCAGACAGCCCGGCGCTCAGCTTCTTCAAAGTCCGCTGCAGATTCAACTCCGAAGGAACCGAGCACATAGATGCTTTCGATCTCCTGTTCGAAGGTAAGCTTGTTGCCTTCCGCTTCAAACTGTTTGGCCCGTTCCAGCCTTGCATAAAGCTCAGGCGAAGGGCGGAACTCCGTTTTCAATAGAATTGTATTCAAGCCGGATACAGCCCTTCCTTGAATGTCAATCTTGCGCATGGAGATATCCCTCCACCAGCCGCAGTACTCAAGGGATACAGGAATACCGTTCAGGAAGATCCCGTATCCCTCCGGCTGCTCCAGCACCAGATACAGCTCCCGCTGACGCAGCGGATCAAAAGATACCTCAAAATCAAATTCCAGCTCCAGCTCTACGGGCCGTCCATAAGCCAGCAGCTGCTCCTGGATAAAAATTACCGGCTGAGGTGCTGACCACTCCCCGCCCTCTATCCGCAGACGGGCATTATCCAAGGTTATGCTGTTAAGGCCGACACTAGAGACTTCCCACAGAGGACCAAGCTCCGCAACAGTATAAGCCTCCTCCGGTCTAATTTCTTCTCTTTTATCCGCCGGTGCCTGATGTTCATTCACAGCTTCTGCCGTTGAAGCTGCCGGCGAATCAAGCTTGAGCATCAGGGATTGCCCGGGATGCAGCGGCAGGCGCAGGACAACGCTCTTCTGATGCGTTTCCTGCCGAACCGGACCGATCTCTCCGGTTTCCAGATTGATCAGGGAGACTACACCCTGGCTGAACAGTTCAACGTGCAGCTGCGGATAGTGATCCGTCCCTGAATTCACCACGAAATAAAGACGTGAGCCCTCCAGCTCCATAGTCCGCACATTGAGGGTATCCGCAGCAACCCGCCCCCCGTCTATATCCGTGATCCGGATGAATGGCGCGGAGGCTCCCGATACCGCCTCTACCACCGCCCCGCAGCTCCAATCCGGCAGGATTGCATCAGCCATAATGTCCGCGAACCCGTTGTCTTCCTTTCCGCTTATCAGCACAGGATAATTCTCAAAAGCGATCAGCGTGCCGCCCTCCGCAGTGAACTGGGCCAGAAGCTGTACTGTAACTTCATCCAGCGTCAGACACGGCGGAACAATGACCACACGGTATTTCGCTTCACCGACAATAAAGCTTCCGCCGCTGACCCGCCCATGCCCGGCGATGACACTCTCACTGCCGTAATCATGCTCGATCAGGCCTTGGCACAGCCATCTTGTCAGCTGAGCGAAGGACTCATGATAGGGAACAACCGCAGACATGTCCCCGCCGCATTGCAGGGTCCAGGCGGTCCGCACCGGATGGATCAGCAAGACCTCCGCCAGGCTGCCACCTTCGGAGAGCAGCATGGACAGCCTGGCGAAGTAGTCATTGAAGCCCTTATAATCTTCCCACCAGGGCTGCTGATAGAACAGGGACGGCGGATAATCACGCTTGCGCAGTCCTTGCAGTGAATAGCCCTGCAGATGCTGGCACATCAGATTGATGCCATGTACAAACTGCCATTCACCGATTCTTTTCAGATCGGCAAAGCTGACGTTCCACCCGGAGCAGCCAAAGCTCTCGGTAATTGTCCGCTTCTTGCCAAGCTGGCGGGCGACCGAGCTGACCTGCTTCGGCACCAGCGGATCGCTCCCGACGAACCGGCCGAGCCAGTCGCAGCCGGGAATCTGCAGATGCTCATAGAAGGCCATTGGATCGCCGACGGAGGTCACCTGATGCATCAGCTCCTGTTCATCAACGACATGGCCGGTCGCCGACCAGCCTTTGCCGGCGCACCAGTCCCCGATCTGCTTGGCATAAGCGTGTGTAAACATGAAGGTCACCGTCTCCCAGTAATCGTATCTGGCTTTATGGCAGCCTTCTGTTACCAATAACAAAGAAGGAAGCACCTCCTTCACATCATAGCCCTTGCGGGAGATAAACGCCTCCTCCAGCTCGAAGGACCATGGAAGACCGCCGCGTGCGAACTGCGGCTCATCTGTGAACACACCATGAAGCTCTGCTCCATAATCTTCACCGAACTGTTCCCAATAACGCTCGTAGGTGGTGTGAATGAATTCTTTTACTGCCATCCGGCTGAGCGTATCCGTATAGAACGGATTGACCTCATAGCAGATTCTAAGGTCAGCCTCCGCTTCCTTACCTGGAGGCAGCAGCCGGTAGCTCCGGTTACCCGCCTCCAAGACATACCAGCCAATTGTCCGTTCGGGCGTACCCTGAAAGGGAGCCTGTTCACAGACCAGCCGCTTCTGCTGGTAAGCCAGCCCCTTGGCCGGGACCTCTCCGCCCCCGAAACCGCTGGGCCAGCCGTTCTCGTCATAGAACCAGGCGTTCATTCCCAGCTCGCGGCTTTTCTCAATCGAAATTCGGATCGCTTCCATCCATTCCCCGCCCATGTACGGTGTCCGCAGCCCGCCGCGGGCATGCATGAAGAATCCCCCGATGCCCGCTTCGTGCATCTCTTCTATCTGCCGCTCCAGCTCCTCCTTCTCCAGCCTGTCATTCCAGGACCAGAGCGGAACGGAGCGGTATTCGGCAGGCGGGCTGACCAGCTTATTCCATAGCGCAGTCATTTTGCTTCATCTTCCTTTCAGACAAAGGGAGATCAGGTCATCCACATGTGCGGTCGCCAGACATTCGATCGTATCAGCAGAGCCGTAGTAGATTTTGACCTCGCCGTCATCCTCCAGAATCATCCCGCCCGGAAAAATGACATTATTGCGGAAGCCGCCGTCAATCTCATAGCTGGCCTCTGGCGCGAGCAGCGGCTCCCTGCACATCCCGATAATCTTCTTCGGGTTCTCCAGATCCAGCAGCATAATGCCTGCGGTATACCGCTTTTTCCACGAAGGCTCCCAGCCGTGCTTACCGCGCGCCGGATCAATATCTACCGCATGGAAGGTGGTCAACCAGCCACGATCCGTCTTCACCGGGGGCGCCGCCGGTCCCACCTTATCATTGGCAAACGGCACATGCTCCACAGCGAACAGCAAATCGGAGTTGCCCCAATATTTCAAATCCGGGGATTCGGAAATCCAGGTGTCGAAGCGGTCCTTTCCGCCCCGGCTGTACACGGTAAACGGACGTTCCAGGCGGACGTAGTTGCCTCCTATTTTCTCCGGAAACAGCACCATGTTGCGCAGATCAGGCGACGACAGGCTGAGAATTTCAAACTCCTCAAAATCATCGGTCACCGCTATCCCGCCCCGGATGCCATGCTTGGTATCGACCGCAAAGCACATATAGCAGCGATCCCCGATCACCGTCAGGCGCGGGTCGTAGGCGCGGATAATCTCTTCGTCATGCAGCTTGAAGCATTTCTTCGGACTGGCCTCCCAGTGGATGCCGTCATCGCTGAAGGCAATTCCCAGATCAGTCGTATGATGGGGCTCAATGGTCTGTTCAGCAAGGGAGCCGTAGTCGTTGCGGAACACCATCACATATTTGCCGCGAAATTTAGTCACACCCGCGTTAAACACTAGTGCTGTCGGATAAGGAACCATAGACGCATCCAGTACCGGATTGCCGTGATAACGGTGAATCAGCGGACTGGAAGTAAGAATGGCGGGAACCTGAACTGTCATTGTGAAAAACCTCCTGGTTGTTGCTAGTAATATATACACATTCGTATTGTCATTGTTATACGCAGTTTAGTCATGACATAGCCAATGTCAGCAGGAGTCTATCCCTTCAGGGAACCCGCCGTCATCTGCATAAAGGATTTATTGGCAAATACATAAGCTACGAGGATCGGAAGAATCGACAAGCAGGCCCCGGCCATCATATAGTGGGTCTGAGAGGCTGCGGATATGCCGTATTTCAGATTCGCCAGACCCACCGTCAGCGTCTGCAGCTCCGGCTTCGTCATGGTGAATACGAGCGGCAGCAGATATTCATTCCATGCACCGCGGAAGGTGAACAGCGCCCCAACGCCAAGGCCTGGACCGAGCAGCGGCAGGATAATTGTCCAAAAGGTGCGGCCCAGTGAGCTTCCGTCGATCCTTGCGGCTTCGTCCAGCTCCCGCGGGATGCCCTTCATGAAGCTCAGCAGGATAAAGAAAATCGAAGCATGCGCAGAGATCAGAATTAGAATGACACCCCATAATGAGCTGTGCAGATGCAGCTTGACCATCAGATCGAACTGCGGACGCAGCACCACCGCCCCCACAGCGACGAACATGGTGAAGGACTGGATGCCGATATAGATTTTTTTTCCAAAAAAGTCCATCCGGTCTACTACATAAGCAGCCATAGAGGCCACCAGCAGCGTACCGGCTACCGTAGACAGCGAGACGATCAGACTGTTAAGGGTATACGTGGAAAAGTTGGCTTTATCCCAGGCTTCGCCATAGTTGGAAAATTGCCATTTGCCCGGCAGGAAGGTTGCGCCGGAAGTCAGTTCCATGTTTGTTTTGAAGGATCCCAGAATGGTAATCACTACAGGAATCAAGGTAACGAAGGCAAATGCCAGCAAAAAAATCCATAATACGGTCTTACCCGTTATTTCTTTGGTTCTCATATCACATCTCTCCTCAATCGATCCGATTCATCCGTCTGGAGGCATAGAAATAGATCACGGAAATCATCCCCACGATAAGCGCAGAAACGAACGCGACCGCACTGCCATATCCAAACTCCTGCACCTGGGTTGAGGCAGAACTGCCGCCGACAGGAAAGAATAACTTATACAAATACAGGAACATCACTTCCGTTTTGCCGGCAGGACCGCCTTCCGTCAGGACCATAATGCTCTCATACCCTTTCAATGCATTGATGATTGCCAGCATAATGACCATTTGCAGCACAGGTCCCAGCATGGGGAGCGTTATGAAGCGGAACTGCTGTATTTTATTGGCCCCATCCAGAGAGGAGCTCTCGTAAACATCCTCAGGGATATTCTGCAGTCCGGCCAGAAACAGCAGCATATAGTTGCCGACCGCTCCCCATACCGCCACAAGAATCACTGTAAGCATGGCGTGCTTCGGACCCAGCCAGTCGATGCCGGAGGATGACATGTTAAATTTGATCAGGAACTGGTTCAGAATTCCGTTGTATGAATTGAAGATCGTGAAAAAAACCACAGCCATAACGGCAGTACTGATTACTGTCGGCATAAAAAAGACGGCGCGGAGAAGTTGTCTCCCCTTGATCCGGCGGTTCAGAATCGCCGCCAGCAGCAGCGACAGCGGGATGGAGAGCAGCAGCTTGCCTCCGGCATAAACAAAGGTGTTGACGACAGAGTCCCAAAACTGGGTATCGTGCATAATCCGGGTGAAATTATCGAGGCCGGTGAACCGTGCCGCCCCGTAGCCCTTATAATTGTAGAACATATAGCGGAATGCCCAGGCAATCGGGTAAATTCCCAGCACCAGCGTTAGAATTGCGCTCGGCAGTAAATAGCTGTAGGCAAAGGCGGCATTCTTGGTTTTGTTCATGGGTTCTTTAGCGGCTCCTTTCCTGTTGACTGACAATGAATAAGGATGGGGGATGACTCCCCCTCCTTATATTTCTCTTTAAGTGCCTCAGAGAGAATTATTTGGCAAATTTACCGGCAAGCGCCGCAGGATCAAAGCCAGGATCCGGCTCCGCCTTTAATCCGTCATTCTTAATCGCATCATCCAGTGCCGCGTTGTAGCGTTTGTTCAGATCGGCAATAGTGGCATCCAGATCTCCGCCGTTCAGCATGTATTTGAAGAAGGCGTCATCCGATTTCATACCCTCAGGCGCCACTGTCGGATATACAGGCCATACCCCGTCATACTGGTTCGGCAGGAAGCCTTCGATTCCGTTCACTTCCGGAGTTTTGGCAGCGGCGCTAATGGATGGAACCATCGAGATGCCATACCCGTTTTCCTGATAAGAAGTTAGTATCGGATCACTGTACATGTATTCCATGAACTTCCAAGCAGCGTCCTTATGCTTTGACTTGGAGCTCAGTGCCAGCCATTGACCGCCGAGGAAACCGGAAGCTCCTTTGGCTTTGCCGTCAATTGTCGGAGCAGGCGCTGCGGCCCAGTCGATTTTGGCCGGGAATTGGGTGCTGTATACCCCGGGTTC
Organism: Paenibacillus pedocola; assembly: GCF_031599675.1. Classification (NCBI taxonomy): domain Bacteria; kingdom Bacillati; phylum Bacillota; class Bacilli; order Caryophanales; family Paenibacillaceae; genus Paenibacillus; species Paenibacillus pedocola. Next base: position 1,886,163 of record NZ_CP134223.1, on the reverse strand, counting down.
CGAAGAGAAGCTCAGATACATCCCGATTTTGCCTTCAGCAAACTGTGCCCGCAGCGGATCGATGTCCAGCGATTCCACACCCGGCAGCATGCTGCCGTCATCCTTGATCTGCTTGAACGCCTCAATAATCGGCTTAAAGCCGCTGAAGTCGTAACGGGCAGTTTTGAAGTCATAGCCGAAGCCGCCGAAGCCGCTCATCTCAGCAATGACACGGGCCGACCGACCAAGTGCACTGGGCGGGTTTTTGAAGTTCTGGGCGAAACCGTAGGCGCCGTCCGCTTTCCCCGCTTCGGTCAGCTTTTTGGCAGTGTCCACCAGTTCCTGTAAGGTCGTTGGCGGATTGGCAATCCCCGCTTTGGCAAACAGGTCCTTGTTGTAAACCAGGCGCATGGTTGTTCCGTAGTTTGGCAAGCTGTAGCGTTTGCCGTCAAAGGTGTTCAGATTAGCCATCTCCGGAAATTCCGCTTTCATTTCATCTGACAAATATTCGTCGATCGGTGCGAGATATTCTTTTTTATAAAAAGTACCGATGGTATTCTCCTTCACCCGGATCACGTCCGGCGCGTCTGCGGTCTGGAAGGACAGGTCCAGCGCCGTATCGAAATCATCACCCTTCACGACCAGCTCAACCTCAATGCCGTCGGTGTTCGTTTTGTTGAACTCGGCAACCTTCTCCTTCACAAAGTCGGCATCATGGCGGTCACCCGTCCAATAGCTGATTTTCGTCTTTTCACCCGGCACATTTCCCGATCCAGATACCTCCCCGGAATTCTCTGCGTTATTAGAGTTACCGCAAGCAGCCAGGCCGAAGGCCAGCACCGCGCTGAGCGAAGCGAGAAGCAGTTGTTTTTTCATTAGTTAACCCCCTTATATGTTCAAAGCGATGATTGCTTACACCATGATTATAGAGCAGGCCATCCGGCTTCATAATGCGGGTAAACCCACATTAAGGGCAGATTTCTGCTGAACTAATCTCAAACGGGGATGAACTCCCGCACCTGCAGCGGATCGTTCATCCCCGTGGTATTCCTAAGTATATAGATGCTATGACCTACCCAGATAAGAGATTTTGAACTCCGAGGGTGTCATGTCGGTGTATTTCTTGAATACCTCACTGAAATAGCGCCGGTGTTCATAACCAAGCTCCATGGCGATTTCCTGCACCTGAAGCCCTTCAATCAGCATCGTTTTGGCCTTCTCCATCTTCTCATGCATAACGAATTGCTGAAAGGAGATACCCAGCACTTTCTTGAACAGGTTGGAAAAATAGCCCTGGCTGAGGTTGATTTGCTTCGCTACCTGCTCCAGCGTCAGGCTGGTATGCAGATTGGCGCATATATAGGCTTTGGCCTGGTGGATAATCCGGTTGGATTCAAACGAACGCTCCTCTTCAATCCAGCGGCAGCCTTCAGCGCATAAGCCCTCCAGCAGCGAACGGATTTCCTGCAGCGACGGATGCGGCCGGCTCCTGAGCTGGTTCACCTGCTGCTCCAATACCTGCACCTTCCCGGGCGGAAACAGCTCCAGCATTACCCGGCAGATTTTAAACGCCAGCTCATATCCGATGTTCTCTACATACTGTGGGGCGGGCAGCGGATTCAGCTCCAGCAGCTCCCCAAAAATACGGTTCAAGATAAGCCGGGTTTTATCCTGGTTCCCCGAGCGCAGCGCAAACAAAAAATCCTGTTCAGCAGAGAGCGAATAGCTGTTCACGGCCTGCGGCTTATGGACAATGTTGGCATAGCTGTAGACCGCGTTCCCGTCTGTGTAAAAATGATACGCCAGCGCGCTGAGCGCCTGCCCGTAGGAATCCGCCAGCTCATCAATCGCAGAGACATAGAGCCCCATGCCGACCGAAATGGTGCAGCGGGAATAGCGGCTGACATTGGCGCAGCAGGCCTCGGCAATCTGCCCGGCAATCCCGGAATCATCCGTATTCATAATGCAGACATAGCGGTTCGCCGCTTCCCGGAAAATAATCCCCCGGGTCCACTCTGCCACTGACTCCTCCAGTATATTCTGCAGGCTGAACCTGATAAGCTCAATCTCCTGTACCGGCTGGCGGTAGTACTTCTCAGCAAAATGATCAATCTCTGCAATAAACACCACGAAATTGTGCTGCGCAAGCGGGATCCCGAGATACTCCCATCTCGATTTCGCACTGTGCCCCGCAGTCTGATGCTGCATCAGGAAGGTCAGATACTCCTGGCGCAGGACCGGCAGGCTTTCTTTGATTTTGAGCTCCATCGCCTGGATTCTGTCCTGCTCCTCCCGCTCCTGCAGACACAATGCTTTAGCTTTCAGGACTACGTTCACGATCTCATCAAGCGAAAAGGGCTTTTTAACAAAATCCATCGCTCCGAGGCGGATCGCCTGCTGTGCATAAGAGAATTCCGAGTAAGCGCTGAGTATAATAATTTTGCACTCAGGGGCGAACCCCAGAATCGCCCGGGTCATCTCCAGCCCGTCCATGCGCGGCATGCGGATGTCAGTGAGCACGATATCCGGCTTCTCCCTGCGGATCATCTCCAGGCCCTCTTCGCCGTCCAGCGCTGTACCGGCCACCTCAATGCCGTGCTCCTGCCACTGCGGCTTGCGGGCAATCATGTCCACCACACTTTTGATATCATCGATAATGCATAGTTTTATTTTCTTAGCCTGCGGATAATCCATAAGTTTCTTCCTCTCCCCCAAGCGGACTGAGCGGTATCCATAAATCGGTACGGGAGCCCATACCAGCCTCACCGGACAGCTCCATCCGGGCTTCAGCGCCGTAATAGAGCTTCAGCCGATGCCTGATATTGACCAAAGCATAGCCTTTTTTGGAAACCTCCCGCTTGCGCATCCCCTGTTCTACTTTGGCAGCATCCATTCCCCTGCCGTTGTCCTCCACGACAATATGCAGCATGGAATCCTTCAGCACAATCCGCACGCGGATCACGCCGCCTGTCCTGCGGTCGGCAAACCCGTGTTGAATGCTGTTCTCGACAATCGGCTGCAGCAGTATTTTCGGTATGGGAACAGACAGCAGCTCCTCCTCTTCGATCAGCACCTGATACTCGAACAGATCCTCATAGCATTTTTGCTGGATAGCACAGTACTGCTGCACATGCGACAGCTCATCCTCCAGTGGAATCAGATCCTTGCCGCCGCTGAGCCCCAGCTGGAACATCTGCGACAAAGACAGAATCATCTCATTGACATCATCATTTTCACCCATAACAGATTTGCAGTAGATCGTATTCAGCGTGTTATAGAGAAAATGGGGCTCCATCTGCGCAGTCAGCGCCCGGATCTCTGCCTGACGTTTGCCCTCTTCATTCTTGCGCACATCCTCGATCAGAGTTTTGATCTCCGCCATCATCCGGTTAAACTGGAAGCCGACCTGGGCAATCTCATCCTGATATTTACTCTCAAAAGATACGCTAAGCTGATTCTCCTCCACCCTGCGCATCAGCCTGCTCAGCTTAAACAACGGTCTCAGGAGCGCGGCCGTAAGCTTATTCGAGAAAAACCAGGTGGTCAGCAGAAATATCAGGATTACGATGATAATTGTCCGCTGGATTCCTTTGAGCTGCCCCAGAAGCTGATCCTTGGACTGCACTCCGGCCAGCGTCCAGTCCGGAGCCACAGCCGACTGCTTGTAATTCATTAAATATTCCTCGCCATCAGAGGTGTAAAAGAAATTGCCTTCACTACCCTTGGAGCGGTCCTGCAGAAACTTCGGATCCTTCACCGGGTCCTGCTGCGGGTTCCAGCTGCTCTGTACAACCTCTTCCCCTTCTTTATTAATCAGCAGGTATTGCCGCTCATTTTTGGCGGTATTCTGACCAAGCAATGAGGCGATCCTGTTCTCTCTAAGGTTTACTACAATGAACACATTGGTAATGGGTGTATAATCATATATCCCCCGTACAACAAAAGAAACTACCCGCTGATTGCCTGTAAACAGCCGGTCGTAATGGCCTTTAGCCCAGTAACCGCCAGGGTTTCTTTTACTGTTGTCATACAATTCCGAACCGTAAAATGAATTGTCCTGCGCACGGACCTGTGTCGTTGAATAAAAATCGCCAATCGGCGTGGCAATGAGAACGTTCTCAATCATCGGCTCATTAAAGGTAGTCTGGGAAAGAACATATTGCAGCTCCGACAGGCGCACATAGTAATTGGTCACATCATGAGCCTGCACATCCAGCATCATCTGCCTGTAGGCATCACTCAGCATCAGCGACTGAACGGACATTGCCACATCATTCAGCCGGTAATCCAGCAGCTGCATCGTCTTGTCCACCGTTTCCCTGCTGGCTGCAAAGGCATTATTTTGGATCTCTTTACCGGCAATCCGGTAGGTCAGGATACCCATCGCACTAATTGACAGCGTTATCAACAATATAAAAGACAGCAGCACCCGCTGTTTGATAGACACCCGGTAAAAAATATCGCTAAGCTTCCCCCAGACCTGCGTGCTCCATTTCCTTAGGGTACTCATGGATGCCCCCCTCCTAGCTGCAGCTGAAATGAACCAGCTGCTTCATATGCCCGTCAGATAACCAGGCTGTACTTCCTGTACCATACGACTGATCCCGGGATGGTGTCAACAGGCCAGCGAAACATGCCGAATGAATTAAACTGCTGGACACAAATAAGCAGCCCTCCTAAACCGGAGGGCTGCTGCACCAAATGCCAACAGTGCCTTAATCGTTCAGAATACCGCTTTTCTCTACCACACTCAGCCACTGCTTAGCAATCAGATCGTGTCCGGCTGTTGTCGGATGTACACCGTCCCACAGCCAGTAGGCGTTATCCGCCCGCTGTGCGGCAGCCTCAAACACTTCCTGAAGCGGAACAAACACCGTATTAAACTCCTCTGCCAGCTTACGCACAATCTGCTGGTAACGGGTTATCTGTTCATGCCATTGCGGCCAGTCCTCCGCCGGTGCGCCTGTATTCAGGATGAACGGTTCCATCAGCACGAGCTTCGTCTGCGGCAGCACCCCGCGCGTCTCCTCCAGCACATGGCGGTAAGCGCGTTCATAACGGTCTGTGATCCCGCCCGGCTCGCCCTTCAGAGCTCTCCAGATATCATTGACCCCGATCAGAATGCTGAGCACATCCGGCTGCAGATAGATGGCGTCCTCGTTCCAGCGCGCATAAAGATCTGAGATCCGGTCTCCACTGATTCCGCGGTTGTAGAATACCGGCTTCTGTTCTGCCAGCTCACTGCCCAGCTTGGACGCGATAAGATAAGCGTAGCCGTGTCCATGAACATGGTTGGGGTCCTCATCACGCCCGCGGTTGCCGTCGGTAATGGAATCTCCCTGAAACAGAATGATCTTGTTCGGTTTGGACCATGAAATTGACATCAATGTTCACCCTTTAACTATAATTTAGTAAGTTTCACCATTTGCACACATTCCCGGCTTGTCACCGCGGATTCTTCCTATTATAACAAGTCTGCCTCCCGAAAAACTATGAAGTTGTGATAGTATTAACTTGAATGTTTCGAAACACCAATCATACGCTAGAAAAGAAGGGAATGAAATAAAGTGAAGTATAGACGACTTGGTAATACTGGCCTGAAGGTCAGCGAGATCGGCCTGGGCAGCTGGCTGACTTACGGAACGGCGGCAGAGCAGCAGGCAGCCGATGCTTGTGTGGCCAAAGCTTTTGAATGCGGTATCAATTTCTTTGACACTGCCAACGCATACAACCGCGGAGAAGGGGAAAAAGCGATCGGAGCCGCGCTCCGTCCGTATAAGCGCTCGGATTACGTGCTGAGCACCAAAGTGTTTTTTCCTATGGGGGACGGTGTGAACGACCGCGGCCTGTCACGCAAGCACATCATGGAGCAATGCGAAGCCAGCCTGCGGCGTCTCGGCACCGATTACATCGACATCTATTTCTGCCACCGTTTTGATCATGAGACTCCGCTGGAAGAAACGCTGCGCGCACTGGATGACCTTACGGCCCAGGGGAAAATTCTCTACTCCGCTGTCAGCGAGTGGAGCGCAGCGCAGATCGTTAGCGCCAGCGGTATCAGCAGCAGGCTGAATCTGCGTCCGCTGGCGGCGAATCAGCCGATCTATAACATGTTCGAGCGCTACATCGAACAAGAAGTGCTTGAAGTGTCCAAGCAGGCCGGACTTGGACAGGTAGTCTTCTCTCCGCTGGCGCAGGGTATCCTGACCGGCAAATACAAGCCGGGCCAGCAGGCTCCGGCAGGGACCCGCGGTGCCGACGACTCGGTCAATGGCGTCATCCGCAGCTACCTGCGCGACGATGTGCTGGGCGTTGTTGCCCAGCTGGATGAAGTCGCAGAAGGCCTCGGCGTGAAGCTGTCACAGCTGGCCCTGGCCTGGATTCTCCGCCAGCCCGGTGTCAGCTCGGCGCTGATCGGAGCGAGCAAGCCCGGCCAGGTGGAAGAAAATGCCCGGGCTGTGGAAATCGTGCTCCAGCCGGAAACGCTGGAGACCATCGACCGCCTCCTCGGACAAGTGGCAGACTTTGCTCCGGCGAGATAAAATGCGTGGCTGGATGTAAGTAATCCCCTCACTTGTGAGGCTACCGGATAAGCAGGTTTTCTGCCTGCACATATTGGCAACACAACAGGGAGTCCCGGGTCATTCGGGACTCCCTGTTGTATGTAGGTTCATTTGCAGCCGGGTTCACCCGCCGGGTGTACGGGAGGCTGGCGATTCGGTGCGAAATCAAAGGGACTTTTACCTTTGATTTTTGCACCAACGGGCGTTTCGGTGAAATCAACGGGATTTTTACCTTTGTTTCTTGCGCCAACGGGTGTTTCGGCGAAATCAACGGGATTTTTACCTTTGATTTTTGCGCCAACGGGCGTTTCGGCGAAATCAAAGGGATTTTTACCTTTGATTCCTGCGCCTGCGGGCGTTTTGGCGAAATCAAAGGGATTTTTACCTTTGATTCTTGCACCAACGGGCGTTTCGGTGAAATCAACGGGATTTTTACCTTTGTTTCTTGCGCCAACGGGCGATTCGGGCAAATCAAAGGGATTTTTACTTTTGATTCTTGCACCAACGGGCGTTTCGGCGAAATCAAAGGGATTTTTACCTTTGATTCTTTAGCCTACTATTCTCCTCACGAAATCAGCTTGGATTTCTCGGCCTGCTCCGCGGATTTGCGGATAAACGGTGCCAGGGGTTTCTGCAGGGTAAGCGCCAGCAGCAGGGCCAGCAGGCCGAAGAGGATCAGCAGCAGCGCATCGCGGATTGCCACCTCCGGCACGATGCCGCCCACAGCTTCCCGCAGCAGGCTGATGGCATATGTGAAAGGCATGAACGGATTCAGCGCCTGAAAGAAGTGCCCGGTCGTGCTGACCGGGAACGTTCCCCCGGAGCTGGAGAATTGCAGCACCATAAACACAATAGCTATCCCCTTGCCGATGTTGCCGAATACAGACACCAGCGTGAATACGATAGTCACGAACACGATGCTGATCAGCACCGCGAAGAGAACGAACCACACTTTATCCGCGACATAACAATTCAAGATAAAAATATTCCCCAGCACCGCCACCAGCGCCTGAAGAATGCCTACGGTCAGAAAGGTCAGCAGACGGCCGAAATACAGCTGATAGCCCCGGTATTCCTTCCCCCCGGTATCCACTCCGGTACGCAGTAGCGAGATCAGCAGGGTTCCTCCCACCCAAAGAGAAAGCACAACATAAAAAGGTGTCATCGCCGAGCCGTAGTTCGGAATCGGATACAGTTTATTTTCCGTGAGTACCACCGGATTGGCCAAAAAATCACTTTTGCTCTTAATGTCCCCGCCAAGCAGCTGCCCGATTTCCTCCAGATTCACTTCTTCCTTGATCTGACGCAGGGTATCCGCCGCTTTGCGGACCGCTGCCTCCAGCGTGGGCAGATCCTCCCGCACCAGCGCTGCGGCACGCTCAACCCCCTTGCCGGCACGCGGCAGGCCGGTGTTGATCAGATCCGCAGCCGTGCGGAACTTCTCCTCCGCCGCTGGCAGATCCTTGCGGGCAAATTCGGCTGCCTCATGCACCGCATTGCCTGCGGCAGGAAGCCCGCTCTGGATCCGCGGCAGCACATCGGTAACGAAAGTATCGAACGTTTCCATGTTGTCCGTAATCCCGGTTGCCGCCGCATGCACCTCTCGCCGGATGGCCGGCAGGTTCTGCTGGAGCGCAGCCAGGCCGTTTTGCCCGGACTGGATGACATGCCCCGCTTCGGCCAGCATCGTGTCCAGCGCGGCAAGGCGCTGCGGAGCCTGCTGCAGCGCAGTGGCGGCCGTGCTGGCAGCCGTGGTCAGCCGCTGCAGCTGGTCCGTCACGGCGGGCAATGTCTCCGCGCTGAAGCGCGTGATCAGCCCGCCCGCCATGCTCTTGCCCTGCCCGGCGGCAAGGCTGAACTGCGACAGCCCGGCGCTATCCGGCCGGGCGCCGCCTTGCAGCGCGGCCGCCAGCCCGCCGGCCTGCGAAGCGGCGGCGGCATACTGCACGCGGGCTTCACTCAGCGCGCGGAGCTCGCTGGCGCCCACGGTCCCGGGCGCCAGCGTGTTCACGGCGCCGAGCAGCGTTGCGGTGTGCGCAAGCGCTTCGCTGCCGGTAGCCAGCCGTGCTGAAGCCAGCTCCAGCTGGCTTGCGCGCTGCTGCCCGGCGCCGGTCTGCAGCTGCGCGGCAAGCTGTGCTGCCGCGTCTCCGGTCTGCTGCAGCAGATAGAGATTCTGCTGCACTGCCCCCGGCACGGCCGCAAAAGCCGTGCTGCTGCGCTCCAGGAACTGCTCCAGTTCCTGGCCGAAGCTGCTTCCGGCGGCAGCCAGCCGGTCCGCCTGCGGCAGTGCCTCCGCCGCCGCATTCACAACCGAACCGGCTTCCGTGAGTCTTACGGAAGCCCGGTCCAGCACAGCCTCCACCTGGCCGAAGTGGCTGTCCAGCTCCGTTACTAGCCTTGCGGCGCGTTCTAGCTCCGGCAGCTTGCTCTCCAGGTTCTGCAGGCGGGTGGCGGCTTCACTGATCTGCCCCCAATGCGCGTCAAGCGTCTCCGCCGCCGCACCGGCCTGCTCTACAGCCGGCAGCTTGTCCTGCAGAGATACAATCCGCCCGGCAGACGAAGCAATCTCCGGCCAGTTCTGCTGGAGCTTCAGCACCAGCTTGCCCGCCTTGTCAATCTCCGGCAGGCTGGCCTCCAGCTTGAACAAGCCCTGCTCTACTCTGCGGATAACCGGCAGCTCGGACTGGAATTCCTGATCGATCGCGCTTAAGGCGGTGAGCACTGTACTGCTGATCGTCTCCGTGAACTTCTCACTGATCTGTGCAGTGACCGCTGATGCCCCTTTACCGGTGATCTTTGGCGCGATTGCATTTATTTTCTCATTGACGGTATATTCCACTTCCGGCTTTACCAGCTTCCCTTCCAGAATTCCCGCCATCCGCCGTGAGAAGTCGGCAGGAATGATTATGCTGGCATAATAATCTCCGCGCTTGACTCCGGCCACTGCAGCTGCGGAATCCGTGAAGGTCCAGCCCAGCGAGCGATTGTTCTGCAGGCTGGCCAGCACCTCTTCGCCGATGTTGAAGCTCTTGCCCTGAACCTCCGCCCCTTCATCCAGGCTGGATACGGCGATCCGGATTCCGGAGGTATTGCTGTAAGGGTCCCATACCGCAGCGACATTCACCCAATCATAGACAGAAGGCAGCACGACAAGGGCGAATATCAACAGTACCGCCACAGGAACCTTGAATAAATTCCGCCAGTCGTTCATATAAATCCGCCATATGTTTGCCATCTGCCAGTCACCTCCGAGCTGTTATTTGGATATTTTAATATGCCCTGGGAGTTTTCTTTTTACAAACCGGGCTGTACGCAAAATTATTTGCAACATTTCCGGCGAATTAACGTTAATAAGGGTACATCCCCCGTTTGAGAAATATGGCGGAGGGTAAAGAAAGAGTATCAGCGAAATTCCGTGTCAAATCATGCCAAGGGGGAAAACGAAAGATGTTTACTAAAAAATCCATGTATTTACTGCCTGTGCTGGTTCTGCTGTTCCTTTCCCTCGTCACTACGGCAAGTACAGCAGGAACTCGTGCAGAAGCACAGGGCGGAGCAAAGATCGAACACCTTACCGTGTACATTCATGCGCTTCAGCCGGCTGCTGACGGCAAGCTAACGCTAACAGCCGATCCTATTGAATGGTATGAAGGTGTCGATGCCGACCGCGTCTTTGCCGAGCGGGAGCCGGAAGCCGCTGCAGAAATCGGCGGGGCGCTGGATGATTACTATATCGTGAATGACAGCACTCAGCTGACCACATATCAGGTAGCGGATAACGCCGCAGTAACCATGCAAATCTACGACCATACCGGCAAGATTGAGGATCTCGACATTAGCTGGAACGAAAGCATTAGCTTACAGAAGTTTGCTGCAGAGTTCGCCAAAACCGATGTGTTTGACCTCAGCCAGTCGCCTTACCACCTGACAATGGAGAACGGCGAAATCACTTCAATTGTGCAGCAATACACTCCATAAATTTAACCTTGCTAATCATTGAACAGGGGCTACCCCGTAGTAGTTTCATCTACTACGGGGTAGCCCCTTAATCATTTTTGTAAGAAACTACGCCAAAGGTTTGGACAGAAGCGTTTTTATTTTATTAGGTTTATGAACGGACATGCCGCGCAACCCTTCTTCACCAATTTCCAAGGAGTAAGCGGCTTTACTTCAAATACTCTTTAATTAATAATAGGAGTAACTAGAAGTGTATTAACGTCAGAAAAAAAGGGGACATGCATATGGTTGCTTTTGAGCTGATCGTAGATATGCCTGTCGACTTTGAGATCACAGGCAAATTCGTGGCCCCGTCTTCCGATTGGATTCACTTGAGCCGGATTCTGCAAGATTATGAGCTGATCGTTATGACCGAGGGTGTGCTTTACCTGGCGGGTGACACAACATATTTTACCGTCTCTAAGGGGGAGTACCTGCTGCTTCCTCCATATACTAAGCAATATGGATATCAATCTTCGAACTGCAGCTTTTACTGGCTCCATTTCAATTCCCCGGACGGAATCAAAATCACCGATGTCACCGGGCACACGCTGAACAGGGAAGACAACAAGCTGCTGCTGCCGCAGTATGGAAGCCTAAAAAGCCTGGAGAAGATCATCGTCATGATGAAGCAGCTGCAGGATTCAGTGAAAGGCTATAATCAGAAAACACTGAACAATTATATGGCGACAGTCATTCTGTGCGAGCTGTATAACCAGGTGTTCCAGAACGAACATAATCCGGTCAAGAAAACGAAGCAGGAGCAGCTGTACAACGATATTGTGGACTATATCAAATGGAGCCGGAGCGAGCATATCAAGGTATCGCAGATCGCTGCTTATTTCGGATATAACGAGAAGTATCTATCCCATCTGTTCACCACGATCTCCGGGATCTCGCTCAAGCAGTACATTCTCCAGCAGAAGATGGAGCTGGCAAAGTTCCTGCTGTCCGACACCAACCAGAATATCAGCGAGGTATCGCTGCAGCTTGGCTATAAGGACTGCCATAATTTCATGAAATCGTTTAAGAAAATTGTCGGCCTGACACCCACCGACTTCCGCAACGCTTACGCCAAGCGGCTGCTGTTCTATGAGTAAGGAGCAGACTGCTGCAACAAAAAAATGTCCCGGCCGCCTCTTCAAGGGTAGCCGGGACATTATTAATTTTTTACCGCTTCATGATCTGTTTAATATAAGCGTTTAACGAGCGGCCGCTTCAGATCCCACTCACGGATGCATTCATCGGTGTCATGCTCATCATTATCAATCAATGGCGTCACCGCATACGCGTGCATCTCTTCAGTCACATGGGGACGCAGAATCGGATCGAGGGCATCCAGATCGTTCGTATTCTCGTCGAGCCATCGGGCCATGTTCTCCCGGGACAGAATCGCAGGCATCCGGCTCTCAAATTCCCCAATGAGCGGGTTGGCATCCGTCATGACCAGGGTACAAGTGCGGAGCGGTTCCCCTCGCGTATCCCGCCAAATTTCGTACAGACCGGCCACCCCGAACATGCTGCCGTTCTTCATGATCACCCGCACCGGATATTCCTTCTTTCCTTCTTTTTTCCAATAGTAAAACCCGTTGCACGGAATCACGCACCGCTGCTTGTCCACCATTTTGCGGTAGCTCGAATTCTGATGCACATTCCTGAGGTCCGCATTGATTGCGTCTTTCCCCCAGTAAGGAATGAATCCCCAGCGAAATTCATCAAGTATCCGCACCCCGTTCTGCTGTAGCACGACTGGCGTATGCTGCGTGGGACTAATGTTATAACGGTTTTTATAGTAGTACATCACACGATCAATCTGAAAATGCTCCTGAACCTCCGGCAGCTCCGCAGCCATAGAAAAACGTTGACACATGAAGCATCAGCCTCCCCTTTTCACCTAGTGTTTGTATGGGGAGGGAAATTATTCATGAATAACGATGGCGGCTGCAAAAATCATTTTCATCCAAATTTAATAGCTTCCATTATGCTCTCGTAAATATCGTTGGACCCGGAACCTTTGTAGACCATAAACAGCTTTTCGTCCAAGGCAGACAGGGAAGGCCTGTGGTCGGACGCCGGAGATATATCCGATATATCTGAAAGTTTTACGTCCCCCATCCACCCACTGCCGTCAAAGACGGCTTGATAAGTGTCGCTGGAATTGGCTCCTTTGTAGACCAAGTACAGGTTATCGCTGAAAGCCGTCAAGGCTGGACTGCTGTCCGATTGTGGAGAAATATCAGAGATGGAGGAAATACTCACATTCCCAGTCCACTCGCTACCATCGAAAATAGCTTGGCACAGGTCATTAGAATGCGCCCCCTTATAAACCATGTACAGTTTATCACCGAATACCGCCAAAGCTGGTGTACAGGTGGATTCTGGAGTAATTCTTGAAATCGAAGAAATTTTTACATTACCGGCCCACTGATTACCGTCAAAAACAGCTTGGCATAGATCGTTAGAATGTGCTCCTTTAAAAACCATATACAGCTTGTCTCTGAAAGTGACTAAGGCCGGGCTAACATTCGAATTCGGGGAGATGCCCGAGATCGAGGAGATTTTGACATTTCCGGTCCACTGGCTACCATCGAAAACAGCTTGGCATAGATCGTTAGAATGTGCTCCTTTGAAAACCATATACAGTTTATCTCCGAATACCGCTAAGGCAGGGCTTAGACCTGACTCCGGAGAAATGCCTGAGATTGAGGAAATTTTGACATTTCCGGTCCACTGGCTACCGTTGAATACGGCTTGGCAAAGGTCGTTGGAATGCGCTCCCTTAAACACCATGTGCATTTGAGTGTTGTAAGATGCTAAGGCTGGTGACAAATTGGACTCCGGGGAAATCCCTGAAACAGCGGATATACGCTCGTTTCCATACCACTTGTAGTACTTGTTCAGGCTGAGATTGATAGCAAAATGGACGATGTCTGTCGTTTCGTAATAATCCAGGTAAATAAACGAGATCGGATTGTTTCCCTGAAAAGAAGCTAAAAAATGGTTTACCATTAATTTTTCGATATCCGAGTCGACTTTCCAACTCAGCTTTTTCAAAGTCTTCCAGTCCAGCGTAGCGTTATAGATTGCAAGACCAGCGGCAACGCCCTCCAAGGCCGTTCCCACTGAGAATGTGATCGGGTTTAGTAGTAAACCGGCAGCAAGTTTGGCAATGGCGGATGCAAGACTGGAAATGATAATGTGAGTGACGTCCGATTCATTTGGAGTCAATGTCATATAGAGCGCGAACGGCTTGTCACGGTTAGCATTTTGGAAGTTGGAGTACTGTTCGTTTAACATATAATCTAATTTATTGGTATCGGTGTAATACCCGTAAAGCGTATTATTATTTTTATTGTTATCAGGAGGACTGTAGGTTTTAGGCCAGAACACAGGATCTTCCGATTTATCGTTCACCAGGATGACCCTCGATTTTGCGCTACCGGATTGATTAATAATTTCGGTGTAGGTATTATCGAACGGATCGTTCATGATCCGGTTCGAAAGATCGTTCTTTCTTGTATAGGCGTAGTCTCCTAATGTCTGCTTGACCAAGTTCGAAAAATCAGTGTACTGCTTATCCTCAAAGCATTTGAAATGTCCCATTGTCACGAAGACAATCTCTCCAGATGTAGATTTTAAAAAAGTCAAGATATCATTCAGGATGTCGGTTATTCTGGTGCCCATAAGCCCATGATAGGTATAAAATTGTTTATCGCCGGCGTTGTAATATACTCTCAGATCCAAACTTCGGATCCCGTCAGACAATTGCTGTCCAATGCTGCGGGTAGTAGCGGTGGACACCCCTTTGATCGCCGGAACGATAGCATCCTGTACCCAGGCGAAGGGGTTTATGATTTTCCCGATTCCCGGTATTTTATCCATATCTTTTGCGATTTTCTGGACAATGTCGAGTGCTTTTTTCAGTTCGGGGTTCGGATCAGGGGTTAATGTATGACTCAAATTATAGGTACCGGAATCATGCGATGCAGGCAGACAAATATTTCGCAGTTTACGATTATGAATTCCCGTCGTTACATACATCCAATTCTTGTAATCCAATATCATCCCTCCATTTATTAAATATTTATTTCTTATTGACTTTTCATAGACAATTCCAATATTAACCCATTATATTGTCTTTGAAGTTAAAATTTTAAATGAATAGCCTATTTATATTGTTTGAGTTGTTTACATTTTTCAGAAGTAACTCCACCTAATTTCATCGAAGCCTACTACAACAAAACAGCGGCAGCCAAGGACTTCCTAGTCCATGACTGCCGCTGTTCCTGAATAAATTAGTCCTGTTTTCCTAAAACCTACTTCCGGCTGTCCTTCACCGGTACGCCGAAATCCGGCGTACCGTCTTCGTTCCAGCCCAGTACCTGGGCACGGGTGTGGCGGTTCGGGTCATACAGCGGATCTCCGGTAATTTCCTTATAATTGCGGGCATGATAGATTAGCACATCTTCGCCATGCTCATTGACAGTGAAGCTGTTATGACCCGGACCGTATTGTCCGGTTTCTTGACTGGTCTTGAACACCGGCTCCGGATGCTTCTTCCAGGAGGCGGCATCCAGCAGATCGCTGTCCTCATCGGCAGTCAGCAGACCCATGCAGTAATTGAAATCGGTAGCACTGGCCGAGAAGCTGATAAAGATCCGTCCGTTTCTTTTCAGCACGGCTGCTCCTTCATTCACGCTGAAGCCGATCTTTTCCCATTCATACTCCGGTGTAGCGATCATCGTCTGCCGTCCGGTCAGGGTCCAGGGGCTACTCATTTCAGAAATGTACAGATTGGAATTCCCCGGAATCTCCGGATCCTTCTGTGCCCATACATAATAGAGGACACCGTTATGCTCGAAGGTAGTTGCATCCAGGGCAAAAGATTCCCAGGCTGTCTTCAGCTGGCCCTTCTCGGTCCAGCTGCCTTCCAGCGGGTTCGGCGATTCATTCTCCAGCACAAACATCCGGTGGTCGAACAGTCCGTCATTGGTTTCTGTGGTCCGGGCTGCAGCGAAATAAATATACCATTTGCCGGCGATATAATGGATTTCGGGAGCCCAGATATTAGCACTAAGCGGTCCCGTTTCATATTTGCGCCAGGCAACAACCGGTGCTGCATCTCTGAGTCCTTCAATCGTCTCCGCTCTGCGAACCTCAATCCGGTCGTATTCCGGTACGGAAGCGGTGAAGTAGTAATAACCGTCTGTGTGTTTATATACCCAAGGATCCGCGCGCTGCTCCACAAGCGGATTGCTGTATTCTTTGTTCGTGCTCATATCGTTGCTCCTTTGGTCTATCAAAGATCGATTCCTATTCCAGTGTAAGTACAACTACAGACGCCGGCGGAAGGGTACAATTCAGAATGCCATCCTTCAGCTCTGCCTGCTCGTAGGCAACAGGCGCTACAGTATCCGGTGTTTCGAATGTGTTATGTGCCCCAAGCTCTGCATGCGTCAGGATCTGTCCGGATACCCGGCTGGCACCAGTGCCTCTGACAGCAAAGCTTAGGCTGGCATCAGCCTCATGGCTCAGGTTGCAGATCGAGACATAGATTTTGCCTTCCTTGTCACGGGACGCAGAAATGCTAAGCTGCGGTATCGTAACCCCGCCGTATGTGTAGAGCGGGCTCTCGAACGCAACCTCCAGCAGTTCATTATCCTGGTGCACCTTGTACATCTCAAATACATGATAGGTAGGCGTAAGCAGCAGCTTGTCGCCTTCTGTCAGAATCAGCGCCTGCAGCACATTGACCATTTGGGCAATGTTCGTCATCTGCACCCGGCTGCTGTGATTGTGGAAAATATTCAGGTGGATGCCTGCAACCAGCGCATCTCTAAGTGTGTTCTGCTGATAGAGGAATCCGGGATTCGTTCCCGGTTCGCTCAGGAACCAGGTTCCCCACTCATCTATAATCAATCCTACCCGCTGCTCCGGATCATATTTATCCATAATTGCCGAGTGACGGGTAATGAGCTCGTCCATGTGAAGTGATTTCTGCATCGTTTCGATCCATTCGGCTTCATCGAACCCGAGCGATTGGCGTTTTTCTTCCCAACTGCCGGGAATGGTATAGGAATGCAGGCTGAGTCCGTCCATCATTTTGCCCGCTTCCCGCATGACTACTTCCGTCCAGTTATAATCATCAACATTCGCTCCCCCGGCAATCTTGTAGAGCCGGTTGTCGCCATAGTTTCTGACATAGGTCTGATAACGCCGGTACAAGTCAGCGTAATATTCCGGACGCATATTGCCGCCGCAGCCCCAGTTCTCATTGCCGACGCCGAAATATTTCAGCGCCCACGGCTTCTCCTGCCCGTTCTCCTGCCGCCAGGCAGCCATCGGGGATTCGCCGTCAAAGGTCATATACTCGACCCACTCCGACATCTCCTGAACCGTACCGCTGCCGACGTTGCCGCAAATATAAGGCTCGCATTCCAGCAGCTCGCACAGGCGGAAAAACTCATGCGTTCCGAAATGGTTGTTCTCGACTACACCGCCCCAGTGGGTATTAACCATCCGCTTGCGGCTTTCCTTGGGACCAATCCCGTCTTTCCAGTGATACTCATCGGCAAAACAGCCGCCCGGCCAGCGCAGCACCGGTATGTTCAGCTTTTTCAGCGCTTCGACCACATCATTACGAATGCCGTCCGTGTTCGGGATCGGCGAATCCTCGCCTACCCATATGCCTTCATAAATACATCTGCCCAGATGCTCGGCGAAATGCCCGTATATATTTTTGTTGATTTTACTTTTAGGAAGATCGGCATTGATTACAAGCTTTGCAGTCATAGTTTCTCTCTCCTTGGGTAAGCTTTCTATTTAGCCCTTTATCCCTGAATTCAGATTAATGGATTGTACAAAGTACTTCTGTGCGAACAAGAACAGCAGCAGTGTAGGAATAATTGCCAGAATCGCCGAGCCCATCAACTGCCCGATCATCCGGTAGTTTCCGTAAATATCCTGCAGCAGCAAGAGTCCCGCTGTAACTGGCATTTTGTCTACATCTGTAAATACGATGACCGGCCAGAGGAAGTCATTCCACGATCCGGTGAACGAGAACAGTCCGCATACAATCAGAATCGGTTTCATCAGCGGTACAATGATCGAGGCATAAATACGGAAATGGCCTGCACCATCCACATGAGCCGATTCATCGAGTTCCTTTGGAATACCATTCATAAATTGCCGGACCAGGAATAGATTTCCCATACCAGCCAGTCCGGGAATAATCATCGCCCAGGAGGTGTTAACCCAGCCTAGAGCATCAATGATTTTGTAGGAAGGAATCAGGTTCACGACACCCGGGAAAAAGGAAATACCCAGCAGGGTGAAAAAGAGTGTATCTCTTCCTTTGAACTTCATGCGGGAGTAGCCGTAACCGGTTATGGAGATCACAATAACTACGAGCAGGGTATGCATTGTTGCTATAAACAAAGAGTTCATGAGCCAACGCAGGATAGGAGCCGTTGAAGTGTTCTCCAAAATCGCTACATAGTTTTCAAGGATCCATTCTTTCGGAAACATTCTGAACCCTGAGCTGACAACCTCGGTCTGTGACCGGAAGGAAGTTGTGATGCCGAAGACGACAGGGACGATCCAAATTACACACAGTATAATCAGGAACAGATAAGAGATATATTTTGAGATGCTAATGCCTGATCCTTTTCTTTTGTCTACATGCTGTCCCTTTACAAGCGGACCTTTATCCAATTGCCCAGCCATTTGGTTTGCCATGCGGGTACACCTGCCTTTTCAATTTCGCTGCTTGATCCATAGTCTTATCCAAGACTACGCTGCATTCCGGTTCATCACATAATACTGGAGGGCTGAAATAAGCAAAATAACCAGTCCCAAGAGTACCGCCATCGCCGAAGCCATCCCCGCAATAGACTCGCCGTTACCGAATGCGAGCTGGCGGATATACATCATCAGTACATGCGTGCTCTGGCGCGGACCGCCGTCTGTCATCATAAGCGGCTGGCCGAAGACGTTAAAGGCTCCTGCAGTAGTCATAACAAAGGTATAGACGAGCGGGAAACGAATCGAAGGCAAAGTGATACTCGCAAATCTGCGGATCGGTCCTGCTCCGTCCATTTCTGCCGATTCATATAGATCCTGGGCTACACCGCTGATCGAAGCACGGTAAATAATCAGGTTGCCCCCGACGCCGCCCCAGATCGTAATGATAATAATCAGAATCCAGGCATAAGGCTGGTGGGTCGGCCAGGATACATCGGAACCGAATACATTGCCGGCCATCCCTAGCTGTTTGTTGAAGAGCAGCAGCCAGATCAAAGCTCCCGCCGAGATGGAAATCAGGCCCGGAACATACAGAATCGCCTGAATCAAGCTTTTCCCCTTCACTTTCTTGTGTTCTAGCGCAACTGCAATCAGCAGCGGGAGCACAATTAGCAGCGGTACACTGAGGACAACGAATAACAGCGTATTCTTCAGGCCGTTGTTAAACTGCGTATGAAAGGTAGATCCATTATCAAAAAGAATGGTCTTGTAATTGTCGAGGCCAACCCAGACCGGATCATTCATCAGATTCCATTTGGTGAACGACGCATAAATCCCGTATATTGTCGGCAGTAAAATAAATACAATGAATAAGATGACATGTGGACCTACAAAGAAAACAGGCGCCAAATTTAGTTTCTTTTTCATAGGCAATCTTTTCTCCTTTGGCATAAAGCAATGTGCCATGAATGGCACATTGCTCTATACAATCATTTCCCCTTACGTTTTACTTCGCTTCGCCGCTTGTTCCTTCGGCAATTTTGTCTTCTACGAATTTCTGCATGGTAGCCAGCGTTTCATCGATATCTACATTGCCGCGGACGATATCTCCGCAATAGGTATCAACGGCTTCTGCAATGTACGGGTAGTATTCATAAGTGTAGATGTACAGGGATTGGATTTCTTTTTCATCGGAGGTGAAGAAGGATTGCATGTAGTTCTTATATTCAGGGTTCTCGATAACCTGTTTACTTGCTACAGTCTGTCCTGCTTTCGCCCATTCCATGGAATTCTCACGGATGAACTCAAGGAAGGCGCCGATTCCGGCTACTTTTTCTTCAGATCTGTTTTTGTTCTTCAGCATTGCGAATAAGTGGGAAGAGGATCTGTTAGTGAACTTGTCAGGTGTTGCGGAATAGACGTTGGTAACTCCGAAGTTCAGGCCTTCCACTTTGGCATGTGCAGTGGAGCTCCAAGTACCGTCTGTGGAGAACAATACGTTCCCGGATTGGAACATCAGGTAGCCGTCTTCACCAAACGGTGTCATCAGGCCGGCATCGTTGATTTTTTTAACATCTTCAAAGGCTTCCTTCATAACCGGTGTATTTACAGCAGGTTTGCCGTTCTCCTGGATATCTCCGCCAAGGTTCTGAATTTGTCCCAGAATAACCCAGCCAAGTAAGGCATCATTGACAACATAATCGCCTTCATCCAATTTTCCCTGCAGGGAGAGCATTTCATCAATAGTTACCACGTTATCGTCAAGGAAGGATTCCACTCCATACTTCTTGAGCAAATCTTTATTGTAGTACATTACGTTACTGTGGATATCGAGCGGTACAGTGTACTGGGTTCCGTCAATATTTCCTGTATTCCATGCCTGCGGCAGGTAGTTTTCTTCCTTGATTTCAGGCTGCGCTGAAGTTACGGCAGTCATAGGCTCCAATTGACCTTGCTTTACAAAGCCCGGTACACGGTCAGCGTGGATAATTGCCAGGTCTGGCACGCCTTTACCGGAGTTGAGCACGGTGGAAACCTTTGTATACATATCTGCTGTAATGACATGCTTCACTTTAATTTCCGGATTAGTTGCATTATAGTCTTTGACCAACTGATCCATATAAGCACCGTCATCACCTGTCAGCGGCGTCCAGAACGTAATTGTCTTTTTGTCATCGTTCCCGCAGCCCGCCAATACCGTAGATAAGGATAGAACAAGTGCTAATGCTGATAAACCCCACTTTTTATTCAATACTTTCTCCTCCTAAATGATTAAAAATTAGTAAATCATCTACAAAAATGTTTTTGCAAACAATTAACTCTAGCTTAGTTCCGGACGGGTCAGCTGTTTACTGCCGCCTTGCCCAGACGAATGACATTCCAGGACGCTTTAGTCAAAAGAGTTTCAACATATCCGTCCTTGCATTCAGTACCTGATGCTTGCCTTGGCTTAACAATCTGCTCCTGTGCGGTATTAACCGCTTTCAGGTCGTCGTGATGAAGCACGATATGCTCAATCAGACGGTACCCTTCAAATCCGCGCACATCGCATTTCAGCTCCAGTGCTTCTTCCAGATGTCGGTTAATAGCGAAGATTGTCAGCTCGTCACTTTCTTCATTGTATACGATTGCGCTGTCCAGGTAAGGGACATCTGTATAATCCTGCGCATCATATTTAGGAGAATTGACAATCGGCTGAAGCGAAAGGCCCCTTCCATATGTCGAAGCGTGAAGATAAGGATAGAAAATCGTCTGCTTCCAGGCCGCTCCGCCCGCTTCCGTCATAATCGGAGCGATGACATTCACCAGTTGAGCCAGGCAAGCCATCTTCACCCGGTCTGCATGCCGGAGAAAAGTAATCAGCATGCTGCCAATCAGGAGCGCGTCCTCAAAATTGTAATGATCCTCAAGCTGCGCCGGCCCTATGGTCCAAGGCTCAATCTTGGTATCGGATTCATTAGAATGATACCAGACATTCCATTCGTCAAAGCTGAGATACATGGTCTTCTTACTGCGTTTCTTTGCTTTGATATAATCGCAGGTGGCCGTTACGGTGCGGATAAAATGCTCCAGGTCCATACTGCGTGCCAGGAAATTGGCGGAATCGTTGTCGCGGTTTCCATAATATTGATGCAGGGAAACATAATCGGCAACGTCATAAGTATGTTCCAGTGTTACTGCTTCCCATTCCGGGAAGGTTGGCATTGCCGAGCTGGAGCTTCCGCAGGAGACAAGCTCGATGTCCGGATCGACCAGGCGCATCGCCTTGCCCGTCTCGTAAGCTAGCCGTCCGTATTCGGCAGCCGTCTTCTGTCCGATCTGCCAAGGCCCGTCCATCTCGTTGCCCAGACACCAGGTCTTGATCTTATGCGGCTGTGCTACACCGTGCTGCCGCCGGAGATCACTCCAGTATGTACCACCGGGATGATTACAGTATTCCAGCAGATTACGGGCCGCATCAACACCCCGTGTTCCGAGATTCACTGCCATCATTACTTCTGAGCCGACCTCTTTGGCCCATTCCATGAACTCATTCGTGCCTACCTCATTCGGTTCGACCGTTCTCCAGGCCAGCTCCAGCCGTCTGGGACGGTGTTCTACAGGTCCTACCCCGTCTTCCCAGTTATATCCGGATACAAAATTACCGCCGGGATAACGTATAATCGGTACATTCAGTTCCTTAACCAGCGCTTTCACATCGCCCCGGAAGCCGAGAGAATCCGCAGCAGTATGACCCGGCTCGTAAATACCGCCATAGACCGCCCGCCCCAAATGTTCTATGAATGAGCCGTAAATACGCTTGTCCACTTCGGCGATAACAAATGACTTATCGGCGATAAGCGTTGCTCTTAGGGTGTCTGACGTCAATGTGACCACCATCCATTTCACATATTCATTAATTAGTTAAAAAACATTTGAATGTATTCGCTTACAGATATAAAATAACATATATAAGCTAGGTTGTAAACATAAAAGTATAAATCTATTTATAACTCTTCAAAACAAACCTTAAATATAGGCCTTTTCAGAAAAAAAGTAGGTATTTTTGCAAGAAATCATAAAACTATATTCATATTAATCTAAAGTAAAACAATTATTTCAATTAATAATAGCTCAAATTTAATTGTTTATCACAAATAAAGGAAGAAAGCTTTCCTTTTTACCTCAATTAGTTTATAATTTTATAAAATAGTTATTTTACGACGTCTGCGGAAGAAGGTTTGATATGATTTATATCAAAGATTTAATGAGTGGCATTGAAATTTTCAAAGCGCTTAGCTCTGAAATCCGGATTCAAATTCTGGAATTACTAGCCACTAATCAGGCACTTAACCTGAATGAAATTGCCAAGAAGCTGAATCTCAGCAATGGCGCCATCACCATGCATATTAAGAAGCTGGAGGAAAGCGGCCTCATCGAAATCAATACTTCAGTAGGCAAACACGGCATCCAGAAGGTATGTTACTTAAATAAGGATAAACTGATGGTCGATCTGCGCAGCAAGGATGTCGACAACCTTTATGAGGTTGAAATCCAGGTTGGGCATTACAGCAACTATCAGGCAGTTCCAACCTGTGGTCTGGCTACCAAAGACAGCATTATCGGTGACTTCGACGAGCCCCGTTACTTCGCCGATCCTCAGCGGATTGATTCAGAGATTATCTGGATGGCGGAAGGTTTCCTGGAATACCGCATTCCGAACTATCTGAAGGCAAACCAGACCTTCCGTGAGATTCAGTTCTCTATGGAAATCGGTTCCGAAGCTCCCGGGTTCAACGACAACTATCCTTCCGACCTGTACTTTTATGTGAACGGGATTGAGATCGGATACTGGACCAGTCCCGGAGACTTCGGCGACCAGCGCGGCACGTTCAATCCTGACTGGTGGCCGCCTCACTTGAATCAGTACGGCATGCTTAAGCTGATCCGGATTAACAATGAAGGAAGCTTCATCGACGGCTGCCGCATTTCTGACATTACACTGGACGATATTAAACTGGACTACAAAAGCGAGCTGACCTTCCGCATTGCCGTTACCGACAAGCCGGTCAACAAACGCGGGCTGACCATTTACGGTAAGCATTTTGGCAACTACAGCCAGGACCTGCTGGCCCGGGTACTCTACAACGTCCATGAAGTTGAAGAAGCGGGCAGCCGCCTCACCTCTTCATCTATTGAATAGCTTTCTATACACCAAAAAGCAAACCTCCGGCAATGGAGGTTTGCTTTTTAGTTTGATAATTTATTTGAACTCATCCCTTCACCGCACCTGCCGTCATTCCGTCAATAAAGTACTTCTGAAAGCCGAGGAATAAGGCCAGAATCGGCAGGATGGAGAAAAACGAGCCGACAATCAGCAGATCATAGTTGTTGCCGTATGGAGTAAGCAGTGTCTTCAGGCCAATCGGCAGTGTGTACTTGTTCTCATCACTCAGCACCATAAACGGCCAAAGGAAATTATTCCAGCTGTTCATCCCGTTCAGGATCGCCATCGCCGCAAAGGACGGCTTCATCACCGGCAGAATCAGGCGTACATAAATCGCATATTCATTCGCACCATCCACACGGCCGGCAGCGATCATTTCCTTCGGAATCCCCCGTAAATATTGCCTGAAGAAAAAGATGGTCGCTGCGCTGGCCACACCCGGCAAAATAATCGCAGAATAGCTGTTCATCAGCCCCATGTTGAAGGTTAATGTATACAGCGGCAGCAGCAGAATTTCAAACGGCACCATCATAATGAGCAGCACGCAGATAAACAGCAAGGTTTTGCCCCTGAATTCATAGGCTGAAAAACCGTAGGCTACCGTGGCACTGACCAGCAGCGTCACCACAACCTGTACCACTGTCAGCAGCAGCGAATTGAAAAACCAGGTAAAGTAGGCATGCTCCCCGGTAAACAGAAAAACAAAATTATCAAAGCTCATCGCCGAAAGGTTGAATCTGAGGTTGAGGCCATACCGGATCAGATCTTCGCCGGGTTTAAATGAAGCGATGGTCACCGCATAGAAAGGCACCAGGATCAGGAGGCACAGCACGCTAAAAAAAGCAAAGAGGATGGTTTTCCGGATGCTCCCTGTCTTCATCTCCTAATCCTCCTCCTTCTTAAACATGCCGCTGAAGGCGAGTTGCGTCAGATTTATCACCATGGTGATGAGCAGCAGCACAATGCCGACCGCAGCCGCGTATCCCAGATTATTTTTCTCAATCCCCTGCCGGTAGAGATAGCCGACGATGGTTAAACCGATATTTTTCGGGGAGTTATTGCCGTTCCACAGCATCATGCTCTCAATAAACATCGCAAGGCCGGCATAAATGCTGATTGTCAGCACATAGATTGTCGTCGGCTTCAGCAACGGGACGGTAATACGGGTGAAGCGCTGGAAGGCGGAAGCTCCGTCGATAGAGGCCGCTTCATAGTAATCATCCGGAATATTTTTGAGCCCCGATAAGAAATAGAGCATATTCACACCCATCCACCGCCAGGTCGCCAGCGCCACCAGGGCGATGAAGCCGGTAGTCTGTCCTTTTAGAAATTTCACCGGCTCTACACCAAACACACCCAGTATGCTGTTGATCAGAGAGCCTTCCATCTCACCGAACATCAGGCGGAAGATGGTTCCAGCCACAACTACAGAGGTCAGCGCTGGAAAGAAGAAGGCGGATTTGAAAAATTCCCGGGCCCACATTGATTTGTTATTAATCAGCACGGCGAACAGCATCGGGAACGGGATCAGAATCACCAGCGTCAGTAGCATATATACTGCACTGTTGCGTACCGCTTTGAAAAAGATAGTATCCCCCATCAGTTTTGTGTAGTTATCCGCGCCAATAAAATGTGCTTCCTGGCCAAGCGTCACCTTCTGAAAGCTCATGCCGAAGGAACTCAGCAGCGGATAGACCCAGAAGATAATGAATACAAGCACAAAAGGCAGCACGAACACGTAGGGAGCAACCTTTTGCGAATATAAGAAGTTCTTGATCATGGCTTCTGCTCCTTTTGAATAGAGCTGCCCACGGGTTGGACAGCTCTGAAAGTAACCGTACCCGCTACTACTTCAGTTCTTGTTCAATCTGTGTCTGGGCATCATCCAGCGCCTTCTGTATGTCCTTCCCGTCCTCGAATATTTCATTTAAGGTTACGGTGCACAGCACATTGTTGATCGTCGGCGAAGCAGAGGTGGATCTAATCAGATTAATTTCCTCCCGGATTTCATTCAGCACATCAAACGGGTTGTTTACAAAATATTTGACGAATTGATTGTCCGGATTATGGGTTACCTCTTTCATATCCCAGACACTCATATTGATCGGGTCAAAACCGAGCGTGTTCCAGATTTCAATGTTCGCATCCAGCGACAGTTTGGCATAGGCGATAAAATCCTTAGCCAGCTGTACATCCTTGGCTGTCTTGGTGACCACCGTACCGGTACCGCCGCCGCCGTACGATCTGTGCATCCCTTTTTCAAGAACAGGAAGCGGAGCGATGGCGATTTTGCCGCTCAGGTCCTTCATGTAATTGGTATACCGGGACATTTGCCACAGCGGCATGAAGGCGGTTGCGTAGTTGCCGGAGTTGAACTCACCGTAAGCTTCTTCTGTATCCGGCTGTCCGCCGGCAATTGTGGAGATTACATTGTTGTCCTGCAGATCCTTCAGCATCGTCAGCGCTCTTACCATTTCTGGCGTATTGACCTGCGGTTTCCCGTCAGCATCGGTGAAGTCGGAATTCTGCTGCGCTAAGAGCAGAGAAGCCTGCCAGGTCGCACTGGTGTCGGCGGTGCCCATATATTTGCCGGTTTTTTCATATACCTGGATGCCGGCCTTCTTGAAATCCTCCCAGGTTACGATAGTCTTGTAATCCACCCCGGCCTGTTCGAGGATTTCTGTATTGTAAAAGGCAACCGTTGCTCCTACATGCGTGGATAATCCATAAATATTGCCATTCTTGCTGTAGAGGTCGAGCTGGGATTGGACAACCGTGCCCTTGTACGGCTCCGCCACATCGTTCAGCGGTTCAAGCTGCGGATCTCCCGCCAGGAAATCCGGAAATTTGCCCAGCTCGATATCGGCGATATCCGGCGCACCCACCCCGGTCTGCACCGCAATCGATAACTTGTTATGCATATCATCGTACGGCATCACGGTTACATTCAGCTTAATCTGGCGGTCGGGATTCGCCGCGTTCCATTTCTCCAGCATTTTCTCAAAATGCTGCCCATGCAGCTCTACAAATGTCCAGTACGACAGCTCCGTGGCCTTCTCCCCTGCACCGCCGTTCAGGACAGAAGATTCCCCGCTTGAGGAATTGGAGGAAGATTTACCGCAGCCTGCCAGAAACACGATCATCGAGAGTACCATCAAAGAAATGAACCATTTGTTTTTCATGCTTGACCCTCCTGTATGATGAAAAATAATTGTTGCCCGCATTTGTGTAAACGGATACATTTTAATCCCCGGATTATGGCTGCTTGGGCTGCCTGCGGCTCCCAGAGCCTTGCATCAACCTCCCTTTACACATTTGTTAAATGTTTTAGGCAGTTATAATGTATTCAGCTGGAAGAGCAAATAGAAACTTCTGAGACCTAAAAAAACATATATTTATTAATTCTTTTGTAAATCAAAGCCCATAATTGAAAATTCCACGAAAACAAGGCAGCTTTCTTACGAAAACAATGAGCTTTTAGTCCAAATGGATTTAAAACCAAGAGAAGAACTTTTCGAAAAATATCATAATATTTAATTGAAATTGTAAAAAAAGATAGTTTTCGCTCTGATTTATTTCGTTTTATTTAAATCCATTTAAACCATATTAGCCCTTCTGCTTCCTGATACATAATTCGGGGCCGGCTAACGAACAATAACTCCTGTCTCCCATACCACCGAGAAGGAGTGTTTCATATGCGTGAAGGTCTGATCCCCACCGTTCTTGGTACCGTAGTTTCCGCTTCCGGCGCAGCTTTTCTTGGAAGCAAATATAAGCTGGCCGCAACCGGCGTGCTTGGCTTTGGTCTGGCGCATATTGTACTGGGCACCATCGACTTGTTTGAGCACCGGTAAAAAGGTTGGAAGATGCCGGCTCTGTACTGCAAGTACAGGCCGGTTCCCTTATAGTCCAATACTCCGTCAGCGGGACAGCAAAAAGGCCCTCACCCGGCAGGCAAGGACCCCTATATACATAAGATTTATTTCACAGCTACATAAAAAAGACGCTGGGCACTGTCATCTGCCGGGATCCATTCGAAATCGGCATACGTCTTAACGAGACTGAATCCGGCCTTGTACAGCTCGTCTGTCAGCCACTGCGGATCATAAGCGCGCTGGATATGCGTCTCCTCGAAACGGCGGTAGAGGCCGCTGCCACTCTCTTCACGGGCGAATATAGACAGATGATGCTCAATTTCACGGCGCGGCACATCCAGCTCACAAGTCCAGATATAGGACACGGCAGGCTCATCCAGAACAAAAGGCTGCTCCTCCTCATAACGGAGCAGTGTATTCGGATGATGGACATCAAACAGAAAAGTCCCCCCGTCTTTGAGGCCTGCGTATGTCCGGGCCAGAACCGCTTGAATATCCTGCTCTTCGAGCACATAGTTCAGACAGTCACAGAAAGAGATCACGGCATCTACCGGCTCCGGCAGCTCCCACTCCTTCATGTCCTGTCTGATCCAGCGCACGCTGCCCTCACGTAAAAACCGGCGTCCCTGCGGATGCCGTTCCATCTTCTGCTGCGCCACGGACAGCATGTCCGAAGATAAATCGATGCCGGTCATGTGATAGCCTGCCGCAGCAAGCGGAATGGTGATGCTGCCCGTACCGCAGCCAAGCTCAGCCACGGTCCGGGGTTTGCCGTACATGCCCCATGCGGTTTCCGCAAAGGTCAGCCAATCCGGATACGGCATGTCCGCCATCAGCTCGTCGTATACATAAGCAAATTT
The DNA here is from genome assembly GCF_031599675.1 of Paenibacillus pedocola. Taxonomy (NCBI): domain Bacteria; kingdom Bacillati; phylum Bacillota; class Bacilli; order Caryophanales; family Paenibacillaceae; genus Paenibacillus; species Paenibacillus pedocola. Next base: position 1,857,941 of record NZ_CP134223.1, on the reverse strand, counting down.
CCCATAGGAAGACACAACGTACACCGCTTTCTATTCCTGATTCTGTTCCGGACCCTTCTCTTCTTCAGCCCCTGCAAGATAGGTCCAGTTCTCCTTCTGGGTAATGAGACCTTCCTTCATCAGCTTGCCCATGGCGCGTTTGAATGCGGACTTACTGATGCCAAAGCGCTGCTTGATAATATCCGGCGGCGTAGCATCCGAATAAGGCATCGCCCCGCCCGGGCGTGAATGCAGGAACTCCAGCAATGCTGCGGAATCCACATCCCGTCCCACTTCCTTGCGGTGGGTCATGGCCAGATTGACACGGCCATCCTCGCGGATATGCGAGACACGCGCTTCAAACTGTTCGCCTAGCCGAAGCAGACGGCTGCGCTCGGAGGAATGGACCATTCCGATGATCCCGAATCCCAGCACGCCCCCGTCCACGAGGACAAATGTACCCATTTGCAGCGGCTTGTAGACTCTGGCTGTAACGGTTTGCCCCATCCACGAGGACGGCGCCGGCAGAGCCAGCGGAGCAAGCTCCTGCTCTCCGGCCAGCTTGGCGCGCAGACGCCCCTGCTTATCATGCTCCATCAGTACAAATACCTTGTCGCCGATCTGCGGGCGAAGCTCCACCAGTTCAGGCAGCTCCCGGATCGGCAGCAGCAGCTGGCGGCCGAGTCCCATTTCCAGAAAACAGCCCAGACGCGGATGAATATCCGCCACTTCCAGGAGGGCCATCTCACCCAGAGTGAGAAAAGGCTTCTTCATAGTGGCGGCAAGACGGTCCTCGGTATCAAAAAAGATAAATACCTCCACTTTGTCGCCTTGCTTAGGCTTGCTGCCTACCAGCTCTGTATAATGCAGCATGACATCCTGGTCACCTGCGCCCAGAAAGTAGCCGTAAGGAGAGACTTCCCGCAATACTTCCAGCGTTACCGTAGTACCTGCAATCAGGCTCATACCGTCTCCACAACCTTGGCGTCAGACCAGAGACGCTCGATGTTGTAGTATTCACGCTCGTCGCGGTGGAACACATGCACGACAACATCCCCTAGATCCATCAGAACCCAGCGGGCCGCATCCATGCCTTCAATCCCGCGGATCATACCGCCGGCTTCATGAACCACTTTGCGCACTTCAGTAGCAATCGCCTGTACCTGGGTATCTGAATTACCATGACAGATGATGAAATAATCACTGATCGGTGAAACATTGCGCAAATCCAATGCCACAACATTCATCGCTTTTTTGTCTTCAACGGCTTTAAGGGCCAATTCCAGCAGCTTGCTTGATTGTACACTCATATTTTATCCTCCAGTATTCTTACTAAGTCGTTGCGCGCCAGCATCGTAAGCGGAAATACAATCCGGCGCTTCTGCAGCAGCAGGCTGATGGTGGAATCAAATCCGGCGATCAGCGCTTCTTCAAGGCTTACCTTAGACAGCCTCCGGATCTCGTCTACACCCGGGAAGTCCCGTCCGGGCTCGATGTAATCCGCCAGACAGACGACCTTCTCCAGCAGGCTCATCCCTTCGCGGCCGGAAGTATGGTAACGGATTGCCCCCAGGATTTCCGGGTCCGTAATTCCGTACTCCTGCTGCGCAACAAATGCTCCCACCTCAGCATGCCATAGCTGCTTGTCATATTGAAGCAGCTCGGCTGACAGCCCGTTCTGTTCAATGATCTCCTTCATTCTCTCCACCGGCCAATATTTGGCTACATCATGGAGAATAGCTGCCGTTTCCGCCTGAACGGGATCGGCGCCATAATGCCGGGCCAGCTTAACCGACGTTTCCATTACCCCCAGCGTATGCTGCCAGCGTTTGTCTGGCATCTGGGCAGAGACTGCCTCAATCAGCGCTTCGCGGCTGTAGGCCATACAATCCACTCCTCTGCACATATTTATATACCTGCTCAGGCACCATATAGCGGATTGAGCGGCCGCTTGCCGCGCGTGACCTGAGCATCGTGGATGATATATCCACCAGCGGCATATCTGCGAGCACAACCTTCTCGGCGATGAAGCCGGGCAGTGCCGCCAGATCAAGCGGTGTTCCAGGGCGTCCTACACCGATGAAGGTTAGTGCGCCCACCAGCTCTTCAATCCCGTGCCATTTCGGCAAGTATTCCACCATATCCGCACCAACGATGAAATAGAACTCATGCTGGGGATAGGCTTCCTTCAGGCTGTGTACGGTCTCAATGGTATAGGATACACCGCCCCGGACAATTTCCCAGTCCAGAATGCGGAACGCCTCATGTCCTTCTACCGCGCTCTGTACCATCGCCAGCCGGTCCGCCCCCGAAGCTCCGGCCTCATGTTTATGCGGAGGGATATGCGAGGGCATGAACCATACTTCGTCCAGTGAATACGTATCCCTTGCGGCTTCTGCCGCCATCATGTGACCTATGTGAAGAGGATCAAAGGTTCCTCCCATAATTCCAACTTTCAAGAGGTGTACCTCCTCTTATTCTCCAAGTAAAGTCTAACGCGGAAGCTCAATGGTTTTGTTGTCGCGTGATTCCTTATAGAGCACGATGGTTTTACCGATCACCTGTACGAGCTCGGAACCGGATTGCTCTGCCAGGGCAGCACCGATCTCTTTCGGATCATCCGCATTGTTGTTAAGCACACTGATTTTCATCAGCTCGCGCTTTTCAATCGCTTCTTCAATATGGCGGATCAGATGGTCGTTTACGCCGCCTTTGCCGACTTGAAATACAGCATCAAGATGATGCGCCAAAGAGCGGAGATAACGTTTTTGTTTTCCAGTTAACATAAATGAACAAACCCCTTAATTAACAAATATTATTACCCTAAACTTGTCATTCCATTTCGTCTTCACTGCCGCCAAAACATTCTATAATCGTCCGCCGCATAATCTCCGTAGGAGCCGCCTGCCCTGTCCAATACTCAAACGCATAGGCGCCCTGGTATATGAACATACCGAGACCTCCGTGAATGGTGCAGCCTGCACGCAAGCCCTCCTCCAGCAGCCGGGTACGCAGCGGGTTGTAGATCAGATCGCTGACCACGAGCCCCCCGTGCAGGAGCCCGGGGTCAATAGGCAGCTCGTCAGGGTATGGAAACATGCCGACAGATGTGGTATTGATGACAATATCCGCCTCCGGAATTATACCGGCAACCCCATCCATAGCCGTGCCTGTTACTTTGCCTGTAGCCTGCCATGCTGCCGCCAGCTCCTGCGCTTTGTCCGCAGTGCGGTTAGCGATAACGATAGAGGCCGGGTTCTCTTTAAGCAAAGCGCTGACAATGCCTCTTGCCGCACCTCCGGCCCCGAGGACCAGGATACGGGTGCCGGACAGCTCCGGCACAGCCTCCGCCTTCAGTGAGCGCACATATCCGATACCGTCGGTATTATATCCGGTCAGCACACCATCATCATTGACAATGGTATTAACCGCACCTCCGGCAAGCGCGCTCTCATCCAGCTTGTCCAGATACTCCATGACTGCAACTTTATGCGGAATCGTCACATTGACTCCGCGGAAGCCGAGCGTACGGATCGCCTGCACCGCTTCACCAAGCTGACCGCTTGTGATGTGCAGAGGTACATAGGCGCCCGTTATGCCCAATGCTTTCAGTGCTGCTGTGTGCATCACCGGTGATTTCGACTGGGCGATCGGATCGCCCATGACGCCAAGCAGCATGTCCATGTTTCTGTGATTGCCGTCCATAGGCACCGATCCTCCTAAAAGTTTTGTTAGCATATACTTAAAGTTAAATCAGCGAAGGGCGGGTCAGCACCTTAACTCCCCGCGGAACATGAACAGCCACTACTGCGCCTTCGGTTCCATTTACCTTGATCCAGCCGAGGCCTGAGATGAACAGATCCGTCTGGCTGCCGCGGCCGATCCGGAATTCATGGCGCTGCCATTGCGGAAGCTTATCCATGTCTGCCGCCACCGGTGGTGTCAGCAGCTCGCCGCGGTGGTCCTGATACAGGGAATCTGCACGCTCGAGCTTCGTACGATGAATCTTAAGGGTCGTGCTGATGTAGCAGGTGAAGGATTGCCGCGGACCTTGAATGAAGTCAAAGCGTCCCAGCCCGCCGAAGAACAGCGTCTGCCCTTCATTAAGCTGATAAACTGCAGGCTTAAGCGGATTCTCCGGCATCACTGCGCCAAGATCACGCCGCTCCACCAGCTCGCTGTAACGCCAAGGATATACAATTCCCGGCGTATCAATAATATAGTGGCCGTCATCCAGCGGGATTTTGACCGTATCCAGCGTTGTGCCGGGATAACGTGAAGTCGTCAGCTCCTGCTCCAGATCACTGTAATCGGAGATCAGGCGGTTGATCAGCGTTGACTTGCCCACATTCGTTGCACCAACTACGTAGATGTCCCTTTGTCCGCGCAGCTCACTAACCGTCTCCAGCAGGCGTTCGAAGCCCTGATTGCGCTTGGCGCTGACAAGTACAATTTCGGCTGTCCGCAGACCATGCTCCTTACAGCGCTGCTGCATCCAGTTACGCAGCTTGTTCCAGTTCGTCACCTTCGGCAGCAGGTCACATTTGTTCACTGCAAGGATCACCGGATTGTTGCCTACGAACCGCTGCAGGCCGGAAATCAGGCTGCCTTCAAAATCAAACAGATCCA